>NZ_JBITLW010000003.1:68326-493110 GCF_044465645.1 Streptomyces sp. NPDC049627 | reverse complement strand
GTTATCCGTCGCCGCAGCCACCGCACCCCGACCCACCACGGCCGTACCCGCCACCATCCCAACCCCGCCCGGAACCACAACCGCCGCACCCGGCCCCGCCGTGGTCGTGCCCGGCACCATCCCAACCCCGCCGGGAGCCGCAACCACCGCACCCGGCCCCGCCGTGGCCACGTCAGACGCCGTGCCGGCCGTATCCGTCGCCGCAGCCACCGCACCCCGACCCACCACGGCCGTACCCGCCACCATCCCAACCCCGCCCGGAACCACAACCGCCGCACCCGGCCCCGTCGTGGTCGTGCCCGGCACCATCCCATCCGCGCCCGGAGCCGCAGACGCCGTGTCGGGCGTCGGCGCGGACGGTGAGGGGGCCGGACGCGTGGTCGCTTCCAGGCCCGGGTCCTGGCGGAGCACCGCCTGGTGGAGGGCGGTGAGGGCGGGGCCGGGGTCGACGCCGAGGTCCTCGGCGAGGTGGGAGCGCAGGGCCTCGTAGGAGGCGAGGGCCTCGCTCTGGCGGCCGGCGAGGTAGAGCGCCCGCATCTGGAGGGCGCGCAGGCGCTCCCGCAGGGGGTGTCGGGCCACGAGGTCGGCCAGTTCGCCGGTGAGGAGGACGTGGTCTCCCGCATCGAGGCGGGCCTCGGCCTGTTCCTCCTGCACAGACAGCCGCTGCTCGGCGAGGCGCCCTGCGGCCACCCGTACGAACTCCTGGTCCGCGAAGTCGGCGTAGGCGGGCCCGCGCCACAGATCGAGGGCCTCGGTGAGCAGCGCGGCCCTGGCGCGCGGGTCCCGGAGGGGGCGGGCCTCGGCCACGAGGGCGCGGAAGCGGTCGGCGTCCACCTCGTCGGCCGCGGGGTCGAGCCGCAGGCGGTAGCCCGGTGCCTGCCGTACGACGCGGTCGCGGCCGAGCACGCGGCGCAGCTGGGAGACCTTGGCCTGGAGGGCACCGCTCGGCTTGCCCGGCGGTTCGTCGCCCCACAGGTCATGGACGAGGCGGTCGGCGGAGACCGGCTCCCCGTCGTGCGCGAGCAGATCCGCGAGCAGTGCCCGGACCTTCAGCTCGGGAACCCTGACCGTCTCCCCCTCGTCGTCCCACACCACAAGTGGCCCGAGCACCCCAAACCGCATGCGAGCAACCGTACATGTCCGGGCGCGGCGGGCCCGGGTGCGGGCGTGGCCCGCCGAACCGGCCCCGGCGCCGAACGTCAGCGAACCGTAAGCGGTCCCGAAGTCCCTTCGACCTTCCCTTCGACGTTCCCTTCGACGTCCCTCCGAAGCACATCCGAAGCACCTCCGAAGCACCTGCCCGCACAGTCGTTCCCGTCGGGTGACCTGGCGCATCCGGCAGGGGCGCCATGCGGAGGGAGCGGTAGGCATGACCAGGTACGCGGGCAGAAGGGCCGTGGTCGTCGGGCAGTCCACCGGGATCGGGCTGGCCATCGCCAAGCGTCTCGTGGAGGGCGGCGCGAAAGTGCTGCTGACCGCGGGCTCCGCCCGGGAGCGGGAGCACGCGAAGGTCGAGTTGGGCTCCGCCGCGCGTGTGGTCGCCCCGGACTCGGTCCAGTCCGGCCTCGGGCCCGTCGGCGGCATCGACCTCGTGTTCGCCGGCGCCGCAACGAGCGCGCGTCCGCTGCTGCCGTACCTCACGGACGGCGGCGCCGTCGTGCTCACCGCTCCCGCCCCGACCCCGGCCACCGTGCGCGCGCTCGCCGCCGAGCTCGCCGCCCGCGGCATCCGTGTCAACGCCGTGGCCCCGAACTGTATCGAGGCGCCCGCCGGCGGCGCCGCACCCCTGCCACCGCTGGGCCGGCTCGGCTCCGCCGAGGAGGTGGCCCGTGCCGCCCTCTTCCTCGCCACGGACGCGACGTTCACCACGGGCGCCCGGCTCCCGGTCGACGGCGGCCTCCGCCACCACCCGTAACCGGCTGTCCAGGAACCGCCCCCGGCACCGAACGTCCCCCGGCACCGAACGCACCCCATCCCGTCCCCGAAGATCCGGAGATCAGGACATGAGCACCTCACCAGACACCACCACCGCCCCGGGAAAGGACACCCGCGCCGCACCCGACGGCCAGGGCGGGAGCGACGAGCGGCAGAAGCTCCCGCTCCTCGCCCTGCTGGCCCTGGCCACGGCGGTCTTCATCACCAGCCTCACCGAGACGCTCCCGGCGGGCCTGCTCCCCGCGATGAGCAACGACCTCCATGTGAGTGAGTCGGCGACCGGCCAGACGGTGACGATCTACGCGATCGGTACCGCCCTGACGGCGATCCCGCTGACCGCGGCCACCTCGGCCTGGCGGCGCAAGGTGCTGCTGCTGACGGCCATGGCGGGCTTCGCCGTGGCCAACACCGTCACGGCCGTGTCGTCGGTCTACGGTCTGACGATGGTGGCGCGGTCCGTCGCCGGTGTCGCCGCCGGCCTGGCCTGGGCCCTGCTCGCCGGGTACGCACGGCGCATGGCGCCCGTCCCCTTGCAGGGCAAGGCGATCGCAGTCGCCATGGCGGGCATCCCGGTGGCACTCTCCCTCGGCGTACCGGCCGGTACCTTCCTCGGCGAGACGCTCGGCTGGCGCACGGTGTTCCTGGCGATGACGGGGCTCACCGTCGTACTGCTCCTGTGGATCTTCGCGGCCGTGCCGGACTACCCCGGGCAGGAGCGCGGTGAGCGTCCGAAGATGCTGAGCGCGCTGCGCGTCCCCGGCGTGGCCCCGGTCCTGTTCGTCACGCTGGTCTTCGTCCTGGCCCACACCATCCTGTACGCGTACGTCGCCACGTTCCTGGAGGACCTGGGCATGGGTGGCGACACCGACCTGGTGCTGCTCGTGTTCGGTGCCGCCTCGCTGGTCAGCATCTGGATCGTGGGCGCCCGGATCCATCGCCGGCTGCGCGCGCTGACCATCGCCGGCGCCCTGCTGGTCGCCGCGTCCGCGGCGCTGCTGGCGGTCCTCGCCGACAACACCGCCCTGGTGTATGTCGCCGCCCTGCTGTGGGGTCTGGGCTGGGGCGGCGTGCCCACCCTGTTGCAGACCGCGGCGGGCGACGCCGGCGGCGAGTCCGCCGACGCGGCCCAGGCCATGCTCGTCACGCTGTGGAACGTAGCCATGGCGGCCGGCGGTGTGATCGGCGGCATCCTGCTCGACGCGATCGGCAGCGACTCCTTCCCGTGGACGACGCTGCTGCTCCTGCTGCCGGTGCTCGCGGTCGTCGTCCTCGCCCGCAGCCACGGCTTCCCCGCGAAGCGGCCCGCCGCCTAGGCGTTCCGCGCAGGCGTTCCGCCGGAAGTGCCGTGATGTGCGGCCGTTCGTCAGCGGCGCCATCGTGGTCGGTCGCCAAACGGTCCTCGGACGTCCCGCCACCCGGGGGAGTCCGAGGGCCGTCCGGGTGCCGTCTCCCCCAGAGAAAGGAATCCCCCATGCGCATCGGTGAGCTGTCGGAGCGCACCAACACCTCCCGCAGGCTGCTGCGGTACTACGAGGAGCAGGGCCTGGCCCCGGAGATCATCGCCACCCTGGAGCGTCAGCGCGACCGTATGACGGAACGCATCCCTCCCTGGTCCGTCACCGCGACGCCACGGCCCAGTACATCGACGCCGTACGCGACCGCCGACCGCCGCCCGACCTGGCGACTTGACCCTCGCACCAGTATCACCGCCGGAGCGTGGACCCATGACTGAACAACTGCTCCATCACGTCGAGTTCGGCACCGGCACGCCCGTCCTGCTGTTGCACGGCTACACCATCGACCACCGGCTTCTGCTGCCCCTCGAACCGGTCTTCGCCGAGCGGGACGGCTGGCGTCGGCTCTACGCCGACCTGCCGGGGTCGGGGCGCTCACCACGGCTGTCCGGGCCGGTCACGGCCGAGGCCATGGGAGAGGCGGTGCTGCGGTTCGTCGACAGGGTCATCGGGGACGAGCCCTTCGCCGTCGTGGGGATCTCCTACGGCGGCCAGCTCGCCCGGCACGTCGTCGCCGAGCGCTGCGCGCAGGTCCTCGGTACGGCCCTCATCGCGCCGCTGGTCAAGCCGAGCGGCGAGCGGGCGGTGCCGGAGCGCGAGGTGCTCACGCGTGACGAGGCGCTGCTGGCGTCCCTCGCCCCGGCGGACCGCGAGGTGTTCGCCGCCATCGCGGTGCACCAGGACGAGACGGGCTGGAACTCCTTCCGCGACCACGTGCTGCCGGGGATCCGCAGCCATCACCGCGAGGACGCGGCCGCGCTGCTGAAGGCGTACATGCTGACCGAGACCCCGGAGGCACGGTTCGGCACGCACGCCGGGCCGCACCTGCTGGTGACCGGACGGCAGGACCATCTCGTGGGCTGGCGGGACCAGTTGGAGCTGCTGGAGCACTACCCGCACATGACGTACGCGGCGGTGGACGGCGCCGGTCACAACGTCCACCTCGACCGGCCCGCTGTCGTCCACGGCCTGCTGGGCGGCTGGCTGGACGCCCTGGCGGCGAGCGCCGGGGTGGTGGGCAACACTCTGCACCGACCTACGTCTTCCCGCTCACCCGGGTCATCGAGGCGCTGCGGGGCAGGTGGAAGAGGAACGTCCTCCTGCCCGCCGCCCTCCTCGGGCTCGCCGTCGTCGTCGAGGAGCTGTGGGCCCCGGGCCTGCTGACGATGCCGGCTCTGACGATCTACGCGGTGTGCGTCACCGTCTCGGTGCTGTCGACGCGCTACGGGCCGTTCACCCGAAGTCGGAAGGGCGCTCCTGCCCCGTGGGCGCGTCCCAGTGGTGCGGCTCCCCGCCGCTCAGCAGCTCCGCTGCCTGGTTCTGCGTGTGTGCGGCTGCCATCTGGGCCTCCGCCACGGCGTCTCCGCGTTCACGCACCAGGTCCTCATAGATCGGTGGGTGATCGTTTCCGGCGGTACTGCGCGTCACAGTGCCGATCCTTCCGCTGGTTGCTGCCGTAAGGCGCTGTCGAGCCGGACAGGGACCCCTGCCCGGCCCACAAATTCAACACAGCCGAAGGATCGTATTTGAGGAGGAAACGTAGCTCCGATGCGCCCATCGTGAAAATGTCCCGTGGC
This sequence comes from Streptomyces sp. NPDC049627, assembly GCF_044465645.1. Taxonomy (NCBI): domain Bacteria; kingdom Bacillati; phylum Actinomycetota; class Actinomycetes; order Kitasatosporales; family Streptomycetaceae; genus Streptomyces; species Streptomyces sp. NPDC049627. The sequence continues at coordinate 488,084 of NZ_JBITLW010000003.1, read as the reverse complement.
GCCGGGGCCCGACGGTGGCCGGCGGATCAGTCCTGGTGGTCGGTCGGGAGCATCGCCCAGACCGTCTTGCCCAGGGGCTGCCGCCGGGTCCACCCCCAGTGCTCGGACAGGGCGTCGATGATGCGCAGCCCGCGACCGTGCTCGTCGAAGAGGTCGCTGGTGTGCGGGTACACGGGCGGGCTGTCGCTCGGGTCGGTGACGGCGCAGACGAGGTGGGCGGGGCGGCGGAGGCTGAGCTTCAGCCAGATCTCGGCCTCGCCCTGGGCGGCGGAGTGGGCGGCCGCCGAGTGCCGTACGCCGTGCTGTACGGCGTTGGCGGCCAGTTCGGTGACCACCATGAGGGCGTCGGCGCTGCAGTGGTCGAGCGCCCAGTCGCCGAGGGTGCGACGGACGAAGTCGCGGGCCTGACCGCATCCCCGTTCGGTGCCGGTGAGCCGCAGGGCGACGGAGCGGGGCGGGATGCGCGGGGGGTCGGGCCTGGTGACAGGGCGCCGGTCCGGGATGTCGGGGAGCGCTTCCGGCGTCCCGGCCAACCCCGCAGGTGACGCAGCGCTACCGGGCACTCGAAGCCCTTCGTACGCAGGTAAGGACACAACGTCTCCCTGATACACGGTCAGGACGAGGCGGCTGCGCAGCAGTTGACGCCACGCACTATTATCCACGCCGACGGCGCCTCCGTGCAATTTCACGGGAAATTGCGCGCGCGGTGTCGACCCTGAGCACGTGGTGCGGTCCGGGCCCCTGGGGCGGCGGGGCGTGCGCGTGGTGGAACGTGAGCAAGGAGAGTGCAGTGCCAACAGCACAGAACGGCGTGCGGGCAAGCTCGTTGGGCGTCCACTGGATCAAGAGCCGGCACAGCAATGCCGAGGGCAACTGCGTCGAGGTGGCCTCCCTGGGCGACGGCAGCATCGCGATGCGCAACTCCCGCCACCCCGACGGGCCGGCCCTCGTCTACACACCGGCCGAGATCGCCGCCTTCCTGGCGGGCGCCAAGGACGGGGAATTCGACCACCTCGTGTGATCCGGACTCCCAGAGCTCCAAGGGCCCTGTCCGGGAGCCAGAAACCCGCGCGGAAGCGGAAGTTGAGCCATCCACTTCCCGCGGTTCCGGCGGCACGAGGCGGCGGGATGCGATAATGCGGTCTGTCGTATGCCGGTCTACCGGGAGTCAGGATGTCCGCCGAGTCACCTCGCATCTCCCGCCTCGAACCGTATCTGAACCGCACCGAGCCCGCGCCGACCCTGCTCAAGATGCTGGTCGGCGTCCAGCTGGCGGGGATCCGCGAGGACGTCGGTCTCTCCCAGGACCAGGCGGCGCGTGCCGTGGGGTTCAGTCCGGCGAAGCTGTCGCGCATCGAGGCGGGCAAGGGCCGTCGGCCGCCCACGGAGGCCGACGTGCGCGCCCTGCTGGAGCACTATCGCGCGGACGACTACGAGGCGTCGGTGCTGGTGCAGTTGCTGCGGCGGGCCGGTGAGCCGGGATGGTGGCAGCGCTACGACAAGCGGCTGATGCCGGAGTGGTTCGACCGGCTGGTCGGGCTACAGGAGGCCGCGACTGCCATCCGTACCTTTGAACTCCAGTACATTCCCGGCCTCTTGCAGACCGAGGCCTACACCCGTGCCGTGGTGGAGCGCGGGCTGCCGACCGCGCCGACTCGTGAGGTGCAGCGGCGGGTGGAGCTGCGGATGCGTCGGCGGGAGCTGCTGCACCGCCCGGACCCGCCCCGGCTGTGGGCGATCGTCGACGAGTCGGTGCTGCTGCGGGTGCTGGGCAGCCGCGAGGTGATGCGCGAGCAGCTGGAGTACCTGGAGGAGATGGCCCGGCTCCCCCATGTGACGGTGCAGATCGTTCCGCTGGACGTCACCAACGCCTCGGCGCCCGCCATCCCCGTCACGTATCTGCGCTTCGGCGGCGTCGATCTGCCCGACATCGTCTATCTGGAGCACATCAAGAGCGCCGCCTTCCTGGAGGACCAGGACGAGACGGAGGAGTACCGGATCGCCCTGGACCGGCTGGGCGACGAGGCCCTCGACCCGCGCGAGTCACTCAAGCGACTGCGCGAGACGAAGGCCCGTTACGCACCTGCTCCTTGACTACCGGAGCCGCCCCACGCCGCCGAACTCGATCCATTCCTGGGTGAGCTGGCGGGGCGCCACCTCGGTGTCCGGCCGCCAGGTGGAGACCTCCACCAGCCCCGGCTCCAGGACGTCCAGCCCCTCGAACCACTGGGCCACGTCCTTCTCCTCACGCACCCGGCCCCAGTGCCCCTGGGTCGCCTGGTCCATGAAGTCGGTGACGAAGTCGCGGACCTCGGGGTCCTCGCTGACCAGCTGGCACATCACCATGCAGCTGCCGGGCACGAGCCGCTCGGCCACGCGGCGGGCCACGGCGAGCGGGCCGTCGGTCTCGCTGTCGGGGATGCAGTGGAACACCGAGTTGAACAGCACGGCCACCGGCTGCGAGAAGTCGATCAGGCGCTTGGTGTCGGCGTGCGAGAAGATGCCGTCGGTGTCGCGCATGTCGGCGTGGATGACGGCGGTGTTCTCGTTCTGCTCCAGCAGGGCGCGGCCGTGGACCAGGACCATGGGGTCGTTGTCGACGTACACCACGCGCGAGGAGGGGTCGACGGCCTGCGCGACCTGGTGGACGTTGTTCTGCGTGGGCAGGCCGGAGCCGTGGTCGAGGAACTGCCGGATGCCGTAGTCCTCGGCCAGCGTCCGGACCACCCGCTGCAGGAAGCGCCGGTTGTTCAGCGCGAGGGCGCGGGTGCTGGGGACGACCTTGTCCAGCTGTTCACAGGCGGCGCGGTCGGACGCGTAGTTGTCCTTGCCGCCGAGGTAGTAGTCGTACATCCGTGCGGCTGTCGGGACCGTGGCATCGATCGACGTGGACAGCTGCTTTCCAGGTTCCATGGTTCCCCCAGGGGCAGGCCGGCCGAGGAGAGCACCTCGCCGACAACACATCCTAGGGAGACGGCAGTTGGTGGGGCCAGTCCATCGGTCAACCGTCGGACGAACGTTCACACTGAAGGGCATGACCCGATGGTTCAGGCGCGTGAGCGCACCCGACGCGAAGATCCGGCTCGTCTGCTTCCCGCACGCGGGCGGAGCGGCCGGCCACTTCCATGACTGGGCGACGCTGGCCCCGCCGGAGATCGAGGTCATGGCGGTGCAGTACCCGGGCCGCCAGGAACGCCTCGCCGACCCGTGCCCGGCCACGATGGCGGAGCTGGCGGACGCGATCACTCGGGCGCTGCTGCACGAGACGGCCGACGGCCTGCCGCTGGCCTTCTTCGGCCACAGCATGGGTTCGTCCGTGGCGTACGAGGTGGCCCGCCGCCTGGCGGACGTCCCCGGCCGCACCCTCGCCCACCTGTTCGTGTCGAGCCGGGCCAGACCCCGCACCGAGCAGGAGGAGGCGCCCCGCCCTGCCCCGACCGACGGCGAGATCCTCGCCCACGTCCGCAAGTTGGACCCGGAGGGCGCCGCCGTCTACGAACTCCCCGAACTGCGGAACATGATCATGCCGGCCCTGCGCGCGGACTTCCGCCTGCTGGCCGCGTACCGCCCGGCTCGCCTGCACCGGCTGGAGATTCCGGTCACGGCCCTCGGCGGCGACCGTGATCCGGCGTGCACGGTCGAGGACCTGCGGTCCTGGTCGGACGTCACGGCGAAGGGGCTGGACATCGAGGTCTTCGAGGGGGGCCACTTCTATCTCGGCTCGCGGAAAGAGGAGTTGCTGGCGTTCATCACCGCACAGCTGTCGTGAGGCGGCCTGTCGAACGGACGTGCAGGCGAAGGAAAAACTGGGCATGTTTCCTTTCACCTTCAACGACCAGAGGGGGCATGCCGGATGAGCGAGGCCGCCGCGTCCGCGCCCCGCAGGGTCGTCGTCACCGGGCTCGGGGCGGTCACGCCGCTGGGCGTCGGGGTCGGGGCGTTGTGGCAGGGGCTGCTGGACGGGCGGCACGGGATACGGGAGTTGGAAGGGGCGGAGTTCGACGGGTTGCCCGTACGGATCGCCGGGACCGTCCCCGAGGATCCCGCACGGCTGCTGCCCCGGCCGGTGGCGCGGCGGATGAACCGGGCCGCGCACATGGGCGTGCTGGCCGCGCGGGAGGCGTGGGCCGACGCCGGGTTCGCCGAGGGCGGTACCCGGGAGAGCGGGATCGATCCGGAGCGGGTGGGGGTGAGTCTGGGGGCCATCCTCGGTGACGCGTCCGTGCTGGTGGGCGGGGACCGGAAGCTGCGGGAGAAGGGCCCACGGGCCGTCTCGCCGCTCACCACCCCGATGACCGTGCCCTCGCAGGCCGCGTCCCAGGTCTCCCTCGATCTGCACATCACGGGCGAGGCCCGGACCGTGACGAGCGCCTGCGCATCGGGGACCGAGGCCATCGGGCAGGCGATCGACCGCATACGGTACGGGCGCGTCGACGTCGCTCTCGCGGGCGGCGCCGAAGCCGTCGTCACCCCGGCGATCATGGCGTCCTTCGCCGCGATGCGGGCGCTGGCCGACGGGGACCCCGCGGAGGGCTCGCCCTCCCGGCCCTTCGCCAAGGACCGCGGCGGGTTCGTCAACGGCGAGGGCGCCGGCATCCTCGTCCTGGAGGCCGAGGAGCACGCCCGGGCCCGTGGAGCGCGGATCTACTGCGAGGCCGCCGGGTGGGGACTCTCCGCCGACGCCCACCACATGGCCGCCCCCGACCCGTCCGGCACCGGCGTCGCCCTCGCGCTCCGGCGCGCCCTGCGGGACGCCGGGGGCCGTCCCGGGGACGTCGTCCACGTGAACGCCCATGCCACGGCGACGATCGAGGGCGACCTCGCGGAGGCGGAAGCGCTGCGGGCGGTACTCGGGAGACGCCCGGTACCGGTCACCGCGCTCAAGGGACACCTGGGCCATCTCCAGGGCGCCGCGGGCGGCGTCGAGGCCGTGGCGGCCGTACTGACCCTGCACCACGCGGTGGTGCCGCCGACCGTGGGGTGCCGGGAGGTCGACGACGCGATCGACCTGGATGTGGTGACGGGAGCGGCACGGGCCCTGCCGGAGGACGGCGACCTGGTGCTGAGCAACTCGTTCGGCTTCGGCGGCCACAACGCAGTCTTGGCACTGAGACGCCTTCACTGACGCGTCCCCATAGGGGCGCGGGGCTGTATCGATATGCGGCTCCGCCGCGTGGGCGCGATCAACCACACACACGCCGCACTCGCGAGACAACACCCCCACGCAGACGTTCAGGCGCTCATGACGCGCGCTTACGGGACGCCGTCTTCTTGGCGGTCGTCTTCTTGGCAGCGGTCTTCTTCGCCGCTGTCTTCTTCGTTCCCTGAGTCGTCTTCGCCGTCGACTTCTTCGCCGAGGCCGCCGTCTTCTTCGCCGCCGTCTTCTTCGACGTCGCCGTCGACTTCTTGCCCCCCGCCTGCTTCGGTGAAGCCTTCGCCGCCTTGCGCTGCGGCAGCCGTCTGACCTCCCCCTTCGCCTCGGCCGGCGCCTCTCCACGCGACTCCTTCGCCGCCCGCACGCTGCTCTCCAGGGCCGCCATCAGGTCGAGGACCCTGCCCCCCGCCGCCGGCTCAGGAGCCTCCGGCGGCGCCTCGCCGGCGGCCTTCGCGGCGACGACCTCCTCCAGGGCCTCGCGGTACTCGTCGTGCAGTTCGGAGAGGTCGACCTCGCCGAGGGTGTCCATCAGGGCGTCCGCGAGGTCCAGTTCCTTGTCGTTCACCGTGACCCGCGTGTCCGGCGCGACCCCCTCGGGCTCGCGCACTTCGTCCGGCCACAGCAGGCCGTGCATGGCGATGGCGTCGCCGACCACCCGCAGCATGCCCAGCCGCTCCCGGCCCCGCAGGGCGAACTTCGCGATCGCCACCTTCTGGCTGCGCTTGAGCGCCTCCCGCAACAGGGTGTACGGCTTCGCGGCCGGCGCCCCGCCCGCCGCGAGGTAGTACGCGCTGTCCATGTGCAGCGGGTCGATACGGTCGGCCGGCACGAAGGCCACGATCTCGATCGTCTTCGCCGTCGGAAGCGGAAGGTGGGCCAGGTCCTCGTCCGTGATCGGGATGATCGTGCCGTCCGCGTCCTCGTACCCCTTGCCGATCTCGGCCTGGGTGACCTCGTGGTCGTCCAGCTCGCAGACCTTGCGGTAGCGGATGCGCCCACCGTCCTCCGTGTGGATCTGGCGGAAGGAGATCGAGTGGCTCTCCGTCGCGTTCACCACCTTGATCGGGATGCTGACCAGGCCGAACGAGATGGCGCCGTTCCATATGGATCGCACGTGCAGCACCCTTTCGGTCGGTTCGCGAGATTTCCCCGGACATCCACCACAATTTCTGGAATTCTCATCGTATGACGCCGATCACAGAGGTGGAGGGGCGACGGCTCGCGCTCAGCAATCTGGAGAAGGTGCTGTATCCGGCGACCGGCTTCACCAAGGGCGAGATGCTGCACTACTACGCCACCACGGCCGACGCCCTGCTGCCGCATCTGCGGGATCGGCCGCTGTCCTTCCTGCGGTACCCCGACGGCCCGGACGGCCAGGTGTTCTTCGCCAAGAACGTCCCGCCGGGCACCCCCGACTGGGTCACGACCGCCGAGGTCCCCCGCGTCGAGGGGCCGGCGCGCATGGTGCTGGTGCAGGACCTCTCGAGCCTGATGTGGGCCGCCAACCTCGTCACGGAGCTCCATACGCCCCAGTGGGTGATCGGCGCGCCCGGCGAGGCCGACCGGCTGGTCTTCGATCTCGACCCCGGCTCGCCCGCGACCGTGGTCGAGTGCTGCGAGGTCGCGCTCTGGCTACGGGCGCGGCTGGCCGCCGACGGCATCGAGGCCTACGCCAAGACGTCCGGCTCGAAGGGCCTGCATCTCACCGCGGCCATCCGGCCCGCCCCGTCCGAGCAGGCTACCGAGTACGCCAAGGAACTCGCCGTGGAGGCCGAGAAGGCCATGCCCCGGCTCGTGATCCACCGGATGACCAGGAGCCTGCGCCCCGGAAAGGTCTTCGTCGACTGGAGCCAGAACGCCGCCCGCAAGACGACGGCGACCCCCTACACCCTGCGCGCCCGCCGCGAGCCCACCGTCTCCGCACCGGTCACCTGGGAGGAGGTGACGGACTGCCGTTCCCCAGGCAGCCTGACCTTCCTCGCCCCGGACCTGGCCCCACGCCTACAGGACTACGGCGACCTGCTGGCTCCTCTCCTCGACCCGAGCCGGTCGGGCACGCTGCCCTGATCAACTCAGCCATGCCAGACCCGGCGGTCCCTTGCCATCGCATGCAGCGCCTCCACATCCGCCGGCTTCAGCACCCCGCCCACCCGGGCCAGCCCGTCCAGTTCGGTGTCCCGGAGGACCCGTACCTCCCGCAGCGGCCCGGGGATCACCACGTCGGCGGGGGCGACCAGGGCGAGGACGGGGCGGACCTCCGCGGTCAGGGCGTAGGAGGCGCGGTCGGCGTCGGCGCGGACGCGGCGCAGCAGGGGGTACGGTTCGCGGCGGCCCAGGGAGACCATCGGGTCGGCGATCGTCACCTTCTGCTTGCGGGCGTACAGGGAGTGCAGCGCGAACAGACCGCCGGGGCCGATGACCAGATGGTGGATGCGGTCGCCGCCCGGCAGCGCGATGGAGTGCAGCGCGTGCCAGCCGGCGCCGTCCAGCCGGTCGAGGACCTCGCCGACCGTCTGCTCCGCGGCCAGCGCACGGCGGCGCGGGTCGGGGCGCAGCCGGCGGGTGGGGCCGGGATCGCGGTCGAGGGCCACCAGGAGCGCCTCGCCGGGCCGGTTGGGCGCCAGGTCGTCGTCCGGGTGGAGGGTCAGCCGGGCCAGTTCGGCGGGGGTCGGGACCGGTGGCGGGCCCACGGCCACCGGTCCGGTGACGAAGGGGCCGAGGGCCTCCAGCACCTCGTCCCTGCGGTCCTCGCTGAGCAGGTTGATCCGGGCCGCCTCACGGTCGTACCAGGCGATGTTCCGCCCGTCCGTGAGGCAGACGTAGAGCCGTTCCTGGCCGTGCCGCCAGGTCGGTATGACGCGCAGTCCGCTCATGCACCATCACCCCACTGACCATGGGAACAGGCAGGGTGCTGCGCGGGCAAGAACCTGGTTACCTTTGAGAGGAGTTGGGCAGACACCCCGGGTGGCGTGGTTGGGGAGGCGCCGTTGCGTACCCGCAGGAAGCAACCCGACGTACCGGCTCCGGACAGCCCGTGGAACGAGATCGTGCCCGGCCTGTGGATGGGCGGGCACGAGTTCCGGGGGCAGTCGGGGCAACTGGAGTTCGCGGTCGTCCGGGACGAGTTCGATCTCGTACAGACTCTGCTGCGGCTGCCGGGCCACGGGCCCGACCCCGGCGTCGAGCACCATGTGTGGCCGATCCCGGACGGGCCGCTGGACGGGACCCAGCTCGCGGGAGTGATACGGCTGGCCGAGGCGGCCTGCGAGGCACTGGACGCGGGCCGCAGGGTCCTCGTCCGCTGTTACCACGGGTACAACCGCTCGGGGCTCGTCATCGCCCACGCCCTGGTCCGCCGCAACCACTCCGCCGAGCGGGCGATCCGGCTGATACGCTCCCGCCGCTCTCCGTGGGCGCTGCACAACGAGCTGTTCGTCGAGTACCTCCGGGCCGGCCTGTCGACCGCCCGGCTCCTGGAGGAACTCGCCGAGTAGCCGGGTGCGCCGTCCGCCCACCGGGTGCGCAAAAAGGACTTCCGTACGAATAGGGTGTACGGGCCGACAACCGTCCCGAGCCCCAGGAGAGCCGTGCCCCGCAGTCGCCCCGTGTGCATCGCCGCGCTCAGCGCCCTTGTCGCGCTGCTGCTGGCGTGCGCCACGGCCTGCGGTGACGCCGGGGGGCTCCAGGGCGCGGGCCCGACCGAGACCGCGGTCAGCCCCGACAAGCTCTGGCCGCAGCTGACGCCGGCGTCCAGCCCCGCCTATGTCATCGGCGAGGTGAACCGGGAGGTCGTCAAGGGGGTCGCCGTCCCCGGGGGCGACATACGCGAGGTGGATCCGGTCGCCGTGGTGCGCAAGGAGATCGCCGAGGCCCCGGGCGACTACACGGGCGCCAAGGCGCAGTACCGGACGACCGGCCGGCTGATGGCCGAGTGCGCCATGGGCGCCGGACGCGGCAGGTGCCCGGTCCTGCAGCCGTACTACCGGGATCTGACCGGCGACGGGCAGCCCGACCTGACGGTGGGCTTCCGGCTGATGCCCGGCAACCAGACCGCGGTGCGCGTGTACACCGTCGAGAAGCGCAAGCTCGTGCAGGTGATGGAGTGGGACGACGCCATCAGCGGCGTCGAGCTGGCCGGGCGGTCGGTGATCATCCGCTCGCCGTCCGAGGTCGCCGGGTACGAGTACCGGCTGCAGTGGACCTGGGACGCCGACCAGAAGGCGATGCTGCTCACGCACGACGAGATGCTGCGCACCGGCCCGCACAAGAACAAGACCCCGCATCCGTCGCCGTCGCATCGCTCCCCCTCGCCGTCCGCCTCCCCCTCGCGCTCCGCCTCTCCCTCCGGGGGCTCGCCCGCTGCGAGCACTCCATGAGGCTCGCACTCCCCCAGTGGGCCGGCACGCTCGCCGTGAAGGCCGCCCTCTTCATCACGGTGATGTGCTGTGCGCTCGCCACGCTGCTCGGCATCCTCGTGCACGTCTCGGTGACGAACCAGACCGTCGGCCAGGCCCGCGACCGTGCCCTGGCCCGCCTGGAGGACGCCACGAGGGCGTTCGAGGCCGGGGACACCCTCGCGCCGGGCGCCCGGCTGGATCCGCCGGATCTGCCCCGGTCACTGCGGGATCTGGCGCTGGCCGGGGACCGGGGCACGATGGTCGCCGATCACCACGGGCGGCCCATGATGTGGGCGGCGGGCCCGGTCGACGACGAGCGGGTCCTCGCCGTCGGGATCGACTACTCGCAGCAGGCCCGCACCATCGACGGTCTCGACCGCGCGATCCTGTGGTCTTCGGGGCTGGCGATCGGGGCGACGGTGCTGGTGGGCGCCTTCGCCGTGACGCGGGTGACGCGGCGGCTGCACGCCACGGCCCGGGTGGCCCGGCGGATCAGCGGGGGCGACCTGGACGCGCGGGTCGACGATCCCCGTACGAAGGATCCGAGCCGGCCGCAGGACGAGGTGGCCGCGGTCGCCGCGGCGCTGGACACCATGGCTTCCTCGCTGCAGGGCAAGCTGCTCGCCGAGCAGCGGTTCACCGCGGACGTGGCGCATGAGCTGCGCACGCCGCTCACGGGGCTGCATGCGGCGGCCGAGCTGCTGCCGCCGGGGCGGCCGACGGAGCTGGTGCAGGACCGGGTGGCCGCGTTGCGCACGCTGACCGAGGACCTGCTGGAGATCTCGCGGCTGGACACCGGGCGGGAGCGGGTGGAGCTGGACAGCGAGCCGCTCGCCGCGCTGGCCGAGCGGGTGGTTCGGGCGTCCGGCACCGAGACCGAGGTCGTCGTCGTACGGGATGTCGTGCTGGAGACCGACCGGCGGCGGCTGGAGCGGGTTCTCGGCAACCTGGTCGCCAATGCGCACAAGCATGGGCGGGGGCCGGTCGTGCTGACCGTGGACGGGCCCGTGGTCACCGTGCGGGATCACGGTGTGGGCTATCCGGAGTATCTCGTCGCGCACGGGCCTCAGCGGTTTCGCACGGAGGGCGGTGCCAAGGGGCACGGGCTCGGTCTGACCATCGCTTTGGGGCAGGCGGAGGTTTTGGGGGCTCGGCTGACGTTCGCCAATGCGGTGGATGGGGGCGCCGTGGCTACTTTGACGTTGCGGTAGCTGTTTGGTGCGGACACGAGCTCGGGACTGCTCGTTGTTCGCCGTCTGCGGGTTGTGGGGGCTTGTCGCGCAGTTCCCCGCGCCCCTGAGCGCGCGCCCCTTCGGGGCGCTGCGCTCCTATGGCCCAGCATCGCGCGCGGCTCTCCTCCGTTACTCCTAATGTGGCGTTTAGTCAGGTTTGCCCCACTCTGATGGAGGTACCTCCCATGACCCTGCGCTCCCGCATCCCCATATCCCTGGCCGCCGGCGCCGTCGCCGTCGCGGCCTTCGCCACGCCCGCTGTCGCCGACGACGAGTGGGGGCAAGGCGGTGACCACGACCGGCAGTTCACGAGGGGGGTCGTCACCGCGAGCACGCTGCTGCTGCGCAGTGCGCCCAATCGGGGCAGTCAGGTGATCCGGGTCGCACACGAGGGGGACGTCGTCAGGATCTTCTGCCAGTGGTTCGGTGAGAGCGTCCAGGGCAACAACCGCTGGTACCTCCTCGCGGACGGCACCTGGGCCTGGGGGTCGGCCCGGTTCATCGAGACAACGCGGTCGCCGCGCTTGTGCTGACGCAAGGCACACAAGACATACAATTTGGGTAAGTTCCGGACATGACCAAGGCCGGAACCCCCCTGGTGGCAGCGGACGCGCCCGCTCCCGCCGTACCCCTCCCCCGGCGCCGTGGCATCGAACTGGCCCTCATCGTCGTGGCCGTCCTGCTCTCCGTGTACGGCTACTGCGCGGTCGGCATCGCCAGGCAGGGGACCGTCCCGCCCGGCGCCGCCGGTTACGGCGCCGGGCTCGGCGTGCTCGCGTTGGTCGCGCATCTGGCGGTGCGGGTGCGCGCCCCCTGCGCGGACCCGCTGCTGCTGCCGATCGGCGTGCTGCTCAACGGCCTCGGCCTGGTCCTGATCTACCGGCTGGACCTGGAGACGCCGGACGACCTGGCGGCGCCCACCCAACTCGTGTGGTCCACGCTGGGGGTGGGCCTGTTCATCGTGGTCGTGCTGCTGCTGCGCGACCACCGCGTGCTCCAGCGCTACGCCTACGTGTGCGTCGTGGCGGCTCTCGTGCTGCTCACGCTGCCGATCTTCTTCCCGTCCGTGAACGGCGCCCGCATCTGGATCCGGATCGCCGGATTCTCCATCCAGCCCGGCGAGTTCGCGAAGGTGCTCCTCGCGGTGTTCTTCGCGGCGTATCTGGCCGCCAACCGCAGTGCGCTGGCGTACACGGGCCGCCGGGTCTTCGGGATTTCCCGGCTGCAGCTGCCCACCGGGCGCGTGCTCGGGCCGATCGTCGCCATCTGGCTGCTGAGCGTGGGGGTGCTGGTCCTCGAACGGGACCTGGGGACCTCGCTGTTGTTCTTCGGGCTGTTCGTGGTGCTGCTGTACGTCGCCACCGGCCGCACCGGGTGGATCGCGGTCGGCCTGCTGCTCGCGGCGGTCGGCGCGGTGGCCGTCGGGCAGTTGGAGCCGCATGTGCACAGCAGGGTGGAGGACTGGCTGCATCCGTTCGCCTCCATCGAGGCGGGCCAGGGACCGAACCAGCTGTCCCAGTCGCTGTTCGCCTTCGCGGCGGGCGGCCTGGTCGGCACGGGACTGGGCCTCGGCCACTCGATCATGATCGGCTTCGCGGCCAAGTCGGACTTCATCCTGGCGACCGCGGGAGAGGAGCTCGGCCTGGCGGGACTGTCGGCGATCTTCCTCCTCTACGGCCTGCTGGTGGAGCGAGGGTTCCGGGCGGGGCTGGCCCTGCGCGACCCCTTCGGGCGGCTGCTCGCGGTGGGGCTCGCCTCGATCGTGGCACTGCAGGTGTTCGTGATCGCGGGCGGGGTGACGGGGCTGATCCCGCTGACCGGCATGGCGATGCCGTTCCTGGCGCAGGGCGGCTCGTCCGTGGTCACCAACTGGGCGATCGTGGCGCTGCTGATCCGGGTGAGCGACAGGGCGCGGAGCCGGTTCGGCATTCCCAAGGACGTGGCCGGGAACCTGCCCGAGGACGCTCAGGCCTCCCAGGGCGGGGAGGCCCCCGTGGTGACGGGACACGACGACCGTGCGGAGGCCGCCCGATGACCCGGCACATCCGGCACGCCGCCTTCTTCTGCGCCCTGCTGCTGGTCGCGCTGCTCGTGAACGCCACCCGCATCCAGCTCGTCGAGGCCCGCTCCTACGACGACAACATCGCCAACCGCCGCAGCACCATCGCCCGTTACGGGCAGCCCCGCGGCGACATCCTGGTCGGCGGCGCACCGGTGACCGGCTCCCGGGACACCGGCGAGCACCTGCGCTACGAGCGGACGTACACCAACGGCCCGATGTACGCCCCCGTCACCGGCTTCGCCTCGCAGACGTACGGCACGACCTTCCTGGAGCACGCCGAGGACGGCATCCTGTCCGGCACCGACCCGCTGCTGTCGCCGTTCCCGATGTGGAACGGCTCCGCCCGCGACCGGCACCCCGGCGGCGACGTCGTCACCACCCTGCACCGGGGCGCGCAGGAGGCGGCGTACGAAGGGCTGGCCGGCCGCAAGGGTGCGGTGGCGGCCGTGGAGCCGTCGACCGGGCGGATCCTGGCCCTGGTGTCCTCCCCGTCGTACGACCCGTCCGTCCTGTCCGGGAACGGCTCGGCGGTGCCCCGGTCCTGGGAGTCGCTGAACCGCGATCCGGACAAGCCGATGCTCAACCGGGCGGTGCGCAAGACGTATCCCCCGGGGTCGACCTTCAAGGTGGTGACCGCGGCGGCGGCGCTGGACGCGGGCGTGGTCGAGGACCTGGACGAGCCGACCCGCTCCCCGGATCCGTACCGCCTGCCGGGCACCAGGACCAAGCTGACGAACCCGTCCGAGGGCTGCAAGGACGTTCCGCTGCGCAAGGCGTTCGAGTGGTCGTGCAACACGGTGTTCGCCCGGCTCGGTGTGCGGGTGGGCGCGGAGCGGATGGCGGCGACGGCGAAGGCCTTCGGGTTCAACGACCCGGATCTGAGGATCCCGTTCTCGGTCGCCGAGAGCACCTTCGACTCGAAGGTGGACCGGGCGCAGCTCGCCCTGTCGTCGATCGGGCAGTACAACACGCGGGCCACCCCGCTGCAGATGGCGATGGTGGCGGCGGCGGTCGCCAACGGCGGGCAGGTGCGGTCGCCGTATCTGGTCGAGCGCACGATGCGGGCGGGCGGCTCCACGGTGGCGACGGGCGGGTCGCGCCCGATGCAGCAGGCCATGCGCCCGTCGACCGCCCGCCTGCTCAAGGAGCTGATGGCGGACGTGGTGCGGGAGGGCACCGGCACGAACGCCTGGATCCCCGGCGCGACGGTGGGCGGCAAGACCGGCACCGCACAGCACGGCCTCGGCAACTCCGGTACGCCGTACGCCTGGTTCGTGTCGTGGGCACAGGGCGACCACGACCTGGAGCCCAAGGTCGCGGTCGCCGTGGTGGTGGAGGACGCGGACGCGGACCGGGGCGAGATCAGCGGGGGCGGGGACGCGGCGCCGATCGCCCGGTCGGTGATGAAGGCGGTGCTGAAGTCACCCGCGGGCGACGGCCGTTGACGTCGGTTCCTGGATCAGGGCGGTCGGCAGGGCGACGTACGCGGTGACGCCCGTGCCCTGGGTGGGGCGGAGCTCGACATGGGCGCCGAGGCGGGCGGCGAGGGCGCCGACGACATGGTGGCCGAGGAACCGGGTCGGGGCGCTGTGCAGGGAGTCGCCCCTGCCGGACAGGACCGCGTTGGACTCGGCCAGGCGCTGCGGGGTCATGCCGATCCCGCGGTCCACGACGGCCAGGCAGTACTCGGTGCCGTCCCGCCAGCCGTAGATCTCCACGGGCTGCTTGGGCGGGCTGAACATCAGCGCGTTCTCCACCAACTCGGCCAGGAGGTGGGACAGTTCGGCGACGCAGTGGCCGCGGACGCCGCACTGCTGGATGTCCACGGCGGCCACCCGCCGGTACTGCTCGACCTCCGACACGGCCGACCGCACCACGTCGGCCACCGCGACCGTACCCTTCCAGGACCGGGCCGGCGACTCCTCACCGGCGAGCACGAGGAGCGACTCGGCGTTGCGGCGCATCCGGGTGGCCAGGTGGTCGAGTTCGAAGAGCTCGGCGAGGGCGTCCGGGTCGAGCTCCTGGCTCTCCAGGGTGGTGATCAGGCCGAGCTGCCGGTTGAGCAGGCTCTGGTTGCGGCGGCCGAGGCTGGCCAGGGACTCGGTGCTGGTGCGGCGCAGCACGGCCTGCTGGGCGGCGAGGCCGACGGCGGTGTCCTCGACGTTGCGCAGGGCGGCGGCCAGGCGGCTGATCTCCCGTGCACCGCCCGGCAGTTCGGGCCGCTCGGCCTCGTCGGTGAGGGGTTTGTCCGGGTCGGCCTCCTGGATCCGCCGGACGGCCTCCGGCAGCCGGGTCCCGGCGACGGCGTCCGCCTCGTCGGCGAGGGCGCCGAGCGGCCGGGTGATGGAGCGGGCCGAGAAGACGGCGAGCGCGACGGCCACGCCGAGGATCAGCACGCCGAGGGCGAGGAAGCCGCCGAGCTGCCGGGTGGCGGCGGAACCGGCGTCGGCGGCGTGCGCACGGACGTCGTCCCCGACGGACCGCTGCACCGCGTGCAGATCGTCGACGAGGGTCGTCATGTCGGCCCACCAGCGAGCCGGGGCCACGGTGAGCGCGGACCCGTCGGCCCCACGCTCGGCCCGCGCCTCGTACCCGGCGACCCGGCGCGCGGCGGCCGTACCGAAGGCGTCGTCCAGCGCGGCCTCCTCGTCCGCACCGGCGAGCTGCCGGAACTGCCCCACGGCGGCCACCCGGGTGGCCCGCACCTCCGTGAAGGCGAGGTACTCACCGGACCGGAACCGGCCGGCCGCGAACACCCCGTTCAGCGAACCGCGTTCGAGCGCGACGGCCTCCGTCGCCCGCGCGAGCGCCTGGAGCGCCTGCACGCCCTGCGCGATGCGCCGGTCGCCGTCGGGGGCACCGGCCGACTCGGCGTCGACGAGGGCGGTGACCGCCTTGGTGTACGTCCGCAGGGTGGCGGCACGGTCGGCGGTCCCTGCGTCGACGTCCTCGCGTGTCGCGGTGAGGGCGGCGAGGGGAGCGTCGGCGGCCCGCAGGGCCGAGGCCGCGGCACCGGGCAGCGCACCGCCCTCCTCGTCGAGCGCGGTACTCAACGCCTCTCGCGCCCTGTCGGTACGGCCGCGCTGGGCGACGACGTCATCGCGATACCCCTTTTCGCCGCCCAGCAGCCCGTTGGTCAGCCCGCGTTCGCGCTGCACCTCCCGGACGAGCTCCTGCGCCCGCAACAGCACCCCGACGTGCGCCTCGGTCCCCCGGGCGGCGGACCAGTCGGCGGCCCGGTCGGCGACGCCGAGTCCGATGAGGGCGAGCAGGAGGCAGGTCGGAACGGCCAGCACGATGGCCATACGGCCACGGATGGAGTGCCAGCCGGGAAGCGTGGCAGGTCGGCGGACGGTCGAGCGGAGGGTGGTCAGTACATTCCCCGTCATGCCCCACGACGCTACGGGCGGGCCGGTCAGGGCATGATTTCCCCTCCGTAAGACAGCCGTAGACAGGTACTCACCGCGGCGCCGTCCCGCCTGTGAAAGGGGACATGTGCCCACGTACTGAGACGGCCCCTGGGCCCGCCGCCCGCACCCGACCTATCGTTCGGGCCATGACGCCATCGACCGCACCGGAAGCCGCCTACGAACTCGCCCAGGTCAACATCGCCCGCCTCAAGGCCCCGCTGGACTCACCGCAGTTGAAGGACTTCGTCGACAACCTCGAACCCGTGAACGCCGACGCCGAGGCCGCGGACGGTTACGTCTGGCGGCTGCAGGACGACTCCGGCGACGCCACGGAGATCTCCGTCTTCGGCGACCCCTGGCTGATCATCAACCTGACGATGTGGCGTGACACGAACGCCCTCACCGCGTTCATGTACCAGGGCCGGCACCGCGAGATGCTGGCCCGCCGCCGCGAGTGGTTCGAACGGGTGCAGGAAGCGATGACGGCCCTGTGGTGGGTCCCGGCGGGCCACCGCCCGACGGTCGCGGAGGCCGAGTCCCGCCTCCTCCACCTCCGTACGAACGGCCCGACCCCGTACGCCTTCACCCTGCGCACGTCGTTCCCGCCGCAGGGGGCGGAGGCCGTGCCGGTCGAGGTGCCGGAGGGGCTGGGCTGCTCGGTCTAGGAGGACCGGACCGGCGCTACCCGGGGCTCCGGGCAGGACTCGGAGCCCCGTCGGCCGGTCAGCTCTCCGCCCCCGCCTCGACGGCGTCCGCCACCTCCGCCACCCGCTCGCGCTCCTCCACCGCGAACCGCTCGGCGTCGAGTTGCTCGGCGATCTCCTCGTCCTGCGCCATCAGCAGGTCCAGATTCGAGTCGCCCATCTCGAACACGCCCATGTCGACATAGGCCTGCTGAAGGCGCTTGCCCCACAGCCCGATGTCCTTGACGCAGGGGACTATGCGGGAGAACAGCAGCCGGCGGAACAGGGCGAGGAACTCGGACTGCTCGCTGTACTCCTCGGCCTCGGCGGTCGGGATGCCGAAGTTCTCCAGCACCTCCACGCCCCGGAGCCGGTCGCACATCAGATAGCAGCCCTCGATCACGAACTCCTCCCGCTCGCGGAGTTCGGCGTCGGTGAGCTGTTTGTAGTAGTCCCGCAGCGCCATCCGCCCGAAGGCCACGTGCCGGGCCTCGTCCTGCATGACGTAGGCGAGGATCTGCTTGGGCAGGGGCTTGTCGGTGGTGTCCCTGATCATGCCGAAGGCCGCCAGCGCGAGGCCCTCGATCAGGACCTGCATGCCGAGGTAGGGCATGTCCCAGCGGCTGTCGCGGAGTGTGTCGCCCAGCAGCGCCTGCAGATTGTCGTTGATCGGGTACAGCATCCCGACCTTCTCGTGCAGGAAGCGGCCGTAGATCTCCGCGTGCCGTGCCTCGTCCATCGTCTGGGTCGCCGAGTAGAACTTGGCGTCCAGGTCGGGGACGGATTCGACGATCCTGGCCGCGCAGACCATCGCGCCCTGCTCGCCGTGCAGGAACTGGCTGAACTGCCAGGAGGCGTAGTGCCTGCGCAGCTCGCCCTTGTCCTTGTCGGTCATCTTGGCCCAGTGCTTGGTGCCGTACAGGGACATCGACTCGTCGGGGGTGCCGAGCGGGTCGTACGGATCGACCTCCAGCTCCCAGTCGATGCGCTTCTGCCCGTCCCACTGCTTGTCCTTGCCCTTCTGGTACAGGGCCAGCAGCCGGTCGCGGCCGTCGTCGTACTCCCAGCCGAAACGTGCCGCGCCGGTCGCCGGCACCTGCCAGAGGGGGTCTCCCGGATCTGTGGCGTACAGGTCGAAAGTCGGCATGCTCCGCAGGCTCACACGTAGTAGACGCGGGGTCAACAAGTCGCGCGCGAGGGATTGACGACCTTGCTGACAAGCAGTCTCATAAGAGCGGACGACGTACCCCCGGTAACGAGGTGAGGGACCGATGACGACCCTGACGGAAGCCGACGCGCTGGACGGCCTGCGCGATGCACTCGGCCTGCTCAAGGACCGCGAACAAGTGGCCGAACGCCTCCTCGCCTCCTCCGCCAAGCACTCCTTCGACCCCGACAGGGAACTGGACTGGGACGCACCCTTCGAGGACGGCAAGTGGTTCTGGCCGCCGGAGCTGGTCTCGCTCTACGACACCCCGCTGTGGAAGCGGATGAGCGAGGAACAGCGGATCCTGCTCTCCCAGCACGAGGCCGCGGCGCTCGCCTCGCTCGGGATCTGGTTCGAGATCATCCTCATGCAGCTCCTGGTCCGCCACATCTACGACAAGGCGGCGACGAGCGCCCACGTGCGCTACGCGCTCACCGAGATCGAGGACGAGTGCCGCCACTCGAAGATGTTCGCGCGCCTGATCTCGCACGGGGGTACGCCCTGGTACCCGGTGGCCCGGGTCCACCAGAACCTGGGCCGCCTCTTCAAGACGATCTCGACGACCCCCGGGTCCTTCACGGCGACCCTGCTCGGCGAGGAGGTCCTCGACTGGATGCAGCGGCTGACGTTCCCGGACGAGCGGGTGCAGCCCCTGATCCGGGGCGTCACCCGCATCCACGTGGTGGAGGAGGCCCGCCACGTCCGCTACGCCCGCGAGGAGCTGCGCCGCCAGATGATGACGGCGCCGAAGTGGTCCCAGGAGTTCACGCGGGTCACCTCCGGTGAGTTCGCACGGGTGTTCTCCGTCGCCTTCGTGAATCCCGAGGTCTACACGAACGTGGGCCTGGACAAACGGGAGGCGATGGCGCAGGTGAAGGCGAGCGGGCATCGCCGGGAGGTCATGCAGACGGGGGCGAAGAAGCTGACGGACTTCCTGGACGACATCGGGGTGCTGCGGGGGGTTGGCAGGCGGCTGTGGAGGTCGTCGGGGCTGCTGGCGTGAGTCGGGGCTGAGCCAGGGGTCGGGGCGCTCGCCCGCGCTGGCGGGGTGCCGCCTGCGCCCACCCGCGCCGTTCGGCTCAGCTGGACAGCCTGCGGCGCTGCAACGCCCCAAGGGGCGCGGGGAACTGCGCGATCAGCCACGACGGGCCCGCAGCCGCCCAAATCCCAGCACCTCCCACGGCGACTAGGCTTCCTTCCATGACCCCCGCCGCCCCCGCCTACCGCCGCCTGAGTGTCGAGGAGCGACGCAGTCAGCTCCTCGACTCCGCGCTGACACTGTTCGCGCACCGCGCCCCCGAGGACGTCTCCCTGGACGACGTGGCGGAGGCGGCCGGGGTGTCACGGCCCCTGGTGTACCGGTACTTCCCGGGCGGCAAGCAGCAGCTGTACGAGGCTGCCCTGAGGTCGGCCGCCGAAGAGCTCCAGCAGTGCTTCGACGAGCCCCGCGAGGGCCCCCTCCTCCCCCGCCTCGCCCGTGCCCTCGACCGCTACCTCGCCTTCGTCGACGAGCACGACGCCGGCTTCAGCGCCCTGCTCCAGGGCGGCAGCGTCGTGGAGACCTCGCGTACAACGGCCATCGTCGACGGAGTCCGCCGCGCCGCCGCCGAGCACATCCTCAGCCACCTGGAGGTCACCGACCCCGGCCTCCGCCTCCGCATGACCGTCCGGATGTGGATCACCGCGGTGGAGGCGGCCTCCCTCATCTGGCTCGACGAGGACAAGCAGCCCCCCATGCAGGAACTGCGGGACTGGCTGGTCGACCAGTTCATCGCCGTCCTCTCGGTCACGGCGTCCCGGGATCCGCAGACCGCCGCGCTGGCCGAGAAGCTCGCGGCGGATGGCTGACACTGGTGCCGTGAAGAGCGAAGACACCCCCTTCGAGGGCGGCCCCATGGACGGCCGCGTGCTCCCGGTGCTCCTGGGCATCACCGGCCACCCGCCCAAGACGTACCGCATCCCCGTCCCCGACCCGCACGGCGGCCCGCCCACGGTCCTCGTCTACCGCCGCGTCCCGCGGACACCGGGCTCCCCCGCGGGCCTCACCGGTCTCACCCAGCGCTGGAAATACGTATATGCCGCCGAAGGGGAAAAAGGGGCGGGCGGGCAGAGCCGCCGCCCGAACTGGCCGTGGTCCAGGCCGGACAAGCCGGATGCCACGCCGCCCGGCAAGCCGGATGACACAGACGGGTGACCCGGTTACGCCGACCCGCGCACACCTACCGCGCGAACCCGGCGCGCCCGCCCGATGCTCGCGGTGCGGAGCAGAGAGCCTCTCCGCACCGGAGGTGATGACGTGTCAGGAAGGCTACTGCGTTTGGCGTGTACGGCAGCGACGACGGCCTGCACGCTCCTCTCGCCCATCCCCGCGACGGCGGCCCCCGAACCTCCCGAACCACAAGAGCGGTCCACGGCCGAGCTCCTGACAGATCTTCAGCGGCTGTACCACGAGACAGAGCAGGCCACGGAGGCCTACAACGCCACCGAGGAGAAGCTGCGCAAGCAGCGCACCGAGGTGACCCGCCTCGACGCCGCCCTGGCCCGCGCCCGCCTCTCCCTGCACGACAGCCGGGGCGCGGCCGGCCGGCTGGCCCGCCAGCAGTACCAGAACACCACCGACGTCTCCCCGTACGTCCGCCTGCTCATGGCCCGCGACCCGCAGCGCGCCCTGGAGCAGGGCCACCTCATCGCCCGGCTGTCCCGTGAGCGTGCCGAAACGGTCGGCCGCCTGACCGGCGCCGAAAAGCAGGCCGACGAGCTGGCCCGCAAGGCCCGCAAGGCCCTGGACGGCCAACTCGCCCTCGCCGAGCGGCAGAAGAAGGAGCGGGACACCGTACTGAAGCGCCTGCGGAAGGTCGAGGAGGTGCTGGCCTCGCTCACCGCCGAACAGCTCACGGCCCTGGCCGCGTTCGAGAAGCAGGGCGCC
This sequence comes from Streptomyces sp. NPDC049627, assembly GCF_044465645.1. Lineage (NCBI taxonomy): Bacteria > Bacillati > Actinomycetota > Actinomycetes > Kitasatosporales > Streptomycetaceae > Streptomyces > Streptomyces sp. NPDC049627. The sequence goes on along the minus strand of NZ_JBITLW010000003.1, from coordinate 467,012 downwards.
TCGAAGGCTCAAAGGGCCTTCATGGCGTCCGGTGCCCTCGCCGAGGAGGACCGCAAGCCGTCCCCCGAGGCCCGCCGGGCCATGCGCTACGCCAAGCGGCAGCTGGGCAAGCCGTACGAGTGGGGCGCGGAGGGTCCCAGGACCTACGACTGCTCAGGTCTGACGTCGAAGGCCTGGGCCCACGCGGGCACCCGTATCCCCCGCACGAGCCAGGAGCAGTGGGAGAAGCTCGACCGCATTCCGCTGACCGAACTGCGCCCCGGCGACCTGGTCGTCTACTTCCCGGACGCCACCCACGTGGCCATGTACCTCGGCAAGGGCAAGGTGATCCAGGCGCCACGCACCGGGGAGAAGATCAAGATCTCCCCGATCGCGTCGAACCCGGTCCTGGGCGCCGTACGCCCGGAGATCAGGAACCGGAAACCTCAGCGAGGTAAGCCGCGGTCTTCTCCGGGTCATAGAAGTAGCTCTCGAAATCGGCCGGGTCGTTGAACCCGTTGGCGAACCGGTCGGCGACGGGCGGCAGCTGGCCCGCCGCGCCGATGAGGTTCAGGATGTGCTCCGGCGGCGGCGCCAGCATGGCGTTCGTCCACTTGGTCACATGCTGTGCCGTGGCCCAGTACCGGTCGAAGGTGCTGCGCATCCACGCCTCGTCGAACTCCTTGTCCCCGTGCTCGACGATCGAGGCGAGGTACGCGGCGGCGCACTTGGACGCGGAGTTGGAGCCCTGTCCGGTGATCGGGTCGTTGGCGACGACCACGTCGGCGACACCCAGCACGAGACCGCCCCCGGGCAGCCGCCCGATCGGATTGCGCACCGTCGGCGCGTACCGCCCGCTCAGCGTGCCGCCGGCGTCCGTCAGTTCCACCTTCGTGGCCCGCGCGTACTCCCACGGCAGGAACGTCTCCATGAGTTCCAGGGTCAGGGAGAGGTGCTGCGCCGGGTCCTTCACGCCGTCGAAGACGTCGAGCGGCCCGCCGGGTATGCCCTCCCAGAACAGGATGTCGGCGCGCCCGGAGGTCGTCAGACACGGCATCACGAAGAGCTCGCCGACGCCGGGGACGAGGTTGCAGCGCACGGCCTCCGTGTCCGGGTGCTCGGGACGTGGGCCGAGTCCGTGGACGTACGACACGGCCAGGGCGCGCTGCGGCTCGCTGTACGGGGACCGCTCCGGGTCCCGCCCGAACATCTGGACGAGCTCGCCCTTGCCCGCCGAGACCAGCACCAGGTCGTACGTACGGGAGAAGTAGTCGAGGTCGCCGACGGCCGCGCCGTGGATCACCAGCTGTCCGCCGCGCTGGGCGAACGTCTCCATCCAGCCGGCCATCTTCACTCGCTGGTCGACCGACTGCGCGTACCCGTCGAGATGCCCCAGCCAGTCGATCGCCCGCTGGGTCGGGCCGGGGTCGTGGGAGCCGGGGGCCGCCACCGAGACGCCGAGTCCTTCGATCTTCGGGGCCTGGGACTCCCAGAAGTTCAGCTGGAGATCGCGCTCGTGCTGCAGTGCCGTGTGGAACATGCACTGCGTGGACATGACCCGGCCGGAGCGGATCTCGTCCGCCGTCCGGTTGGACATGAGGGTGACCTCGTACCCGTGCGACTGGAGTCCGAGGGCGAGCTGGAGTCCGGACTGACCGGCTCCGACGACGAGTATCTTCCGCATGCGGGTGGTGTCTCCTACGGGGATCGGGGACTACTCGGGGGTGACGTCCAGTGCGTGGCCCACCAGGGACAACAGGGTCTCGATGACCGAGATCCGGCGGCGCGCGTCCATGATCATGACAGGTATGTGTGCGGGAACGGTGAGGGCCTCGCGCACGTCCTCCGCCGCGAACAGCTCGCTGCCGTCGAAGTGGTTGACCGCGACGACGTACGGCAGCCCGGAACTCTCGAAGTAGTCCAGGACCGGGAAGCAGTCCTTCAGCCGCCGGGTGTCGGCCAGGACGACGGCACCGATCGCGCCCCGCACGATGTCGTCCCACATGAACCAGAACCGCTGCTGGCCCGGCGTGCCGAACAGGTACAGCACCAGGTCGTCGTCGAGCGTGATGCGGCCGAAGTCCATGGCCACGGTCGTGGTCAGCTTGCCCGGCGTCGAGGTGAGGTCGTCGGTGTCCTCGCTCGCCTCGGTCATCAGCGCCTCGGTCTGCAGGGGCGTGATCTCCGAGACGGCGGTGACCAGCGTGGTCTTGCCGACACCGAAGCCGCCGGCCACGACTATCTTCGTGGCGATCGGGGCGCGGGTGCGGTCCGTCTGCCAGGACTTCAGATCCTCATCGGTGGCTGCCCCGATATCAGTGACTGCACCGGTGTTCTCAGAGACGACGGAGTCCACTCAGCACCCTTTCGAGCAGAGCGCGGTCCGGACGTCCGGTGCCGTGACCGGTGCCGGTGCCGTACACACGGATCTTTCCCTGGTCCGCCAGGTCGCTGAGCAGCACGCGGACCACGCCGAGCGGCATCTTCAGCAGCGCGGCGATCTCGGCCACCGTGCGCATCCGGCGGCACAGTTCGACGATGGCCCGCATCTCCGGCATCACCCGGGTGCTGAGGGAACCATTCGTCAGCTCCTTGCGCTCCTCGGGAGCCTCCAGCGCGGCCGTGCTGCCGACGAAGGTCTCGACGAGCAGGACATGGCCGAAGCGGGTCCGGCCGCCGGTGAGCGAGTAGGGACGCACCCGGGCGGCCTTGCGGTCGCCGCCGCGGACGGGGAGCTGGGGCCTGCTGTTCGGGGCGTTGCTCATCGGGTACTCCCTGCCGCCGCGGTCTCCAGGGATTTCCGTAGCTCGCTGCGGAGTTCGGGGGTGAGGACATGGCCGGCGCGGCCGACGAAGAGCGCCATGTGGTAGGCCACCACGCTCATGTCGCAGTCCGCGGAGCCGTGCACACCGAGCAGGGAGCCGTCGCTGATCGACATGACGAACAGGCTGCCCTCGTCCATCGCGACCATCGTGTGCTTCACGCCGCCGAACTCGATCAGCTTCGCGGCGCCGATGGTGAGGCTGCCGATGCCGGAGACGATGGTGGCGAGGTCGGCGGCGGAGCCGCGGGGGCCGGTGGGCCTGTCGTTCCTGGCCTCGCGGGCCGCTTCGTTGCGGGCGTGGTCCGAGGAGAGCAGGAGCAGGCCGTCGGAGGAGACCACTGCGACCGACTGGATGCCCGGCACCTCCTCGACCAGATTCGTCAGCAACCAGTGCAGGTTGCGGGCTTCACTGCTCAGTCCGAAGGTACTGGGCGCGGTCAACTGCTTGCCTCCTCGACTGTGCCCCCCGTGGCTGCTTCGGATTCACTGCTGGGTGTTGCGTTCTGGCCGGTCTGTTCGGCGATCTCCGCCTGTACGTCGCGGTAGCCGGCCTCGGCTCCCCGGCGGAAGCCGCCGAGCCTTCTGCGGAGGGCTTCGGCATCGACGCCCCCGGTCCGCGGGCGCGGGGCCTGGGCGGGTGCGGTGATCTTCGGGGTGCGCTTCGGCAGGCCCTTGTCGGTCACCTGTTCCTCGGGCTCCTCCCCCTCGTCCCGAGCACGCTCATGCGTGTCCGGGCCGATCGCATAGGGGTCGGCCGCCCGCGCCTCCTCGGTCTCCGTCTCCTCGTCAGGGGCCGAGGCCTGCTCCGGGATCAGGAGTTCCATGGTGGTCTCGGCCGGAGTCTCCGGTTCCGGTACGTCCTTGTCGGCCACGTCCTGTTCGGCGCCGCCGGTCTCCCGTACGGCCCTCTCGGCCAGCGCCACCAGTGGGTCCCCACCCTTGGAGCGGCCGCGCAGAACGTTGGAGTTGGCCTCGGCGTCGGCGCCCGGCAGGGAGAAGGAGTGCGTGCCGCGGGCCGACACGTCGGACGGGACCGCGGCCGCGGGGGCCGCCGCCAGCAGCCCCCTGGGCAGGACCGCGACCGCCGCGATGCCGCCCTGCTTCTGCTCGCGGAGCTGGACGCGGATGCCGTGGCGATGGGCGAGGCGGGCGACGACGTACAGGCCGAGGCCCAGGCCGTCCTCGCCCTCCTGGTCGTAGGAGGCCTCGGGGTCGAAGTCGGCGAGGCGGGAGTTGAGGCGGGACAGGCGGTCGCCCGTCATCCCGATGCCCTCGTCCTGGACCGAGAGCATGACCTCGCCGTTCTCCAGCAGCCAGCCGGAGATCTCGACGGGCAGGTCGGGCGGGGAGAACGACGTCGCGTTCTCCATCAACTCGGCCAGGAGGTGGGAGAGGTCGTCGGCCGCGAAGCCCGCCACGTGCGCGTGCGGCGGGAGGGCGGCGATGCGGACGCGCTCGTACCGCTCGATCTCGCTCACCGCCGCACGGACCACGTCGATGAGCGGGACCGGTCCGGCGTGCTGCTGGACGTGCTCGGTGCCGGCCAGGACGAGGAGGTTCTCGCTGTGCCGGCGCATGACCGTGGCGAAGTGGTCGAGCTTGAAGAGCGTGGCGAGCCGGTCGGGGTCCTGCTCGCGCTCCTCCAGGCCCTCGATGACGGCGAGCTGACGCTCGACGAGGCCGAGGGTGCGCAGGGCGAGGTTCACGAAGGTGGAGCCGATGGTGTCCCGCAGGCGCTCCATCTGGGCGGCCGAGGCGGCGAGTTCGGCACGCAGTCCCTCGCGGGCGTCGGCCATCTTCTGGCGCTGGCCGACGAGGTGCTTGCGGTCGGACTCCAGGGTCGTGATGCGTTCCTGGAGGGCGACGGCGTGCGCGTGCAGGGCGTTGACGGAGTCGACGACCTGGGCGAACTCGTCCTTGCGGCCGGTGAACTTGACCGGTTCCTCCACCGCCGGGTCCTCGGCCCCGGCCAGGCGCGCGGAACCGAGCCGGAGGACGGCGAGGGGGCGGGTGAGGCTGCGGGCCATGCCCGTGGCGACGCCGACCGCGAGCAGCATGAGGGCACCGAGGATCGCGATGCGGATCTCCAGCGCGGTGACGTCGTCGTCGCGGAGCTGTTCGAGGTCCTTGGTACGGCGGTCGAAGAGGGCGGACTCGACGCCGCTCATGGCGTCGACGCGGGCGGAGAGGGCCGCTTCGGCGCGCCGGGTGTTGGTGGCGAGGTCACGGTCGGAGAGCGTGGCCTGGTCGGTGAGGGCCGTCAGATACCGCTCGGCGCTGTCCACCTCGGGGCCGGTGACCGTGGAGTCGTACGAGGCACGCGCGCTCTGCGGGGCCGTGTCGCGGAAGTCGGCGAGGGCGGCGTCGGAGCGCAGGCGGGCCTGCTGGGCGGCGGCGCTGAGGGCGGCGCGCTGCTTGGCGTCGGCGTCCGTGGAGGTCTTTTGAGTGGTCGCGACGCCGGTGAGCGGGTCGATGACGGTCTCGGTGGTGGTCGGCACGCTGAGGGCGGCGAGCAGCAGCCCACGGGCGGCGGCGGCCTGCTGTACGGCGGAGTCCAGCTCGGCCAGCGCATGGGCTCCGGCGCCCGCGCGGGGCGGCATCTGCTCGGCCAGCCGCTCGGCGAGGCGGTGGAGTTCGGTGATGGTGGCCGAGTAGGCGCCGTGCGCTTGCAGCGCGGTGCTCTGGCCGGTGAGCGCGGCCCGGCGCACGGCCGCGATGCCGTCGAGGTCGTCGCGCAGCGAGGCGGGGGTGTCGGCGTCCTCGGCGCGCAGCTCCTCGACCTGCCGGTCGACGCGGGCGCTGCGCTGCTCGCTGGGCGCCTTGGACTTGGGGCGCCCGGCGGCGATGTACGAGGTGACCTCGTCGCGCTCGTCGGCGAGGGAGTGGGCGAGGGTGAGCGCGTCCTCGGTCTGCTCGGCGAGGGTCACCAGCTTCTGGGAGTCGTGCAGTTGCCCGGAGGCGGCGACGACCGAGGGGACGCCGGCCCCGGCGATGGCGGCGGCCACGACGGCCACGGCGACGATCAGGCGGTTCCGTACGTGAGTCGGACGCCCCTTGCCGGCCGGTGTGACGTCGGTGGTGGTGCCGGGAGTGGGCTGGGCGCCCCCTGCGGAGGCCGTCTGCTTGCCTGAGCGACGAGGCCGCATCTTCTGCACCGGTGCTCGCATTCCTGACTCGTGATACCCATGGGTCCGGATGACGCTTCGTCAACTACCGCCGACCGTACGCACACCCCTCCCCCAAGCTCGCGACTTGGTTCGAGCAGGGGGTGCCCTCACCGGATCCCGACCCTCCCAGTGCCGGTGGGCAACGGCCGCGCATCACCTGACCCGCCACCCGAAGGAGTGAACCCCGGAGGAGAGTTGGCGGGCAAGTTCCTCTGGCGCACGCACATGCCTTGCGCGGCGGGCCGGTTGGACGTCGGCGGCAGGCGATGGCAGTATTCGCCGCCACGCCTTGCCGGAGCCAGCCATTCCACCCCAAATCAGACGCCTGACCTGCGGGGCTGTACCCATTTGGCAACCGATGAAGCCCCTTCGCGAACCTTGTGAAGGCCTCGTGCAGACTGGCCGGATGCGAACTGAGCTTGTTTCGGAGCCCGGCGACGAGGACCGCCCCAACGAGGACTTCGCGAGTGTCGGTCTTCCCGCCTCGGGACAGGGCGGCGTCCTGGTGGTCCTGGACGGCGTGACCCCGCCGAGGGGTGAGACGGGCTGTCTGCATTCCGTCCCCTGGTTCACCGCACGACTCGGCGGAGCCCTGACCGAACTGACCGTTTCACTCCCTGATGTTCCCCTCACCGACGCGTTGGCCCGCGCCATCGCACGTACCGCCGAGGCCCACGCCGAAACCTGTGACCTTTCTCACCCACGCACCCCACAGGCAACAGTGGCTCTGGCGCGGTGGTCGGCGAAGACCGTGGAGTACCTGGTCCTGTCGGACTCGGCGCTGCTGGTGGAGTCGGCGGACGGCACGATCACGCCGTACCTGGACGACCGCCTCGCACGCCTGCCGCGAGCATCTCTGGCCACGGACGCGCTGATCGACGCGCACCTCCGCAACAAGGAGGGCGGCTTCTTCACGGCCGCCGCGGATCCGTCGGTGGCGGGGCGGGCGGTGTCGGGGGTCCTGGCGCGGGGGGACGTGCGGCGGCTGGTCGGGCTGACGGACGGGGCGAGCCGGTGGGTGGAGAAGTTCCGGGAGGGCGGCTGGGAAGACTGCTTCACGTTCGTACGGAAGGAGGGGGCGCGGGCGCTGGTGGACCGGGTGCGGGCGCTGGAGCTGGCCGATGCCGCGGAGCGGACGTATCTGGGGCGGAGCAAGACGCACGATGACGCGACGGTCGTGTACGTGGAGTTGTGACGACGGCCCCTGCCTGACCGGCTGTTCACGTATTACCGTCGCAGGCAGTTGCGTTCGCGGGCACAGGGGGGCTGGGACATGGCTGGGACTTCGGGAGCCGTCAGGGCGCTGACGTGGGTGGCGGCCGCCCTGTGTGCGGCGGGCGCCGTCGCGCTCGTGCTGGTGGCCGTGCTGGTGGATCTGGACACCGCCGACCGTACGGCGAGTGTGGTCGGGGCGATCGCGAGCCTGGCAGGGCTGGTCGTGGCGGTGGTCGCGCTCGCGGGTAACGGCGGTGCGGGCGACCGCCGTATCGTCCGGGCCCGGGGACGGAACGCCACAGCGGTGCGCGGCAGTGTCGTCGGCAACACCTTCGGCGCCAACAGCAAGGTGTCCGGGGCGGTTTCCGGGGCGGTTTCCGGTCCGGCCCCGGGCGCGTCCGGGGCCGCCGGAGCTTCCACCGGCGAGGTCGCGGCGCGTGGCACAGGCGCCTTCGCCGCCGAAGGGGACGTCGTGGGCAATGCCTTCGGGGAGGGCAGCGAGGTCGAGGGGCAGTGACGTTGTTCTCGTGGCTGAAGCGGGGATCTCGTACGGCTGGAGCCCCCTCCCCCACCGGCAGCGGTGCGCAACCGGGGAGCGTCGACGTCAGTGGCGAGGGCGCCATGGGTGCGGGCCGCGATGTGGCCGGCAACGCGATCGGGCCGTACAGCACCGTGCTGCACATCCAGCAGCTGGTACAGCAGTTCGGCACGGTCGGCGCGGATCACAAGCCCCTGGAACCCGCCGACATCGAGACCGCGGTCGGCGACTACGCGACGCAGGTGCGGCACCGCTACGGACGGCTCGATCTGGAGGTGCTGATACCGACCGGTGAGGGTGACAGCCACCCGCCCGTGCAGCTGCGGGAGGTGTTCGTGCCACCGCTGCTGCGCGCCGACCCGCCTCAGCCGGATCTCCCGCCCGAACTCCACAAACGGCTGATCGCCAGCGGTGAGCTCCCACCCGAGGAGGAGCTCCCGCCGGGTATCAGGAAGGACTCGCTGGAGCGGCTCCGGCAGGCTTATCTGGACCGCCCGCCCGTACCGCTGCTGGACGTCGTCACGGACCCGCAGTCAAAGCGGCTGGTCCTGCTCGGCGACCCCGGGGCGGGCAAGTCCACGCTGGGGCGCTACCTGGCCCTCGGACTGACGTCGGTTACTCCCCCGGAACCCCTGGCCGCACTGACGGGCTGGCTGCCCCTGGTGGTGGAGCTGCGCAAGTACGCCGAGGCACAGTGGCGAGATCGGACCTTCGAGGACTTCCTGGACCACCTGCACCGCATGGAGCACATGTCGGTGCCCCGCGGTGTGCTGGACGCCTGCCTCCGCGGCGGCCGCGTGCTACTGATCTTCGACGGCTTGGACGAGCTCTTCGATCCGTCGGTGCGCGAGGAGGTGAGCCGCCGGATCGTCGGCTTCGCAAGCCACTACGAGAACGTCCGGGTCCTGGTGACATCGCGGGTCATCGGCTACAAGGGCGCTGTCCTGGACGGGGCCGGCTTCAAGCACTACATGATCCAGGACCTGACCGAGCAGCAGATCGGCGAGTTCGCCAAGCGGTGGTACGACACCGTGTGCCGGGAGGATCCCGCGCTGAGCGAACGTCTGTGCCACCGGATCACGGCGGCGGTGACCCACTCGCGTCCGGTACGGGAACTCGCCGGAAACCCGCTGCTGCTGACCATTCTCGCCGTCATCGGCCGACGGCAGGAACTCCCCCGTGACCGGCAGGGCGTCTACAAGCACGCGGTGAGCGTCCTGATCGCCCGCTGGGACCAGGAGACCAAGCACCTCAAGCCGAACCAGGACATCGAGGCGCTGAAGTACCTGGACGACAAGGACCGGTACGACCTGCTGCGGCTGCTGGCCCGGCGCATGCAGGACGGGGAGGGCGGCATCGCCGGTAACCACATCCACGGCCCGGAGCTCGAGACCACGTTCCAGGGCTACCTCCAGGACATCCTCGAACTGCCGCAGCCGGAGGCCCTGGCGGCGGCCCGGGAGATGAAGCGGCAGTTCCAGGAACGCAACTTCATCCTGAGCCGCTTCGGCGGCGAGGTGTACGGCTTCGTGCACCGTGCGTTCCTGGAGTACCTGGCGGCGACCGACATCGCCCGCCGCTACGCCGCCCGGGAATGGAACGAAGAGGAACTGGTCAGGCAGGTATTCGTCCGCCGGGCGCCCGACCCGAACTGGCACGAGGTTCTCCTGCTGCTCGTCGGTCTGATCGAGGAGGAGGTCAGGGTCCAGGACGCAGCCCGGGCGATCGACGCGCTACTGGAGTTGCACGATCAGTCCAGCCGACATGACCCGAAGATGCTTGTGCTCGCTGTACGGGCACTGGCGGAGATACGCAAGATCGGCCAACTCGGCCCGCAGAGCAGGGCCGTGGTGAACTCCTTGATCGACTACTTCGAAAGCCCGCGCTACCTGAGCCTGTCCGGCGCACTGCCTGCGCTGGCCACCTTCTCCGCGCACTGGACCGGACGTCGACGCCTCCTGCGCTGGTTCCACGTTCGAGGGCAGTTCCACTTCGGCGACAGGGCGTGCGTCGAAGCGGCTTGCACCCTGTACCACGAGCCGGAGGTCCCGGCTCTTCTGGCCCAGCACGCCTGGTCGGAGGAGCTTCGCAGCGCGACCCTGCGTCTGCTTGCCGACCGTTGGACCGCCCGTCCGGGCATCCGTTCCCTCATCCTCGACCGGGCCGTCGACGACCCCGACGCAAGTGTCAGGGGTACCGCACTGGGAGTACTGGCCCAGCACTGGGCCACCGATCCGGGCACCCGTTCTCTGATCCGTGCCCGCGCGGTCGAGGACACACACGACCAGGCCCGCAGCTCCGCCCTCAGGACACTGGCGAACAGCTGGGCCGACGACGCGGTGGTCCACCAGCTCATCCGCGACCGTGTCATGAGCGACACCAGCGATGCTGTCCGGCGCACGGCGCTGAGGATGCTGACCAAGCACTGGGCGGAGGACTCCGGCACCCACTCTCTGGTCCGCACCATCGCTGGGGGGAGTGACGACCCGGTCATGCGGAATGTGGCACTGGAACACCTCGGCGAGCGCTGGGCGGACCGATCTGCCGTCCATGCGCTGATGTCCGAGCGCATCACCCAGGACCCCGACGAACACGTGCGCAATACCGCCACGCGGTTTCTGGCCGAGTACGGTCGGGACAGATCGGACACGTACGAGCAGATCCGCGACCGGGCCGTCAACGACGAGGACTGGGTGACGCGCGATGACGCGTTGGAGTATCTCGTCGAGCACTGGGCCGACCGACCGGAAACACTCGCGTTGATACGCGAGCGCGCGGTCGAGGACGACTACTACTACCCACGTCGCACCGCTCTCACGTTCCTCGCCGAACGCTGGCGCCACGAACCGGGAGTCGAGGAACTCATCGAGTCCCGCGCCGTCAACGATGACGACAGCGCCGTCCGTTCCTCAGCGCTGGCCAGTCTGGCGCAGCACTGGCACGACGATCCCCGCACCCATGCCGTCGTGTACGACCGCGCCGTCAGCGATGACGAAACAGAAGTCCGCGTGGATGCGCTCAGCCTCCTCGCCACACACTGGCTCGACCGGACCGACACACTCGCGCTGATACGCGCGTATGTCATCGACGGGTCGGACGACTACCTGAGAGGCGCCGCCACGAGGATTCTCGCCGAGCGCTACCCGGACGAGCCCAGCACTCATGAGCTGATCCGCCACCGCGCGGTCGACGGGGATCCGACCGCACTCACCATGCTTGCGAACCACTGGGAGAACGAACCCGGTACGCATCAGCTGATCCGCGACCGTGCCACCGGCGACAGCACGAAGGCCCGAGAGACCGCGCTCGGACTGCTCGCCAAGAACTGGCGGCACGAACCCGGCACATACCCATTGATCCGCGAAAGGGCCGCTCAAGACCCGTACGAGGACATCCGGGGCACCGCGATTGACCTGCTTGCGGACCACTGGTCCACCGAACCCGGTTTCGCCGGGCTGATCCGCGACCGCGCCGTCCATGACCCCTCACCGCACATCCGGATCCATGCCCTCCAGTGGTGTGCTTGGGAAGAGCCCTCAGATGACACCCTCGACCTCGTACAAGACCGCCTGACAAGCGACGCCTCCCCCGAGGTCCGCATCGCCGCCGCCCGCATCCTCACCTTCGCCTGGCCCGGCCACACTGACACGGCCGCCCTGCTCGACGAACGGGCCCGGAACGACGAGGACGTGAACGTCCGCGAGGAGGCCGCCCGCGCTCTCCCCGCCGCAAGAGCGCTCGCCCCCGTCCAGGACAGGCTCCCCTGAGCCGGCCCCGGCGCCCCTACTTCTCCATCCCCCGGTTCAGCCGGTTCAGCAGCCGCGCCAGCTCCGCGACCTCGTGCCGGTCCCAGTGGGACAGCTGCTCGACGTAGCGGGCCCGCCGCGCCTCGCGCACCTTCTCGACCCGGCCCCGCCCCTCCTCCGTGAGGTGGACCAGCCAGGCCCGCCCGTCCGCGGGGTCCGGCTCCCTGGCGACCAGCCCCAGGTCCTCCAGGGCGCGCAGCTGACGGGACATCGTGGCCTTGCCGACGCCGATGTAGGCCGCGAGTTCCGTGGCCCGCTGGCGCCCGGACTCACCCAGCCGGACCAACAGGCCGTACGCCGCCGACTCCAGGTCCGGATGGACCGCGCGCGCCATCTCGCCCTGCTTGGCCCGGGCCCGCCGGAACAGGACCGTCAACTCGCGCTCCAGGTCGAGGAACTCGGGCCGGCCCATACCGCTACCGGAGGCTCCCCCGGTGGGGGCACCCCCGGACTCGACTCGCCGCCCGTCGCCGTTTCCGTCTTCGTGCACGTCAGCCTCTGCCTCGCGTTTCCCGTCCTGAAAGTTTCCGCCGACCGCCGTCATCGCCGCTGCTCTGCCAGTATTTCGCAGGCTCAGACCAAAGGCAGCCTCCGGACCCCCTTCCACCTGCGCTTCTCCATGCCTAGCTTCTCTACCAGAGGCTGACTGGCATGAACACGCCACAGCTGCCATCCCCCGGCGCCCCGCGTTTCCCCACCGAGCACCACCGAGCCTTCGGAGGCACGCTATGCCCGTGCACAGACCCGAACCGCTCCGCCCGCGGCGCCCGCACCTCGCCGGGCTCCTGCTCACCGCCGTCCTCGCCCTCACTCTCGCCACACAGCCCTCCCCCGCATCGGCCGACGACGACATCCCGGCCCGGGGCTCCGCCCACATGGGCATGGGCGTCGCCGCCCACGACGGCGCCCACGGCCTCCCCTCCGGCGCCCTGGCCACCCAGCCGGAAGGCGTGGACGTCTCCAGCCATCAGGGCAACGTCGCCTGGTCGACCCTCTGGAACAACGGGGTCAAGTGGGCCTACGTGAAGGCCACCGAGGGGACGTACTACACGAACACCTACTTCACCCAGCAGTACAACGGCTCCTACAACGTCGGCATGATCCGCGGCGCGTACCACTTCGCCACCCCGGACACCACCAATGGAGCAACCCAGGCCAACTATTTCGTCGACCACGGCGGCGGCTGGTCCCGCGACGGCAAGACCCTGCCCGGCGCCCTCGACATCGAGTGGAATCCGTACGGCGACGACTGCTACGGCAAGACCCCGAGCGGGATGGTCACCTGGATCCGCGACTTCCTGAACCAGTACAAGTCCCGCACCGGCCGCGACGCCGTCATCTACACCACCACCAGCTGGTGGACCCTGTGCACCGGCAACTACAGCGGCTTCGCCTCCGCCCACCCGCTGTGGGTCGCCAGGTACGCCTCGACGGTGGGGGAGCTGCCGGCGGGCTGGAGCTACTACACGATGTGGCAGTACACGTCCTCCGGACCGACGGTCGGGGACCACAACAAGTTCAACGGGGCGCTGGATCGACTGCAGGCGCTGGCGAACGGCTGACGTACGGCGAAGGCCCGGGCCTCCCTCACGAAAACCCGGGCCTTCCCTTTCCGGCCGCGTCCGTCACGCCGCGACCGGAACCTCCGGCGCCGCGCCGTTGGTGGCCGGCGACAGGGCCAGTTCCAGGACCTGGCGAACGTCGGTGACGGCGTGGACGTCGAGCTTGTCCAGCACCTCGGCGGGGACGTCGTCCAGGTCGGGCTCGTTGCGCTTGGGGATGATCACCGTGGTGACACCCGCGCGGTGCGCGGCCAGAAGCTTCTGCTTCACGCCGCCGATGGGCAGGACACGACCCGTCAGCGAGACCTCGCCCGTCATCGCCACGTCCGTGCGGACCAGGCGGCCCGACAGCAGTGACGCCAGTGCCGTCGTCATCGTGATGCCCGCGCTCGGGCCGTCCTTCGGCACCGCGCCCGCCGGGAAGTGGATGTGCACGCCCCGGTCCTTCAGGTCGGCCACCGGCAGTTCGAGTTCGGCGCCGTGGGAGCGGAGGAAGGACAGGGCGATCTGCGCCGACTCCTTCATGACGTCACCCAGCTGGCCCGTCAGCGTCAGGCCCGCCGCGCCCGTCTCCGGGTCGGCCAGGGACGCCTCCACGAACAGCACGTCACCGCCCGCGCCGGTCACCGCCAGGCCCGTCGCCACGCCCGGCACGGCCGTACGGCGCTCCGCCGGGTCCTGGGCGGACTCGGGCACGTGGTGCGGCCGGCCGATCAGGCCGCGCAGGTCGCCGTCCGTGATGGTGAACGGCAGCTTCTGCTCACCCAGTTCGTGCTTGGCCGCGACCTTGCGGAGCAGCCTGGCGATGGACCGCTCCAGGGTGCGCACGCCCGCCTCGCGCGTGTACTCACCGGCGAGCTTGCGCAGGGCGCCCTCGTCGATGGTGACCTCGTCCTTGTCCAGGCCTGCCCGCTCCAGCTGGCGCGGGAGCAGGTGGTCACGGGCGATGACGATCTTCTCGTCCTCGGTGTAGCCGTCGAGGCGGACCAGCTCCATACGGTCGAGCAGGGCCTCGGGAATGGCCTCCAGGACGTTGGCCGTGGCCAGGAAGACCACGTCCGACAGGTCCAGCTCCACCTCCAGGTAGTGGTCCCGGAAGGTGTGGTTCTGAGCCGGGTCCAGCACCTCGAGCAGCGCCGCCGCCGGGTCGCCGCGGAAGTCGGAGCCCACCTTGTCGATCTCGTCGAGGAGCACGACCGGGTTCATCGACCCGGCCTCCTTGATGGCCCGCACGATCCGGCCGGGCAGCGCGCCGACGTACGTACGGCGGTGGCCGCGGATCTCCGCCTCGTCCCGGACGCCGCCGAGGGCGACCCGGACGAACTTCCGGCCCATCGCGTGCGCGACGGACTCGCCGAGCGAGGTCTTGCCGACGCCGGGCGGGCCGACGAGGGCCAGCACGGCGCCGCCGCGCCGCCCGCCGACCACACCGAGCCCCCGGTCGTTACGGCGCTTGCGCACCGCCAGGTACTCGGTGATGCGCTCCTTCACGTCCTCCAGACCGGCGTGCTCGGCGTCCAGCACGCCCTTGGCGCCCTGGATGTCGTAGGCGTCCTCGGTCCGCTCGTTCCACGGCAGTTCGAGGACGGTGTCGAGCCAGGTGCGGATCCACGAGCCCTCGGGCGACTGGTCGCTCGACCGCTCCAGCTTGTCGACCTCCTTCAGGGCCGCTTCGCGGACCTTCTCCGGCAGGTCCGCGGCCTCGACGCGGGCGCGGTAGTCGTCGGACTCCTCACCCTCCTTCTCGCCGTTCAGCTCGCGCAGTTCCTTGCGGACGGCCTCCAGCTGACGGCGCAGCAGGAACTCGCGCTGCTGCTTGTCGACGCCCTCCTGGACGTCCTTGGCGATGGTCTCGGCCACGTCCTGCTCGGCGAGGTGGTCGCGCAGCTGCTGGGTGGCGAGCTTCAGACGGGCCACCGGGTCGGCGGTCTCCAGCAGCTCCACCTTCTGCTCCGTGGTCAGGAAGGGCGAGTAACCGGAGTTGTCGGCGAGGGCGGACACGTCGTCGATGGCCTGGACGCGGTCCACGACCTGCCAGGCGCCGCGCTTGCGCAGCCAGGCGGTGGCGAGGGCCTTGTATTCCTTGACCAGTTCGGTGACGTGGCCGGGCAGCGGCTCGGGGACCTTCTCGTCCAGCCGCGCGCCCTCGACCCACAGCGCCGCACCCGGCCCGGTCGTCCCGGCGCCGATCTTCACCCGGCCGCGACCGCGGATCAGGGCGCCCGGGTCGCCGTCGGCCAGCCGGCCGACCTGCTCGACGGTGCCGAGCACACCCGTGCTCGCGTACGTGCCGTCGATGCGTGGCACCAGGAGGACCCTCGGCTTGCCGGGCTCCGAGCGGGCGGCGGCCTGCGCGGCCTCCACCGCGGCACGTACATCGGCGTCGCTCAGATCCAGCGGGACCACCATTCCGGGCAGCACGACCTCGTCGTCGAGCGGCAGCACAGGCAGGGTGAGCGGTGTGGACGTCGAACCCATGATCTCCCCTTCGGCAGTCAAGTTGAGTTATGCCGACTCAATGCACGGGAGACCTTGAATGTTCCCCGACCACCGTTCGCTGTGAGCGATCACCTTCTCAACGCCCTGTGACCTGGGGGTTCACGGTCGGCGGCGGGCGGCCCGGACAGAAGCGAGACCTCCCGTACAACGGCTGGCGGAACGAGGACCTTCCCGCACCGCCTCTGCATGGCAGACCCACAGCCCTTCGCGGCCCATGACGACCCCATGCGTGGACGTCCCCCGCGGGCTCCGGGGGCCTCATCAGCAGCCCGCGCTCCCTCGTCGCGGCACCGTCGAACCTTCTCCCCATCACACGGCAGCGCGACCTCCTCGCGGCGCACGGAGAAGCGGTGGAGGGGAAGGACTGGTCGCACGACGACCCGTTCGACCTCCTGGCGTCTGCGCGCGGCGAGCGAGGTCGTCTCCGCAGCGTGGACGGTGTTCCGCGGCACCGAGTTCGCGAGCCCGCGGGGCGGTTCCAGGCCGGGCGAGTGGCGGGGCCGCGGGCTCAGCCGGGCCCTGGTGGCCATCCGCGCCGCGCCCCCGCTACCCGCGGCATCACCTATCTCCATATCGAATGCTCCGACGACAGCGCGCCCGTCCTGCGGCGGCCGGGCCCTTCAGGGGGGCCACGACCACGCCGTAGGTCTGGTCACCCGAGGCCGGCTGCCCCCGAGGCGACCCACCGCCGCACCACCGGCCACATCCCGACCCCGATGACCAGAGCGATCAGGTGCCCCCAATCGGTCAGCGGGTCGGCAAGGGTGAGCAGGTCCTGGAGCAGCAGCCCGCCGAAGAGCACCAGCACCGGCCACCGCAGCCACGGCCGCAGCAGCCCGGCCAGCGCGCCGATGCTCGTCGCGACGCCGAAGCTGATGCCGTAGTCGAGGCGGTGCAGCGAGCTGTCGGGGAGGTGGCCGACCAGCACCGCGAGCCCCACGGGGCCCTCGGTCGCGAGGGTGGCCAGGACGTGCCCGCACAGGAAGACGACGGCCGTGCGGGCGCCGCCGATCCGCCGCTCCAGCGCGGTGAGCACGAGCAGGAAGCAGAGCGTGTACGGCGCCACGATCCCGCCCGCGACCCACAGCGCGCTGGCGAGCAGCACCAGCACGGGCGTGCGCAGGAGGTGCGCCACGTCGGTGCTGGAACCCTGGTGCAGGGCGTGGAGGAGGGCGGGGTCGGCGTAGGTGGCGAACAGCGAGGTGACGGTCAGTGCGGCGGCGTAGGCGAAGGTGAACGGTGTGCCGGTGGGGGTGGGCAGCAGGCGCCAGGGGCGGAAGCGGAGGACGACACGGGGTCCGGGCGCGAGGGCGGACCCGATGACCGGCGCAGGGGCCGACGGCGCTGAGGCCTGCGGCGCGGCGACGGTCTGTGGTGCGCGCTGTCTCGGCAGTCCGTCCAGCAGTCCGGCCACATCGGGCAGGCCCGCGTCACCGAAAGGGGTGGTCGCGCCGGAAGAGGCGGCCCCTGAAGAGTCGGGCCCTGGGGTCGGGCCCGCCCCACCCGCAGCCACAGTCCGTTCCACGGCGAGGCACTCCTTCCGTTTCCCCCACCCTTGACCCGCCGCCCTCCCCTGTCTGTGACCGGCGCCACGCGAAAACCGATTCTCAGCAACCTCTCAAGAAGTTCACCCCCAGGGGTAATTCCCTCGGCCGCCCCGCCCGGAGCTGCCAGGATGACCGGATGCCCACCTCGTACGACATCCCCGAAGTGCTGGACCGTCGCGAAGGCCCCTACGGCGAGGTCGTGTTGCGGCGGCACGGCGGGTTACTCCAGATCATCGCGAACGGCTGCTTCCTGATGGACACCTCCGACGGGCGTTCGGAGCGGCTGCTCGTCGACGCGGCGCTCGGCGCGCTGGACCCGCGGCCCGAGCCGGAACTGCTGATCGGCGGGCTGGGCGTGGGGTTCTCGCTCGCACACGCCGCGGCCGATCCGCGCCCGGGACGGATCACCGTCGTCGAGCGCGAGCCGGCGATTATCGGCTGGCATCTCGACGGGCCGTTGTCCGACTTCTCCGCCCGTGCGCTCACCGACCCGCGCACCGAGATTCTGCAAACGGATCTCGTGACGTTCGTACATGAGACATCCGCCACGTATGACGCCCTGTGCCTCGACATCGACAACGGCCCCGACTGGACCGTCACCGAGGGCAACGACAGCCTGTACTCACCCGCCGGACTGGCAGGCTGCACAAGGGTGTTGAGGCCCGGCGGGGTGCTGGCCGTATGGTCCGCCCGGCCCTCTCCGGAATTCGAAGAAACCTTGCGTAATGCCGGATTCCAACAGGTGCGTACCGAAGAGATCCCCGTTGCCCGGGGCGTTCCGGACGTCGTGCACCTCGCCGTCCGACCTGGATAGCCCTGGCGCGGTGGCTCCCCGTACTCTGCTTCTCTGACGCGGATCATTCAAGCGTCAATCGCAAGCATGCGCAGGCAAGCCAGTCAGTAGGAATCACCCCACGGATTCCGGAAAGCAACTTGGGGCGGGCGATGGAGCAGACACACACCTCCCACAACGGCACGACGGCGACCCCTGGCGCTCAGCGCCGGGTCCTCGTGGTCGAGGACGATCCGACCATCGTGGACGCCATCGCGGCCCGCCTGCGCGCCGAGGGATTCCTCGTGCAGACCGCGGGTGACGGTCCGGCGGCCGTCGACACGGCCGAGGCCTGGCAGCCCGACCTGCTGATCCTCGACATCATGCTGCCGGGCTTCGACGGCCTGGAGGTCTGCCGCCGGGTGCAGGCCCAGCGCCCGGTGCCGGTGCTGATGCTGACCGCGCGCGACGACGAGACCGACATGCTCGTCGGGCTCGGCGTCGGCGCCGACGACTACATGACGAAGCCGTTCTCGATGCGGGAGCTGGCGGCACGCGTGCACGTGCTGCTGCGCCGCGTCGAGCGGGCCGCGCTGGCCGCCACGACACCGCGCTCGGGCATCCTGCGCCTCGGCGAGCTGGAGATCGACCACGCGCAGCGGCGCGTACGGGTGCGCAGTGAGGATGTTCACCTCACGCCGACCGAGTTCGACCTCCTGGTGTGCCTGGCGAACACCCCGCGCGCGGTGCTCTCGCGTGAGCAGCTGCTCGCCGAGGTGTGGGACTGGGCGGACGCCTCCGGCACCCGCACCGTCGACAGCCACATCAAGGCGCTGCGCCGGAAGATCGGCGCCGAGCGGATCCGTACCGTGCACGGCGTGGGCTACGCCCTGGAGACGCCGACGCCATGAGCGACGGACCGGCCGCGCGGAGAGGCCCCGGGGAGCCCTGGGGCGGCGTACGTCCGTTCTCGATCAAGACCAAGCTGGGCGCGCTGGTCGTCATCGCGGTCCTGATCACCACGGGGCTGTCGGTGATCGCGGTGCGCACCCAGACGGAGCTGCGCTTCATCACGGTCTTCTCGATGATCGCCACACTGCTCATTACGCAGTTCGTGGCGCATTCGCTCACCGCGCCGCTGGACGAGATGAACGCGGTGGCCCGGTCCATCTCGCACGGCGACTACACCCGCCGGGTCCGCGAGAACCGCCGGGACGAGCTGGGCGACCTGGCCGAGACGATCAACCGTATGGCCGACGAACTGGAGGCCCAGGACCAGCAGCGCAAGGAGCTGGTGGCGAACGTCTCGCACGAGCTGCGCACCCCGATCGCGGGCCTGCGGGCCGTCCTGGAGAACGTGGTCGACGGCATCGCCGAGGCCGACCCGGAGACCATGCGTACGGCCCTGAAGCAGACCGAGCGCCTGGGCCGGCTCGTGGAGACGCTGCTCGACCTGTCCCGCCTCGACAACGGCGTCGTACCGCTGCGCATGCGGCGCTTCGAGGTGTGGCCGTACCTGTCCGGCGTGCTGAAGGAGGCCAACATGGTCGCCTCGGCGCGCGGCGGCATGGCGTCGGGCTCCGGCAGCCACACCCGTACGGACGTCCATCTGCACCTCGACGTCTCCCCGCCGGAGCTGACCGCGCACGCCGACCCCGAGCGCATCCACCAGGTCGTCGCCAACCTCATCGACAACGCCATCAAGCACAGCCCGCCGCACGGCCGCGTGACGGTCAAGGCGCGGCGCGGGGCCCAGGCGGAGTCGCTGGTGCTGGAGGTCCTGGACGAGGGGCCGGGCATTCCGCGGTCGGACTGGCACCGGGTCTTCGAGCGGTTCAACCGGGGCGCCGTGCGCCGCCCGCACGGGCCGGGCAGTGACGGCGGTACGGGGCTGGGGCTGGCGATCGCGCGCTGGGCCGTCGATCTGCACGGCGGCCGGATCGGCGTGGCCGAATCCGAGCGAGGTTGCCGGATTCTTGTCACGCTTCCAGGGCAGCCATCCGTACCAAGTTGACGTAAAGTTCGAAGCGGAGTCTCAAGATCCACGTCTGTCCTGGCTGACGGACACGTGTGATCAGGCACAGGCCCGCGCCTTCGGCGTGCCGGGTCGCGGTCGCGTTTTCCCATCTGACGCCGGTTGAACCGGAACCACGCTTGTTTCCCGCCATTTCCAGGCACGAAACACGCTGTTTGATGTGACTTACACGACGATGACCTTGCCCGGCCTCACCTTCCCGGCCATGGAGGCGTAGCCTTTATTCCCGCTGTCCATCACCTTGTGAAGCGGAAGAGGGCGGTTGCCGCCGTGTCGCCACAGTCCCCCAGTAACGCATCGAGCATCTCGACCGACGCAGACCAAGCGGGCAAGAACCCCGCTGCCGCGTTCGGTCCGAACGAGTGGCTCGTCGACGAGATCTATCAGCAGTACCTCCAGGACCCGAATTCGGTAGACCGCGCCTGGTGGGACTTCTTCGCCGACTACAAGCCGGGGGCGGCTGCCGCCTCGGCTCCGGCGGGTACTGCGGCCGCGGGGGCCGCAGAGACCACCACGGCTCCGGCCCCGGCTGCGCCCGCCGCCCCGGCTGCTCCGGCGCCGGCCCCTGCGGCCCCGAAGCCCGCGGCCGCCGCACCCGCCGCTCCGGCCCCGGCCGCGGCCAAGCCCGCCGCCCCCGCCGCGAAGCCCGCTCAGCCGAAGAAGGCCGAGCCCGCCGCCGCGGCTCCCGGGGGTCCCGAGCTGATCACGCTGCGCGGCCCGGCCGCCGCGGTCGCGAAGAACATGAACGCCTCGCTGGAGCTGCCGACCGCCACCTCGGTCCGCGCGGTCCCGGTGAAGCTGCTGTTCGACAACCGCATCGTCATCAACAACCACCTGAAGCGCGCCCGGGGCGGGAAGATCTCCTTCACGCACCTGATCGGCTACGCGATGGTGCAGGCCATCAAGGCCATGCCGTCGATGAACTGGTCCTTCGGTGAGAAGGACGGCAAGCCGACGCTGATCAAGCCGCCGCACGTCAACCTCGGTCTGGCCATCGACCTGGTGAAGCCCAACGGCGACCGCCAGCTGGTCGTCGCGGCCATCAAGAAGGCCGAGACGCTGAACTTCTTCGAGTTCTGGCAGGCCTACGAGGACATCGTCCGCCGCGCCCGCGACGGCAAGCTGACGATGGACGACTTCACCGGTGTCACGGTCTCCCTGACCAACCCGGGCGGCCTCGGCACCGTGCACTCCGTGCCGCGTCTGATGCCCGGCCAGTCGGTCATCATGGGCGTCGGCTCCATGGACTACCCGGCGGAGTTCCAGGGCACCTCCCAGGACACCCTGAACAAGCTCGGCATCTCCAAGGTCATGACGCTCACGTCGACCTACGACCACCGGGTCATCCAGGGCGCCGCGTCCGGCGAGTTCCTGCGCCAGGTCGCGAACCTCCTCCTCGGCGAGAACAACTTCTACGACGAGATCTTCGAGGCCCTGCGCATCCCCTACGAGCCGGTCCGCTGGCTCAAGGACATCGACGCCTCGCACGACGACGACGTGACGAAGGCCGCCCGCGTCTTCGAGCTGATCCACTCCTACCGGGTCCGCGGCCACGTCATGGCCGACACCGACCCGCTGGAGTACCGCCAGCGCAAGCACCCCGACCTGGACATCACCGAGCACGGCCTCACCCTGTGGGACCTGGAGCGCGAGTTCGCCGTCGGCGGCTTCTCGGGCAAGTCCCTGATGAAGCTGCGCGACATCCTCGGCGTCCTGCGCGACTCGTACTGCCGCACCACCGGCATCGAGTTCATGCACATCCAGGACCCGAAGCAGCGCAAGTGGATCCAGGACCGCGTGGAGCGTGGCCACACCAAGCCGGAGCGCGAGGAGCAGCTGCGCATCCTGCGCCGGCTGAACGCGGCGGAGGCCTTCGAGACCTTCCTGCAGACGAAGTACGTCGGCCAGAAGCGCTTCTCCCTGGAGGGCGGCGAGTCCGTCATCCCGCTGCTCGACGCCGTGCTGGACTCGGCCGCCGAGTCCCGCCTGGACGAGGTCGTCATCGGCATGGCCCACCGCGGCCGCCTGAACGTCCTCGCCAACATCGTCGGCAAGTCGTACGCCCAGATCTTCCGCGAGTTCGAGGGCAACCTCGACCCGAAGTCGATGCACGGCTCCGGCGACGTGAAGTATCACCTGGGCGCCGAGGGCACCTTCACGGGCCTGGACGGCGAGCAGATCAAGGTCTCCCTGGTCGCGAACCCCTCCCACCTGGAGGCGGTCGACCCGGTCCTCGAAGGTGTGTCGCGCGCCAAGCAGGACGTCATCAACAAGGGCGGCACGGACTTCACCGTCCTGCCGGTGGCGATCCACGGCGACGCGGCCTTCGCGGGCCAGGGCGTGGTGGCCGAGACCCTGAACATGTCGCAGCTGCGCGGCTACCGCACCGGCGGCACGGTCCACATCGTCATCAACAACCAGGTCGGCTTCACGGCGGCGCCCGAGTCCTCGCGCTCGTCGATGTACGCCACCGACGTGGCCCGCATGATCGAGGCCCCGATCTTCCACGTGAACGGCGACGACCCGGAGGCGGTCGTGCGTGTCGCGCGTCTGGCCTTCGAGTTCCGCCAGGCGTTCAACAAGGACGTGGTGATCGACCTCATCTGCTACCGCCGCCGCGGTCACAACGAGTCGGACAACCCGGCCTTCACCCAGCCGCTGATGTACGACCTGATCGACAAGAAGCGCTCGGTGCGCAAGCTCTACACCGAGTCCCTCATCGGTCGCGGCGACATCACCCTGGAAGAGGCCGAGCAGGCGCTGCAGGACTACCAGGGCCAGCTGGAGAAGGTCTTCACGGAGGTCCGCGAGGCCACGTCCCAGCCGGCGACGGTGGAGCCCTCGGACCCGCAGGCGGAGTTCCCGGTCGCGGTCAGCACGGCCGTCACCACGGAGACCGTCAAGCGGATCGCCGAGTCCCAGGTCAACATCCCCGACCACATCACCGTCCACCCGCGTCTGCTGCCGCAGCTGCAGCGCCGGGCGTCGATGGTCGAGGACGGCACCATCGACTGGGGCATGGGCGAGACCCTCGCCATCGGTTCCCTGCTGCTGGAGGGCGTCCCGGTCCGTCTGGCGGGCCAGGACTCGCAGCGCGGTACGTTCGGCCAGCGCCACGCGGTCATCATCGACCGTGAGACGGGCGAGGAGTACACGCCGCTGCAGTACCTCTCCGAGGACCAGGCGCGGCTGAACGTCTACAACTCCCTGCTGTCCGAGTACGCCGCGATGGGCTTCGAGTACGGCTACTCGCTGGCCCGTCCCGACGCGCTCGTGATGTGGGAGGCGCAGTTCGGCGACTTCGTCAACGGCGCCCAGACGGTCGTGGACGAGTTCATCTCCTCCGCCGAGCAGAAGTGGGCCCAGACCTCCGGTGTGGTCCTGCTCCTCCCGCACGGCTACGAGGGCCAGGGCCCGGACCACTCGTCCGCCCGCCCGGAGCGGTTCCTGCAGCTCTGCGCGCAGAACAACATGACGGTCGCGATGCCGACGTCGCCGTCGAACTACTTCCACCTCCTGCGGTGGCAGGTGCACAACCCGCACCACAAGCCGCTGGTCGTCTTCACCCCGAAGTCGATGCTGCGTCTGAAGGCCGCGGCCTCGAAGGCGGAGGAGTTCACGACCGGGCAGTTCCAGCCGGTCATCGGCGACTCCTCGGTCGACCCGGCCGCCGTCAAGAAGGTCGTCTTCTGCGCCGGCAAGGTCTACTACGACCTCGAGGCCGAGCGGAAGAAGCGCGGCGTCACGGACACGGCGATCATCCGCATCGAGCGCCTGTACCCGCTGCCGGGTGCCGAGCTCCAGGCCGAGATCGCCAAGTACCCGAACGCCGAGAAGTACCTGTGGGCCCAGGAGGAGCCGGCGAACCAGGGTGCGTGGCCGTTCATCGCGCTCAACCTGATCGACCACCTGGACCTGGCGGTCGGCGCCGACGTCCCGCACGGCGAGCGTCTGCGCCGCATCTCGCGGCCGCACGGTTCGTCCCCGGCCGTCGGTTCCGCCAAGCGGCACCAGGCCGAGCAGGAGCAGCTGGTGCGTGAGGTGTTCGAGGCGTGAGCCTCTGACACCGGGTGACCGACTCAACCGGCCCCGACGCCTCGTCCGAGGCGTCGGGGCCGGTTCCGTTCTCAGCCGCCCTCAGAAGAGTGCGTGTCCGAGGGGCGGGTCGTAGAGGACCGCGAGGCCCCGGGCCCAGGCGTTGGCCGGGTCGTCCGGGGCGACGCGGAGCAGGCGGACCCGTTCGAGGAGGTCCGCGGCCGTAACGGCGGAGTCCACCAGCTCGGCGGCCCGGGCATGGAACTCCGCGCAGTCGTGGTGGTCGTCGCTCCGCCGCCACAGCATCAGTCCGTACCCGTTGCCCAGCGCTGCCTCCAGCACGCCGATTCCCCTGCCGGTGCTCAGCGTTCCGCAGTGGACCGGCACGGCCCCCAGGGGCGCGAACAGCAGCTCGCCGTGCGGGTCCCGTCCGGACTCGTGCGTCAAAGGCAGGGGCCGCAGCGGGCCGTTGCTGACGCCGGCCCAGCGGAATCTCCGTGATGCCTCGTCGTCCTGGTGGAACAGGTTCTCCCGCTCCAGCGCCGCACTGACACGGCACCGCTGCCCCAACCGCTCGTGTGCGGTCTCCCATTCCTCGAACGGCTCGTCGAGCAGCGGGCCGGGCGGCACGACGAAGACGACGTGCGCCCGCTCACCGTGCGCCTCACTGAACCTGACGGCCGCCTCGAACTCGCTGTGGCGGTACGCCGACAGGGGCGAGGGCCATCCGCCCGTGCTCTCCTGGACGGTCCGCAGGTCCTCCCCTGCCCGGCGGCACACTCGCCAGCCGTGGCCGTCGGGGGCCTGGACCAGTTCCACGAAGATGTCCCAACGGGCAAGTGACCGCCCCTTGTTCAGGACGTCGAGCACCTGCCGCCGCGCCTGCCTGTCAAGACGGGTGAGCGCCACGTCCTCCGTCCACGCCCGCAGTTCGACCAGCGCCCGGTGGTCCTCCCCGTGGCCCGCCCCGAGACGAAGGGCCCAGATGTGCGCCGCGCACAGGGCGATGATCCCCAGTCCTTGGCCGTAGGCGGCCAGCAGCCGCAGCCCGTCCCCCCAGTCGCGCGGCGCGTCGTTCACCTCGACGCCCGCCATCGCCAGCGGGACCCGCGCCTCCTCCCGGCCGGAGGGAGCGGTCAGGGACGCGACGACTCCGTACAGACGGGTGCGGAGCGCCGGGGTGAAGGCCTCTGCGCTCTCCCCCTGCGCAAGCCCCTGCTGGACCGCGGGCCAGCTCTCCGCGTGGTCGAGCCGGCCGAGGTGGTAGCGGTCGTGTGCGCGCATGATGTCCCGCCACAGGTACGCCGTCGGCTCGACCTCCTCGAACTGGGCGCGCAGCGCCGTCGTGGACACGAACATGTCGCCCTCCGGACGGCTGCTCCGGCGTGGCAGCGCCAGACCCACGACCGTGCCGAACTCCCGGTCGACGACGGGACGGCCCACGGCGGACACCCGCGCCTCAGGGCCTCCGACGACGTATTCGCGGCCGGACGTGGCAGAGACCGGCAGCACCGGCGCCGAGTCGGCGAGCCACGCGCACTCGTGATCGACTCCTTCGGGCAGCCGCACCAGAGCGGGCCGGGGTTCCCGGAGCGACGCGGGGACGTGCGCCAACTGCCCGGGGACCGTGCGCCCGTCGGCCAGAGCCACCGTGAAGGTGCCCTCCTCCCCCAACGCCTCCGCCAACGTGAGAACCCAACCCGGCGCCACCAGCACACCGCAGGCGATGTGCGTCGCGGCCGTACCGTCGGCGCTGAGGCCCACCACACAGCGCTGGGCCAGGTCGTCCAGCTGCCGCAGCGCAGGGACAGCGGCACGGGTCGGCACCGGGGCCCGGTCCACCACTCGCACCAGTGCCGCCGGATGGTCGGCGCAGGCCAGGGCCCGCGACTCGGCCTCCGCGCGGGAGACGCGCAGCATCCGCATGAGGTACGCGACCGACTCCTGCCGGGTGAGGGCCCCGACCGGCACGACTCGGCACCGAAGGGAGTCGGGCACCGCCCGCGCCGTGACCAACACCTGGGCCTGCGTGGCCAGTTCGGCCAGCACATCGACGTCCTGGCCGTCCCAGTGGTCGACGACCAACAGGCGGCGGTTCGGCGACAAGCGCCGGCTCAGGGGTACGGCCTCCCCCGACGCCGTCCACCGCACCTCGTCGTAGTCGCCGCCGAACCGATGCACGTACTCGACCGCCATCGCGGTCTTCCCGACGCCCGCCGCCCCGCTCAGGACGAGGACGGCTCCGGCCCGCCGGGCCTGCCTCAAACGTTCGGGCAGGGCATGGAGCAGGTCGTCTCGTCCGGTGAAGTGGAGGTCGCGCGAGGGCACCTGCGCCTCGTCGAGCCTCATCGCTCGGGGGAAGCGTGTCGTCAGGGTCGGGCCGCGGCTGGTCGAGATCCCGATGTCGAGGCCGAGCGCCGCCAGCAACACCTCTTCGGCCTGCGCCTCATCGCCTTCGTCCAGACGCGGGGGGAATTCCGGCCAGCTCTCCTCCGGGATCCGCGCTCCCAGGGCGGTCAGGGCGAAGAGCCCGGGCCTTCCCCGGCCGACCAGGGAGAGTGCCTCCCGCCACTCCTCGAGCCGACGGACACCGGGCTGGAGCAGCGCCTCGCTCAGCATCACCAGGACACGGTCGGCCCGCGCACGTACGTGCTCCAGATCCCGCAGCGTCGCCAGGGCGTCTTCCAGGTCGCGGTCCGGGCCCGGATCCCACCGGGTCAGCACGACCTCCACGCCGTACGAGGTCAGCGCCCGCTCCGCCCAGACGGCCCAAGGCCGGTCGTAGCCCGCGTGGAGAATCGTGCAGCGTACGGAAACCCCGTGCGCCTTCGGCGGCGCCGTCCCGCCTCGCCGGCCCTCCGGCTTCGCCGTCTCACCTCCGTACCGCCGCACCACCATCCGCGACACTTCCGCGAACGCCCCTGGTACGCCTGCCTCGACGCCCCCCGGCGGCTCGCCGCCGGTGAGCAGGGCGTGGGCCAGGGCGGGGAAGTTGCGGGCCCGGCGGCCGAAGTGCCGGTCGACGTAGTCGCCGCAGTGCTTCAGCACGAGCAGGGCGTCGCCGAGAGGCAGCAGGTGCAGGAGCTGTTCGCGCACCCCCGGCAGGAACTCGTACCAGTCGTCGCGGCCGCTCCCGCGCAGCAGCCCGCTGAGCATCACCTCCGCGAGCGCGGCCGGGCCGGTCGCGGGCAGCATGGCGCGCTGGACGAGCTGCATCACCGGGATGGTGAGGGGTACGGCGGACAGCAGTACGGCGAGTTCCACGGCGTGGTGGGAGGCGGTCACGCGGAAGACGGTCAGCGGTTCCTCGGCCAGCTCGCCGGGCCCGGCCCCGTCGCGCTCCGATGCGGTGTGGTCCGGGCGGACCCAGGCCGCGGCGGACGGCAGGGTCACTCCCGTGCTGCCGGACAGCAGCCTCGCCCAGGTGCCGAACGCCGCGCCGGTCAGGCCGAGCACCGGCACGGGCAGTGCGGTGACCAGCGGGTCGGCGGGGGTGAACTGCATGCGGGCGCCGAGCCCTTCACGGCGGCGCAGGGTGCCGGGGAGCGCCGGCAGGTGGGTGCGCTGCCACATCCTCTGGGGCAGCGGCTGGACGACGGCGACCGGTGCCGCCTGCGCCCAGTCGTGAAGGAGTCTCTGCATCCGGCCGTCGCGCCACAGCGGTCCGGCGCAGTCGCTGAGGACGAGGGTCAGCTGGTGGCCGGTCGGATCGCGCAGTTGCTCGGCGGGGCGCGGCGCACGGTCGCGGCGGCGCGAGGGTGCGACGAGGAGCGACCCGTCGGGGCCTTCGTGGACGTAGTGGACGAGCACCTCCCGGAAGGCGCCGGTGCCCGCGCAGATCTGGCTGAGCTCTCCGAGGGCCTTGTCCCAGACGGGTGTCGACGTCGAGGCGTCCATCAGCAGCCGCAGCCGGGCCTGACGGCGGACGACGGGTGTGAGGACGGGCAGCAGCAGGCCGGTCTCCGCGGCGCGTTCCGCGGTGGCCTGTTCGTCCAGCCGGTGGGCGACGGCGCGGACCGGCGGGTGGTAGCGCTGGAGCGGCCGAAGGGCCCGCTGGAGCCGCAAGGAGCGGGGCAGAGCCGTTGCCGCGGGGACGCGCACGCGGACGAAGGAGTCGTCGGGTGTGGCCGTCGCGGCGGGCGGGCCGGAGGGCGTGGGGTCCGGGTACAGGCGGGCCCGGTCGGCCTCGGGGCCGGACGGGTCCTGCTGTCGCGGAGTCGGCTGCCGGGCCGGCGGGGGCTTCGCGTCCGCTGCGGCCGGGCGTGGCCGCGGGGGCTCCTCGGGTGGCGCCGACGGCTCGACCGGGCTCAGGTGGCGGGCCAGCCACAGGGCCTCCGCGAGCTCCCGGGCGGAGGGTTCGGCACCCAGTGCGCGCAGCCGTTCGACCAGCCTGCCGATCGCGCCCCCGTCCGTCATCAGCGCGCTCCGTGGTCGCCGTGGTCGAGCGGGCGCATCAGCAGTTCGGCCAGCCGCTGCCGGTCGGGGTGGGCGGCGCGCAGTGACTGCTGGGTCAGATAGACGGCGTTGAGGAGCTGGTCGGCGGCGCGCAGGGATCCCGGGCTGCTCTGCAGGAAGTGCTGGATCAGTGTCTCGTACTCCATGGCGTCCCCGTCGCCGAAGTGAGCGCTGACCATGGCGGCCAGGCGGTCGGCGCCCGCGCGGTCGTTCGTCGGCGAGGGCAGGTCGAGATGGACGCAGCGGCGCAGCAGCGGGGCAGGGAAGTCGCGTTCGCGATTGCTCGTCATCACGACCACCGGGAAGGCGCGGCAGCGCACCTTGCCGTCGGTCACCGGGGCCCGGCCGCCGTCGTCGGTGAGCACCTCGGTGGTCGGTTCCACCCGGGCGATCCGCTGCAGTTCGGGCACGGTGAACTCGCCCTCCTCCAGCGCGTTCAGCAAGTCGTTCGGCAGGTCGATGTCGCTCTTGTCGAGTTCGTCCACGAGCAGCACGCGCGGCCGCTCGTAAGGGAGCAGGGCGGTGCCCAGGGGCCCGAGGCGCACGTACTCTCCGATGTCCGTGCCGGCCCGCTCGCCGAGTTCCCTGGCCATCTGGATGTCCTGGAGCCGGGCGATGGCGTCATAGCTGTACAGGCCGTCGCGCAGGGTGGTCCGGCTGACGATGGGCCAGTGGAGTACGCGGCCGAGGCCGAGTTCATGGGCGAGGGCGTGCGCGAGAGTGGACTTGCCGGAGCCTGGGTCACCGGTGACGAGCAGTGGCCTGCGCAGGTGCAGGGCGGCGTTGACCAGGTCCAGTTCCTCGGGGCGCCAGGCCGTCGCACGGCTGCCGTGGCCGCCGAGGCGGCGGGTGGACTCGGTGCCCAGGGGCGGCGGGTCGGTCAGCGGCGGGCCGCCGTCGAAGTCGCGCCAGGGTGGTGGGGCGGGCAGTCGGGTGATGCCCGGGTGGGGCTCGCCCGAGCCTGTGAAGACGTACCAGTCGGGGGTTGTCACGGGCCCTCCTCGGGCTGTGGGCATCGGTTCAGGGCGAGTTCAGGGGCTCGTTGCACCGTGGGACGGGGCGCTGCGGATCGTCGAAGAGGAGGGCCAGCGGCTCGGCCCACTCCGCTTCCTCGTCGCACTCACCTATGCGTTCACGCAGCCGGCGCAGCGCCTCGGGGAGCGCCATGGCGCGGCCGGTGCGGCGCAGCAGCTTGGCCGTGTGTTCGTGCAGGTCCACGCACTGCTGCCCGCAGCCGTACGTGTGCTGGACGCCGCGAGCCCACAGGGCGAGTCCGTAGCCCGCGCCGATCGCCTCCTCAAGGGCCTGCGTGCTTTCGGCCGCTGTCCGGCACAGCACGGGCACGGCGGGGCCGGGTGCCGACTCCAACGTGGTGCGCGTGTACGCGGGCGGGCTCAGCGGAAGGGCCTCCAGGCCGCCTTCGTCGAGGGCCCGCCAGCGCTCCCGCCAGGCTGTCGCGGTGCGGCCGCGGCTGTCGCCGAGGCACCGGAGCACGACCTGCCGGTGCACACCGAGGGGACGCTCGGCGGGGTGCAGGCGGTAGCTGCGGACGGCGGCCTGGGGCCGCCAGAAGTCGACGTCCATGTCGAAGTGCTCGACGGGCAGGGCGATTTCCAGCCGGGCTCGCCGGTGGTGGGAGTCGAGCAGCTGGAACGCCTTGCCCAAGGGCGCTCGCAGCTCGTCCTGCAGCGCGGTCAGCGGTACGCCTTCCAGGCCGTCCGACTCGGCCCAGGAGCGGGCCGTCGCGGATCCGCCGGGCCAGATCCAGACCCGCCAGTGGAACCGGTCGGCGGGGTGGAAGGCGTCGGGCTCCAGGACGACGGTCACCACGGGGTTGCGCCCGTCGTCGCTCTTGGGCTGTGGCGCGGGCGGCGCCGCACGCGCCGACGTCCGGCCGGCCGACAGCTTGTCCTTGAGCAGCCCCCGCTCGCCGTCCGGGAGTGCCTCCACGCGTTCGCGCAGCCACTCCTCCAGGTCGGTGACGGACCCCGCACAGTCCCGGGCGCACCACTGGGCGACGAGGGTCAGATAGTGCAGAAAGGCGATGTCGGCCCGCTCACTGCGGTCGTACAGCCAGCCGTGGCCGTCGCGCCAGTCCCGCGGCGGTGGCGCGCCCCGCCAGTGCGGCTCCATGTCGAGGACGACCTTGATGAGCCGTCGCAGGGTGTCCGTTCCGTCGGGCAGCGGCAGGTCGGCCAGGAGAGCGCAGGCGGTGGCGCCGTCGGACGGCCTCCACACGCGCGCGTGCGGCGCGGCCAGCCGCTCCTGTGCGGCGATCCAGCAGGTGCGGCGGGTCACCCGGTCCCGGTGGCGGCGGTGGTGCCACTGGTCGTGTGCGCGGATGAGGGCGTGGTACGGGTCGGGGCCCAGGTCGCCCTCGCCGTCCAGGGCGATCGCTTCGCGGAAGCCGCGCAGGGCGGTGGCGGCGACGGCGAGCCCGCCGTCCTGGCCCCGGCGGCGCGCCTTGACGACTCCGGCCACCACCCCGTGCAGCCGGTCCAGGACGGGGCCGCCGGAGGTGCCGTGCGGTATCTCGCTCTGCGGGCCCAGGGTGACGCCGTACTCACCGTCGGTGCCGTTCACCAGGCAGCGGCCGCTCCATGTCTCGGGGCCGCCCGAGCGCAGGCGCCAGCCGAACGCGGTGATCTCGTGCGGCCGGTCGTAGCGATCGCTGAGCCGTACGCACTCGTGTGGCACGTCGTCCAGCAGCCGGAGCAGGACGAGGTCCTGCTCGGGGTCCGTGCGGGAGCCCAGCCAGTAGGCGGGCCGGGCGCGGGCCGCTCCATGCTCGCCCGAGACCCGTAACGGTCCCGTCCGCTCGCCGTCCTCGCCGAGGAGCAGGACGTGGGCGCAGCTGAGCACCCAGCCGGGCGCGACGAAGAACCCACTGCCCCACAGCACGTCGGGGTCGCCGGCCGGTCCCAGGCGCACGGTGGCCTCACGCGTCAGGTCTTCCAGTTCGGACACGGTCAGGCTCCGCCGGCGCCGCCGCCTTCTCCACTCCCTGTGCCGTCCCCGGCCCGCTGTGTGGCACGTCCGTTCGCGTGCCAGGTCAGCGTCACCGAGATCGCCGCCTTTGCCTCGCCGTCCGTGAGGAGGGCCACGACCTTGCCGGGCTTGGCCGCGAGTTCGATGCCGAACGTGGCACTGATCTCGTCCGGTCCGGCGGCCCGGCCCGCCGCGAGGACCGCGCTGCCGACGCCCGTGACGAGCTCGTTCAGTCGCTGAACCCGGGCGGAGAGCTGATCGAGGGCACCGACGTCGTCGTAAGCGAATCCGTCCTGCTCGCCGGGAATCTCGTCGGCCTCGAGGATCCCGACCCTGGCGAGCACCGTCTCCCCGCCGGGCAGCTCGATCTCCTGGATCCTCCGCTCCATGGCTCCCCCGCACTCCGGGGCAACTCCCCTGCGCCCCTGATCGGTTGGCGCTTTCGTCGCGCCCGCGGACATTGTGCCCCGGCACGCGTGCGTGGCGTGCGGAAACAGAGCGGTACGCCCCAGGTCCCGGGCCCACATAACCTGAAGGAGTACGACCCATGGCCCCAGGCCCAGCCCCAGGAGAGCATCCGTGTACTTCACCGACCGAGGCATCGAAGAACTGGAGAAGCGGCGCGGCGAGGAGGAGATCACCTTCGAGTGGCTGGCCGAGCAGCTGCGCACGTTCGTCGACCTGAACCCGGACTTCGAGGTACCGGTGGAGCGGCTGGCGACGTGGCTGGCCCGCCTGGACGACGAGGACGACGACGTATAGCGAACCGGTCGGCCCCTGTCCGGCGTGAGGGGGGCCGCTCTCGGGACGTCCTTGGCGGACGCTTCCTGTCCGGGCGCCCTGCTGCGGGCGCCCTTCACGTCGGACGGCCCTCCCACCGCTCCGGGCTCCAGCGCGGGCGGCGCACACCGTCAGACACCGGATGCGGGGCACGCCATGCGGTGTCGCACGCGGGGCGCACCATCCGATGCCGCACGCGGGGCACACCATCCGATGTCGCACAGCGAGCCGCGAACCTCGCACCACTGTCGCGCCGCTGGCCGCGAGCCTCGCCCGCCCGTCGGACTCCGGGTCTGTCGAGCGGCGCGCCGCAGCACCTTGTACGGCTGACGACGGACGGCCCCTCCGGACGACGCACACGCCATGGCACCGCCGGTCCAGCGGACGAAGCGCGCGTCGGTGCAACTGGTCCAGCGGACGAAGCATGCGTCATGGCAGCCGATCCAACGGCCGGACGACCTTTCGTGGCACTGTCCGTCCCTCGACCGCAGCACGGTCATCGCACCGCCCGCCCAACAGCCGGCGCAGACGCTCCCACACCACCCGTCCAGCGCCCGGAGCGCGCGTCGTTGCAGCCGGTCCAGATGACGGACGACACTCCGCAGGACCCCTCGTCCATCGGCCACAGCGCACGTCACAACACCGCCCGCCCAACAGCCGACGCAAACCCCACCACACCACCCGTCCAGCAGCCACAGCACACGCCACACCACCCCCCACCCAACAGCCGACGCAGACGTCACCCCGCCGTCGGTCCAGCGGCCGCACCGCCTCGTACGCCAGCCCCAACGCGCCGTGCGCCAGCAGGACGGCGCCCGCGACGATCCAGCCTCCGCTGCGGCGCCGCAGTCCCCAGGCCGCGAGGGGCAGGCCGGCCGCCACCTGGGCGAGGGCCAGCGCGTGGGCCTTGGGGCCGCCTGCCCAGGGGAGCCAGGGGCCGAGGCGGCCGCCCTCGACGGCGTCGAGTTCCGCGCGGAAGGCGTCGCGCCAGCCCGACCACTCGATGCGGGCGTGCGGCTGGAGACGGGCGGCCTCGTGGAGGCGGTCGGCGCTGGCGCCGGGAGTGAGGCCGTCGGGCAGGGAGACGCCCGCGCGTGTGAGGACGGCGATGAGGCCACGCATGCGTGCCCGTGCGTCGGCCACCGAATCGGGGCGCGTCAGCTCGTCGAGGGCCTGCACGTCCAGGACCGGATCGAGGCCGAGCCGGCCGGCGAAGGTGCGCATGGCCTCGTCCTCGCCGACCGGGGTTCCGTTGGCGAGCCAGATGTAGCCGACGGGGCGGCGGAAGCCGGAGGCGAGGGTGTATCCGGCGCGGTCGGCGTCCCACCAGAGGGCGAGGACCGGCCAGGAGGTGCCGACGGCGAGGGCGGTGGCCCAGCCGGTGAGGACGCGGTCGACCGGTTCGCCGCCCTCCTGCCAGGGCCGGCCCTCGGGGACGAGCACGCTCCACTCCCCGCCGGCCGGCGCGAGCAGCATGGGCTCGCGCAGCAGCTGGGCGGCGGAGGCGACGGACTCGGGCTCCGCGCGGCAGAGCAGCAGGGCGCCCGGGGTGGGGCGGACCCGGCGGGCGGTCCTGGGCTCTTCCGTCGACATGGCACCACGCTAGGCCGGTTTGTCCACCTCACGTGATTTGTGATCACCAGAACGAGTGCCTTGACTTTCCGCGTCCGCGATATATCGTGAATTACGTAAGACGCGATATGGCGTGTCGCGTTCAGGTCCGGCCCGTGCGGCCGCGTCCGGTCGCCCAGGAGGTCCGCACATGTCCGAGTGGTCCGTAGCAGAGCCCAGGAAGCTCACCTTCGAGGAGCCGGTGAGCGAGCTCCAGGTGCGCATCGTCAATGGAACGGTGAACGTCGTGGGGACGGACGAAGGTTCCGCCCGCCTGGAGGTCTCCGAGATCGAGGGCCCACCCCTGGTGGTCACCCAACAGGGCGGCACACTGACGGTGGCGTACGAGGACCTGCCCTGGAAGGGCTTCCTCAAGTGGCTCGACCGCAAGGGCTGGCGGCGCAGCGCGGTGGTCTCCCTGGCGGTGCCGGCCGACACGCGCGTCGAAGTGGGCGTCGTCGGCGCCGGGGCGGTGGTCTCCGGGATCCAGGGCCCGTCGGTCGTCAAGGGCGTCACCGGCGACACGACCCTCGTCGGCCTGTCCGGCCCGGTCCGCGCCGACACCGTCTCGGGGAACCTGGAGGCGCAGGCCGTCACCGGCGACCTCCGCTTCAACTCCGTCTCCGGCGACCTCACGGTCGTCGAGGGCTCCGGCTCCGCCGTGAAGGCCGACTCGGTGAGCGGCTCCATGATCGTCGACCTCGACCCGGACGGCCCGACCGACGTGCGGCTGACCAGCGTCTCCGGCGAGATCGCGATCCGCCTGCCGGCCCCGGCGGACGCGGATGTCGAGGCCAACACCGCGAGCGGCACCATCTCCAACGCCTTCGAGGACCTCCGGGTCCACGGCCAATGGGGCGCCCACAAGGTCACCGGCCGCCTGGGCGCCGGCACCGGCAAGCTCCGGGCGACGACGGTCTCCGGCTCGATCGCCCTGCTACGCCGCCCGCCCAAGGAGGACGAGCCGTGGGAGGCGGAGGCCTGGGAGGACCCGGAGCCCCCTGCGGACCCGACGGCCGCCCCGGTGAGCGGCACGCAGAACAACTCGGGGGACAATTCCGTCTCCGGCCAGGGCGATCAGCCGACCGACGCCCCGCCCCACGCCCCGGCCGACGGCACGACCGACAAGAAGGTGCTCTGACATGCCCCCCGTCTTCGCCCATGGCCGCCTCCGCCTCTACCTGCTGAAGCTGCTGGACGAGGCCCCGCGCCACGGCTACGAGGTGATCCGCCTCCTCGAAGAGCGCTTCCAGGGTCTTTACGCACCGTCGGCCGGCACCGTCTACCCCCGCCTGGCCAAGCTGGAGGCCGAGGGCCTGGTCACGCACACCACCGAGGGCGGCCGCAAGGTGTACGCCATCACGGACGCCGGCCGCGCGGAACTGGCCGACCGCAGCGGCGAGCTGGCCGACCTGGAGCTGGAGATCAGGGAGTCGGTCGCCGAACTCGCCGCCGAGATCCGGGCCGATGTGCGCGGCGCGGCGGGCGACCTGCGGCGCGAGATGCGCGCAGCGGCGTCGGAGGCCCGCCAGGGGAACGGAGCCAAGGCGGACTCCCCCTTCGGCGACTTCTCGGACTACACCGACAAGGAGGCGTGGCGCGCCGCCAAGGAGGAGATGCGCCGCGCCAAGCAGGAGTGGAAGGAACAGGCCCGCCGCGCCAAGGACGAGAGCCGCCGCGCCCGTGAGGAGGCCCAGCGCGCCCGGCGCCAGGCCAAGGAGGCACAGGACCGCGCCCGGGCCCAGGCCCAGGAGGAGGTCCAGCGCATCGCCCGCCGGGTCCAGGAACACGTGCAGGACCACTTCGTGCGCGGCGACTGGCCGACGGGCGTCCGGGAGGGCCTGACGGAACTGGCCAAGGAGTTCGGCGACTTCGGCAAGGACTACGGGAAGGAGTTCGGCCGGGACTTCGGCTTCGGCCGCCAGGGCACCGGGGCCGCCAGGCCGGCGCGGCAGCACCCCGAGTACTCCGAGACGCCGGAGGACTTCCCCGCCGACTATGAACCCGCCTGGGCCCACGAGGCCCCCACCGGCGACCCGGCCCGCGACCTGGACCGCCTGCTCGACCGCTTCCGCGACGACATCCGCGACGCGGCGAGGGACCATGGCGTGACAGCGGACCAACTCCGCGACGCCCGCCGCCACTTGTCGACGGCGGCGGCGCACATCGGAGCACTTCTGCGCACACCGAAGCCCTGACACCGGCCCCTGGGCAGCACGGCAACCACCCCGGCCGACGGCCCAGGGCCCTCACCGGCACCCCGGCGACACCCGACACCCGGCACCCGCCACCCGCCACCCGCCACCCGCCACCCGCCACCCGCCCCACGGGCGCACCCCCGCCCCCATCCGTCAACCTGCCTTGGCCTCACCGGCTCCTCCCCCGCCGTACAGCACCCGCGTCACGGACTCGTAGGTCACTCCGTGATCGGCGAGAACCTCGGCGGCCACGCCGGGACGGCTGGTGAGGGCGAGGAGGATGTGTTCATCACCGATGTGCCGGTCCCGGCGGGCGACGGCGACACGCAGCGATCGCTCCAGCACGTCCTTGGCACCCCGGCTGAACGACCGTCGCCCGGACCACCACCCCTTGTCCTGGACGTCACCGGACAACGCCCCGGCCCCGTGCACTTCCTCCACCCGGGCGACGATCTCCCCCAGATCGATCCCCAGCCCGGCCAGCGCCTCGGCCTCGGCCTGCGACAACCCGCCCCGCCGCCGAGCCTCACCCAACGCCCCCCGCACCGACTCCACCCACTCACCGCCACCGAGCGCGGCAAGCGCGAACGAGGCCCGACTCCCCTCTCGCTCCAGCAGGGCAAGCAGCAGGTGCTCGGCGTCGACGGTCTGCGCCCCGCCCCTCTCGGCCTGCTCGACCGCCCCCGTCACCACGGCCCGGGCATCCTTCGTGAACCGCTCGAACATCAACGCCTCCCGTACTTCTTGTGCACGGCCTGCCTGCTGACCCCGAGTTCCGCGGCGATCTCCTGCCACGACCACCCCTGATTACGCGCGCTGCGCACCTGCACGGCTTCCAACTGCTCCAGCAGCCGGCGCAGCGCCGCGACGGCCCGCAGTCCGATCCGTGGATCGCGATCCCCCGCCCGCTCGGCGAGATCTGTTGCTTCGGTCATGATGTCAACGTAAGTTGACATACCGGCCCCCGTCAACCCCAGTTGACAAACGGAACGGCGGGCCCAGGGCAAAGCCCCGAACCCGCCGCAGGTAGCGCCGGCAGAACCGTCAGTTGGTGAGCACGATCTTCCCGAACTGCTCCCCCGACTCCATCCGCTCGAAGCCCTCCCGGGCCCGGTCCAGGGGAAGCACCTCGTCGATCACGGGCCGCACCCCGGTGGCGGCACAGAAGGAGAGCAGATCCTCCAGCTCGTCCTTGGTCCCCATGGTGGACCCCACCACCTTCAGCTCCAGGAAGAAGATCCGCGTGAGCTCGGCGTGCGAGGGCCGGTCACCACTGGTGGCACCGGAAATGACCAGCGTGCCGCCCGGCTTGAGCGACTTGACGGAGTGCGACCAGGTGGCGGCACCGACGGTCTCGATCACGGCATCGACCCGCTGCGGCAGCCGAGCCCCCGACTCCACGGCCTCCACCGCCCCCAGCTCCAGGGCACGCTTGCGCTTGGCCTCGTCCCGGCTGGTGGCGAAGACGCGCAGCCCCGCGGCCTTCCCCAGCACGATGGCAGCGGTGGCGACACCGCCCCCGGCCCCCTGTACGAGCACGGAGTCGCCGGGCCGCACGCCCGCGTTCGTGAACAGCATCCGATAGGCCGTCAGCCATGCGGTCGGCAGACAGGCGGCCTCCTCGAAGGAGAGCTCCTTGGGCTTGGGCAGGATGTTCCAGGTCGGTACGGCGACCTGCTCCGCGAACGTGCCCTGATACCGCTCGGTGAGGATGGAACGAGGCTCTTTCGGCCCCACCCCGTGCCCACTCTGTCCGATCACGGAATGCAGGACGACCTCGTTGCCGTCCTCGTCGACGCCGGCGGCGTCGCACCCGAGGATCATCGGCAACTTGTCCTCTGCGAGACCCACGCCCCGCAGTGACCAGAGGTCGTGATGGTTGAGGGAGGCGGCCTTGACCTTGACGGCGCTCCAGCCGGGACGGACCTCAGGAGCCGGCCGCTCCCCCAACTCCAGTCCGGAAAGCGGCTGGTCGCGGTCGATTCGGGCGGCATAGACAGCGAACATGACCTTGACGATAGGCGCCCCCACCGACCGACGGAACCGCAGCGCTCTGTGAGACACGCCCTCTTGCCAAGGCGCCCAGCGGCACGACTGCCCGCAGCCTGGTGGGCACGCGGGCCGTGCGCCACGCGCCCCCACCGGAGCCGAACCCACCCAAACAGCCCAACCGGCCCAAAGAAAATGACCCCGCCCAACCACCGGACGGGGTCACTCGACCGACACTCATCTCAGCGCCGGGCAACACCCTCGGCCCGTGCCGCGGCCGCAACCGCCGCCGTGACCGCCGGAGCCACCCGCTCGTCGAAGGGCGACGGGATGACATAGTCCGCGGCGAGGTCGTCGCCCACCACGCCCGCCAGCGCCTCCGCCGCCGCGATCTTCATCCCCTCGGTGATCCGGGAGGCCCGCACCTGCAGCGCACCGGCGAAGATGCCCGGGAACGCCAGCACGTTGTTGATCTGGTTCGGGAAGTCGGACCGCCCGGTCGCCACGACCGCCGCGTACTTGTGCGCGACATCGGGGTGCACCTCGGGGTTCGGGTTGGCCATGGCGAAGACGAACGCGCCCTTGGCCATGGAAGCCACCGCCGACTCCGCGACCGTACCGCCGGAAACGCCGATGAACACGTCCGCACCCTCCAGAGCCGCCTCCAGCGACCCGG
The DNA here is from genome assembly GCF_044465645.1 of Streptomyces sp. NPDC049627. NCBI lineage: Bacteria > Bacillati > Actinomycetota > Actinomycetes > Kitasatosporales > Streptomycetaceae > Streptomyces > Streptomyces sp. NPDC049627. The sequence continues at coordinate 428,336 of NZ_JBITLW010000003.1, read as the reverse complement.
TGATGCCGGCCTTGTTGGTGAACCCGGCGAGCTCGCGCTTGACCGGCGTCAGATCGTCCCGGTCGGCCGAGACGACGCCCTTGCGGTCCGCGACGGCCACGTCACCGATGCCGGCCTCGACCAGCATCTTGGCGATGGCGACACCGGCGGCGCCCGCGCCGGAGATGACGGCCCGCAGGTCCCCGATGGCCCGCCCGCTCAGCCGCGCGGCGTTCCGCAGGGCCGCCAGCGTCACGACCGCCGTGCCGTGCTGGTCGTCATGGAAGACCGGGATGTCGACCCGCTCCTGGAGCTTGCGCTCGATCTCGAAGCACCGCGGCGCCGAGATGTCCTCCAGGTTGACACCACCGAAGGACGGGGCGAGGCGCGCCACCGTCTCCACGATCTCGTCGACGTCCGTGCAGTCGAGCGCGATCGGAACCGCGTCCACGCCGCCGAACTGCTTGAACAGAATCGCCTTGCCTTCCATCACCGGAAGGGAGGCCTCGGGGCCGATGTCCCCGAGGCCGAGCACGGCCGTGCCGTCGGTGACCACGGCCACGACGGACGACTTCCACGTGTAGTCGTGGACGAGTGCCGGCTGCTCGGCGATCGCGGTGCACACCCGCGCGACGCCGGGCGTGTATGCGAGGGACAGGTCGTCCTTGTCGCGGACCGGCACGGTGGCCTGCACGGCCATCTTGCCGCCGCGGTGCAGCGCGAACGCCGGATCGAAGGAATCCAGGGGCTCGGCCCCGCCATCCTGATCCGTATTGCTGTCGCTGCGAGGATTGACGATCTCCGCTGCCACTTTGTTTTACCCCTTAAATCTTCATTGGTTGAGGGTGGCCACTCCTGGTGAGGGGTGGGCGGGACCGCGCATGCCCCGATCTGTTGATGCGTACGGGTCATGCGCGATGGGCGCGCCGCACACGCGCCCTGAGCCCCGGATGAGGGGTGTAAAGAACCTTCTTACCGGACGGACGGTACCGACGACGAGTCCAATATCTGCAAGATCACATGACGAGAAGGGAAACACGCACACGGACAACACGAATCGGACACGACCCGGCGACGGAAGCGCTGTGATTCGTGACGAAATAAGCGGACAATCGACGCCAGATACCATGAAAAGCCACTGACGGCAGCGAAACCGGCGCCCGACTGATCCAGATCCTGAGATATGCCGAAGATCTTCCGGCCGGAAGGGCGGATTCCCGGAGATGGTCCGGCCGTGATGTACCGACCTGAGGCGGTTCGGGGGTCACCCGTTATCCGATTTTGACATGACGGTCGCCCTGAATGGCTGAGTCCGAATGGCAAGATGCCGTAATCACACGAGGTCGCGACACTCGAAGGCGTGTGCTCTCGTCGACCTAGGAAACCAAGGCACCCACCGACCCCATCGGCGAGTGTCCGCCCCATCGGCAACTCCACCCATCCGCCGGAGGAACCCACCATGACCGCACGCTCCACCCGTCGTACGACCGCCGCACGCTCCCGGCTGGCAGCGGTCGGCTCGATCGCGGTCGCAGGCGCACTGATTCTCACCGGCTGCGGTGACCAGACGAACGACGGCGGCAGCGAGGGCACGAAGGAGACGGGCAAGTCCAGCACGGCCCCCCTCTTCGACAAGCTGCCCAAGAAGATCCAGGACGCGGGCGTCATCAAGGCCGGTACGAACGCCGAGTACGCCCCGATGGAGTTCCAGGAGGGCGGCAAGATCGTCGGCGTCGACCCCGACATCGCCGCCGCGCTCGGCAAGCAGCTGGGCGTGGAGTTCCAGTTCACCTCCGGCTCCTTCGACGGCCTCATCACCGCCCTGAACTCCGGCCGCTACGACGTCGCCATGTCCTCCATCACGGACACCAAGGCGCGCCAGGAGGGCCTGGACGACAAGGGCAAGAAGCTCGGTCCGGGTGTCGACTTCGTCGACTACTTCGTCGCGGGCACCGCCGTGTACGTCCAGAAGGGCAACCCGAAGAAGATCAACTCGATCGAGGACCTCTGCGGCCAGACGGCGGCCGTGCAGCGCGGCACGACGTACGAGAAGGCGCTGCAGACCCAGTCCAAGGCCTGCACGGACGGCGGCAAGAAGAAGATCAACATCGAGTCGTTCGAGAACGACACCGAGGCCCAGACCCGCGTGAAGTCGGGCGGCGCGGTCGCCGGCGTCAACGACTACCCGGTGGCCGTGGACCTGGCCCGCAAGGCCGGCGGCGGCAACGACTTCGAGGTCGTCGGCGAGCAGGTCGCCGCCGAGCCGTTCGGCATCGCGGTGAACAAGGACAACAAGGAGCTCACCGCGGCTCTCGAAGAGGCCGTCAACGCGATCATCGAGGACGGCACGTACAAGAAGATCCTCGAGAAGTGGGGCGCCGAGACGGGCGCCATCGACAAGGCCGCGATCAACGGCGGCAAGTGACCGTCCCGGGCAAGTACTGAAGGGCAGTCACAGTGACTGACAAGTTCGACAAGGAGCCGGCCGACGCCAACCCGTCGGCCGCCGTCTCCAAGGACGGTGGGGCCCTCCCGCCCGAGGCGATCAAGGCCATTCCGGTACGGCACTACGGCCGCTGGGTCAGCGGTGTCGTCGTGCTGGCCCTGGTGGCCCTGCTCGTCAACGCGTTCGCCACCGCCGAGAAGATCCAGTGGCACGCGGTCGGCGACTACGTGTTCGACGACACGGTTCTCAAGGGCGCCGGTCGCACCCTGCTGATCAGCGTCCTGGCGATGGTCATGGGCGTGGTCCTCGGCGTGATCCTGGCCGTGATGCGCCTGTCCAAGAACCCGGTGACGAGCTGGGTGGCCTGGGTCTACATCTGGTTCTTCCGCGGCACGCCGGTCTACGTCCAGCTGCTGCTGTGGTTCAACCTGGCGCTGATCTTCCCCATGCTGAATCTCGGCCCGATCTACAAGGACGAGATGGTCGACGTCATGACGCCGTTCATGGCCGCCCTGCTGGGCCTGGGCCTGAACGAGGCGGCGTACATGGCGGAGATCTGCCGCGCCGGTCTGATGGCTGTGGACGAGGGCCAGACCGAGGCCGCGCACGCGCTCGGCATGAGCCACGGCAAGACGCTGCGCCGCATCGTCATCCCGCAGGCCATGCGGGTGATCGTGCCGCCGACCGGCAACGAGTTCATCAACATGCTGAAGACCTCGTCGCTGGTGTACGCGGTGACGTACAACGAACTGCTGCGCGCCACCTCGACGATCGGCTCCACGTCGTACGCCGTGATGGAGATGCTGTTCGTGGCGTGCATCTGGTACCTGGTCATGACCAGCGTGTTCAGCGTGTTCCAGTACTACCTGGAGCGCCGTTACGCCCGTGGCTCGACCCGGAACCTGCCGCCGACGCCGTGGCAGAAGGTCAAGGCGAACATGCTCGGTCTGGGTCGTGAAAGGGGTGCTGGGGCATGACCGCCATGGTGAAGGCCGAGGGCGTCCACAAGTCCTTCGGCGCCGTGCAGGTCCTCAAGGGCATCGACCTGGAGGTGCAGACCGGCGAGGTGTTCTGCCTCATCGGCCCCTCCGGCTCCGGCAAGTCGACGTTCCTCAGGTGCATCAACCACCTGGAGAAGATCAACGCGGGTCGGCTCTACGTCGACGGCGACCTGGTCGGCTACCGCCAGAAGGGCGACAAGCTGTACGAGCTCAAGGACAGCGAGGTCGCACAGCAGCGGCGGGACATCGGCATGGTGTTCCAGCGGTTCAACCTGTTCCCGCACATGACGGCGCTGGAGAACGTCATGGAGGCGCCGATCCAGGTCAAGGGCACGAGCAAGACCCAGGCCAGGGAGCGCGCACGGGAGCTGCTCGACCGCGTCGGCCTGGCCGACAAGGCCGGGAACTACCCCTCGCAGCTGTCCGGCGGCCAGCAGCAGCGTGTGGCCATCGCCCGGGCGCTGGCGATGGACCCGAAGCTGATGCTCTTCGACGAGCCGACCTCGGCCCTCGACCCGGAGCTGGTCGGCGACGTCCTCGACGTCATGCGCGACCTCGCCGAGTCCGGCATGACGATGGTCGTCGTCACGCACGAGATGGGCTTCGCCCGTGAGGTCGGCGACAGCCTGGTCTTCATGGACGGCGGCGTGGTCGTCGAGTCCGGCGACCCGCGCGAGGTCCTGACCAACCCGCAGCACGAGCGGACGCAGGCGTTCCTGTCCAAGGTGCTCTGACGGTACGACGCTGAAGGGGCGGTACGAGATTCTCGTACCGCCCCTTCGCCTTGCTCCCGCTGGGCCGTGTCCGCAAAGTCCCGTCGTCCGCCCGGAGGGCGGGCCCCGCGGCGTCTGGTGCGTGCTCTCGGCGTGCCGGGCGGAAGCCCTCGTACTGGGCTGGGCGTCGAGCCGTGGTCCCGGGGACAGGTTGCCCTCGAAACCGCTGCCGGCCGTGATCATGACTCGGCGCGCCGACAGGGGACACCTCTCGGGACGCAGCGGAGGCGGTACGAATTTCTCGTACCGCCTCCTCGTCACCGTATGCCCGTCGGCCTACTTCAACGCGAGCAACAGCGTGTCCGAGGGCGAGCACCACACCGGTCGCGCCTCCCCGAACCCCTTCTCGCGCAGCACGCGCGCGTGCCACGCGGCGGACGGCATGTCGCCGTCGGCGTGCTCGCCGTAGATCTCGAAGCGGCGGGCCGTCGGCCCGGCGAGGACCGGGTCCTTGGCGGCGAGCTGCCACCACTCGGACCAGTCGAGGACACCGTGCGCCTTGGCCTGATCCATGCGGGCGTGGCGCCGATCGCGCTCGGCCGCGTTGATCCGGGGCGTCGACTCGTCGATCATGTGGTCCGCGTTCATGAACACACCGCCGTCGCGGACGAGCTCCGCGACCTGACCGTAGAGGGCCGCGAGGGGTTCACGGTGCAGCCAGTGCAGGGCCGTGGCGGTCAGGACGGCGTCGTACGAGTCGTACGGCAGCCGGGCCGGCCAGTCCGGGTCCTTGAGGTCGGCGGTGACGAAGGCGACCCGCTCGTCGCCCGCGAAGGTGCCCTCGGCGATGGCCAGGAGCGCGGGGTCGAGGTCGACGCCGGTGCTGGTGGCCTCGGGGAACCGCGCGAGCAGCCGGGCCGTGATACTTGCCGTGCCGCACGCGAGATCGAGCACGCGCGGGGCGGGGCCGACGAGGGCCTCCACCATGTCGAGCATGATCCGGAAGCGTTCCTCGCGGTCGGGCATGTACCACTCCTGCTGCCGGTCCCAGCTCTCCTGCCAGGCAGGCCAGTCGGCCGTCGTCGTGGTGGTGGTCGTGTCCGTCATCGAGCCCCTCCATCGCGCACGTCACGTAATACCCTGGAAGCACAATCGGCTGTTACCCGACCGCACGACGACGATAGAACGCCTCTGTAAGGACTACAAGTGGAACTGGCCTATTACTCGGATTACGCCGTACGACTCGTCAACAGCGAGGACCCGGCCCGGGGCAAGGACGCGCTGACCTCCGTCGAGGCCGTTCGCGACCTGTTCGGCGTCAGCCAGGAGGCGGCCCGCCGCGCCACCGACGCCGACGTCACCCGCTTCCGCTCGGTCCGGGCGCGGCTGAGGTCGGTCTTCGATGCGGCGGACAAGGGCGACGAGACACTCGCCGTGAACCTGCTGAACTCCCTGCTCCTGGAGTTCCCGGTGAGCCCGCAGATCTCCGGCCACGACTTCCGGGACGACGACGGCCGCCCCCTGTGGCACATGCACCTGGCGGACCACCCGTCGAACGCGACCGCGGGCTACGCGGCGATCGCGGCGATGGGCCTGGCCTTCCACCTGACGGAGTACGGCGTGGACCGGCTGGGCCTGTGCGAGGCGGCCCCGTGCCGCAACGCCTACCTGGACACGTCCACCAACCGCTCCCGGCGCTACTGCTCGGACCGCTGTGCCACCCGCGCCAACGTCGCCGCCTACCGCGCCCGCAAACGCCTGGAGGCCGACCGGTCCGCGAAGACGGGCCGTACCGCCGACAGCGCCCAGCGCGCCAGCGCGAACGGCGAGCGCTGATCCGGCTTGCGGGGCCGGTAGCGCAGCCGGACCTTGCCCAGGATCAGCTCATCGGGCACGACCCCGTAGTCGGTGCTGTCGCCCCCGGCGTAGGCGTTGTCCCCGAGCACCCACCAGCCGCCCTCGCGCCGCTCCGCGGCACGCTTGACGACGAGCAGGTCCTGCTGGAAGGGATGACGCAGGATGACGACGTCGCCGGCCCTGATGCGGCCGCGGTGCAGCACCACGAGCAGATCGCCGTGGTACAGCGTGGGCACCATCGACGGCCCGGTCACCTCGGCCCACCCGAAGGGCCGGTCCGCCCGCCCGCGCTCGGTCTCCTGCGACAACTCCGGCATCCCCGGCACCTCCCCGGTACGGTCCTCCACCAGTCTCAGTCTGACCCTGGACTTTTGTCCTAAGCCCATGGGGGCACTCGCGAAAACCCGTCTTGCAGGGAGTAATGTCCCACCTGAGAAGACGATCACGAGGAAGGAATGCTCCATGCTTTCCCGCCTGTTTGCCCCCAAGGTCAAGGTCAGCGCGCACTGCGACCTGCCCTGCGGTGTGTACGACCCGGCCCAGGCCCGCATCGAGGCGGAGTCGGTGAAGGCCGTCCAGGAGAAGATGGCCGCCAACGACGACCCGCACTTCCAGGCGCGTGCCACCGTCATCAAGGAGCAGCGTGCCGAGCTCGCGAAGCACCACGTCTCGGTGCTCTGGAGCGACTACTTCAAGCCCCCGCACTTCGAGAAGTACCCCGAGCTGCACCAGCTGGTCAACGACGCCCTGAAGGCCCTCTCGGCCGCCAAGGCGTCCACCGACCCGGCCACCGGTCAGAAGGCTCTGGACTACATCGCCCAGATCGACAAGATCTTCTGGGAGACCAAGAAGGCCTGATCTCTGGATCGCGCCCTCTGACCTGCAATCTCCTTGCTTGCAGCGTCTCCCTGTCCGCACCCGGCCCGCAGGCCGCCGAACACGGCGTCTTGACGGCCGGGTGCGGTTTTTCTTCGCCCTTCCTCGATCGGTGAACTGGCCCGCCGTACCGGGCTGTCGGTGAAGACGGTCCGCTTCCCCTCGACGGCCATCTGCACATACGGCAGCGCCGAGATACTGCCCGGCGCCGAGTACCGACGTCACCTCCTGCTGCGCTACAGCATCATCTGACGCAAGCCGCAGAAGCGATGAAGGGGATGAAGCGGAGGAATCCGACGGCTCGACGGACTCAAGGTTCCCCGCATCCCCGGTGATTGTGTTCACGCGGCGAAAAGTGGCTGCACATCGGCCCGTTCCCGTAGGTTCTGGCATGTCCACCCCTTCGCCTGACGTGCGGGGCGGGTGCCTCTCGGGGGAAGTTGAGCACGCTCTGATCCCGTCTCGGCCGCTCGGGCCGAGGCGCTCTTCGGCATGCTCCGCGGCAGCGGGCAGGTGGCGGACCACTTCGGGGCCACATCGCCCGGCGGCATCTCCCCCGCCGTACTGGATGCCGATTCCCGGGAGAATCCCCTGCGCCGCCGTCTGCCCCTGTGGCCGATCCCCATGCTCTGGACCCTGGCCCTCGGCCTGTGGGGGCTGTCCCGGCAGGACAGCGTGTGGCGGGACGAGGCCGCGACCTGGCAGGTGGCCCGGCGGCCCGTCGCCGACATCTGGCACATGCTGGGGCACGTCGACGCCGTGCACGGGCTCTATTACCTGCTGATGCACGGGCTGTTCGAGTGGTTCGGGGCCTGTACCACCACCCTGCGGCTGCCCTCCGTGCTGGCCATGGCCGTCGCGGCGGCCTGTGTGACGGTCATCGGCCGGCGGCTGGCCGGAGGTTGGGCGGGCCTGGCGGGAGGGCTGGCGTTCGGGCTGCTTCCGGCCGTGCAGTTCCATCTGCAGGAGGGGCGCCCGTACGCGCTGGTCGCGGCAGGCGCCGGGGTGTCCACCCTGTTGCTGGTCACCGTCCTTCAGGGCCGCGGCCGGGCGGCGCACTGGGCCGCGTACGGGGGCACGGTCGCGGTGTGCGGGCTGCTGAACTGGCTGTCGCTGCTGATCCTGCCCGCGCATCTGACGACCCTCCTCTGGACGCGGGCCGGACGCGGGACATGGACACGCTGGGCGGCGGCCGCGACGGGCGCCGTCGCCGCTGTGCTGCCGTTGGTCCTGTTCAGCCGTAGCCAGGCCGACCAGGTCTCCTGGATCCCGCCGCTGACCTGGCACATGCTGATCGGCCCGGCGGTCCTGCTCACGATCGGCTCTCTCGCGGCCCTGCTGGACCGGCCGCGGGCGGGACGGCTGTCGGTCGCGGCCGTCGGGCTGCCGCTGCTGGCGGTGCCTCAGATCGGCCTGCTCGGCCTCTGTCTGGTCCGGCCCCTGTTCCTGGACCGCTACGTCCTGTTCGGCATGCTCGGGCTGGCGCTGCTGATCGGCACGGCGCTGGGCACGGCCGTACGCACGACCGGGCAGCGGTTCCCGAGAGCGGCGCCCTGGCTGGTGCCGGTCGTGGTCGCCGTGGCGATGCTGGCGCTGTTGCCGCAGTCGCTGGCCAAGCGGTCTCCGGCCAGCCGGGTGGACGACGTCCTGGCGGTGGCGTCGGACGTACGGCGGTTGAAGGAGACCGGGGACGCGGTGGTCTTCGTGCCGGCCGCCCGGCGCGACACCGCGCTGGTCTCCCCCGGTCACTTCGCCGGCCTGCGGGACATCGCGCTGGCCGAGAGCCCGGTGGCGTCGGGGACGTTGAAGGGCGAGGAGGCGGATCCGGCCCGGATACGGTCCGCGATGCTGGCACAGCGGCGGATACTGCTGGTCACCGACGCGCCCGACGTGGCCCGGCCGCCGTCGAACGAGCGGGACCGGGTGAAGACCGCCGTACTGAAGGAGCACTTCACGGTGGTGGCGGACGAACAGGTGCGCGGGCGGCGGGTGACGGTGTACGAGCGGCTCTGAGCGAACGGCTCCGAGCGCTACGTGAAGAGCCGGGCTCGGCGCTCGCCGGGCCAGGCCCCTCAGCCGTCCGTACGCAACCCCCGTCAGTGGAACTGCGGCACGATCAGGTAGATCCCGTACGCCACCACCGCCGCGCAGGCGAGGAAGCACAGCCCGGCCTGGGCGACGCCGAGGGCGGACGTGCCGCCGCCCTCCTCGCGTGCCCCTTCGTAGCGGGCCAGGCCCAGCACGCCGAAGGCGAAGACGGTGACCACGGCCACCGTGACCGCCAGGCTCACCGCGGTGACCTGGCCGAGTGCGGTCCAGTCGAGATGCATGCGAACTCCCCTTCTCAGGCGGCCGTGCCGACCCGGGCCGGCTCCGCGCCGCGGACCGTGACCTCGTGGGTGTCGTTGACGTTGTGCGCGGACACCGGGTTGCGGCGGGAGACGAGCACGATGCCGGCGGCCACGGCGCCGCCGACCAGGGCGACCACGGCCGTTCCGATGTCGCCGCCGTGCTTGACCACGCCCGCCGACACGCCGCCCACCAGCGCCGCGGCGGGCAGGGTGACCAGCCAGGCCACGACCATGCGCCCGGCCACGCCCCACCGGACCTCCGCCAGCCGGCGGCCCAGGCCCGCGCCGAGGATGCTGCCGGAGGCGACCTGGGTGGTGGACAGGGCGAAGCCCAGGTGGGCCGAGGTGAGGATCACCGTCGTGGACGCCGTCTCGGCGGCGAAGCCCTGCGGGGACTGGATCTCCGTCAGGCCCTTGCCCATCGTGCGGATGATCCGCCAGCCGCCGAGGTAGGTGCCGAGACCGATGGCCAGACCGGCCGAGGCGATCACCCACAAGGGCGGGCCCGCGTCATGGCCCAGCGCGCCCGCCGAGATCAGGGTGAGCGTGATGACGCCCATCGTCTTCTGCGCGTCGTTGGTGCCGTGGGCCAGGGAGACGAGCGAGGCCGAGGCGATCTGGCCGAGGCGGAAGCCCTTGGTGACGGACTGTTTGCGGGCGCGCGAAGTGAGCTTGTACGCCAGATACGTGGCCAGCAGCGCCGCGACCCCCGCCACGACCGGCGAGGCCACCGCCGGGATCAGCACCTTCTCGACAACCTTGTCGAAGTGCACGCCGTGCGATCCCGCACCGACCCAGACGGCCCCGATCAGCCCGCCGAACAGCGCGTGCGACGAACTGGACGGCAGCCCGACCAGCCAGGTGAGCAGATTCCACAGGATCGCCCCGACCAGGCCCGCGAAGATCATGCCCGGGGTGACGAGGGTGTCGTCCACGATGCCGCCGGAGATCGTCTGGGCGACCTCGGTGGACAGGAAGGCGCCGATGATGTTCAGGACGCCACTGATGAGCACGGCCGTCCTCGGTCTGAGGGCCCCCGTGGCGATGGAGGTGGCCATCGCGTTCGCCGTGTCGTGGAATCCGTTGGTGAAGTCGAAGGCGAGGGCCGTCACGATGACGACCGCCACCAGGAACGTGATGTGGTCCATTCCCCAATGCAAACAAGCGCAGGCCAATATCCGGGGAACTGACGGCAAAGCGCGTCCCAGGACGTGGCGCACGGTCGGTAAGGGCAGTGCGGAGCGGGTGTGGACCTACGATCACACCATGAGCATCCGCTGGACGTACGCCTTCGTCGACCGTCCCACCGGCCTGTTCGGCCGGGCCTGTGCGTTCTGGACGGCCGTCACGGACACCCGCCTGTCCGAATTCCGCGGCGGCCAGGACGAGTTCGTGACGCTGCTGCCGGGCGACAGCGCCGATGCCTGCGTCAAGGCCCAGGGCGTCGACTCGGGTGCCGGTGGCGCGCACCTCGACTTCGCCGTGGACGACGTACCGGACCTCGTGCGGTCGGCGCTCCGGCTGGGCGCGGCCATCGCCGCCGAGCACGACGGGTGGGCCGTACTGCGGTCACCCGCCGGGCAGTTGTTCTGTGCCGTGCCGTGGCACGGGGAGTCGGTACGCCCGCCCGTGGTACGCGGCAGCCGCCTCGACCAGGTCTGCGTCGACGTACCGCCAACGCTGTACGACACCGAAGTCGCCTTCTGGAGTGCCCTGTTGGACGGCTGGCAGTCGGCGCCCGGCTCCCGCCCGGAGTTCCATGTGCTCAAGCCGCCGCCCGGGCTGCCGATCCGCATCCTGCTGCAGCGGCTCGACGAGGAGCGGCCCGCCTCGGCCCACCTGGACCTCGCCTGCGCGGACATCGACGCGACCCGCGCCCGGCACGAGGAGCTGGGCGCGGTCTTCGTCGCCCGGGGTGCCCGTTGGACGGTGATGCGCGATCCGGCGGGCGGTGTGTACTGCCTGACGGGGCGTGATCCGGAGACGGGCGGGCTGCCTAGGGCCGGTTCCTGACGAAGCAGAGGACGGAGCCGTCCTCCGCGGGCGTGGCACTCGGGCACAGGTTCCGCACCGAGACCGAGGCCGACAACGAGGGTGCCGGGCTGGTCTCCTCCCAGCCGTACCGCCGCGGCTCGGCCGAGTCCTGCAACCACAGCGTCACCCCGCCCGCGACGGCCACGACGATCACCCACACCGCCACGACCCACCGCCATAACCGGCGCCGCCCCGTCACCGCCAGGGCTCCACGTCCACCACGGCGTCCACCGGAATCGGCCCGTACACATGCGGGAACTCCTCACCCCCGGGCTTCGGCGCCTCGTACTCGACCGGCACGTCCAGCCGCGCCGGATCGACCACCAGCACCACCAGCTCGTCGGGGCCGTCGTAGGAGCCGTACAGGAAAGCGGCCACGGCGGGGAGCTGGGCGCGGGTCGAGCAGTGGATGAAGCCCTCCTCCTGGAGGGTGCGACCGCGCGTCGACATCTCGTACGCGCCGCGCTCGCGGGCCGCCTCCCACAGGGAGCGCTCGGTGATGTGGAGGATGTACGTGTGTTCGGGCATGGGCCAACGCTACGGCAGCCCGGGCTACTGCCTCAGCGGTGCGCTGCCTCAGCCACGCGGCTACTGCCTCAGCCGTGCCGCCCGCGCGTGCAGATAGCGCTGTTCCGGCAGGCTCAGGGTCTTGGCGGCCGCGGACTCGTAGGCGGCGCGGGCCTCGTCGCGCGCGCCCGCCCGCTCCAGGAGGTGGCCGCGGACCGCGTCCAGCCGGTGCCCGGCACCCAACTCGTCCTCCAGCCCGGCCAGTTCGGCCAGCCCCGCCCGCGGGCCGCGGACCATGGCGACGGCGACCGCGCGGTTGAGGCGCTCGACGGGACCGGGGACGAGACGGACGAGGACGTCGTAGAGGCCGAGGATCTCCGGCCAGTCGGTCGCCGCCGCGGAGGGCGCCTCGTCGTGGACGGCGGCGATGGCGGCACGCAGCTGGTACGGCCCCGCGGGGCCCTTCGCGAGCGCCCGGGTGACCAGGGCGACGCCCTCCTCGATCGCGGCCTTGTCCCAGCGGTCGCGGTCCTGCTCGTCGAGGGGCACGAGGTCCCCGTGCGGGCCGGTGCGCGCGTCGCGGCGGGCGTCGGTGAGCAGCATCAGGGCGAGGAGGCCGGCCACCTCGCCGGTGTCGGGGAGGAGGCGGTGGACCTCCCGGGCCAGCCGGATCGCCTCGCGCGCGAGGTCCCGTCGCATCAGGCTCGCGCCGGAGGTCGCCGTGTAGCCCTCGTTGAAGATCAGGTACAGGGTCTGGAGGACCGCGGGCAGGCGCTCCTCCCAGGCGTCGGGGCGCCCGAAGCCCACACCGCGGACCTTCTGCTTGGCCCGGCTGATGCGCTGGGCCATCGTCGCCTCGGGGACCAGATGGGCGCGGGCGATCTCCGCCGTCGTCAGGCCGCCGACGGCGCGCAGGGTGAGGGCGATCTGGGCGGGCTGGGTCAGGTTCGGGTGGCAGCAGAGGAAGAGGAGCGTGAGGGTGTCGTCCTCGCGGGGAGCGCGGTCCGCTCCCGGTGGCGGGGCGGTGAAGGCGTCCCGTGGCGTCAGCGCCGCGACCTTGTCCTCCCGGGCCCGGCGCGCCTCCTCCGCGCGCAGGGCATCGGTCAGCCGGCGTGCGCCGACCTTGATCAGCCAGCCGCGCGGATTGTCCGGGACGCCGGTCCGCGGCCACTGCTCGGCCGCGGCGAACAGGGCCTCCTGTACCGCCTCCTCGGCGGTGTCGAAGTGGCCGTACCGGCGCACCAGCGCGCCGAGGACCTGCGGCGCGTGGCGGCGCAGCAGGTCCTCGGTGTCGGCTGTGGCGCTCATGGACGGCTCAGCTTCTGCCCGCGGACGGCTCAGATGTCACCGGCGCCGTCCTGGATGGGCCGGATCGCCACCGGGTGCACCGGGGCCCCGGCGGGCTGGGGGCAGCGGGCGACGCGCTCGGCGATCTCGGTGACCCGCTCCAGGCTCGCGCAGTCCAGCACCCAGTAGCCGGCCAGCAGCTCCTTGGTCTCGCTGTACGGCCCGTCCGTGATCACCGCCTTGCCGTCCTCGCCCACCGTGACGTGCCGGACCTTCGCGGGCTCGGCCAGTCCCTGCCCGTCGATCAGCTCGCCGGTCTCGGCGAGGTCGTCGTTGATCGCGCCCATGTACGCGTACATGGCCTGCACGTCCTGCTGACTCCAGGCGGGCGAGTGCGCGGAGGCCTTGCCCTGCATCGCCTCGTAGTCCGCCTGCGTGCCCTGCACCATGACCAGGTACTTCATCAGTCCGCTCCTTCGGTTTCCGTCGGCTCGGGCCACCCGCCGCTTTTCGGTCGGTGGGCCGCTCTCACAGGGGACGTCGGAGCCGGGCCGGGATTCTCGACACGGGTTCAGGAATTTTTCGTGGTCGGTACGTCGTGCTCCTCGCGCTTGTCCTCGTGCTCGGCGCCTTCCTCGACGTACGCCTCGCACTTCGGATTGCGGCAGGGGCCGGCCACCCACACCGGGACCCACGCGCCGAGCGTCTTGTGACGCTTGACGACCGTCTCCACGGGCTGTCCGCACTCGGGACAGGCGTGCTCTTCGCTGGCCATGTCCTCAGAGTAGGGCGGGTGGGGCGTCAGCGCTTCCTGCTGTACGTACGGACGAAGGCGCCGTTGCCGAAGCTGTGCAGCGACTCCAAGGTGAAGTCCGTGGCCGCGAAGCCGGAGCCGAACATCGGCATGCCCGTGCCGTACACGGTCGGGTATGTCTTGATGACGAGTTCGTCGATCTCGTCGAGCAGTTCCCCCGCGATCTGCGAGCCTCCGCACAGGTAGATGCCGAACCCGCAGTCCTCCGCCTTGAGTTCGCGGACCTTGGCAACCAGGTCGTCGCCGATGATCTCGACGTTCGGGTCGGGCGACTCCTTCAGCGTGCGTGAGGCGACGTACTCGCGCAGATGGGCGTACGGGCTGGTGATGCCCACCTTCAGCGCCTCGTCGTAGCTGCCCCGGCCCTGGATGATCGTGTCGAACCTCTTGTTGCCCAGATCGTCGATGCCCAGCGCCTGGCGGACGTGGGTCGGCAGGGTCTCCGGGTACTCGCTCTTCACGAACTCGACGAACTCCTCGTCGGCGAAGCGCACCATGTCCGATCCGTCGCCGCCCGGGTCTCCGATGAAGCCGTCGATCGAACAGGCGATGTAGTACGTGAGCTTTCGCAAGCCGGTCTCTTTTCGTGGACTACGTGAACCACTCCAGTTGTAGTACTCCATGTGTAGTGGCCGCAAGCGTATTGAGTGCCCTGAATGAAGTGAGAGGAGAGGTTCCGCATGGCCGGAAACCCGAGGTCGCTCTCGTGCGCTGTCTCGCCATGCTCGGACGACTGGTCGAGCGGATCGCGGACGATCGTGCGGGAGGAGCGACCGAGGGGTGCCCGAGACGGCTCAACCGCGCGGTTCGCGCCACATCGGCCACATCCGGGGGCCGTCCGGGAGGGCGAGGGGGCGTTCCTTGAGCTCGAAGCCGAGGCGCTCGTACAGCTGCCGGCTGCGGGCGTTGCTCGCCTCCAGATAGGCGGGCAGACCGTCCTGGTCGCAGCGGTCGAGGACCGAGGTGATGAGCGCGGTGCCGAGGCCCAGGCCCTGGTGCCCGGGGGCGACCCCGATCATCCACAGGTACTCGTGAGCCCGGCCGGAGGGATGGATGGCTGCGGTCAGCCGAGCGATCTGCTCGATGCGCTCGTTGTCCGGGTCGATCTCGGCGCGCAGCCGGGCGGGGCCTTCGTCGTCGGCGTGTTCGGGGTCCAGCCCGTGGTCCTGTGCGGGGACGGACAGCCACAGGGCACAGGCCGTGCCGTCCTCGGTGAGGTCGATACGGCCGTCGGCGAGCACGATGTCCGTGAAGGCGGCCATGAGGGCGGGGTGCTTGGCACGGCGGTACTCCTCACCGGGGAACACCCAGCCGCTGACCGGGTCGTCCTGGAACGCCGCGTCCAGCAGCCCGATCACCAGCTCCCGGTCGCCCTCGCCCGCCGTCCGGATCGCCACACCCATGTGTACTCGCCCCTTCGTCTCAACCGGCCTTGATGGTAAGGGGATTGATGAGTGCGCGCCTTCCTCGGAAACCAGTTTGTCGAGATCCGACCGGCCCGCCCGGTACACATGGACGGGCCCCGCACACCGTGGGGATGTGCGGGACCCGCCGGTCCGGAGCCCTCACCGGCCGTACGGGGTCAGGAACCGTACGGCCCCGTGGCTCCGGGGTCTGGACGACCGTCGGCCGCTGGGGGGCCCGGGTCGTGTGGCGTCGACTGCCGCGGTCTTGAGTGGTACGGCCGTCGACTGCCGCGGTCTTGAGTTGTACGGCTGCCGGCTGTGACGGCCCTCAAGCCGTCGAAGCCGTCGGCCGCTTGGCACTGCGCCGTGCCGCCATCGGCTGCCGTGGTCCTCAGGTGGTGCGTCGTGTCACGAACTCCGCCAGGGCCAGCAGTCCGCCCGCCTCCTCCGGGTCGGGCACCGCGCGGGCCAGCTCCTGCATGGCGCGGGCCATCCGGTCGGCGGCCTGAGCCTGCGCCCAGTCGCGTCCTCCCGCCCGCTCCACGGCGAGCGCGATCCGCGCGACGCTCTCCTCGTCCTCCTTGTCGTACGGCACTTCGTACAGCGCGGCCAGTTCCGCCGCCGCCGGACCACCGGAGGCCAGCGCGGCGACGACCGGCAGGGACTTCTTGCGGGCGGCGAGGTCCGCACCGGCCGGTTTGCCGGTGTGGCTCGGGTCGCCCCATATGCCGATCACGTCATCGATGAGCTGGAAGGCGAGCCCGGCCTCACGGCCGAACGCGTCCAGCGCCGCCACGTCCTCGTCCGCCGCGCCCGCGTACAGCGCGCCGAGGGCGCAGGCGCACCCCAGCAGCGCCCCCGTCTTGGCCTCGGCCATCGCGACCACCTCGTCGAGCCCGACGTCACCGGGCCCCCGCTTCTCCATCGCCGTGTCGGCATGCTGCCCGGCGCACAGTTCGACGACACAGGCCGCGAGCCGGGCGGCGGCCGGCGCGGAAGCGGGGTGCGTGTCCTCGGCGAGCAGTTGCAGGGCCAGCGCCTGGAGGGCGTCCCCGGCGAGGATCGCGTCGGCGTCGCCGAACACGGTCCATGCGGTGGGCCGGTGCCGGCGCGTGGTGTCCCGGTCCATCACGTCGTCGTGCAACAGCGTGAAGTTGTGGACCAGTTCCACCGCCAAGGCCGCCGGTACGGCCGCCGCCCGCGCGCCCGGCCCGCCGAGCGCGGCGGCCGCGGTGAGGACGAGGGCCGGCCGGATCGCCTTGCCCGCGTTGCCCGCCGCCGGGGTGCCGTCCGCGTGCTCCCAACCGAAGTGGTAGCGCGCTATCCGGCGCATGGAACGCGGCAACGACTCGACGGCGGCGCGCAGTTCGGGGTCGACCGAGGCCCGGGCGCGCTCCAGGATCACCACCGCTTCGGGGCCGTCGAGCGGGCAGGTCACGGTGGAGCGCCGCGTCGTCCCCGTCGTCAACTCGGCCATGGCATCCCCCTCGGAGGGTCCGCGGACGGTGGCGCTTCCGCTGCGGCTGGGCGCATACGACCGGGATGTACCCGCCCCGACGCCCGCAGACACGGCACCCAGGTGCGGAAACGTCACCCCCAGCGCCCGATTTCGACGTTCTCCAGCACACCGAGGGCGTCCGGCACCAGGACCGCGGCCGAGTAGTAGGCCGTCACCAGGTACTTGATGACGGCCTGTTCGTTGATGCCCATGAAACGGCAGGACAGGCTCGGCTCGATCTCGTCCGGGATGCCGGTGGCCCGCAGGCCGATGACGCCCTGGTCCTCCTCGCCGGTACGCATGGCGATGATCGAGGACGTACGCGCCTCGGTGACCGGGATCTTGTTGCACGGGAAGATCGGCACACCGCGCCAGGTGGGGATCCGGTTGCCGCCGATGTCGATGGTCTCGGGGACGAGTCCGCGCTGGTTGAGCTCACGGCCGAACGCGGCGATCGCGCGCGGGTGGGCGAGGAAGAGCTTGGTGCCGCGGCGCCGGCAGAGCAGTTCGTCCATGTCGTCGGGGCTCGGCACGCCCGCGTGCGGCTGGATCCGCTGGTCGTACTCGCAGTTGTGGAGCAGACCGAAGTCCCGGTTGTTGATGAGCTCGTGCTCCTGGCGCTCCTTCAGCGCCTCGACCGTCAGCCTGAGCTGCTGCTCGGTCTGGTTCATCGGCTGGTTGTAGAGGTCGGCCACACGCGTGTGGATGCGCAGGACGGTCTGGGCGACGCTCAGTTCGTACTCACGGGGCCTGGCCTCGTAGTCGACGAAGGTGTGCGGGATGTCCGGCTCGCCGGTGTGGCCGGCGGCCAGGTCGATCTCCTTCTCGCCGTACTTGTTGGTGCGCTGATCGGGGATCGAGCGGCGCTGCTGGAGGTGCTCGCGCAGTCCGTCGGAGCGCTCGGCGACCTGGTCGACGTGCTGGCGTGACAGGACGAGCACGGTGCAGGCGGTGAGCGCACGGGCGGTGTACTCCCAGATCGGCTCGCCGTCGAGCAGCGCGTGGTCGCCGAAGTAGGCGCCGTCGGCCAGGACTCCGAGCACCGCGTCGTCGCCGTACGGGCCCGTGCCGATCTTCTCGACCTTGCCGTGCGCGAGCAGATAGACCGTGTCGGTAGGGCTGCCGAACGAGGCGATCACCTCACCGGCGGCCACCTCTCGCTGCTCGCAGCGCCGGGCGAGTTCCGAGAGCACCTCCTCGTCCTCGTACGACCGCAGGGCCGGCAGTTCGGCCAGTTCGGCGGGGACGACCTCGACACTGTCGCCGGTCTTCACGAACGTCATGCGGCCGTCGCCGACGGCGTACGTCAGCCGTCGGTTCACCCGGTAGGTGCCGCCCTGGATGTCCACCCATGGCAGCATGCGCAGCAGCCAGCGGGAGCTGATCTCCTGCATCTGGGGTACGGACTTGGTCGTGGTGGCCAGGTTCCGCGCGGCCGCAGTGCCGAGACTCTGCTGCGGCTTGACCTGCTCCGTGCGGACCTCTTCGCCTACCGACATAAGGAATTGCCCTCCCGGTCATGCCCCGGCGCCGATCTGGCACCGCGCATCGCAATCTGCACGACAGAGCCTTCCATCACGGAGTGTGTCTGTGCTATTACCCGAAAGAGCGGGAATGGATCACGGACTGCTGGGCAATTGGTGGACCCTTGTCCACTCGCACGGATCGCTGCGCGGATTCCCGCACGGATCACTGCACGGATTGCTGCACGCTTTGTCGCACCGTTTGTCGCACCGTCCTGTCCGACCTGTCTGACGAAGGAGGCGGTCATGGCCTTACCCATGTCCGCGAGCAGGTTTCTGGAGAGACTGCGGGCGGAGGGCGCCACAGTCGTCGAGGTCGGCGACTGGGAGCACCACAACCGCAACCACGTGGGCCCCTGGGGCCCCGTCCATGGCGTGATGATCCACCACACCGTGACCGAGGGCAGCGAGCACACGGTCGAGCTCTGCCGCGACGGCTACGCCGGGCTGCCGGGTCCGCTGTGCCACGGCGTCATCACGAAGGACGGCAGGGTCCATCTCGTCGGCTACGGCCGCGCCAACCATGCCGGGCTGGGCGACGACGACGTCCTGCGCGCCGTCATCGCCGAGACGGCCCTGCCGCCCGACAACGAGGCCAACACCGACGGCAACCGCCACTTCTACGGGTTCGAGTGCGAGAACCTCGGCGACGGCCGGGACCCCTGGCCGGAGCCCCAGCTGGCGGCAATCGAACGGGTCTCGGCGGCGATCTGCCGCCATCACGGCTGGACGGAGCGGTCGGTGATCGGCCATCTGGAGTGGCAGCCGGGGAAGGTGGATCCGCGGGGGTTCACGATGACGTGGATGCGGAGCCGGATACGGGAGCGGCTGCAGTAGCGTCCGGCACCCCGTCACGCCGGGCTGGGCGCCCACCCCCGCCCAGCCCCCACGCCGGGCACGCCGGGCAATCCGCAAGCAGGCGGACGCCTATGGGCACATCCGGCCGACACAGTCGTCCCACGGGCGACAATGGCCGGGTGACCAGCCGCGACGCCGTGCCCGATCTCGCCGCTCTCCGCCCCCGGCTCCCCTCCCCGCTGCAGGAACTCGCGGACGAGCGGTTCGCGCGGTGTGGTGTGCGGCTGCTGCTCAAGCGCGACGACCTGATCCACCCGGAACTGATCGGCAACAAGTGGCGCAAGCTCGCGCCGAACCTCGCAGCCGCGGCCGGCCGTACGGTCGTCACCTTCGGCGGCGCCTACTCCAACCACCTGCGCGCCACCGCCGCCGCGGGCCGCCTCCTCGGCCTGCCCACGGTCGGCGTGGTGCGGGGTCAGGAGCTGGCCGAGCGGCCCCTCAACGCGTCGCTGGCCCGGTGCGTGGCCGACGGTATGCGGCTGCATTTCGTGGACAGGTCGACGTATCGCCGCAAGGCCGAGCCGGAGACTCTGGCGGCCGTTCTGCGTGCGGCGGGTGCGCAGGGGGCGTTTGTCGTCCCGGAGGGCGGCAGCAATGTCCTCGCCGTACGGGGATGCCGTGCGCTCGGCGAGGAGGTGCGGGGCCGGGCCGATGTCGTTGCGGTTGCCTGTGGGACGGGCGGGACACTGGCGGGGCTGGCCGCCGGGATCGGCCCCGGTCAGCAGGCCCTGGGCATACCTGTCCTCAAGGGTGGCTTCCTGGCCGACGACGTACGGGCGCTGCAGGTGGATGCCTTCGGTGGGCCGCGGGGTGACTGGCGGCTGGACGAGCGGTTCCACTTCGGGGGCTACGGCCGTACCACTCCTGAGCTTCACGCCTTCGCCGAGGACTTCGAGGAGCGGCACGGGGTGGCCGTCGAGCGTCTCTATGTCGCCAAGTTGCTGTATGGGCTTGTCGCCCTGGCCGAGGAGGGCGCCCTTCCGCGCGGGGGCACGGTTGCGGCCGTCGTGACCGGGGCTCCTCTCGCGGACGGATGAGTGCGCGACGCGTGGTCGGCCGTCCCGTTTGCACGACGGTACGGCGACCTCACCCCGCCTCCCTGTAGGCCGCCGCCTCCTCCAGGTCCAGCCGTCGCAGCAGCGTCCGCAGCATCTCGTCGTCGATGTGGCGGGCGTCCCGCAGCTTCACGAACACCGCGCGCTCGACGCCGATCACCTCGCGGGACAGGCGCCGGTAGGTGTCGTCGACGGATTCGCCGGTGACGGGGTTGGCCTGGCCCAGGCGTTCCCAGACGGAGTTGCGGCGGCGCTCCAGGACGGCTCGCAGGCGGTCGGCGAGAGGGGCGGGGAGGGCGTTGCGTTCGTCGGAGAGGAGTTCCTCCAGGCGTCGATCGGCAGCGCGGGAGGCCTGTGCCTGGGCGTTCGCCTCGGCGAGGGTCTCGGCCTGCGGGTCACGACCGGGGAGTTTCAGCAGGCGGATCAGCGGCGGCAGCGTGACGCCCTGGACGACCAGTGTGCCGATGACCGTCGTGAAGGTCAGGAAGAGGATGAGGTTGCGCTCGGGGAACGCCTCGCCGCCGTGCACCGTGAGCGGGATCGAGAAGGCGATCGCCAGCGAGACGACCCCCCTCATCCCGGCCCAGGAGATGACGAACGGCCCCTTCCACGTCGGGTTGTCCTCCCGCTCACGGATCCGTGCCGACATCATCCGCGGCAGGAATGTCGCCGGATACACCCACACGAACCGCGACACGACGACCACGGCGAACACGGCGATCGCGTACCCGGCGGCGCGGCCGCCCTCGTACTCGCCGAGGCCCTTGAGGACCACCGGCAGTTGCAGTCCGATCAGCGCGAACACCGCCGACTCCAGCACGAACGTGACCATCCTCCACACCGCCTCCTCCTGGAGCCGGGTGGCGAAGTCGACCTCCCACGCGCGGTGTCCGAGGAACAGCGCGACGACCACGACCGCCAGCACACCGGAGGCGTGCACCTGCTCGGCGGCGGCGTAGGCGACGAACGGGATCAGCAGGGAGAGCGTGTTCTGCAGCAGCGCCTCCTTGAGGTGCGTGCGCAGCCAGTGGATCGGCACCATCAGGACCAGCCCCATGCCGATGCCGCCGACCGCCGCGAGCAGGAACTCGCCGATGCCGCCGGCCCAGGTGGCGCCCTCACCGACGGCGGCCGCGAGGGCGACCCGGTAGGCGGTGATGGCGGTGGCGTCGTTCACCAGGGACTCGCCCTGCAGGATCGTGGTGATCCGGGACGGCAGGCCCACCCGGCGCGCGACCGCCGTCGCCGCGACCGCGTCCGGCGGCGCCACCACCGCGCCCAGCACCAGCGCCGCGGTCAGCGGCAGGCCCGGGACGACCTGGTACGCGACCCAGCCGACGGCGAAGGTCGCGAAGAGGACGTAGCCGACGGACAACAACATCACAGGGCGCAGCTGAGCCCGCAGATCGAGATACGAGCTGTCCGTCGCCGCGCTGTGCAGCAGCGGAGGCAGCACCAGTGGCAGGACGATGTGCGGGTCGAGCGTGTACTCGGGCACGCCCGGTACGTACGAGACCGCGAGCCCGGCCGCGACCAGCAGCAGCGGCGCCGGCACGGGCGTCCGCCGCGCGGCCGCGGCCACGGCGGCACTCCCCGCCACCAGCAACAGAAGCGGCATCACGTCCATACGCCTCGCCCACCCATCCCCACTCGCCCGAGTCCGCGCCGCCCGGCCGGCGACCCGTTCATGGTCGTCGCCCGTCGTCGATCACCGCCCGCCGCGGCCCGCCCTCGATTTTCCGCGCGGCCCTGCGCGCGGCCGTCGTAACCTGGCAATCATGAAACAGTGCACGCACGCCGACGCGCTGCCGCACCCGGAGCCCGGTCCGCTCAGCGACACGTGTCCGGAGTGCCTGGCGGACGGAGCGCATCCGGTGCAGCTGCGGTTGTGCCTCACCTGCGGTCATGTCGGCTGCTGCGACTCCTCGCCCGGACGGCACGCCACGGAGCACCACAAGCAGTCCGGGCATCCGGTCATGCGGACGTTCGAGCCCGGCGAGCGCTGGCGCTGGTGCTTCGTCGACCACGTACTGGTGTGACGCGGACGTACGCTGGACGACTGGGGATCCGGACGGTTCGACCGTCTGACGCCTGGGTACGTCAAACCGGCGCGCGCTCTTCCCAATTGGGCCCGCAGACCCCCTAGCCACGGAGCGTATCCGTGTGTTTACTATGAGTGACAGCAAGGGGTTGGGGTCCTGGGGACAGGAAAGTTCAGAGCGCGATAGCGTCACCGCTGAACCACACATCGCGTTACCCCGGGGGGCGACCCTCGGCCCCGAGAAGCTTGTACCACCTTGGAGGTGAGGGTGTCCCAGATCGCAGGCGAGCCCGCGACCCAGGACTTCGTGGAAGTCCGGCTGCCGGCTGCGGGTGCCTACCTGTCGGTGCTGCGTACGGCGACTGCCGGCCTCGCCGCCCGTTTGGACTTCACCCTCGACGAGATCGAGGACCTGCGCATCGCGGTCGACGAGGCCTGCGCGATCCTGCTCCAGCAGGCCGTGCCCGGCTCGGTGCTCAGTTGTGTCTTCCGGCTCGTCGACGACTCACTCGAAGTCACCGTCTCGGCCCCGACCACGGACGGCCACGCCCCCTCCAGGGACACCTTCGCCTGGACCGTCCTGTCCGCCCTCGCGGGCAAGGTCTCCTCCGCCGTGGACGAGGACAAAACCGTTTCGATCAGCCTCTACAAACAGCGCGGCGCGGGACCCGGGCCGGCGTGAGGAACGGGGACGGGCCGGTGCGGGACGAAGAGCGCGGCACACGGGAGCTGCCGGAGAGCACTCCCCCCTGCTCGGGCGGAGCCGGGAGCCCGGGGGCGGGCCCGAGCGGTCCGAGCGGATCCCGACGCATGGCAGACGGCATCGACGGCATTCCCGAGCAGGCCCGGCCACACCCGGAGGACGACTCGGTGGAGACCGGCTTCCCGGGCGACGGCAGGGAGGGCGAAGGTGCCGTGCAGGGCGCGCTTCCGGGTGGGCGGACCGGGGTCTCCCCTGTCCGCGTGGGGGCGAGGGCTCGGGAGAGGGCGACGGGCGGGACGATGAGCGAGCACGAGCGAAACGCCGAGGACGAGGCGATGGGCGCGCACAGCGCGCAGGCCACGCAGCACGGACCTCAGGACCGCAGCGGGGCGCGCGCCATGTTCGTCGAGCTGCGCACCCTGAAGGAGGGCAGCGCCGAGTACGCGGAGCTGCGCAACCAGCTGGTCCGCATGCACCTGCCGCTCGTCGAACACCTCGCGCGCCGCTTCCGCAACCGCGGCGAGCCGCTCGACGACCTCACCCAGGTCGCCACCATCGGCCTGATCAAGTCGGTCGACCGCTTCGACCCGGACCGCGGCGTCGAGTTCTCGACGTACGCGACCCCGACGGTCGTCGGTGAGATCAAGCGGCACTTCCGGGACAAGGGCTGGGCGGTGCGGGTGCCCCGGCGCCTCCAGGAGCTGCGCCTCGCCCTGACGACGGCCACGGCCGAGCTGTCCCAGCAGCACGGCCGCTCCCCGACGGTCCACGAGCTCGCCGAGAAGCTCTCCATCTCGGAGGAGGAGGTCCTGGAGGGCCTGGAGTCCGCCAACGCGTACTCCACCCTGTCCCTGGACGTCCCCGACACGGACGACGAGTCCCCGGCGGTCGCGGACACCCTCGGCGCGGAGGACGAGGCGCTGGAGGGCGTCGAGTACCGGGAGTCGCTCAAGCCGCTGCTGGAAGACCTCCCACCGCGCGAGAAGCGGATCCTGCTGCTGAGGTTCTTCGGCAACATGACCCAGTCGCAGATCGCGCAGGAGGTCGGCATCTCCCAGATGCACGTCTCCCGGCTGCTGGCGCGCACGCTGGCACAGCTGCGGGAGAAGCTGCTGGTGGAGGAGTGACGGCGGCCTGAGAGCCGACGACTACTTCTGGTCCTGTGTGCTGCCGGGCCCCCGGATTCCGAGGGCCTGGGTCGTGGCCGGGTTGATCAGAAGCACGAGCGTGGCGATCGCGACCACGGCGATCGCGATCCCCGCCGGAATGGCCATGCTGTCGGCCTGCAACAGGCTGTAGGCCACCGGCAGAGCCATGATCTGCGTGATGACGGACGGCCCCCGGCTCCAGCTGCGCAGAGCGAACAACCCCCGCGCCGCGAGCAAGGGCAGCAGGGCGAGGGCCACGAGCGTCACTCCGAGCGTGACGGCCTGCTGCCGGTCGTCCGGCTCACCGGCAAGCCCCAGCACGAGCACCCAGAGCCCCCCGACAGCGAGCGCCAGACCTTCCAACGCGGTGAGCGCCGCCGCATACGTCAGCCGCCGCGGGCGCGGACCGGCGGTTTCGGGGGTGGTGGGGGTCTGCTCCTTGGTCACCCCTGAAGGGTAGCCCTCCACCCCACAGCCTCCCCCAGCCGAGGCCACCGCAACGGGGCCTCGCCTCGCGACCCCGGCTGGCGCAGTTCAGCCCGTCCGGCGTCTGAGGACGAGGCCCCTTCAGGGCCGAAGCGGGGGTCTGGGGGCGGCAGCCCCCAGCAGAGCCCGCACCGACGCCGGCGACCTCACCGCGGACGGCATCCACAAGAACGGCCCAACCGACGGAGTCGTCCCGTGTCGAGACTCACGCCTGATCTCTTACCTGATCCCCACCTCGACCTGTGCCCGGTACCCCCCAGTAGGTACGCTGCCAGTCATGCGTGCACTTCTCGTGGTCAACCCGGCAGCAACCACCACAAGCGCACGTACGCGCGATGTCCTGATCCACGCGCTCGCCAGCGAGATGAAACTCGAGGCCGTCACCACCGAGTACCGCGGCCACGCGCGCGACCTGGGCCGGCAGGCGGCGGAGAGCGAGGACGTCGACCTGGTGGTCGCCCTCGGCGGCGACGGCACGGTCAACGAGGTCGTCAACGGACTGTTGCACAACGGCCCCGACCCGGAGCACCTCCCCCGCCTCGCGGTGGTCCCCGGCGGCTCCACCAACGTCTTCGCCCGAGCCCTCAACCTGCCGAACGACGCCGTGGAGGCGACCGGCGCCCTGCTGGACGCGCTGCGCGAGGGCAGCGAACGTACGGTCGGCCTCGGCCTGACCTCGGGCACGCCCGGCACGGAGGACGAGGCGGTCCCCTCGCGCTGGTTCACCTTCAACGCGGGCCTCGGCTTCGACGCCGGCGTGGTCGGCAGGGTCGAGCAGCAGCGCGAGCAAGGCAGAAAGTCGACGCACGCCCTCTATGTACGTCAGGCGCTGCGCCAGTTCTTCGGCGAGGCGCACCGGCGCCACGGGACGATCACGCTGGAACGTCCCGACGCGGAGCCGGTGACCGACCTGGTGCTGTCCATAGTCTCGAACACCTCTCCGTGGACCTTCCTGGGCAATCACCCGATGTACGCGTCACCTAAAGCCTCGTTCGATAAAGGCCTCGACGTACTCGGTCTCAGCCGTATGACGACGGCCGCGGTTGCCCGGTATGGCACCCAGTTGCTCACTTCGTCCCCTGAGCGGGGCCCCCATGGCAAGCACGCGACCTCACTCCATGACCTGGACCAGTTCACCTTGCATTCGAAGGTCCCCCTCCCCCTTCAGATGGACGGCGACCACCTCGGACTGCGTACCAGCGTGACGTTCACAGGCGTACGCCGTGCACTGCGTGTGATTGTGTGAGCGGAAAGGGCTAAAGTCCTTTCACTCGAACGTTTAGGCCAGGATCCACCCCATGGAAGTACGGCTGTGACCTAGTCGACACCGAGGAATCAAAAAAAACTTTCCGGAAGGGGTTGTATCCGCCGCTGAGGTTTGCGAGTCTCTACGTGGCGATCGGGACGGCCCGCAACACCGGCCTCCACTGATCACCGGAACCCCTCTTCGACTCACAGGACCCACGCCAGGGAACTGGCGGTAGGCCCTTCACTTGTTGAGGGATTCGTGAAAGCGTTCACATTCACAAGCAACCCAGCAGTAATACAAGGAGAGGTAGCAGCCATGGACTGGCGTCACAACGCCGTTTGCCGCGAGGAAGACCCCGAGCTCTTCTTCCCCATCGGCAACACCGGTCCTGCGCTGCTGCAGATCGAGGAAGCCAAGGCCGTCTGCCGTCGCTGCCCCGTTATGGATCAGTGTCTGCAGTGGGCGCTCGAGTCCGGTCAGGACTCCGGCGTCTGGGGTGGTCTCAGCGAGGACGAGCGCCGCGCCATGAAGCGCCGCGCCGCCCGCAACCGGGCCCGTCAGGCCTCCGCCTGACAACACCCGCCCCGCAAACAGCCTGAGCTTGGCGGCGCGTACAGCGAGTACGCATCTCCCGCCCCCGAGCCGCAGCGCGCAGTACCCCCGATGCGCAGCAAATGCTGGCAACGAGCATGTTGGGCCCCAGCCCCCTGAACGGGCTGGGGCTCTTTGCTGTCCGGGGCCGGGCGCAATGCCCGACCGTCGGTCGTGTGCGGTGCACCACCTGGTCGCCGTGACACACCGCACAGGGTCCTCCGCATGCTTACTTGTGTGCCCGCACCGGGATGTCGAGGATCACCCGAGTCCCCCGCTCCGGCGCCGGCACCATGTCGAACGTGCCGCCCAACTCGCCCTCCACCAGGGTCCGTACGATCTGCAGGCCGAGGTTGCCGGCGGTGTGCGGGTCGAAGCCCTCGGGGAGGCCGACGCCGTCGTCCTGGACGGTGACCAGGAGGCGGGCCTGCTTCGTCGTACCTCCGCGGACCGCGGAGACCTCGACCGTACCGGTGTCGCCCTCGCGGAAGCCGTGCTCCAGGGCGTTCTGCAGTATCTCGGTCAGGACCATCGACAGCGGGGTGGCGACCTCGGCGTCCAGGATGCCGAAGCGGCCGGTGCGCCGACCGGTGACCTTGCCGGGTGAGATCTCGGCGACCATCGCCACGACCCGGTCGGCGATCTCGTCGAACTCCACCCGCTCGTCGAGGTTCTGGGAGAGCGTCTCGTGCACGATCGCGATCGAACCGACCCGGCGGACAGCCTCCTCCAGGGCCTCGCGGCCCCGGTCGGACTCGATGCGCCGGGCCTGGAGGCGGAGCAGGGCGGCCACCGTCTGGAGGTTGTTCTTCACCCGGTGGTGGATCTCCCGGATGGTCGCGTCCTTGGTGATCAACTCGCGCTCACGGCGGCGCAGTTCGGTGACGTCCCGGAGCAGGACGAGTGAACCGATGCGGGTGCCTTTGGGCTTGAGCGGGATCGCCCGGAACTGGATGACTCCGTCGCCGGACTCGATCTCGAACTCGCGGGGTGCCCAGCCGCTGGCGACCTTGGCGAGCGCCTCGTCCACCGGCCCGTGGGTCGGGGCGAGTTCGGCGGTGGTCTTGCCCAGGTGGTGGCCGACGAGGTCGGCGGCGAGACCGAGGCGGTGGTAGGCCGACAGCGCGTTCGGGGAGGCGTACTGCACGATGCCGTCGGCGTCCAGGCGGATCAGACCGTCGCCGACGCGCGGCGAGGCGTCCATGTCGACCTGCTGGTTGGCGAACGGGAACGCGCCGGCCGCGATCATCTGCGCCAGATCCGAGGCGCTTTGGAGGTACGTGAGTTCCAGACGGCTCGGGGTGCGGACGGTCAGCAGGTTGGTGTTGCGGGCGATGACACCCAGGACGCGCCCCTCCCGTCGTACGGGAATCGACTCGACGCGGACCGGCACCTCCTCCCGCCACTCGGGGTCGCCCTCCCGCACGATCCGGCCCTCGTCGAGCGCGGCGTCCAGCATCGGGCGGCGGCCGCGCGGGACGAGGTGGCCGACCATGTCGTCCTGGTAGGAGGTCGGCCCGGTGTTGGGCCGCATCTGCGCCACCGACACGTACCGGGTGCCGTCACTGGTGGGGACCCACAGGACGAGGTCGGCGAAGGAGAGGTCGGAGAGCAGCTGCCACTCCGAGACCAGCAGGTGGAGCCACTCGAGGTCGGAGTCGTCGAGGGCCGTGTGCTGGCGTACGAGTTCGTTCATGGAGGGCACGTGGCCGAGCGTACCTGGGGGTACGGACAGGACTCGAAACCAGCCACTGTGAAGGCGACCCGGCCCTGCGGACGGCCCTGCAAACGGCCCTGAGAACACCCGCGGGCCGCGGCGCCTGAGAGGGACCCTCAACCCTCCCGGCACCGCAGCCCGGAGCAATATCGGCCGTGGGGTGTGCGGTCCCGGTCGGCCGAGGGTGAGGAGCCGGGGCAGTCAGGGCAGAGAGCTCCGGTTCCTCGGTCCGCCTTCCTGTGCGGGGAAGACGGAAGTCGGTGCGTTCTTGTCCTACGCACTCCTTCGCATTGTGGACTAGACCACTCGGGTGTGTCCATGCGTTGGAGCCTGTTTGCTGTTGACGCTTCCTCGCGGGCCCCGGCCAGTCGGAGAACTAGTAGGACGCCCTGGTATCCACCACGCAGCCTAACCCGTGTGGGTTCATGTGCGGGGCCAGATGGCCATGGCAATTTCCGCGAGTGCCTCCAGTTCCTCCCGGCTCGCCCCGTCGCGCGCCTGTTGTGACATGCCGTGGATGACCGCGCCGGCGTGCCGGGCGAGGGTGGCGGCGTCGGTGCCCGGCGGGAGATCACCAGTTGCGACATCCGATTGGATACGGCTCTCGAAGGCGCTGATGGTGGCGTTGCGCCGGTCACGCAGGGACTCGGCGACCTCCGGGGTCGTGCAGTTGATGGCCGCGTGGGCGATGAGGCAGCCGTGCGGATGATCGGGGTCCGTATACATGGCGGCGGCCTCCCGCAGGGTCCGTTCGACCGCGGCGCGGGAGGTGGACTCCTCGGCGAGGGCCCGGTCGGCGAAGGACGCGTACCGGGCGGTGTAGACGCGGACGGCCTCTTCGAAGAGGGAGCGCTTGTCGCCGAAGGCGGCGTAGAGACTGGGGGCGCCGATGTCCATGACCTGGGTGAGGTCGGAGACCGACGTCGCCTCGTAGCCGTGCTCCCAGAAGGCGAGGATCGCCTTCTCCAGAGCGGACTCGCGGTCGAAGGAACGAGGGCGGCCGCGGGGCTTGGGCGTGCGCTTGATCTTCGCCTTCGTCTCGTCACTGCTCACCATGGGATGGATTTTATAGCGGCTGCTAGAGAATTGTCGGCGCCCTGCTGTACGGTCTTTCTGTAGCGACCACTAGGAAATTACGAAGGGGGCGTGGGCATGAGCGTGCTCACTGGCAGGACGGCACTGGTCACGGGAGCGAGCAGGGGAATCGGACGGGCCGTGGCCCAGCGGCTGGCTCGCGACGGGGCGCGGGTCGCCGTGCACTACGGCAGGAATGAGGCGGCGGCCAAGGAGACCGTGACCGCGATCGAGGCAGCGGGCGGCAGCGCCTTCGCGATCCGTACCGAGCTGGGGGTGCCGGGTGACGCGGAGGCCCTTTGGGAGGCTTTCGATCGGCATGCCGAGGGACTGGACATCCTGGTCAACAACGCGGGCATGGCGATCTTCGCGACCGTCGAGGACACGGACGAGGAGCTCTACGACCGGACGCACGCGGTCAACGCCCGGGCGCCGTTCTTCATCGTCAAGCACGGCCTGCGGCGACTGCGCGACCACGGCCGGATCATCAACGTCACGGCTGCCACGGACGCTGCCATCGCCGCGATTGCCGCCACGCACATGGCCAAGGGCGCGGTCACCACGCTGACCCGCTCGCTCGCCGCCGAGCTGGCGCCGCGCGGGATCACCGCCAACTCGGTCGGGCCCGGGTTCATCGACACCGATCTGACGAGCGCGGCACTGGCCGACCCCGGGATACGCGCGCACGCGGAGTCCGTCTCGGTCTTCAAGCGGGTCGGTACGGCCTCCGAGGTGGCCGACGTGGTGGCGTTCCTGGCGTCGCCCGACTCCCGCTGGGTCACCGGCCAGCACATCGATGCCACGGGAGGCTCACTGCTGAGCCTGCACTAGGAGCTGAGCCTTCACCAGCGGCTGTCCGCGGACGTGGCCCTGCTCCTCAGCGCGTCTCCGTCACCTTCGCCAACGCGCGCGGAGCATCGGGGTCCTGGCCCCGCGCGATGGTGACCTCGTAGGCCAGGAGCTGGAGCGGCAGGATCTCCAGGATCGGCTGGACCTCCTCGGCCACGTCCTCGGTGGGCAGGACGAAGCCGGCCGACGCCTGCTCCACCTGGTGGCGGGGGCCGATGACGACCAGGTCGGCACCGCGGCCGCGGAGTCGGTCGAGGACGGGCCGAAGGGCCTCGCCGCCCTTGCCGTCGGTGACGACCGCGATGACCGGGGAGACGTTGTCGACCATGGCGAGCGGGCCGTGCAGGAGATCGGCGCCGGAGTAGGCGAGCGCCGGGATGTAGCTGGTCTCCATCAGCTTCAGCGCGGCTTCCTTGGCCGTGGGGTAGCCGTAGCCCCGGGAGGTGATCACCATGCGCTCGGCGAAGCGGTAACGGGCGGCGAGGGTGCGGACCTCGTCCTGCCGGGCGAGCAGGCGCGCGGCCAGGTCCGGGAGCACCTTGGCGGGGGCGCCGTCGCCGCCGCGCAGACCTTCGACGAAGAGGTAGAGGGCGAGAAGGGAGGCCGTATAGGTCTTGGTCGCGGGGAGGGCCCGCTCCGGCCCGGCCATGATGTCGAGGTGGTACTCGGAGACGCCGGCCAGCGGTGAGTCGGGGTTGTTGGTCACCGCGAGCGTGATCGCGCCGGCCTCGCGGGCGGCCCGGGTCGAGGCGACCAGGTCCGGGGAGCCGCCGGACTGGCTGACGGTGATGACGAGGACGTCGGTGAGATCGGGGCGGGCGCCATAAGCGGTGGTGGTCGACATCGACGACAGGCCGCAGGGCAGGCCGAGGCGGATCTCCAGGAGGTACTTGGCGTAGAGGGCTGCGTTGTCGGAGGTGCCGCGGGCAGTGAGCAGGACGAAGCGCGGGTTGCGGGCGGCGATCTCCTGGGCGACCGTGCGGATGGCAGGGGCGGCCTCGGACAGGATCCGGCGCAGCACGGCGGGCTGCTCGGCCAACTCACGGGCCATGATGCGGCCGGCGACGTCGATGTGGGGGGCGTGCGGGTCGGGAGGGTACGGGGTCGTGGCGGTCATGGGGCCCTTCCTGCGATTGCGCTCGGCGTGGCGGGCGGGGCGCCCGTCGCTGCGGACAGTCTTCATTCCACTTCCCCATGGGGAGTGGCGCCTGTCCGACGGTCTGCCGACATGTCTGCGGGGCTTGCGTTCACATGGGCTCGGAGCCCTGCTCAGTGTGCGCCCGAGGTGCTAGATTGGTCTAAACCACATGCCCCCTTCAGGGTGCCCATCGAGTCCCTCTTCAGATCGGCAGGCCCAGCGTGGAAGTTGTCATCGTTCCGGACGCCAAGGCGGGTGGCGAGCTGATAGCCGAGGCCATGGCCCAGCTGCTCGGGCGCAAGCCCGACGCCCTGCTCGGTGTGGCCACCGGGTCGACGCCGCTGCCCATCTACGCGGCGCTCGCGGCGAAGGTGCGTTCCGGTGCCGCGGACACCTCGCGCGCGCGGATCGCGCAGCTCGACGAGTACGTGGGGCTGCCCGCCGAGCATCCGGAGTCGTACCGGTCGGTGCTGCGGCGCGAGGTGCTGGAGCCGCTCGGGATCGGGATGGACGCGTTCATGGGGCCCGACGGGGCGGCCGAGGACGTGCAGGGCGCGTGCGAGGCGTATGACGCGGCGCTGGCCGCGGCCGGGGGCGTCGATCTGCAGTTGCTCGGGATCGGGACGGACGGGCACATCGGGTTCAATGAGCCGTGTTCGTCGCTGGCGTCGCGGACGCGGATCAAGACGCTGACGGAGCAGACGCGGGTCGACAATGCGCGCTTCTTCGACGGGGACATCGAGCAGGTGCCGCACCACGTGATCACGCAGGGGATCGGCACGATTCTCGAGGCGCGGCATCTGGTGTTGCTGGCCACGGGTGAGGGCAAGGCGGATGCGGTCGCGGCGACTGTGGAGGGGCCGGTGGCTGCGGTGTGTCCGGCCTCGGCGTTGCAGTTGCATCCGCATGCGACGGTTGTGGTGGACGAGGGGGCGGCGTCGAAGCTGAAGCTTGCCGACTATTTCCGGCATACGTATGCCAACAAGCCGGATTGGCAGGGGATTTGAGAAGCGGGTTTCGTCTGCCTGGTTCGAATTGTTGCGGGCTGCGGGCCGTAGGTGGCTGGTCGCGCAGTTCCCCGCGCCCCTAGGGACGCTGAAGGCGCCGGTCCTCTGAAAAGAGACCGGCGCCTTTCTCGTCCTGACGGCTACTCCCCCGCGATGACCTCCGCCGCCGCCCGGCCGCACACGCGTGCCGCGCCATGCGTGGCGATGTGGAGGGCGCCTCGGGGAGGTGCCTGGGGGACGCCCATCTCGACCACGACGGTGTCGGGGCGGGCCGCCAGCAGGGTGTCGAGGGCCGTCGCCATCCAGGGGTGCCGGTGTTCGTCGCGGACCACCGCCACGACCCGCCGGTCCCCCGCCGCGCCCAGCGCTTCGGAACCCGCGTCCTGCCCCGCGAAGCTGCCCGTCTCGGTGCCGGGGAGGAGTCGGGTCAGTTCCGCGGCC
This sequence comes from Streptomyces sp. NPDC049627, assembly GCF_044465645.1. Taxonomy (NCBI): domain Bacteria; kingdom Bacillati; phylum Actinomycetota; class Actinomycetes; order Kitasatosporales; family Streptomycetaceae; genus Streptomyces; species Streptomyces sp. NPDC049627. Next base: position 395,687 of record NZ_JBITLW010000003.1, on the reverse strand, counting down.
ACGCCCCAGGGCGTCTCGTCGCCCACGGCGATGTTCGCGACCGGGGTGAAGGCGGCGACGTAGGGCGCCTCGGTGAGGGGGGTGAAGTCCGCGGCGCCGGTCGTCCTCAGCGCGCGGCGGGCGGCCACGAGGCCCACGTCCGTGCGCCCCTCGCCCTCGGTCGCCGGGGCCGCGGTCGCCGTCCAGCGGGCCAGTTCGCGGACGCGTTCCGCTGCCTCCGCCAGGCGCTCCTCGGGGAGTTCGCCGGAGCGGACGGCGGCGATCAGAGCGTCCCGCAGGCGGCGTACCGTTTCGTCGTCCGCCAGGCCGCCGCCGACGCAGATCGCGTCCGCGCCGGCCGCGATGGCGAGGACGCTGCCGCGTTCGATGCCGTACGTCGCCGCGATGGCCTGCATTTCCATGCCGTCGGTGACGATCAGTCCGGAGTAGCCGAGGTCACCGCGGAGGAGCTCCGTCAGGACCGGGCGGGACAGGGTCGCCGGGTGGTCGGGGTCCAGGGCCGGGACCACGATGTGCGCGCTCATCATCGCCCGCGTGCCGGCGGCGATCGCGGCGCGGAACGGGGAGAGTTCACGGTCCGACAGCACGTCCAGGGCCGCGTCGATGCGGGGGAGCGCGTGGTGGGAGTCGACCGCCGTGTCGCCGTGGCCCGGGAAGTGCTTCGTGCAGGCCGCCACGCCCGCCGACTGCAGACCGGTGACGTAGGCCGCGGTGTGGCGGGCGACCAGGGCGGTGTCGGGGCCGAAGGAGCGTACGCCGATCACCGGGTTCGCGGGGTTGGAGTTCACGTCCGCCGACGGGGCCCAGTTGAGGTTCACCCCGCAGGCCGCGAGACGGCGGCCGAGCTCGAACGCCACCTCCCGCGTCAGCTCCACGTCGTCCACCGCGCCCAGGGCGTGGTTGCCGGGGAAGCTGGAGCCGGTCCTCACCTCCAGCCTCGTCACATCACCCCCCTCCTCGTCGATCGCGACCAGCACGTCGTCCCGCTCGGCCCGCAACTGGGCCGTCAGCGCGGCCAGTTGTTCCGGTGAGGCGATGTTGCGGCCGAACAGGCCGACGGAGGCGAGGCCTTCGCCCAGGCGGCGCAGCAGCCAGTCGGGGGCGGTGGTGCCGGTGAAGCCGGGCTGGAGGACGGTCAGGGCATCGCGCGTCAGAGTGTCGGTGCCGCTGGCGATTGTCGTCATCGGGTGGCGTTATCCCTTCACGGCGCCGGCCGTCAGGCCGTTGACAGCCCTGCGCTGCAGGAAGACGAAGAGGATGAGGATCGGGACGGCGAAGAGCGAGGACGCCGCCATCGTCGCGCCCCAGTCGTTGCCGAAGGCGGTCTGGAAGCTGGACAGCCACAGTGGCAGGGTCTGTGCCTCCGCCTCCTTGTTCAGCACCAGGACCAGGGGGAATTCATTCCATGCGGTGATGAATCCGAACAGGGAGGTGGACATCAGGCCCGGTGCCAGCAGCGGCAGGATGACCTTGCGGAAGGCCTGGGCGCGGGTGCAGCCGTCGACCATCGCGGCCTCTTCCAGTTCCCGGGGCACGGCGGCGACGAAGCCGCGCAGGGTCAGGATGGTGAAGGGCAGGATCATCATCATGTAGAAGACCGTCAGCGGCACGAGGCTGTTCAGCATCGACGCGTCCCGCACGATCATGTACATCGCGATGATCATCACCTCCCAGGGCGCCATCTGGGCCAGCATGAAGCCGACGACGAAGCCGCGCCGCCCCCTGAACCGCATCCGGGCCAGGGCGAAGGAGCCCGCGAGCGCGATGACCAGGGCCAGAGCGACCGCGCACAGCGTGACGATCAGTGAGTTGGTGACGTACGTCCAGAAGTGGTCGACGCCGGTCGCCTTCTTGAAGTGCTCGAAGGTGATGTCGGTCGGGAACCAGACCGGGTCCTCCGAGATGATGTCGCCGGTCGGTTTGAAGGCCGTGGCGAACATCCAGTACACGGGGAAGACGAAGCCGATGAACAGGGCGACGGCCGTGACGTTGGGCCACAGACGGCCGAAGGCGGAGCGCTTCACCGCTTAGACCTCCTCTTCCTCTTGCTTGAGCACGATCCTCAGGTAGTAGGCCGTCAGGCCGAGCAGGATCAGAATCGTCAGGACGGCGATCGCGGCACCCATGCCGTAGTGCTGGTTGCCGACGCCCTCGATGTAGGCGTAGACGGGCAGGATCTCGGTGAGCCGGTCGGGGCCGCCGCCGTTGATGGTGAAGACCTGCACGAACGCCTTGAAGACCCAGATGATCTCCAGGAAGGTCGTGGCGTAGAGGAAAGGGCGCAGGAAGGGGAGCGTGACCGTGGTGAAGCTCTTCCACGCCCCCGCGCCGTCCAGTGCCGCGGCCTCGTAGAGCTCGCCCGGGATGGTGGTCGTGGCCGCGTACAGGTTGATCGCGACGAACGGGATCGACTGCCAGACGATCAGCACCGTGACCACGAAGAAGGTCGACATCTGGCTGCTGGTCCAGCTGTAGTCGGCCATGGAGTGCCAACCGAGCTTGTCCAGTACCCAGTTGACGACACCGAAGCGCTGCGCGAACAGCCACTGGTAGACGGTGGTCGCGGCGACCACGGGCATCGCCCAGGCCAGCACGAGCCCGATCATCAGCGTGACCCGCATCCGCTGCCCGAGGCGGGCCAGCAGCAGGCCGACCAGGGCGCCCAGGATCATGATCAGGACGACGTTGACCGTCGTGAACAGGATCGAGCGCAGGGTGACGCGCCAGAAGTCCTCGCCGGTGAGGACCTCCTGGTAGTTGTCGATGCCGTTCCACTCGGTGACGTGCTGGATCAGCTGCGCCATGTTGAGGTTCTGGAACGACAGCAGGACGTCCTTCAGCAGCGGCCAGCCGAGCAGCAGCACGGTGGCCGCGCAGGCCGGCAGCAGCAGGAGGTACGGGGTGAGCGCGCCGAGGCGTGACGCGGCCCGGGGCCCCGGTCCGGCGGCCCCGCTCCGATCCCTTTTGGCTACGTCCACCGGGCCGGAGGGCGGCCGTTCGGTCTGCACGGTCATGCTCGCGATCTCTCTTCTCGACCTACGTACGTGGACCCGCGTACGGTCGCCGGGGCGGGGGGCGTCGTGCGCATCCCCCGCCCCGGCGCGCACACCGGCGCCGTTGCTGCCGCTGGTCCTACTGCTGCTGCGCCAGACGCTTGTTGAACTCGCCCTCGACCTGCTTGGCGGCCTCGGCCGGCGACTTACCGTTCAGCACGGCCGTCATGTACGTCTTGACCGGGTTGGGCGCGTTCTCCACGGCCGCCCACTCCGGGATCAGCGGCGTGGTGCCACCGCCCGCGACGGCCGGTGCGGCGGCCTCGGCGACGGCGTTGCCCTTGAGGTTGGCCTGCAGCGCATCCTTGTTCGGGATGACGCCGTTGATCTTGGCGAGCTCGCCCTCGTACTTGTCGGACAGGGCGATCTTCAGGAACTCCTTGGCCAGCTCCTGCTTCTTGCTGCCCGCGGCGACCGCGAGGTTGGAGCCGCCGAGGAAGACGCCCTCGGGCTTGTCGGCCGTGGCACCCGGGATGGTGAAGTAGCCGATCTCCTTCTCGATCTTCGGGTTGGCCTTGATGGCGATGCCGGCCTCCCAGCCCATGCCGATGAAGGCGCCGACGTTGCCCTTGCCGAAGACCTCGCCCTGCTGCGGAGTGGCCTCGTCCTTGTCCTTGGGCGCCTTGGACAGCGCCTGGAACTTCTTGTACGTCTCCATGGCGGCGGCGACCTTCGGGTCGTCGAGGTTGGAGACGTACTTGTCGCCGTCCTTCTTCACCAGCTCGGCGCCCTCACCGATGGTCAGGCCGACGAAGTGGTACCAGTTCTGGCCGGGCAGGTAGATCGGCTCGGCGTCGGTCTTCTCGCCGATCTGCTTGAGGTCGGCGTAGAACTCGTCGCGGGTCTTGGGGGTGTCCTTGATGCCCGCCTCGGCCCAGATCTTCTTGTTGTAGAGGACGACGCGGTTGGCGAAGTACCACGGCACCGCGTACTGCTTGCTGTCGTAGACCGCGGACTTGTTCAGGGACTCGGTCCAGTCGGCGCCGATCGCGGTCTTGACGTCGGCGAGGTCGGCGAGGCCGCCGGTCTTGGCGTAGGCCGGGGTCTGGGTGTTGCCGATCTCGAAGACGTCCGGCGGGTTCTCCTCCGACAGGGCGGTGGTCAGCTTCTGCTGGATGCCGTTCCACTGCTGGACCTCGAACTTGACCTTGGCCTTGGTCTTCTTCTCGAAGGCCGCCTGGACGTCCTTCTGCCACTGGTCCGGGGAGGAGCCGTCCATCACCCACACCGTGAGCGTCTCGCCCGCGTAGCCGTCGGCGCCCGCCTTGTCGCCGCCGTCACCGTTGTCGCCCCCGCACGCCGCCAGGGAGATCATCATGCCCGCGACACCGATCGCGGTTATCAGCTTGCGCTTCACGCCACCCTCCTCAGGGATGCCCACACCTCCCGCCCATGGGCCGGGACCTGGACCAATGGTGTAGACCAGTACCGGGAGCTTGGACCAGACCAAAAGCGCTGTCAAGGGTGTCGGAAACGCCTCTGACCAGCCGTTATGCGACCTACATATGAAGGAACCTTTAAGTAAGAAGCCAGCGAAAAGAGCGGCGCCGGAGTACTCTCGTCCGCTAGACCACTTGGCTCTATGGACTAGACCAAAAGAGGTGGCGACGGTATACAGAAGGGATCACGATGTGACCCGCATCCGGAGCCGGGAAGGCAGAGCATGAGCACCGACGTCAGCAGTGCGGAGAACGAGAACGGTGCCACCGTCCGTACCGCGCGCGTGCCCAAGTACTACCGCCTGAAGAAGCACCTGCTCGACATGACCGAGACACAGGCGCCGGGCACCCCGGTCCCGCCCGAGCGGACCCTGGCGGCGGAGTTCGACACCTCGCGCACAACCGTGCGCCAGGCCCTGCAGGAGCTGGTCGTCGAGGGGCGCCTGGAGCGCATCCAGGGCAAGGGCACGTTCGTCGCCAAGCCGAAGGTCTCGCAGGCTCTGCAACTCACCTCGTACACCGAGGACATGCGCGCCCAGGGCCTGGAACCGACCTCACAGCTGCTGGACATCGGCTACATCACCGCCGACGACCGCCTCGCCGAGCTGCTCGACATCACGGCGGGCGGCCGGGTGCTGCGCATCGAGCGGCTGCGCATGGCGAACGGCGAGCCGATGGCCATCGAGACGACCCATCTGTCCGCCAAGCGCTTCCCCGCCCTGCGCCGGTCCCTGGTCAAGTACACCTCCCTCTACACCGCCCTCGCCGAGGTCTACGACGTCCATCTCGCCGAGGCCGAGGAGACCATCGAGACCTCCCTGGCCACCCCGCGCGAGGCCGGCCTGCTCGGCACGGACGTGGGCCTGCCGATGCTGATGCTGTCCCGGCACTCGCTGGACCGGGAGGGGCAGCCGGTGGAGTGGGTGCGGTCCGTGTACCGCGGGGACCGCTACAAGTTCGTGGCGCGGCTGAAGCGGCCTGTGGAATAGGCCACTTGCGGTAGTGCACGCGGTGTAGCGCATCCCCCTTTCCTGTTCTACGGTCCTCCCGTCGCCGCACGGACGGGAGGACTCCCCGATGCGTACCGCGAACGCCCGCACCATCACCGTCTGGACCCTGGTCGCGCTCGTCGGTGCCGCCGGATGGACCGTACTGGCGCTCTCGCGGGGCGAGGACGTCTCGGCAGCATGGATGATCGCTGCCGCCCTCGGCTCGTACGCGATCGCCTACCGCTTCTACGCCAAGTTCATCGCGTACAAGGTCCTGAAAGTCGACAGGACCAGGGCCACCCCGGCCGAACGCCTCAACAACGGCATCGACTTCCACCCCACCGACCGCCGCGTCCTGCTCGGCCACCACTTCGCGGCGATCGCCGGCGCCGGCCCGCTCGTCGGCCCGGTGCTGGCCGCACAGATGGGCTATCTGCCGGGCACGATCTGGATCATCGCGGGCGTCGTCTTCGCGGGCGCGGTCCAGGACATGGTGGTGCTGTTCCTCTCCACCCGCCGGGACGGACGGTCGCTGGGGCAGATGGCACGCGAGGAGATCGGCCCGTTCGGCGGCGCGGCCGCCCTGGTCGCCGCCTTCGCCATCATGATCATCCTGCTCGGCGTGCTGGCCTTGGTCGTCGTCAACGCCCTCGCGCAGTCCCCGTGGGGCACCTTCTCCATCGCGATGACGATCCCGATCGCCCTGTTGATGGGCTTCTACCTGCGGGTGCTGCGCCCCGGCCGGGTCACCGAGGTCTCCGTCATCGGCGTCGCACTGCTGCTGTCCGCCCTGGTCGCGGGCCGCTGGGTCGCCGAGTCGTCATGGGCCGGCACCTTCACCCTCGCGCCCTCGACGCTGGTCGTCTGGCTGGTGGCGTACGGCTTCGTCGCCTCGATCCTGCCGGTGTGGACGCTGCTGGCGCCGCGCGACTACCTGTCGACCTTCATGAAGATCGGCACGATCGTGCTGCTCGCCCTCGGTGTCGTCATCGCCCTGCCGACGCTGAAGATGGACGCGGTCACGGACTTCGCCTCGCGCGGCAACGGCCCGGTCTTCGCGGGGTCCCTGTTCCCCTTCGTCTTCATCACCATCGCCTGCGGCGCCCTGTCCGGTTTCCACTCGCTGATCTCGTCCGGTACGACGCCGAAGATGATCCAGAAGGAGACGCAGGTCCGGATGATCGGCTACGGCTCCATGCTGATGGAGTCGTCGGTCGCCGTGATGGCCCTGGTCGCGGCGAGCATCATCGACCCGGGTCTGTACTTCGCGATGAACGCGCCCGCCGGGGTCATCGGCGACACCGTGCAGCACGCCTCCCAGGCCGTGGGGAGCTGGGGGTACCAGATCTCCCCCGAGGCGCTCGCCCGGGCGGCGGAGAACGTCGAGGAGGCGACCCTGCTCTCACGTACCGGCGGCGCGCCCACCCTCGCCATCGGGGTCTCGGAGATCTTCTCCCAGGTCACCGGCGGCGGTCTGCGCGCCTTCTGGTACCACTTCGCGATCATGTTCGAGGCGCTGTTCATCCTGACCGCGCTGGACGCGGGCACGCGCGTGGGCCGTTTCATGCTCCAGGACATGCTGGGCAACGTCCACCGGCCGTTCAGGAACGTCAGCTGGAAGCCCGGCCTGGTCGTCACCAGCGCGCTCGTGTGCGGCCTGTGGGGGTACTTCCTGTGGGTCGGCGTCCATGAGCCCCTCGGCGGCATCAACCAGCTGTTCCCGATCTTCGGCATCTCCAACCAGTTGCTGGCCGCGGTCGCCCTCGCCGTCTGTACGACCCTGCTGGTGAAGTCCGGCCGCCTCAAGTGGGCCTGGATCACCGGGATTCCGCTCGCCTGGGACGCCACGGTGACGCTCACCGCCAGCTGGCAGAAGGTGTTCTCCAGCGACCCGAAGGTCGGCTTCTTCAAGCAGCGTCAGGTGTTCCAGGACGCCATCGACCGCGGCGAGGTGCTGCCGCCCGCCAAGACCATGGACGACATGCACACCGTGGTCACCAACTCCACGGTGGACGGCGTCCTCTCGGCGGTCCTCGCGCTCCTGATCGTCGTCGTGATCGCCGACGCTCTGCGCGTGTGCGTCAGGCACGTGCGCCGCCCGGCACTGTCCACGCTGAGCGAGGCGCCGTACGTCGAGTCGAAGATCACCGCTCCGGCCGGGCTGTTCCCGACGAAGGCGGAGAAGGAGGAGGAGCGCCGTGCGGTCGCTTCGACGGGTGCTTAGCGGCGTGCGCTGGTACGTGCGCGAGCTGACCGACGAGTCGGCTTACGACCGCTATGTCGCGCATGTACGGCGGGAGCACCCGGACGCGCGGGTGCCCTCCCGGCGCGACTTCGAGCGGATGCGCACCGACCGTCAGGAGGCGGACCCGCGCCAGGGGTTCCGCTGCTGCTGAGCACCCCTGTCCTCTCTGTCGTACACACCAACCCTCCACATCCGATATGCGGACGGGGTCTTCCGCTGTCGATGCACCGTCACCTACATTGCCTGCGCGTTTCTACAGGTGATCAGTGAGGGGACGGAGCCGTCAGATGTCAGATGCCCCAGAGGTGAACAGAGGGGTGGTGACACCCGCCCGGGTCGTCATCGCGCTCTGCCTCGTCGCGCCCTTCGTGGCGATGCTGTGGGTCGGTTCGTACGCCAAGACGGATCCGGAGTTCGCCGGGATCCCGTTCTTCTACTGGTACCAGATGCTGTGGGTCCTGCTCTCCACACTGCTGACGATGATCGCGTACAAGCTGTGGCAGCGTGACCAGCGCGCCCGTGCCTCGCAGAAGGGCGGTGCGTCGGAATGAAGAACGACGTGAACGGCGTGGCGCTCGGCGTCTTCGTCGTCTTCTTCCTGGCCGTCACGGTCATGGGCTTCCTGGCCGCGCGCTGGCGCAAGGCCGAGAACGAGCACAGCCTCGACGAATGGGGCCTGGGCGGCCGGTCGTTCGGCACCTGGATCACCTGGTTCCTGCTCGGCGGCGACCTGTACACGGCGTACACCTTCGTGGCCGTCCCGGCGGCGATCTACGCGGCGGGCGCGGCCGGCTTCTTCGCCGTGCCGTACACCATCCTGGTCTATCCCCTGATCTTCACGTTCCTGCCGCGTCTGTGGTCGGTGTCCCACAAGCACGGGTACGTCACCACCTCGGACTTCGTGCGCGGCCGCTTCGGCTCGAAGGGCCTGTCGCTGGCCGTGGCCGTCACCGGCCTCCTGGCGACCATGCCGTACATCGCGCTCCAGCTGGTCGGTATCCAGGCGGTGCTGGACGTGATGGGCGTCGGCGGCGGCGAGAACACCAACTGGTTCGTGAAGGACCTGCCGCTCCTCATCGCCTTCGGTGTGCTGGCGGCGTACACCTACTCCTCGGGTCTGCGCGCCCCCGCTCTGATCGCCTTCGTCAAGGACACGCTGATCTACGTCGTCATCGCGGTGGCGATCATCTACATCCCGATCAAGCTGGGCGGGTTCGACGAGATCTTCACCGCGGCGAGCGAGAAGTACACGAAGGCCGGTGCGGGCGGCCTGGTCCCGCCGGAGGCGGGCCAGTGGACGTATGCCACGCTGGCGCTGGGCTCCGCGCTCGCGCTGTTCATGTACCCGCACTCGATCACCGCGACGCTCTCCTCCAGGAGCCGTGAGGTGATCCGCCGCAACACCACGATCCTGCCGCTGTACTCGCTGATGCTGGGTCTGCTCGCCCTGCTGGGCTTCATGGCGATCGCAGCCGGAGTCGAGGTCACCAACCCGCAGTTGGCGATCCCGCAGCTCTTCGAGGACATGTTCCCCAGCTGGTTCGCGGGCGTGGCCTTCGCGGCGATCGGCATCGGCGCGCTCGTTCCCGCGGCGATCATGTCCATCGCGGCGGCGAACCTCTTCACTCGCAACATCTACAAGGACTTCATCAAGCCGGACGCGACGCCGCAGCAGGAGACGAAGATCTCCAAGCTGGTGTCCCTGCTGGTGAAGGTGGGCGCCCTGATCTTCGTCCTGACGATGGACAAGACGGTCGCCATCAACTTCCAGCTGCTCGGCGGCATCTGGATCCTGCAGACCTTCCCGGCCCTGGTCGGCGGCCTGTTCACCCGCTGGTTCCACCGCTGGGCCCTGCTGGCCGGCTGGGCGGTCGGCATGCTCTACGGCACGATCGCCGCGTACGGCGTCGCCTCCCCGACGCAGGAGCACTTCGGCGGCTCGGCGAAGGAGATCCCGGGCATCGGCGAGATCGGCTACATCGGCCTGACCGCGTTCGTGCTGAACGTGGCGGTGGCCGTGGTCCTGACCTTCGTCCTGAAGGCGGTGAAGGCCCCCGACGGCGTCGACGAGACGAAGCCGGAGGACTACACGGCGGACGCGGGAGACCCGGGCGTGCAGGTGGAACTGCCGCCGGCGACGGCGGGATCGTCCCACTGAGTGCCTGACACCGACGGGCCGCCGGAGACATCCGGCGGCCCGTTTTCTCGAACCCACCAAACACCGGGACGGCCCTAGTTCCTGGTCCGTCTGGCCATCGCGGCCCAGAAGTCGTCCAGTTCGCGGACGCGCATACTCACCCAGTGCGGCGTCTTCCTCCGCACTCCCCTGGGCAGCCAGCGCCGCATGCGCCCCGGCAGCAGCGCCTGCTGCTGCCGGCAGAACGGCTCCCGGATCTCCCCCCGCGGCACACAGCCCCGGGGCGGATACGGGCAGAGCTGGAACGTGCAGTCGGGCAGACACGTGGTGCCCGGCGCGGGCGGGTCCGCGGTGCCGGCCCGCAGGTCCGGCCGCAGCGGCCTGCGGTCGCTGCGGATGCACGGCGGGAGCGGCATCCCGGGCTGCTCCACGCGGGCCATCCGCTCCTCGACCTCGTCCGGGTGCCCGTCCCGGTCGATGAGGTTCAGCATCACCAGCATGTCGGCGACGAGCCGCTGGGCGCGCGCGTCCAGAGTGCTCCAGCCGACCGAGGGCGGAATCCACAGGCTGTGCTTGCGGTACCCCTCCGGGTTGCCGGTGCGCGCGCCGATGTTGTCGGCGGCGCCCTTCTCGTCGATCCACAGGAAGCGCTCGGGCTGCCCGGTCTCCAGCGCGAGCGCCACCAGGTCGCCCGCCTCGGCGACGAACGGATGCAACAGGCGTCGGGGCGAGTCGCCGTTCGCAGCGGGATGGCCGTGCGCTCTGTTCGCCGTACCGGCCATCGAAAGCCAGCGCTCCACGGTCTGTACGGCGGTCGCCCCGCCCACCGCCAGGCCGGGCTCGCTCCCGCCGTTGTGGTCGCCGTCCTTGCCCGCCGCCGGTTCCGCACCCCGCTCATGGCTGCTCACACTGTCCGGGAGCTCCCACAGGCACAGCGCCTGAAGCAGGATGATCTGCGAATACCAGCACCGGGACTGCTGCAGCACCGTCTCAGCCTGGCGGATCAGGTCGGCGCGGCCGCCCGGGTAGGCGTGCGGATGCCGTTTGCGCCGGTTGGCCGCGTACTTGAAGCCCTGGGCCAGTGCGGCTTCCAGCGCGAGCGGCAGGTCGGGGACACCGCCGGTGGCTTTCGGGTCGAGGTGGCGCAGCCACTTGGTGAGGCGTTCGCGGGCCTCCTCTCGATGGGCCTCGTCGACCGAACCCAGCAGCATGGGGACCAGCCAGGCGCGCATCACGAACTCCCGGAACAGATCGACCCGTTTCTGCCGGTAGTCCCGGTTGAGTTCCCGCCGGACCCGCTGCAGCCGGGCGATGCGCTCGGACCTGGACCGTGAGGGAGCGGCGGCCCTTGCCACGCCCATGCGCTCGGCCCATTGCTCGTACTCCTGCCGCTTCCAGGTCTTCAGCTCGCCGAGCCTGTCGTTGTACTCGTTCACGGGGTCGCTGTTCAGCCCGACCCGGGCACGGATGAGGGCGAACGCCGGGTTGCCGCCCGTGCCGAACTCCTGGGCCGCGGCCAGGCGTATGGAGTAGGAGGGTTCCTGCACGCCGATCTCGAAGAGCTGCTCGTAGAGCGGGGTGGTGTCCATCCGGTCGGAGACGGTCCGCAGGGCGGCTCCGAGTTGCCTGAGCAGCCTCAGTTTCGCGTCGTCGAGGGTGCGCTGGTCCCCCTTGAACCCGGCCCAGCCCTCGCGCACCCTGCCCACGATGCCGCTGAGCAGTCTCGGATCGTCCTCCGCGCTCTCGATCTCCACGGCGGCCGCGTACAGATCCAGTGCCTTCGGGTCGTCCGTGCGGCGGTCCGCGGCCCGGCGGAGACGGTGGGCCAGGGTGTGTCCCCCCACGGGTGACTGGCGGACCAGCTCCTCGATCTCCTTCTTCACCTCGACACGGACACCGCCCCCTCGGGCCCTGAGCTTCGCCGCCCGGCGGCGGGACAACAGCACCAGGGCGATGAGCAGTTCGCGACTGGGTCCGGGCGGCTGCAGCGCCTGCTCGACGAGCTCTCCGGCGCCCCGCTCGCCCAGCTCGTTCAGTACGCGGTAGCCGAAGTAGGCCTGGATGATGCTGTGCGGGAAACGGACCTTGCGCTCGAACGCCTCCACCAGGGCGAGCTTGTCCGCGTTGCTCGCGAAGCGGGCGAGGACGGCACGGCACTGGTCCATGTTCCCCTCGCGCAGCCGCCTCCTCTCCTCCTCGCCGAGCCGCTCGCACAGCACGTCCCAGATCTGCTGCCGGTGCCACTCGGAGAAGACGTTCCCGCGTCTGCCGTACCGGTCGAAGCCGCGCCGGCTGGTCCACAGGTGCTCGGCCAGGGCCTGTGCGCGCCGAACCGGGCCGGGGTGGACGTCCGAGTCCAGCAGCTCCCCGAAGCCGACCTCCAGCTTGTCCTGGAGCAGTCCGACGCACGCCAGGGCGGAGACCGCTTCGAGGGTGTCGCGGCGCTGCTGCGGGGTCAGCGCGATGTCCTCGCGCAGCCGCCCCTGGCACAGCGCCTCGTCCCATGTCTCCAGCAGCCACAGCCGCAGCGTGCCGCGGTCCCGGCTGCGGGTGTTCATGTGCTGGGGGTCGTTGTCCGGCCGGTCGTGCTCCAGGGCTCCGTGGCGGTGCAGTTCCCGGGCGATCTGCAGATAGACGGGTGACTCGGTCACCTCCGCCGTCTCCACGATCCAGTCCACGCGTCGCTCGTCCGTCTCGGGGAGGTGCGCCTGGACGAAGCGCAGGGCATCCTCCTCGCTGAGCGGCTCCAGCTCCACGATCGCGGCGGACGTGCTCTCCAGGGGGCTGTGCGGCCGGGAGGCGATGACGAGGGGCAGCTTCTCCTCGTGGGCACGCTCGATGGCCCGCCGGATGATATTGTCCCGGTTCTGCTGGTGGTCGTCGTCGAGGAGCGCCTCTTCCAGTCCGTCGGCGATGACGACCGGCTTGTCGTCGGCGAGCAGCTGCTGCCAGACCCGCTCGGTCTTGCCGCGCGCGAGGATGCCGCGGGGTGCCTCGTCGGCGAAGCGCCGTCTGGCCATGCGTTCGAAGTTCAGGTCGGTGCCGTCGCTCGCGTCACGCAGCCGGATCGGCACGGGTACGGCGTTCTGCCGGGCCAGCAGTTCGGTGAGCCGTACCAGGACCGCGGTCTTGCCGACGCCGACGCCGCCGACCAGCAGATAGGGCCGGCGTGTGTCGCGTTCCCGCAGCCGTTCGGCGATGACCTGGGCGATCTCCTCGCGGCCCACGATCTCGGCGGTGTCCGGCCCGGCGGTGGGGACCAGTCGGTGGGGGTCGACCCGCGCCTTCGCGAGGTAGCGCCGCTTGGTCCACCGGTACCACCAGAACAGGAAGAGCGCGGCGGCGATCGACGCGGTGAGCACCGGGCCGACGAAGCGCATGACCGTCTCGAAGCCCCCCTGGTTCTCTTTCCGCCACTGCTCGAAGCCTGTCGTGTTCTGCGAGATCAGGATGTACAGGCCCTCCCCGACCCAGGCGAGCAGCGCGAGTGTGGCCACCAGCCAGACGGCCCGGGTGACATTGGTGTAGGAGATCCCCCGGCGCCACTTCTTGGGCCGGGTGGTGCCGCGGCGGGCCTCCAGACGGATCGTCAGCGTGTGCCAGTAACCCACGAACCCGCGCCCGGCCCAGCTGCCCGCCCGCCTCGGAGCCAGTGTCGCCATCGGCGCGTTGCGCGGCCGTTCCTTGCCGGGCGGGCGACGGACGAGCCTCGTCATCATGCGTCTCCTTCCGAGGAGGACTCTCGAAACGGAAGGGACCGCGGGCGCCGACACCTACCTCCATGGAAGCACTCGCAGCACGCCCCGCAACCCGGTCGAAAACCCCAGGCCCACAGCCGTCCCCGTCCGGCAGACTCGACGTCATGGACATCGTGATACGGCAGGTGGACAGCGCCGAGTACGAGGACCTCGGTGAGATCACCGCGCAGGCCTACCTCCAGGACGGTCTGCTCGACTTCGGTCACAGCGACGAGTACCTCGGCGAGCTCAGGGACGTGGCCAAGCGTGCGGCCGCCGCCGAGGTGCTGGTCGCCGTGCGGAACGGCCGCGTCGTCGGCGGCGTCACCCTCGTCCCGACCGGCGGCCCCCTGGCCGACATAGCGGGTCCCGGCGAGGCGGAGATCCGCATGCTGGCGGTCTCGCGGGAGGCCCGCGGCCAGGGCGCCGGCGAGGCCCTCGTACGGGCCTGTATCGACCGCGCACGGGCCACGGCGGGCTGCGTACGGATCGTCCTGTCGACCCAGCGCACCATGCACGGCGCGCACCGCATCTACGAACGTCTGGGCTTCGTCCGCACACCCGATCGGGACTGGAATCCGATCCCGCAGCTCTCCGACATCACTCTGCTCACCTATGAGTTGACGCTCTGAAACCACCCCGACACAACATCTGGGGGTGGCGTGGCGGGTGAGCACAAGATGTATGCTCTTGCTCGCTGTCGCCGCAGGGGAATCCGGTGCGAATCCGGAACTGTCCCGCAACGGTGTACTTGTGCATGTCTGTTCCCAGAAACGCCGTGCACAGGAGTCAGTCCGAGGACCTGCCGACAGTGCACCCGGCCGTCCGGCCGGCGTGCCCTGACGTCCGGGCTTCGTGGAGTGGGCCGGTGGACGCGACGCCGCGTGCGCTCGTGTGCTGCCCCCTGCCCTCCTGCGCGAGGCCCCGTGCCGAGCGAGGGAGAGCCCCCACGTGACCATCGCGCCAGCAGACCCGGCCTCAGCCGTCCCGACCGACGAGGACGCTCCGGGAACCGCGCTGCTGCGGATCCTGACCGAGCTGACCGCCGACCTCCCCGACGCCGACCCCGGCCGGGTCGCCGCCGCCGCGCTGCGCGGCCGGTCCGCCCGGGCGGACGAGACGGAGCTGCGCGAGCTGGCCACCGAGGCGGCGGCCGGCCTGATCTCCGAGGACCCCGCCTACTCGCGGCTGGCCGCGCGGCTGCTGACCGTCAGCATCGCCGCGGAGGCCGCCTCGCAGGGTGTCACGTCGTTCACGGAGTCCGTGGCGGTCGGGCACCGCGAGGGCCTCATCGCCGACCGGACCGCCGAGTTCGCGCGGATCCACGCCGCCCGCCTCGACGCGCTCGTCGACCCGGCCGCCGACGACCGCTTCGGCTACTTCGGTCTGCGCACCCTGCACAGCCGCTACCTCCTGCGGCACCCCCTCACCCGCAAGGTCATCGAGACGCCCCAGCACTTCATGCTGCGCGTCGCCGCCGGGCTGGCCGAGGACGACACGACCAGGTCGGTGGACGAAGTCGCCGCGCTCTACGGGCTCATGAGCCGCCTCGACTACCTCCCCTCCTCCCCCACCCTCTTCAACTCCGGCACCCGGCACCCCCAGATGTCGTCCTGCTACCTCCTCGACTCCCCGCTGGACGAGCTGGACTCCATCTACGACCGCTACCACCAGGTCGCCCGCCTCTCGAAGCACGCCGGCGGCATCGGGCTGTCGTACTCCCGTATCCGCAGCCGGGGTTCGCTGATCCGCGGCACCAACGGCCACTCCAACGGCATCGTCCCGTTCCTGAAGACCCTCGACGCCTCCGTCGCCGCCGTGAACCAGGGCGGCCGGCGCAAGGGTGCCGCCGCGGTCTACCTGGAGACCTGGCACTCCGACATCGAGGAGTTCCTGGAGCTGCGCGACAACACCGGCGAGGACGCCCGCCGTACGCACAACCTGAACCTCGCGCACTGGATCCCGGACGAGTTCATGCGACGGGTGGGCGCCGACGAGCAGTGGAGCCTGTTCTCCCCCGCCGACGTGCCCGAGCTGGTCGACCTGTGGGGCGAGGAGTTCGACGCGGCGTACCGGAAGGCGGAGGCGGCGGGGCTCGCGAAGAAGACCATCCCCGCCCGTGACCTGTACGGCCGCATGATGCGTACCCTCGCGCAGACCGGCAACGGGTGGATGACCTTCAAGGACGCCGCCAACCGCACCGCCAACCAGACGGCGCTGCCCGGGCACGTCGTCCACTCCTCGAACCTGTGCACCGAGATCCTGGAGGTCACGGACGACGGGGAGACGGCGGTCTGCAACCTGGGGTCCGTGAACCTCGGCGCGTTTGTGGACACGGCGACCGGTGACATCGACTGGGAGCGCCTCGACGCCACCGTCCGCACCGCCGTCACGTTCCTCGACCGTGTCGTCGACATCAACTTCTACCCGACCGAGCAGGCGGGCCGCTCCAACGCCAAGTGGCGCCCGGTGGGCCTCGGCGCGATGGGCCTGCAGGACGTCTTCTTCAAGCTGCGCCTGCCCTTCGACTCGGCCGAGGCGAAGCAGCTGTCCACCCGTATCGCCGAGCGCATCATGCTCGCCGCGTACGAGGCCTCCGCCGATCTCGCCGAGCGCAGCGGACCCCTTCCGGCCTGGGCGAAGACGCGTACGGCCCGTGGGGTCCTGCACCCCGACCACTACGACGCCGAGCTCACCTGGCCGGAGCGCTGGGCGGCCCTGCGCAGCCGTATCGCCACGACCGGCATGCGCAACAGCCTCCTCCTCGCCATCGCCCCGACCGCCACCATCGCGTCCATCGCCGGTGTCTACGAGTGCATCGAGCCACAGGTCTCCAACCTGTTCAAGCGCGAGACGCTGTCCGGCGAGTTCCTCCAGGTCAACTCCTACCTGGTAAAGGACCTCAAGGAACTCGGTGTCTGGGACGCCCGCACCCGTGAGGCGCTGCGCGATTCCAACGGTTCGGTGCAGGACTTCGCGTGGATCCCGGCGGACGTACGGGCCCTGTACCGCACGGCCTGGGAGATCCCGCAGCGCGGCCTCATCGACATGGCCGCCGCCCGCACCCCGTTCCTCGACCAGTCCCAGTCCCTGAACCTCTTCCTGGAGACGCCGACCATCGGCAAGCTCTCCTCGATGTACGCGTACGCCTGGAAGTCGGGCCTGAAGACGACGTACTACCTGCGCTCGCGCCCGGCGACCCGCATCGCCCGCGCCGCCCAGGCCGCCATCCCCGTACAGCAGCCGGCCCCCGAAGAGGCCGTCGCCTGCTCCCTGGAAAACCCCGAGTCCTGCGAGGCCTGCCAGTAATGTCCACCCGTAACACGAACCTTCTCGACCCGGGCTTCGAGCTGACCCTGCGGCCCATGCGCTACCCGGACTTCTACGAGCGCTACCGGGACGCCATCAAGAACACCTGGACGGTGGAGGAGGTGGACCTCCACTCGGACGTCGCCGACCTCGCGAAGCTGACGCCGGAGGAGCAGCACCTCATCGGCCGCCTGGTCGCCTTCTTCGCGACCGGTGACTCGATCGTCGCGAACAACCTGGTGCTGACCCTGTACAAGCACATCAACTCCCCGGAGGCGCGCCTGTACCTGTCGCGCCAGCTCTTCGAGGAGGCCGTGCACGTCCAGTTCTATCTGACGCTGCTGGACACCTATCTCCCCGACCCGGAGGACAGGGCGGCCGCCTTCGCCGCGGTGGAGAACATCCCGTCCATCCGCGAAAAGGCGCAGTTCTGCTTCAAGTGGATGGACTCGGTCGAGAAGCTCGACCGGCTGGAGTCCCAGGCCGACCGCCGCCGCTTCCTGCTGAACCTCATCTGCTTCGCCGCGTGCATCGAGGGCCTGTTCTTCTACGGCGCCTTCGCGTACGTCTACTGGTTCCGCAGCCGGGGCCTGCTGCACGGTCTGGCGACCGGCACCAACTGGGTGTTCCGCGACGAGACGATGCACATGTCGTTCGCGTTCGACGTGGTCGACACCGTCCGCAAGGAGGAGCCGGAGCTCTTCGACGACCAGCTCCAGCAGCAGGTCACCGACATGCTGAAGGAGGCCGTCGAGGCCGAGCTGCAGTTCGCGCGCGACCTGTGCGGTGACGGCCTCCCCGGCATGAACACCGACTCCATGCGGCAGTACCTGGAGTGTGTCGCCGACCAGCGCCTGACGCGCCTCGGCTTCGCCCCGGTGTACGGCTCCGAGAACCCCTTCTCCTTCATGGAGCTGCAGGGCGTTCAGGAGCTCACCAACTTCTTCGAGCGGCGTCCGTCGGCTTACCAGGTCGCCGTGGAGGGCACGGTCGACCTGGACGAGGACTTCTAGCCCGCGGCTACTTCAACGCCACCGCGTCCCCGGCCGACACGACCCTCGCGGTCGTCGTCGTGCCGGGGAAGTACCAGCGCCAGCTGCCGGCCGAGGTGACGGTCACCTTGGTGCTGAGCTTGCCGGCGTCGCCCGTCTTCACGGTCCTGACGGTGCTGTAGTGGGTGTTCGCGCCGGCCGGCCGGAACTGGAGCTTGACCTCCTGTCCCGTGAACCCGTGGTACTTCAGGTCCTCCCAGTTCGACCGGGACAGCTTGCCGGCGACGGTGAGCGTCGCGCCCTTGGCGACCGGCTCCGGGGTCGCGTCCGTCGTCAGCTTCGAGGCGCGCTTCATCTTGAACTCCGCGATGCGGTCGGAGATCCAGTAGTCGCCGTCGTTGGCCTTGACGGTGGCGTTGACCTGCCAGGTGCCGGCGACCTTGTTGGAGTCGATGTCGTCGCTGCCGGCGATCCACGCGGGGTCGATCTTCATCGTGGCCGTGCACACCGAGGTCGTGGAGCTCGTCCTCTGACACGTGGTGTCGATCCAGTCGCCGAACCCGTAGCCGTTGCTGCTGTTGAAGGTGCTCACCCGCGTGAGCCCCTTCACCCCCGAGTCGTCCTTGATGGTGATGGCGATCGGGTACTCGACGACCTTCGTCGTGCCCACGATGACGTTCTTGCCGTGGTTGACGACCGTCTTGGTGACGCGGATGTCGCCCTCGCCCTCGGCATGGGCGGCGGTGGCCGTGAGCAGGGTCAGGGCTGCCGCCCCGCCTGCCACGGCCCACAGTCTGTGTCTCATGATCCTCCCCTGTTGGTGCAGGAGAGGTTACGCCGCCCGCGCGAAGCGCTGCTGCCGGGTGCGGCGCTCCTGCGCCTCCCTGATCTGGCGGTCGATGCGGCGGTCGCGCACGATCCCGATCACCGACGGGAGGACGAGGAGGACGAACATGCCGAGAACGGTGAGCATCGAGATCAGTCCTTCTGTCTGTTCCGTAGTCATGACACCACTGTCGCGCCGGATACTCCTTACGAACAGTGGCAGGACTGCCGTAGACCCTCGATTTACTGCCACTCGCGAGGCACACTGGCAGCATGCTGAAGAACGTCGCCTGCGTCCTCGTCGATGGTGTGCACCCCTTCGAACTCGGCGTCGTCTGCGAGGTGTTCGGCCTCGACCGGAGCGACGAGGGCCTGCCCCTGTACGACTTCGCCGTGGTGTCGGCGGAGGGGCGGGCACTGAGCACCCACGTCCCCGGCTTCACGGTGTCGACCCCCTACGGGCTCGAACGCCTGGAGGAGGCCGACCTGATCGCCGTGCCGGCCTCGGACACGAACGTCACCCGTGACTATCCGCCGGACCTGCTCGACGCCCTGCGCCGGGCCGTCGACCGAGGCGCCCGGGTGCTCAGTGTCTGCTCCGGTGTCTTCGTGCTGGGCGCGGCCGGACTGCTCGACGGGCGCCGCTGCGCCGCCCACTGGCGCCACGCCGACCTGCTCGCCCGGCGTTTTCCGCGGGCGGTCGTCGAGCCGGACGTGCTGTACGTCGACGCCGACCCGGTGATCACCTCCGCCGGCACCGCGGCCGGCATCGACGCCTGCCTGCACATCGTGCGCAAGGAGCAGGGTCCCGAGGTCGCCAACCGGATCGCCCGGAGGATGGTGGTGCCGCCGCACCGGGACGGCGGGCAGGCCCAGTACATCGAGCGCCCGCTGCCCCGCGCCCAGTGCGACACCGTCGGCGAGGTGCTGGCGTGGATGGAGCGGCACCTCGACGAGGAGGTCACCGTCGAGCAGCTCGCCGAGCGTGCGCACATGTCGCCGCGCACCTTCGCCCGCCGCTTCCAGCAGGAGACCGGCACGACTCCCTACCGCTGGATCCTGCGCCAACGGGTGCTGCTGGCCCAGCAGTTGCTGGAGGCGACGGACGAGACGGTGGATGCGATCGCCGGCCGGACGGGGTTCGGCACGGCGGCCGCACTGCGCCATCAGTTCGTACGGTCGCTGGGAACGACCCCGAACGCCTACCGCAGGACGTTCCAGGGACCGACCGCCGCGTGAGCCGTGACGGCCGGCGCCAGGTCGTGCCCTAGTCCCTCGGCACCGGCTCCCTCGGCACCGGCCGCAGCAGCAGGTCGTGCGGGTGGAGCGTGATGCCCACTCGGGTCGCGTCGTTCGAACCGGGCACCTGCTCGAAGCGGTACCTGGTGGCCAGCGCCGCCGTGATCAGCGTCAGCATCGCCATGGAGAAGTGATCGCTCGGGCACTTGCGGTTGCCGACGCCGAACGGGCTCATGGCGTATTTAGGTACGTCCTTGGCGCGTTCCGGGAGCCAGCGGTCGGGGTCGAAGTCGAGGTTGCGCGCGTACGACTTCGGGTCGCGCTGGACGGCGTAGGGGCTGTAGACGATGTCGGCCCCGGCTGGAATGCAATAGCCACCGAGTGACGTGTCGGCCACCGCCCGTCGCGTCAGAATCCAGATCGCGGGGCGCAAACGCATCGCCTCCACGATGACATTGTTGGTGTGCCGGAGCCCGCGGACGTCCTCGAATGCCACGGGCCGGCCACCGGTGACGGATTCGACCTCCGCGCATATCCTGTCGGCGTGTTCCGGGTGTTCCGCGAGCACATGGAGCAGCCACAAGATCGTGGAGGCCACGGTTTCGATGCCGGCGGTGAATATCGCGACGACCTGGTCGTGGATCTCCTGCTCCCCGATGGGGTCGCCATTCTCGTCCCGCGCCTCCAGCAATACCGTCAGCAAATCGTCCGGCCTTTGACCAGATGCCCGGCGTTCGGCGATGACCTCGTCGACCAGGCGATGAAAATCGGCCAAAGCGCGGTTGAATGTGCGGTTGGCTGGGAGCGGCAGGTTGTAAAGCGGCCCGAGCGGGATCACCATCCGCCGGTACATGCGGCGGAAGAGGGTTTCGAGCGCGGTGCACAGCCGCTCGGCCCGCTTGTCCATGTACGCACCCCGCAGCAGACAGCGGGCGGTCATGCGCACGGCGATCCGGAAGGACTCGGCGCTGCAGTCGACGGTCTCGCCGTGCATCCAGCGCTCGGTCAGCGCATGTGCCTCCTCCTCCATGATCGGCCCGTACCCGGGGATCGCGTCGAGCCGGAAGGCGGGCTGGATGGTACGCCGCTGACGCCGGTGCCGCGGGCCGTTCGCCGTGGCCACGCCCTCCTTGCCGAGCAGGCCTTCCAGGGACTCCCACAGCGGCCCGGCGATCTCGAAGTCGGTGCTCAGCGCCAGCGCGCCGGTCAGGTCCGGCGTGGTCACGGCGTACACCGTCTTCGGCCCGAGCTTGATCCGTACGACGTCGCCGTGGTCCCTGAGCGTGGCCATGAAGGCCAGCGGATCACGGACCAGCTTCCAGCCGTGGCCGAGAAGCGGAACTCCCCCGCCCGCGAGGGGCGGCTCACGCAGCTCCGAGGCCGCACCGGACCGGGACTCGGGCTTCACAGACTCGACGGTCATTTCTCACCTGCCGCTTCGTTGTGGACGTACGGGGGCGTCGACCGGTCGTCCCAGCTGTCGACCATGTACCGGCCGGACTCGTGGTGGAACCAGTAGACCGAGCTGAACCAGTTGCGCATATTGCCGACACAGGTCCGCACGGCGACGGAGAGTTCCTTTCCGCGCAGTGTGCCGTCGGCCAGGGAGTCGGCGAATTCCAAGGCGGCCCGCTCGGCCACGAGGAAACCGGAAATGCAGGACTCGACCCGCCGCCTGACTTCTGTCACCGCCTCCTCCAGAGTCAGCCCCTCGTGCGTGATGAGGCTGATTCCGAGATTGTGGACCTCGTCACCCGCGATTTCCTTGGGCAGCGAACAGAGGTCGTTGTACCAGGCGGCGAATTCCTGGCTCAGTAACGCCGCCCGACGGTATGCCGGGTGTTTCCGTACACGCTCCGGGAGTTCCAACTCCGCACTCGGCTCCAGCAAGTCGTTCCAGATGCGGTGCGCGAAGGTGAGCCGGCGCAGCGCGAGGTATTCCTCGACGGTGGGAATGCGCCCTTCGATACGGTTGCGGAATTCCCGGTCGTACGCCTCGATGACCGCGTGGAAGTGGCGGGCGAACCGGGTGTTCCAGGTGCGGGGCAGGAACGAGTACAGCCGCACCACGCTGTCCGCGAACCCCGCGACCAGCGGGTCCCCGTGGCGCAGCTGCTCCCGCGGGGAGTCGACGGCCGCGTGCAGACGGAACCTCAGCCGCCGCCAGGCGGCCGGGCGGTAGTGGACGATGTCGCGGTCGTGCCGGTCGTCCCAGACGAAGAACCACGCGCTGAAGTCCCCGATCGTCTGGAGCACGTCGTCGGGGGCGCCGAGGTAATACCCCGCCATCAGGTCCGTGTAGCACAGACCGTCGGCATATTCTTCGACCTTGTCGGCCGGCATCAGCCGCTTTTCCAGCAGCCAGGTGCGGGTCTTCTCCTGGAGCCGGGGCCAATACGGATGGAGTTGCCTGGGAAACGCTGCTTCGATCACCGGGAGAGAGAGCGATGGTGGTACCGGGACCGCCGTCGGTGTCGATGCGGTGCCGCGTGAGAAAGCATGCACGAACAAACCCCTCTCAGCCGCCAGTTGTGCAGTTGCGCACGCCCCTCCCTGCCGCTGTGCCGGGTGTGCGCCGTCGCATATCCCCGCGCTTCCATTCAGCACCACAACTGACCGATCCGGGAACGGATTTGCTTCATTCACTACCCCGCCGTGCCGAGATTCTCCCCCTATGTGACTGAATTTGGATCACCGCCTGCGTGGATGCGATCGAACGTGCGACGGACATGCGAACGGCGCCCGGTCAGGACGTGGATCCTGACCGGGCGCCGTGCGGGAGGGGCGTGTGGGGCTTCGAGCGGCCCCTCAGTCGTTCGCGACCACGGGGTACCGGGGCTCGTTCTCGGCCATCTGCCGCAGCGCGTCCTTGCGCTCCCGCTTGGACAGACGGTCGATGTAGAGGTAGCCGTACAGATGGTCCGTCTCGTGCTGCAAACACCGGGCGAAGTACCCGGTGCCGCGCACCTTGATCGGGTTGCCCTTCTCGTCCTGCCCGGTCACCTCGGCGTAGTCCGGGCGCGCGAGCGGCGCGTACGCCGTCGGCACGGACAGGCAGCCCTCGTTGCTGTCGTCCAGGCGGCGCTTGTCGGCGGGCAGGTCGACGAGCTTCGGGTTGCAGACCACGCCGACGTGCCGCACGCCCTGGTCGTCCTGGCAGTCGTAGACGAAGACCTTCAGGTCGACGCCGATCTGGTTGGCGGCCAGGCCCACGCCCTCGGCGGTGCGCTGCGAGGCGAACATGTCCGCCACCAGCTGGTCCAGCTCGGCGCCGAACTCCGTGACGTCCCTGCACTCCTTGTGCAGCACCGGGTTCCCCACGACGGTGATCGGCCGCGAGGTGCCGCGCTCACGCCAGGCGTTCTCGCGCTCCTCCGTGTCCTCGGTGTCGACGACGAACCCCTCGTCGTCCACGGGGAGCACGCCCGCGTGCTGCTGCTCGGTGTCCTGCTGGGCCATGACCGACGTATGCCTTCCTGCACAAACAAATGAACCAAAGGGGGATGTGATGCTGATACAGGGTACGGCGAATCCTCAGCAGACCTCTTCGAGATCCCGCCAGTCCCTGGAGTCCGGGCTGTCCGCGACCCAGCCGTCCAGCAGGCCCCGGACCAGGGAGGCGGGCGCGGCGACGCCACACTCCCGCTCGGGCACCCACAGCTGCCCGTCGGTCCGATGCCCGAGCGGCCCGGGATGACCCGGCTCGCTGTGATCGTGCGGGTCGAGATGCTCCCCGTCGCCCTCGTCCGACGGCATCCGCGACTCGGAGCACATCCGGCACAGCAGCCGCACCGACGACGACCAGTCCTCCGCGGCGAACCCGGCGTCGGCGGCGAGCTGCTCCAGGGCGTCCCGGTCGGCCTCGGTGGCGGCCTCCAGGAGGACCACCCAGGTCGGCACCGGAGAGGGCGCCCACAGCTCGATCTCGTCGAAGACGGGGTAGGCGTGCCCGGACGACGTGGTCCGCTCCCCGTGGGGAACCCCGTCGTGCAGCACGACCTCGCCCCAGCGCCGCCCCGAGGACGGCAGCGGAATCGACAGCACCTCGATGCGGGCGGGGTCGAGGCGGCGCCCCCACACGACCTCGGCCTCCCCTTCGGGGGACAGCCGTACGGCCGCGCTGCCCAGGTCCATGCCGACGGGCTCACCGGACGCGGTCGCCCCGCCGGGGACCCGCAGCCCGTACGCCTGCCAGGCCCGCCGGGCCAGCGGCCAGTCCTGCAGGGCGGTGGCCGCGATGCCGACGTTCCACCAGTCGGGCGCCCCGGTCTCCCGGTCGAGCAGCGCCACGGCACGCAGCCCGGCCGCCCGCGCCTGCTCCCAGTCGTGCCGGAACTTGTGCAGCAGGGCGAGGTTGAACCAGGACTCCGACAGCCAGGGCTCCAGATCGGCGGCCCGCGTCAGCAGCGCGCCCGCGTCCTCGTACCGGCCGTCGCCGATGAGCGTGAACGCCCGGTCGGTGGCCTGCCGCCAGGAGGCGGAGGGCCGGTGCCGTCCCTTGCCGAAGATCCTCACGATTCCCGCCTGCCAGTTCCGTGGAGTGGGCTGGCTAGTGCTCGCCCCCGGACACCCTCTCATTCGCATCCAACCACGTACGGCTGGAAGGGCGCTCATTACCCATGGGTTACCCAGCCACAGGGGGTGTCAGACAGTCTCTGGACAGCACCCGTGCGAGCGATCCCACCACCTCCGGCGCATAGTCCCCGGCGGTCCCGAGCCGCAGCTCCTCCAGCGCCTTCAGCGGCCCCCCGGGCCCGGCATCGCGCGCCTTCTCCTCGTAGGCGTTCACGGCCCGCACGATCCGGGCCGCGACCGGCTGCTCCGGGCAGGGGTCGGCCAGCCGCTCCACGACCGTAGCGACCTGCGGGTTCACCCCGGTCTGCCGTACGACGGCGCCGCCGAGGAGAGCGATCCGCCGCTGCTCCTCGACGGGCAGCGCGGAGGTGGCCCCGGCCGGCACCGGGTCGACCAGGCTGAGCTGCCCGATGTCGTGCATGAGCGCCGCGTACTCCAGCACGGTGAGCTCCGCCTCGGTCAGGCCCAGGTCCCGCCCGACCTCCCGGCTGAGCGCGGCCACCCGCCGGGCGTGTCCGGCCGGCGTGTACCCGGCGATCTCGGTGGCCCGGGCGAGGGAGGCGATGGTCTGCCGGTAGGTGGCACGCACCCCGGCGTACCGGCGGAAGGACATCTGGGTGAGCAGCAGGGGGAGCGAGAAGACGGGCAGCGCCCACAGCCCGGCCACGGCCACCGCGAGCGCCATCACCGCGCCGGTCGCGCAGACGGCCGAGCCGATCCCGAGCGTGGCCCGCAGCTCGTCCCGCAGCAGCGGCCCGAACGGCCACCGGGTGCGGGAGTGCGCCAGCGCGGCGGCGAGCAGGGCGTCGCACAGGGCGGTGAGGACGAGGATCGCGACCAGGAGCAGGGCGTAGGCGGTGCCCCAGCCCTGGAAGGTGCCCTCGTTGTACAGCGGTTGGAAGCAGACCGCGGCGAAGCCGGCGGTGAGCACACGCCGGGCGAGGTGGTCGCAGACGGGGCGGCCGCGGGCGATGTGCGGCACATTGCCGAGGAGCGAGGCGGCGAGGACGACGCCGACGACCTGCGTGACGCCGTGATGGGTGGGCTGTCCGCCGCTCTCCCCCAGCAGGGCGTACGACAGCGCGGCGGCGGCGCCGAGCGGTGCGGCCTCCCGGCCCTCGGCTCCGGTCATGGGGGTCCCCCCGCTCGAGCGGAGCCGAGAGTGGGGGAGGGTGAGCTCGCCCAGGGTGACCAGGGCTCCGAAGGCGACGGCCGTGCCGCGTTCGTCCAGGCCGCTGCCCAGGGTGTCGGTCAGGCTGACGGCGGCGAGGAGGGCGGCACAGGCGTGGACGAGGGTGCGCAGGAGGGGCGGTCTCGGGGCGCTCATCGGTGCGCTCCCCCCGGGACCCGGGCGACCGGCGGGCGGGGAGCGGGCGTACGGGCCTCGTCGGCGGTCACGGCGGGATGCCATCCGTGCTGGTCCACGGCCCGGGCGAGGGCCGTGACCATCCGGGGGTCGAACTGGGAGCCCGCGCATCGCTCCAGCTCGCGCAGGGCGACGGCCACGGGCCGGGCCCGCGAATAGGACCGGGTCGACGTCATCGCGTCGAACGCGTCCGCGACGGCCACCACGCGCGCGGGCTCCGGGATCTGGCTGCCCCTCAGCCCGTAGGGGTAGCCGCTCCCGTCCAGCCGCTCATGGTGGTGCAGGACGGCGGCCCGGGCCTCGCCGAGGAAGGAGATCCCGCGGACCATCTCGTGCCCGTACTCGGGGTGCAGCTCGATGACCCGCCGCTCCTCGGGCGTGAGCGGCCCGTCCTTGCGCAGCAGCCGGGTGGGCACCCCGAGCTTTCCCACGTCGTGCAGGATCCCGGCGAACCGCACCACCTCGACGCGCTCGTCGTCCATGCCCAGCTCACGCGCGATCATCATCGAGGCCTGCCCGACCCGCTCGCTGTGGCCGCGGGTGTAGCCGTCCTTGATGTCGACGGCCTGGACGAGCGCCCGGATCGTCGCCTGGTGCGCCGCGCGTTCCCGGTGGTACTGGGCGAACACCCACCACGACACGCACATGGGCAGCAGCACGAGCAGCGCGGCGACCGGGCCGTACGGGCTGCGCCACAGTACGGCCATCATCAGCCCGGCCAGCCCGTGCACGGTGATGGGGGCCAGGGAGCGCAGGAAGAGGCCCCGCCAGGCGCGCCGCGCCGGAACCCGGTCGGCGAGCGCCCGCATTCCGCCGTCCAGCGCGGTCAGGATCAGACAGAACGTCAGCACGGCGGCACCGGCGGGCGCGAGCGCGTACGGGAAGTCGGCCGCGGCGACGGCGTCCCACCCGCCGAGCGCCCGGTGCACCCGAGCGGCCGCCCACACAGCGACCGCGAGCCTGACCGTCCGCCACACCCGCCGCAGCCGGCGCTGCCTTCCGGCGACCGGGGCGAACAGCGCTCCCGGCGCCGCGGCCAGCGCGGCGGCCGACGGTGACAGCAGGAAGGCTCCGGCGAGGAGCACGGGATAGAAGGAGCCGAAGAACCGCTCGCCGCCGATGCAGAGGACGGCGAGCAGGGCCACGGCCCACCAGGGCGTGCTCGTCCACGTCAGTCCGTGCAGACAGGACAGGGCGCCGAGGACGACGCAGACGACGTAGCCCCGGGCCTTTGCCGGTGTCGTCTCCATACGCCCCTCCCCGGCCACATGCTTCAGGCACGCTTCAGGCACGGGAGCCTAGGGCGGCCAGGGGGAGGTATGCGGTCTCAAGACCGGCGGATTAGCACGTTCGAGTGACGACCGTGCGTTCAGGATTCCTGTGGCGTCGTCGTGATGTCGTGCTCGGGCACGGCCTGCCCGGAGCGGATCAGATCGAGCCGCCCCAGCACCTTGGAGCGCAGGTCGGTCGGCACGTCGTCATGTCCGCAGCACCGCTTGACCAGCTTCTTCACGGCCTGCTCGAGCCCGTACTTCTCCAGGCACGGCGAGCACTCCTCGAAGTGCTGCTCGAACTTGGTGCAGTCGGCGTCAGGCATCTCACGATCGAGGAACTCATACAGATGGTCGAGTACCTCACTGCAGTCCGTCTCGTGCGGCTCTCCGCAGCTCATGAGCCCGAACCTTTCACTTCGTTCGACTCTCCGGCGCCGGCCGGGACCAGCCCGCGCTCACGGGCGTAGTCCTCGAGCATGCCGCGCAGTTGACGGCGGCCCCGGTGCAGCCGGGACATCACCGTACCGATGGGTGTCCCCATGATGTCCGCGATCTCCTTGTACGCAAAGCCCTCGACATCGGCGAGGTACACGGCGATGCGGAATTCCTCGGGGATCGCCTGGAGGGCTTCCTTCACGTCCGAGTCGGGCAGGTGGTCGAGCGCCTGCGACTCCGCGGAGCGCAAGCCCGTCGACATGTGCGACTCGGCGCGGGCGAGCTGCCAGTCCTCGATCTCCTCGGCCGCGGAGCGCTGGGGTTCGCGCTGCTTCTTGCGGTACGAGTTGATGAAGGTGTTGGTCAGGATCCGGTACAGCCACGCCTTCAGGTTGGTGCCCTCGCGGAACTGGTGGAAGGACGCGTACGCCTTGGCGTACGTCTCCTGCACCAGGTCCTCGGCATCGGCCGGGTTGCGCGTCATGCGCAGCGCGGCCGAGTACATCTGGTCGAGGAATTCGAGCGCGTCCCGCTCGAAGCGCGTGTTGCGCTCGGCGGTCGACTCCGTGGACGTGCCCACGCTCGTGCCCAGGCCCTCGGGCTGCTCCGCCTGGCCGTTGTCGGTCCCTGCGTCGGTACCGGGAACCGGACCCACCTCCTCAAGATTCCGGGCAGGACCGAAGCCGGTCCCACCTGAATCGGAGGATAGACGACCTGCCGTACCTGCCGCCCCTCGAATAGGAGCGGTCCTGGCCGCGTGCAGCACCGTCCACTCCAGGTCGCTGCGGCTGCTGCGGGCCGGGCAGAAGGTCGAACCCATGCGGCGGACTTCCTCTCCTACGACGTCTGCGCTGCTGGTTCAGCACCGCTGTCCGCCACAACAGAGGTCCGGTCCGCAACATTCCCGAACCTTTACCGAGTGACCCGGCCCACTCGCTACCCGCGTGATCCAAGTGATCCGACCCACTTGACCACCGCGTCCGTGATGACCGCCACGGCCTCGTCCTGACCGAGCGGCGCCCGCTTGGGCACGGCGAACCCGTGATCGCCGTACGGCACCTCGATCAGCTCGTAGTCCCCGTCCGGGAACTCCTCGGGCTTTCCGAACGGATCGTTCCCGCCCTGTACGACGAGGGTGGGCACCCCGGCCCCGAGCAGTTCCCCGGCGCGGGACTTCTCGGGCTTGCCCGGCGGGTGGAGGGGGAAGCTGAGGGCGAGGACGGCACGGGCGCCCAGCTCGACGGCCGTACGGCAGGCGACGCGGGCGCCCGCGCTCCGCCCGCCGGAGATCACCGGCAGCCCGGGCGCGGCGAGCGCGGGCCAGACGCCCCGCCACCCGATGTCCAGGGTCTTCGGCGCGGGCGCCACCTTCTTCCCGGCCACCCGCCAGGGCTGCTCGACGAGGGCGACGGTCACTCCGTGCCCGGGCAGGACCTCGGCCAGCGCCCGCAGGTCCCGGGCCTCGATGCCACCGCCGGCGCCGTGGCTCACCGCCAGCAGGAGCCGGGGCCGCTTCGCCGGGTGCCAGGTGATGCGGGCGTCCCCCGCATCCGTACCGATGGTCTCGGTGGTCACAGCGCTCTGTGTCGTCACGTCAGAAAAGTGTGCCCTCTTCGGGCCCGTCCAGCTCCTTCAGCAGCTCCGGGCCGTTGTTGCGGACGTTGCTGACCAGCGTGGAGACGGGATAGGCGCGCATCAGACCGGCCGGCGGCGGGTCGAGCAGGCTCCGCAGCTCCTCGGGGTCGCTGCGGGACGGGTCGAGCCAGGCGTCCCAGCGGTCCGGGGTCAGCATCAGCGGCATACGGGGGTGGATGTCGGCGAGGGAGTGCGGGCCTTCCGCGGGCGCGACCGCCAGCGGAGTGGTCTCCGCCTCCGTGGTGATGACGGAGCAGGTCACCCACCAGGCCCCCGGGTGCTCGTCGGGCAGCGTCCGGTCCCGCCAGAACTCGTACAGCCCCGCCATCGCGAACACCGACCCGTCGGCGGGCAGCACGAAGTAGGGCTGCTTGCGCGGCCGCTTCTTCTTCCCCTCGACCTCCAGGTCCCGCTCCTGCTTGCCGGTGACCCACTCGTAGTAGCCGTCCGCCGGGATGATGCAGCGCCGGGAGGTGAAGGCCCGGCGGTACGACGGCTTCTCGTGCACCGTCTCGGCCCGCGCGTTGATCATCTTGAAGGCGCTCTCGGGGGTCTTGGACCAGCTGGGCACCAGCCCCCACTTCAGCTTGCGCAGCTGCCGAACCGGCCGCGGGTCGTCGGCGTCTTTCAGAGGACGGTCGAGGACGACGTGGACTTCCTTCGTCGGTGCCACGTTGTAGTCCGGTTCCAGGGTCTCCTCGGGCTCCCACTTCTCGATCTCAAAGATTCCTGCGAGATCCTCGGGCCCACGACTTGCCGCATACCGTCCGCACATACGTGCCACACTGCCAGATTCCATCCGACCACAGGGAGCCATCGCCTTACATGGACAGCACCGCATCCGCCTCGCTCGCCTCCCTCTGGGACGAGGTCGCCGGTACCCAGCCCGACCCCGACGTCTGGGTCGTGATCGCCACCCTGGCCGCCGCGCTCGCCGTCGTCGTCCCGCACGGTCTGTGGCGCATCTCGCGCAACGCCATCACCATCGCCCACGAAGGCGGCCACGGCCTGGTCGCGCTGCTGACCGGCCGGACCCTGACCGGCATACGCCTGCACTCCGACACCAGCGGCCTCACCGTCAGCCGCGGCAAGCCGCACGGCCTCGGCATGATCCTCACGGCGGCCGCGGGGTACACGGCTCCGCCGCTGCTGGGCCTGGGCGGCGCCGCCCTGCTCGCCTCCGGCCGGATCACGCTGCTGCTGTGGGTGTCCACCGCCCTGCTGGTGGCGATGCTGGTGATGATCCGTAACGCGTACGGCGCACTGACGGTGTTCGTCACGGGCGGCACGTTCGTGCTGGTGAGCTGGCTGACGGGGCCGCAGGTGCAGGCGGCGTTCGCGTATGCGGTGGTGTGGTTCCTGTTGGTGGGAGGAGTCAGGCCGGCCTTCGAACTGCAGGCGAAGAGGTCGAGGGGTGGGGCGGGGGACTCGGACGCGGACCAGTTGTCGCGCTTGACGCACGTACCGGCAGGCCTGTGGCTCTTCCTGTTCCACGCGGTGTCGTTGTGCTCGCTGATAGGTGGGGGCCGCTGGCTGCTGGCGGTATGACCGCCAGCCTTCAGGGGCGCGGGGCTGTATCGATGTGCGGCTCCGCCGCGTGGGCGCGGCCGGCCCGCACGGCGCCGCACCCGAAGAACGGCCTGCACAACCCCCTCCTTATAAAGTGAACCCATGGCCCAAAACCCCGCCGCACCCACCGCCCTCTGGCCCGCCCCGCACGCGAGCGGAGCCGTCGACGCGACGGTCCACGTGCCGGGGTCCAAGTCCGTCACCAACCGCGCCCTGGTCCTGGCGGCCCTCGCGAGCGAACCCGGCTGGCTGCGCCGCCCCCTCCGCTCCCGCGACACCCTGCTGATGGCCGGCGCCCTGCGCGCGATGGGCGTCGGCATCGAGGAGGGCGTGGGCCCCGAGGGCACCGGCGAGGCGTGGCGCGTGCTCCCCGCCGGCCTGCGCGGCCCGGCCACGGTCGACGTCGGCAACGCCGGTACGGTGATGCGCTTCCTGCCGCCGGTCGCCGCGCTCGCCGACGGCCCCATCCGCTTCGACGGCGACCCGCGGTCGTACGAGCGTCCCCTGCACGGCGTGATCGACGCCCTGCGCGTGCTCGGCGCCCGGATCGACGACGACGGCCGGGGCGCGCTGCCGCTGACGGTGCACGGCGGGGGTGCCCTGGAGGGCGGCCCGGTGGAGATCGACGCCTCGTCGTCGTCCCAGTTCGTGTCGGCGCTGCTGCTGTCCGGCCCGCGCTTCAACCAGGGCGTCGAGGTCCGTCACATCGGTTCCTCGCTCCCCTCGATGCCGCACATCCGCATGACCGTCGACATGCTGCGCGCGGTCGGCGCCCAGGTGGACACCCCGGAGTCGGGCGGCGAGCCGAACGTCTGGCGGGTCACGCCGGGCGCCCTGCTCGGCCGCGACCTCACCGTCGAGCCGGACCTGTCGAACGCCCAGCCGTTCCTGGCGGCGGCGCTGGTGACCGGCGGCAAGGTCCTCATCCCGGACTGGCCGGCCCGCACCACCCAGCCCGGTGACCGGCTGCGCGAGATCTTCACCGAGATGGGCGGTTCCTGCGAACTCACCGAGTACGGGCTCGTGTTCACCGGTTCGGGTGCGATCCACGGCATCGACGTGGACCTGAGCGAGGTCGGCGAACTGACTCCCGGCGTCGCGGCGGTCGCCGCCCTCGCGGACTCCCCCTCCACGCTCCGCGGTGTCGCGCACCTGCGCCTGCACGAGACCGACCGTCTGGCCGCGCTCACCAAGGAGATCAACGAACTCGGCGGCGACGTCACCGAGACCGCCGACGGCCTGCACATCCGCCCGCGCCGCCTGCACGGCGGCGTCTTCCACACCTACGAGGACCACCGCATGGCGACGGCCGGCGCGATCATCGGCCTCGCGGTCGAGGGCGTGCGCATCGAGAACGTGGCGACGACGGCGAAGACCCTGCCGGACTTCCCCGAACTGTGGACCGGGATGCTCGGGGCGTAGGGACGCGGGGACACAGTCATGCGCCGCTACGGCAAGCACACCGACGAGGACGACATCCGCACCCGCCCCGGCCGTCGCAACACCCGGCCGCGTACGAACATCCGGCCCAAGCACGAGGACGCCGCCGAGGGCATGGTCCTCACCGTCGACCGGGGACGTCTGACCTGCCTGGTCGAGGACCGGGTCGTGATGGCGATGAAGGCCCGCGAGCTCGGTCGCAAGGCCGCGGTCGTCGGGGACCGGGTCGCGCTGGTCGGCGATCTGTCCGGCAAGAAGGACACCCTGGCGCGGATCGTGCGGATCGAGGAGCGGACGTCGCTGCTGCGCCGTACCGCCGACGACGACGATCCGTTCGAGCGCGTGGTGGTGGCGAACGCCGACCAACTCGCCATCGTCACCGCCCTCGCCGACCCCGAGCCGCGGCCCCGGCTGATCGACCGCTGTCTCGTGGCGGCGTTCGACGGGGGCCTGGAGCCGCTGCTGGTGATGACGAAGTCGGACCTGGCACCGCCGGACAAACTCCTGGAGCTGTACGGCGCGTTGGACATCCCGTACGTCGTCACCAGCCGTGAGGAGCTGGAGAACGGGGGCGCGGCGGACCGCGTACGGGAGCAACTGGACGGCAAGGTCACGGCGTTCGTCGGTCACTCGGGCGTGGGCAAGACGACGTTGGTGAACGCGCTGGTGCCGGAGGAACGCCGGCGTTCGACCGGGCATGTGAACGCGGTGACGGGGCGGGGCCGGCACACGACGACGTCGGCGCTCGCGCTGCCCCTGACGGACGTGGACGGCTGGGTGATCGACACCCCGGGAGTCCGCTCGTTCGGGCTGGCGCACATCGATCCGTCCCGGGTGATCCACGCGTTCCCCGACCTGGAGCCGGGAACCGAGGGCTGCCCCCGTGCGTGCAGCCATGACGAACCGGACTGCGCGCTGGACGACTGGGTGACGGAGGGTCATGCCGACCCTGCCCGCCTGTACTCACTGCGGCGGCTGCTGGCGACGCGGGAACGCAAGGAAGGCGACTGAGAGGACCGGGAACGGCGACCGGGGAAGCCGGTTGACCTCCGCGTTGTTTGTCCCCCCGTGAGTCCGGTAAGGGCATAATCGCACCGAGCCGGATCCAAGCCCGACCAAAGCCAGACGAACCGGTTGAACCGGATGAAGCGGTCACAGAACGTGGGGATACGGGAGGACAGCACATGGCGTGGCTGCTGGTCATCGTGGCGGGCCTGCTCGAAACCGGCTTCGCCGTCTGCCTGAAGCTGTCGCACGGCTTCTCCCGGCTCTGGCCGACCGTCGCCTTCTGCATCTTCGCGCTCGGCAGTTTCGGGTTGCTGACGCTGTCCCTGAAGAAGCTGGACGTGGGACCGGCGTACGCGGTGTGGACGGGGATCGGGGCGGCGGGTACGGCGATCTACGGGATGATCTTCCTCGGGGACATCGTGTCGACGCTGAAGATCATGTCGATCAGCTTCGTGATCGTGGGGATCATCGGCCTGCAGCTGTCGGGATCGGCACACTAGGAGCAGGCCGGGGTCAGCCTGCCAACTGCCGGTGCAGCGCGCTGCGTACGAGATCGGAGACGCCGCCTTCACCGGGTGGGGCGGCGACGCAGGACAGGGCCAGTCTGACGACCAGTTCGCAGGAGCGGGCCAGGTCGGCGGTGTCGGACTTGTTGACGCCGGGGCCGGAGAGGACGGCCACGGCGCGGTCGCGCACGATGGCCACGAAGTCGCCGGGTGACGGGAGCGGCCCGTCGGCCCGCCGCTGTGCCGGTACGGCCGAGGAGGACGGCACGGCGGACAGCGTCGGCGAGGGCAGGCGCTCGCTCCAGCAGCCGGTGAGCATGGCGCGCACGAGCGCGTTGTCCCGGGCGAGTGCGGCGGTCCACTCGGCGGTGGCGGTGAGGCGGTCACGAGCATCGCTATGGGTGGCGAGAGCACGATCGATGCCGGCGAGATAACCGTCGGCCTCTCTGCGCACGAGCGCGCGGGCGAGCCCCTCCTTGCTCCCGAACTCGTTGTACAGCGTCTGCCGGGACACTCCGGCCGCCGCGGCGACATCCACCATCCGCACGGCGGACCACGGCCGGCGCGCCAGCGCCGTGTAAGCGGCGTCCAGCAGGGATTCCCGCGCTGCAGGCATCATCGCCTCCCTGGGCGAGCGGCTCTGCGCCCAGATTTGACGCGCGCAGAAGCACTGTCAAGGGTTCGCGAGGGCATGCGGGGGCGCCCGACGGCCACGATGCGCGGGCCTCCGGCGGTTGGGCCGTGAATACCGACGGTCAGCCCACCCGCCCGGCATTTCGAGGACGAGCACAGCCACCCCGATCCCCCACCCAACGGGCTCCACATCTCCACGCCGGCCCGCGTCATTCAGCCCGTCCGGCGTTTGAGGACAAGGCCCCTTCAGGGCCGAAGCGGGGGTCTGGGGGCCGCAGGCCCCCAGGGACCGGGGTCGAAGGGGCAGCGCCCCTGGAGGACGGGACGGGTAGGGGCGGCGGGGGCGAGACACCCTGGCGGCCCACCCACCGCACGGACACTTGACCCCCAAGGCCCAGTAGCCCCACCCCAACCACGACAGATACCGTTCGTCCCATGCCGGACTACCTCGACGATCTCCGCCTCGCCC
The DNA here is from genome assembly GCF_044465645.1 of Streptomyces sp. NPDC049627. Taxonomy (NCBI): domain Bacteria; kingdom Bacillati; phylum Actinomycetota; class Actinomycetes; order Kitasatosporales; family Streptomycetaceae; genus Streptomyces; species Streptomyces sp. NPDC049627. The sequence continues at coordinate 360,812 of NZ_JBITLW010000003.1, read as the reverse complement.
ACGTCCTCGCGGACGCCGCCGACGCCGCCACCATGGCCCGCTTCAAGGCCCTCGACCTCAAGGTCGAGACCAAGCCGGACATGACCCCGGTCAGCGAGGCCGACAAGGCCGCCGAGGAGCTGATCCGCGGGCAGCTGCAGCGGGCCCGGCCGAGAGACGCGATCCTCGGCGAGGAGTACGGCATCGAGGGCACCGGCCCCCGCCGCTGGGTGATCGACCCGATCGACGGCACCAAGAACTACGTACGCGGCGTCCCGGTATGGGCCACACTCATCGCCCTGATGGAGGCCGGCGAGGGCGGCTTCCAGCCGGTCGTGGGCGTCGTGTCGGCCCCCGCTCTCGGACGCCGCTGGTGGGCCGCGAAGGGCCACGGCGCCTTCACCGGCCGCAGCCTCTCCTCCGCCACCCGCCTGCAGGTCTCCGGCGTCTCGAAGCTGGCGGACGCCTCGTTCGCGTACTCCTCACTCAGCGGCTGGGAGGAGCAGGGGCGGCTCAGCGGTTTCCTGGACCTCACGCGCGAGGTGTGGCGCACGCGCGCGTACGGCGACTTCTGGCCGTACATGATGGTCGCCGAGGGCTCGGTCGACCTCTGCGCCGAGCCCGAGCTCTCCCTCTGGGACATGGCCGCCACCGCGATCGTCGTCACGGAGGCCGGCGGCACCTTCACCGGCCTGGACGGCCGCCCGGGCCCGCACAGCGGCAACGCGGCCGCCTCGAACGGCCTGCTGCACGACGAGTTGCTGGGGTATCTCAACGAGCGCTACTGAGAGGCACGAGGCGACACCACACGCCGGTAACCGTCCACGCGCGCCCCCTTGTTGACCCGCTCTTTGCCTGCCACTCTGAAAGTCCCCCCACTTGTGAATTTGTGAAACCGCGAACAAACGGCGTGGGGGCACCATCAGGAGGTGGCTCCATCCATGCTCGTACGTGACGCCATGAGCACCGTGGTCCTCACCATCGGCCCCACTCACACCCTTCGTCAGGCCGCCGCGCTGATGTCCGCCCGTCGGGTCGGCGCGGCCGTGGTCCACGACCCCGACGCCGGCGGTATCGGCATCCTCACCGAACGCGACATCCTCAATGCCGTCGGCATGGGACAGAACCCTGACACCGAACGCACCCACGACCACACCACGACCGACGTCGTATTCGCCGCCCCGTCGTGGACCCTCGAGGAAGCGGCCCGCGCCATGGCGCACGGCGGCTTCCGCCATCTGATCGTCCTGGACCACGAGGAGCCCGTCGGCATCGTCTCGGTCCGCGACATCATCCGCTGCTGGGCGCCGGTACGGCAGCACGTCCCCGCCTGATCACGCGGCGGCGCCCGCACGAGCAAGGGCCACGCAGGCACCACTGAAACAGCCAGCTGGACTTTGTCCAATTCAAGCCAAGCTCCAAAGTCACATCCATTCGGAACCTGGTCCCGCTGCTGTTAAGGTGGTCCCATGAGTGACCTTCTGGAACGGCTGCGCGGACGCGGATGGCGGATGACCGCGCAGCGGCGCGTCGTGGCCGAGGTACTCGCCGGCGATCACGTCCACCTGACGGCCGACGAGGTCCACGCCCGGGCCGTCGCCAAGCTGCCCGAGATCTCCCGGGCGACCGTCTACAACACGCTGGGCGAGCTCGTCTCCCTCGGCGAGGTGCTCGAGGTCTCCACCGACAAGCGGGCGAAGCGGTACGACCCGAACGCCCACCGGCCCCACCACCACCTGGTCTGCGCCCAGTGCGGCGCGATCCGGGACGTCCACCCGACGGGCAACCCGATGGCCGACCTCCCCGACTCCGAGCGCTTCGGCTTCGCGGTCTCGGACGTCGAGGTGACGTACCGCGGCATCTGCCCGAACTGCGCGAAGGCCTAGCCCCGCGGCTCCCGCAAGCCCCGGCACCGATGAGGCGCCGGGGCTTCGCGCTGCGTGCTTCGCGCTGCGTGCTGCGTGCGAGCCGTAGGGCCCTCGGATACGACCCCTGCGGGCGACCTTCCCGTATCTGACGGCCCGTCATATCGTCGACGGCACCCACCAGTCCGTACCGCACTCCGCGAGGAGCCCCCGTGGGAGAGCCGTATCAGAACCGCGAAGCGAGTGATCCGAAACTCAAAGCCACCGACCTGACCCGCGCCTTCGGCCGAACCCCCCACACCGTCGACGCCCTCGGCCCCCTCGATCTGACCGTCGCCCCCGGCGAGTTCGTCTGCGTCGTCGGCCCCTCGGGCTGCGGCAAGTCCACGCTGCTGCGCATCGCCGCGGGCCTGCTCCGCCCGAGCACCGGCACGCTGGAGATCCGCGCCTCCGGCCAGGCACCCGCGGCCATGATCTTCCAGGACTACGGCATCTACGACTGGAAGACCGTCCGCGCCAACGTCCGCTTCGGCCTGGACATCCGACGCGTCCCCCGCCGAGCGGCGAACGCCCGCGCCGACGACTGGCTGGCCCGCATGGGCCTGTCGGACTTCGCGCACGCCTACCCCGCCACCCTCTCCGGCGGCATGCGCCAGCGCGTGGCGATCGCCCGGGCGCTGGCGGTGGAGCCCGAACTCCTGCTGATGGACGAGCCGTTCGCGGCGCTCGACGCGCAGCTCCGCACGATCCTCCAGGACGAACTCCTGGACCTCACCCAGTCGCTGCGGACGACCACGCTGTTCATCACCCACAGCCTGGAGGAGGCGATCGTCCTCGGCGACCGTGTGCTCGTGATGTCCGCCCGCCCGGGCCGGATCATCGCCGAGCGCCGCCCGCCCTTCCCCCGCCCGCGCACGGGCGGCATCCGCGCCACACCCGAGTTCACCGCGCTGCGAAGCGAGCTGTGGGACCTGCTGCGGAAGGAGGCGGTACCGGCATGACGACCCTCACGAAGCCACCCGCCGACGCGGTCCTCGTCCGCCGCCCCGGCCCGCAGGAGCTCCACCCGACCCGCACCCACCGCCGCAGGCGCGCACTGGAGCTGTCCCTGGCGTTCGCCGTACCCCTTGCCCTGATCCTTCTCTGGCAACTGGCCGCCGACCAGGCCTGGATCGACGACCGCGTCTACCCGGCCCCGTCCACGATCCTCGCCGACGGCTGGGACCGGGCCGCGGCCGGCGACCTCTGGCCGGACGTGTGGGCGACCCTGAAGCGCGTCCTGGCGGGATACGCGGCCGGCACGGCGGCGGGCTACGCCCTGGGCCTCCTGATGGGTTCCCTCTCCCTGGTCCGAGCGGCCCTGGAACCGCTCCTGGATGCCCTGTACGTCGTACCGAAACTGGCCCTCCTGCCCGTCTTCCTGAACATGTTCGGCCTGGGCGAGGGCCCGCAGGTGGCGCTGGTGGCGGCGACGGTGTTCTTCTTCGTCTGGATCTCGACGATGTCCGCGGTCATGTCCATCCCCTCCGGCCACCGGGACGCGGGCCGCGTCTTCGGTGCCTCGCGATGGCAGATGTTCCGCCATGTGCTCCTCCCCGCGTCACTGCCGTCGGTCCTGGTGGGCGCGCGGATCGCGGCGGGCGTGGCGGTCCTGGTCATCGTCGCCTCGGAGCAGATCGCCGCGACGAACGGCTTGGGCCATCTGATCTTCGACTCGCGCGCGCTGTTCCAGAACGACGTGATGTTCGTCGGCATCGTGTGTGTCGCGGTCCTGGGGGTCCTCTTCTCCGAACTGATCCGCTTCGCGGGCCGCCTGCTCACCCCCTGGGCGCCGAGGGACCGAGGAAGGGGCCAGTCATGAGAAGGAAGGGGCCACTCACGAGAAGGAGCAAGAGGCACGCGTACGGCGCCGTCCTCACCTTGGCGGCACTGCTGGCATCGGCGGCGTGCTCGTCGCCACGGGACTCGGACTCCTCGTCGAAGGCGGCGGCAGGCGACCGTACGATCCGCCCGGTCGACGGCTGCGGCGCGAAGTCCTGGACGGATCCGAAGGACCTCTCCCCGACCCGCACACCGGCCCGCTGCGTCCCGGGCTCCCCTCGCCCGCAGCCGCTGCCCGAGCCCCGCGAGCTGACGATCGCGACGGGAACGCTGAGCGCCGAGTACGTGGCACCGCTGCAAGTCGCTCTGGACAAGGGTGAGTTCGAGAAGGAGGGCCTGAACGTCGAGCTGAAGGTCCTCCCGACCCCGGACGCCCTGCCCCTCCTGGCCAAGGGCGACATCGACGCCCTGTGGGCGGCTCCGGAGGCCGCGGTCATGAACGGCATCAAGGGCGGCTTCGACATCAAGTGGGTGGCGGGCAACTTCTCGCCCGCCCCGGACTCGAAGAGCGGCCTGTGGGTGCGCCTGAAGGAGGGCGACACCGCGCACCGCGTCACCATGGCCGGCCGCAAGCTGGGCACGATGATCGGCAAGGGCTCGGTCATCGCGTACCCCATGGAGAAGGCCCTGGAGAAACACGGTGGCGGCCTGGCCGACATCCAGTACCAGCAACTGGGCTCGGCCGACGTCCTCACGGCCCTGCAGAACGGCGGCGTCGACTCGGCATGGCTCCTGGACCCCGTCTGGCGCAAGGTGGACGGCGAGCAGGGCTACGCCTTCCTCGGCGGCCAGCCCGCGGGCGAGCCGCTGGGCGGCATGCTCTACGGCCGCACGCTGCTGCAGGACGACGTGGAGGCGGGGGTGGCCCTCCTGCGGGCCTACATCCGCACCGTGAACACCTACTTCGCCTCCGACTACAAGCAGAATGCGAGGTTCGTCACATACCTGGCCAAGCTCCTCAAGGCAGAGGAACCGATCCTCAAGTCCACCCCGTCCCTCCGCATGGACTGGGAGATCCGCGCCGGCACGACCACCCGCCTCCAGTCGGCCTACGAGGCCCAGGGCGTGGCAGAGGGAGACCCCCTCCCCGAATCCCGCACGGTGAACCGCGCCCTCTACGAGGAGGCGGTGGGCCACACTCCCTGAACACACCTAGGGCCGGGACCCTCACGGATCCCGGCCCTAGGCCTTCAGTAGCGGGGACAGGATTTGAACCTGCGACCTCTGGGTTATGAGCCCAGCGAGCTACCGAGCTGCTCCACCCCGCGTCGGTGAACGCAACATTACGTCAACACCGAGGACAGAAGCAAATTGCTTAACCTGCCCAGCACCGGCACGCCCCATCCAGCCCGTCCAACGTTCACTCCCTGACACCGACCAGGCATTCCAGCCCGTCCGGCGCCCGAGGACGAGCGGCCACCTCTCGACACCGGCCGCGTCATCCAGCCCGTCCGGCGTTTGAGGACGAGCCCCCGCCATCCCGAACCCCCACCCACCCGCAAGGGGCGGCCCCCTTTCGGCGCCGGGCGGCATTTTTCAGCCCGTCCGGCGTTTGAGGACGAGGCCCCTTAAGGGCCGAAGCGGGGGTCTGGGGGCCGCAGGCCCCCGGGGACCGGGGTCGAAGGGGCAGAGCCCCTGGAGGACGGGACGGGTAGGGGCGGCGGGGGCGAGCAAACCCGACGTCGGCTACAACCCCGCGCACCGGACAGCCCACCCCGCCCCAGGCACCCGGCCCTGCCCAGCCCAGCGCAGCCCAGCGCAGCGTCACGCCGACAATTCCTCCCGCAAGGCGTCCCCCAACCGAGCCGCCCGCTCCGCAACCTCCGCCGGCCCCAGCGCCACCGCCCGATCAGCCCACCGCTGCCCCTCCGCCAGCTCCCCGCGACGCGCGTAGACCAGAGCAAGCCGCAACGCCGACCGCCCATGCCCGGCATCAGCCGCCCGCGTCCACCACACCGCGGCCTCCGGCTCACTCCCCTCCCGGGCAAGCAGCAGCCCGAGATTGAAGGCCCCGTTCCGAGACCCGGCCTCGGCGGCCTCCCGGTACCACCGAGCCGCCTCCACCACGTCCCCCCGAGCGGCGGCCAGCATCCCCACCCGCACCTGTGCCCGCCGATGCCCCTGAGACGCCGCCCGCTCGTACCACTCCTCGCACTCGGTCTTCTCGTGGACCGACTCCCCGAGCTCATGCGCAGGCTCCGGCGGCCGCCGGGCGTCCAACAGCGTCGCCAGCCGGTACGCGGCCTCCGCACTGCCACCCCCGGCCGCACACCGCAGATGCCGCTCCGCCCCGGTCTCGTCCCCGTCCCGCAGCCGAGCGATGCCCACCTGCAGCGCCGCCTCCGTGTGCCCGGCGGCAGCGGCACGCTCGTACCACCGCAGCGCGGCCCGCTCCTCACCCCGCCCGGCGTACAAGATCCCGAGGTTGAAGGCCGCGTCGACGCTCCCCGCCTCCGCCGCCTTGGAGAACCACGGCTCGGCACCGGTCGCGTCCCCACCCTGCAGCAGCAGGATCGCCAGCGCGTTCGCCGCCTCACGGTGCCCGGCGTACGCCGCACGCCGGTACCACTGCTCGGCCTGGGCGATCCGCTCCTGCTCGGCGCAGAGCAGCCCCAGGTTGTACGCGCCGTTCACATCACCGGCGTCCATCGCGGCCCGGTACCACCGCTCCGCGGTCTGCGTCTCCCCACGCTCGGCATGCAGCGCACCCAGCGCGTTCGCCGCGTTGCCGTCGCCGTCCTGCGCGGCCCGCAGCCACCACATGGCGGCGCTCTCGGTGTCCCCCGCGTCCCGCAGCAGGAACCCGAGCGCACAGGCGGCCCGTGCCTCCCCGTCCTTGGCGGACGTCAGGTACCAGCGCCCGGCCTCCTTGAGCTCCCCGCGCTTTTCGAGGATGGCCCCGAGGTGCAGCGCGGCCCTGCGATGCCCGCGCGCGGCGGCCTGCCGGTACCACTGCTCGGCCTCGTCCAGCAGTTCCTCACTCGGCCCGACACCGTTGTCGGCCCCGTCCTCGCCCGCGCGCACCGCCTGCCGGTCGAGCGCACGCGCCAGCCGGTACGCCGCCTCCCGGTGCCCGCGCTCCGCCGCGGCCCGCATCCACTGCTCGGCCGCGCCGTCGCTGCGGTGCTCCAGCAGATCGGCGAGCGCGTACGCGCCCAGCGTGTGTCCCTGCTCGGCCGACTGCCGCAGCCAGTACTCGGCGGCGGGCTCGTCGCCCCGCTCGCGATGATGGCGGCCCAGCGCGTGCGCGGCCGCGGCCGAACCCGCGACGGCGGCGATCCGCCACCAGCCGGCGGCCTCGTCGGCGTAGCCGCGCTGGTGAAGAAGGACTCCCAGGTTGTTGGCGGCGGCCCGGTCCCCGGCGGCGGTGGCGGCACGCAGGTGGGGCTCGGCTCCGTCGAGGTCACCGCGGCGCAGCAGCATGGCCCCGAGGACACTCATCGCCTCGACGTCCCCGGCCTCGGCGGCGAGCCGCTGCCGCGCCTCCTCGACCGCTTCCCCTGCCTCGTCCCGGTCCACGGGCCGGTCGAAGACGAAGTCACCCTCCGGCTGCGCAAGATCACCCACCGGCTGCGAGGCACTGTCCGTGGGCTGCGCGACATCGCCCGTCGGCTGCACAAAGTCGGCAGGCTGCACAAACCGCCCTGTCTCCAACAGAGTTGCCTTGTCCCCCATAACGTCCATCGTCGCACCACCTGCAACCTGGGTACACCTGGTATACCGCAGCCAGTGAGGTCACTTCAGCGTTTTGTCGACATGCCCACAGAGAGACAAGTCAAACACAGTTCTCCCAACTCCCCCCGGCGGCGTGGCCGTCCCGCCCTGCGGCACATGCGTTCGCACACCACGAAGGCCCGGATCCTTGTCAGGATCCGGGCCTTCGCCGTCGTACGACATGGTCGTCGACTTCAGTAGCGGGGACAGGATTTGAACCTGCGACCTCTGGGTTATGAGCCCAGCGAGCTACCGAGCTGCTCCACCCCGCGCCGTTGTGCTGCAACCGTATCACGGCGCGGGGGGAGCTTTTTGATCAGCCGCTGTCGCTAACCGCCGGTGGGACTGCTCGACGGACTCGGACTCCCACTCGCACTGGGACTCGCACTCGGCTTCGCACTGCCGCCGCTGTTGCCACTGCCGCCCTTGCCGGCCTGCGCCTGGGCGTCCTCGGCCCGCTTCAGCGCGTCCTCGAGGTCCTTCTGCGCCTTGCCGTACGCCTCCCAGTCGCCCTTCTTCAGGGCTTCCTGGCCGGCCTCGAATGCCTTCTGGGCGTCGTTGAGCGCTTCTTGGACCGTCGGGTTGGCCGACGTCGGCGGAGGCTTCGTGCCGCCTTCCTCCTCGCCCTCGTCCGGTGGCTGGGTGGTCGGGCCCTCCGCTCCGAAGACCTTGTTGAGGGCCTCGCCGAGCGTGTCCTCGAAGGCGGTGGTGCCGCCGTAGGACACCAACACCTTCCGCAGCAGCGGGTACTTCAGTCCACCACCGCGTACGTAGACCGGCTCCACATAGAGCAGTCCGCCGTCCAGCGGGACCGCCAGCAGATTGCCGTACTCGACCTCCGAGTCGCCGCCTCTGAGCAGCCTGATCGTCTCGGCGATGTTCTGCTCGGAGTTGAACTGGCTCTGGACCTGACTGGGGCCGTTGACGGTGGTGTTGGTCGGCAGTTTCAGGATTCTGATCTTGCCGTAGTCACTGGTGCCCGCCTCCGCGTCGACGGCCATGAAGGCACTGAGGTTGTCCCGGCCGTTCGGTGTGAACGTCGTCGTCAGCGAGAACGCCTGCGCCGCCTGGTCGGGCATCTTCATGCTCAGGTAGTACGGCGGCACCGCGCTGCCCGACTTGTTGGTCGGGTCGTCCGGCACCTGCCAGACCTCGCTGCCGCTGAGGAACGTCGTCGCGTCCTTCACGTGGTAGCGGGTGAGCAGCTCGCGCTGGACCTTGAACAGGTCCTGCGGGTAGCGCAGATGGGCCATCAGATCCGTGGAGATCTTGCTCTTGGGCTCCACCGTGTCCGGGAAGGCCTTCATCCAGGTCTTCAGGACCGGGTCCTGGGTGTCCCACTGGTAGAGCTTGACCTCACCGGTGTAGGCGTCGACCGTCGCCTTCACCGAGTTGCGGATGTAGTTGACCTGGTTCTGCTGGGCCACGACCGCCCGCTGGTTGTTGCTCGCGGTCAGCGAGTCGGCCGTCGTGTCGCCCAGGGTCGTACGCGAGGAGTACGGGTAGCCGTTGGTCGTCGTGTACGCGTCGACGATCCACTGGATGCGGTGGTTGACCACCGCCGGGTAGGCGTCACCGTCGATGGTCAGCCACGGGGCGACGGCCTCGACGCGATCCTTGGGCGTGCGGTTGTACAGGATGCGCGAACCGTCGCCGATCGCACCGGAGTACAGGATCTGCGGCTCGCCGAACGCCACCGCGTACGCTGCCCGGTTGACCGGGTTGGACAGGCTGACACCGCTGTCCGCCTGGTAGCTGTAGGTCTTCTCACCGCTGTCGTCGGAGTAGTCGATCTCCTTCTGGGGACCGCCGACGATCGAGTACATGGTGGTCTTCTCGCCGTAGTAGACCCGCTGCTCGTACGTCCCGAGGTCGCCCTTGGACGGCAGGTCGGACTCGGTGAACTCCGGTCGGCCCTGGGAGTCGGCGTTGGTGCCCTCGGCGGCGACCACGCCGTAGCCGTGGGTGTAGCGGAAGTGGTCGTTGATCCAGTTCCGCTTCGGAATGCCGTTGAGGTTGATCTCACGCAGACCGATGACCGTGTCCTGGTCCTTGCCGTCCTTGGCGTACCGGTCGACGTCCAGGTTGGTCGGGAACGCGTAGTAGTTCCTGATCTGCTGGAGCTGCTGGAACGTCGGCGAGACGATGTTCGGGTCCATGATCCGGATGCTCGCCGTGGAGTCCACGTCGTCCCGCAGCTGGGTCTTGTCCTCGGTCTTGCTCGTGCCCGGGTACTCGGTGACCTTGGCGCCGTCGATGCCGTACGCCTCACGCGTCGCCTTGAGGTTCTTCTCGACGTACGGCGCTTCCTTGGCCTGCTCGTTGGGCTGGACCTGGAACTTCTGGACGATCGCGGGGTACAGGCCGCCGATGAGGATCGCCGAGAGCACCATCAGGCCGAAGCCGATGACGGGCAGCTGCCAGGTGCGCCGCCACAGGGTGGCGAAGAACAGCAGCGCGCAGATGACGGCGATGCAGAACAGGATCGTCTTGGCCGGCAGATAGGCGTTGGCGTCGACGTACCTGAGGCCGGTCCAGTTGTCGGTCGCCTTGAAGTCGCTGGACTTCACGGCGAGTCCGTACCGGTCCAGCCAGTACGCGACCGCCTTCAGGGCGACGAAGATGCCGAGGAGGACCGACAGGTGGCCGGTGGCAGCGGCCGTGGCGCGCGCGCCCGGGCTGGTGATGCGCAGCCCGCCGTACAGGTAGTGGGTGAGCGCGGCGGCGATGACGGAGAGGATCGCGGCGGCGAAGCCGAACCCGAGCAGGAACCGGTACCAGGGCAGGTCGAAGGCGTAGAAGGAGACGTCGAGGTCGAACTGCGGGTCCTTCTCGCCGAAGGACACGCCGTTGACCCACATCAGCCAGGTGCGCCACTGGCTGGAGGCGGAGGCACCGGCGATCAGGCCGACGAGCGCGGTGATCGCGAAGAGCAGCCACTTCTTGTACGGCGCGATGCCCATGCGGTAGCGGTCGAGGCTCTGCTGCTCCATCGACATCGCGCTCAGCGGCGGGCGCAGCCGGTGGGCCAGCCAGATGTTGAAGCCGACCGCGAGGGCCATCAGCAGACCGAAGACGAAGAACAGCCCGATCTTCGTCCACAGCGTCGTCGTGAAGACCGACGAGTAGTGCACCGACCGGTACCAGAGCCAGTCCGTCCAGAATCCCGCGAACATGGTGAAGGCCATGCCGAGGACGGCGAGGACGCCCAGTGTCATGAGCAGGGTCCGGACACGCCGGGACGGGCGGCCCACTCTCATCCGTGGCCCGGTCGGGCCTCCGCCGCGGTCCGGCATCTGGAAAGCCAAGGTTCGCACCCCGAAGTTCGCTGTTGATCCGTCAGGCCCGCGTCTTCGTGGACCCTCCGTGGCCCCCCGTGATCGCGGGCCCACACCTATGCAACTTACTCACCGTTTACTCGGTTCCCGATTCCGGTCAGGAACGAGGCAGGATTGTGACCATGTCCAACACTCCCATGGCGGCGAGCCCGCTCACCCGGGCCGTTCTCGAGATCGACGAGTACGCCTCCGGCCTCGGCTGGGACCAGCCCGCCCGCCTCTTCGCCCTCGTAGACACCGCACGGCTGCGGGCCCAGGAACCCGGCCTCGCCGCCCAGCTCGGCCTGGGGGACGAGCAGGAGTCCTCCGGCCTGACCCCGATCGAGCAGGACGAACTTCCAACGGGCAAGGCGCTCGACGAGTTCCTCGGCACGATCGCCTGGCCCGACGCGGTGGCCGGCTGCGCGCTCACCGTCGAGCGCCTGATGCTGCCCCCGTCCGCCGAGGCCCAGGTGCCTCAGGGCCTGAGCGAGGCCAAGCTCTCGAAGTGGGTGGCCGATCACCCCGAGCGCCAGGAGGTCCGTATGACGGTCGCCGTGCTGCGCGACGGCGCCCGCGAGTCGGCCCTGCGCCTGCGTGAGAAGGACTCCCCGACGGAGGTCCTCACCGGCCCGGACCTGGTCCCGGGCCTGGCGGAGGCACTGGCGGCGACATTCGAGGACTGAGGTATTCCGGTACGGCGGTGGGGGCGCCCCTTGAGATAAGGGGCGCCCCCACCGCCGTACTCAGGTCTGCCGCTCAGTCCTTGGTCGTGCACTTCGGCAGGTCGGCGGTGTCGCCGGAGCGGATGTCCTTGAGGGCGTCGAGGGCGTCGGAGATGGTGCCGACCTTGACGAGGGTCAGCCCGTCGGGAACGTCCCTGGCAGCGGTCGCGCAGTTGTCGGCGGGGGTGAGGAAGTACTGGGCGCCCTTGTCGCGCGCGCCGACGGTCTTCATCTCGATGCCACCGATCGGTCCGACCTTGCCGTCGTCGTCGATGGTGCCGGTGCCGGCGACGAACTTGCCGCCGGTGAGGCTGCCCGGAGTGAGCTTGTCGTAGAGCCCGAGCGCGAACATGAGGCCCGCACTGGGGCCGCCGACGTCGGCGAGCTTGATGTCGATGGAGAACGGGAAGGTGTGGTCGGTCCCGGCGGAGATCCCGACGATGGCGCGCTTCTCGCCGCTGTCGTCGGACTCGGCGGTCCTGATCGTGATCTTCTCGGTCTTCGTCGGCGTCCTGCGCTCCTTCTCCGCGGCCGCCTGCTCCTTGGCCGGCACGATCGTGAAGACGACGTCCTCGCCGGGCTTGTGCTTGGTGACCAGCTCGGCGACGTCGCCGGGTTCCTTCACCGCCGTACCGTCGACGGCCTTGATCACATCACCGGCGTGCAGCTTGCCCTCGGCCGGTGTGCCCTGCACCACGGTCGAGACGATGACCCAGCTCTGCACCGGGATGTCCAGCTCCTTCAGGGCGGCGACCTTGGCGCTCTCCTGGGACTGGCTGAACTCCTCGGCGTTCTCCTGGGTGGACTGCTCCTCGGTCTTGCCGTCCGGGTAGAGGGTGTCGTGCGGCACGACCTTGTTGTCATGTGCGAGCCAGCCGTAGACGGCCTCGACGAGGTTCATCTTGTAGTCGGCGCTGGTGACCCGGACGGTGGTCATGTTGAGATGCCCGGTCGTCGGGTAGGTCTTGTGCCCGGAGACCTGCAGCACCGGCTCGCCGTCGTGCTCGCCGAGGGTGTTCACCGTCGGCCCCGGGGACATCTCCGAGTACGGCACGGGGATGAAGACTCCCGCGCACAGGAGCGCGATCAGCATCAGGGTGGAGGCGAGCATCGTCGCGGTGCGGCGTGGCATGCCAAGACAGTACGTGACACTCCTGTCAGCGCCCCGTCAGGGCTATCTGACCGTGACCTGTCAGCGCTGCCCCGTCCGCCGCGCGGTCACGTGCGGGAGGAAGGCCGCTCCATGGCCTCGCGGAACCGGGCATAGCCGTCGAGCTCCGGACCGTCGCCCCGAGCCTTCCGGGTCCGGTTGGCCCAACTGCCCCACAGACCGGCGCCGATCGCAGCCATGAGCGGAATCAGCAACCAGGTGAGCGCCGCCATGCCGTCCTCCCATCCCCAATGAGTGACCGCAAACTGACTGATCAGCAGATTAACCACTGGCACTGACAACGCTCACGCCAGGGGTGCGGTTACGCAACCGGAGTGGGGTGGAAAGGGTTCGGACGGCCCTGTCCTGCGGGCAAACGGGTTCGGGCGGACCTGCTCAGCAGGAGCCGACCCACTCCTCGGTGCCGTCCGAGAACTTCTGGTGCTTCCAGATGGGCACCTCGTGCTTGAGATCGTCGATCAGCTTCCGGCAGGCCTCGAAGGCCTCGCCGCGATGGGGGCAGGAGACGGCGACGACCACGGCAAGATCCCCCACTCTGAGATCCCCGACACGATGGACGGCCGCAAGGGCCCGCACCGGATACTCGGCGACGACCTTCTCCGCGATGCGCCGCATCTCCGCCTCGGCGCTGGGATGGCACGAGTAGCCGAGCTCGTCGACATCGGCACCCCCGTCGTGGTTCCGCACGGTCCCCACGAAGAGCGCGATGCCACCGGCGGCGTCGTCCCCCACGGCCCGGAAGACCTCGTCCACGGAGAGCGGCGTCTCGCGGATGCCGATCAGCTTGATGGGGTCCTGTGCGGCCTGCTCACCGGGGTGGTCGTTCGTGGTAGCCATGCGCCCATCGTGCCTCACGCGCGGAACCAGGGGGAATAGCGCTATCGCCCGGCACGCGCGCGTGGTGTTTTGGATCCTTCTACAGGATCGGCCCATCCCCACCCGCAGGGGGCGGCCACCTCTCGGCGCCGGCCCGCGTCATCCAGCCCGTCTGGGGGTGTCCCCTCTGGGGGAGTTTGAGGACGAGGCCCCTTCAGGGCCGAAGCGGGGGTCTGGGGGCGGCAGCCCCCAGACACCGGGGTCGAAGGGGCAGCGCCCCTGGGATGGGACGGGTAGGGGCGGCGGGGGGCGAGAACCCCCGACCCCCGACCCGGCACACGGCACCCTCAGATCCGCCGCCGAGCCTTCCGAGCCCTCCGCACCACAGCGGCCGCGCCCAGCAGAGCCACCGTGGCGCCCGCGGCACCCGCCGCCGTCGCGTCCTTCCTGCCCAGCCGACGCCCCGCGACCGTATGCCTCCCGGAGACCTCTTCCAGCAGCTCAGCGAGCACTTCCTCGTTGGTCCACTGCGGCCGCCACCCCGCGTCATGGAGCCGGCTCCCGCTCACCACCCAGGGGTACATCGTGTACGCCAGGTCCCCGGCCGGAGAGGGCGTCAGCCCGATCCGGTGCAGCCGGGCCGCCGCGCCCAGCGCCACGGCCGACGGCAGCTCCATGCGCCGGATCCCGCTGAGCTCCTCGACCTCCTCCTGCTCCAGCCATCCGTCGCATCCGACGGCGAGCTCCCCGTCGACCTTCTCCAGGACGGCGTACTCCAGGGCACTGCACAGATCCTCGACATGACAGAACTGCCAGGCAGGTCGCGACCCGGCGACGACAAGCAGCCGGGGTGACTCGAAGTACCTGGTCAGCGCGGTGTCCGTGCCTCCCACCAGCACGGCCGGCCGGACAACGGTGACATTGAGTCCCGGGTGAGCCCGCGGCGCCCTGCGCGCGAGGCGCTCGATCTCCAGCAGGTCCCCGACGCCGGTGGCCTCCGCGGTCGCCCGCAGCTCCGCGTCCTCGGACAGCGGCAACTCGTTGTCCGGCAGCGCCCCGTACACCATCGCGGAGGTGCAGAGCACGACCCGGTGGATCCCGGCCGCCGCTGCGGCCGTCAGCACGGTCTGCGTCCCCCGAACGTTGTACGCCGTCCGCGCGGCCGGATCCGTCTCCAGATCCAGGTCCAGTGCCAGGTGCACGACCACGTCGGCGCCCCGGAGCTTGTCCGCGATGGCCGGGTCCCGCACGTCCAGGATGTGCCACTGCGCCGCGGCACACTCACCGCGCCGCTCGTCGATGGCGATGACCTGCTTGACCTCGTCCGACACGGCAAGCCGCTCGGTGAGCAGCGCGCCGACACCGGACGCGGCACCGGTCACCGCGACGACGGGCCCGCGGGCGGCGGGAGGGGTTGACCGGTTTCGCGCTGCGCGAACCTGCGGATCAGGGGAACTCACCGGGCGTCTCCAGCGGTTGTCTTCAGTACGAACGCGAGTGACGCGTCCGTACCAGGTGGCATCCATCCTGCCGCAGGCCAAGAGTCGGCGAAGCACCGAGGCCCGAACGGCTCGCGGTGTCTACGCTGGGTGGTGTTATCGGGCAGCCGCGCCGCCGGTGCCAGCCGGTGGCCTTACCAGCCGAGGAATCCCGTGAGTGACACCCCATTCGGATTCGGCCTTCCGCCGGAGGAGCCGGAAGACGGCGACGAGGGCAAGAAGAAGGACCAGCAGAGCGGCGGTGGTCAGGGGCCGGCCAACCCGTTCGGTTTCGGGCTGCCCGGTGCCGGGGGCTTGGGGGGCGGTGCCGACAATCCGTTCGCAGCCATGTTCGGTTCGCTGAACCCCACCGACCTGGGCGCCGCGTTCCAGCAACTGGGGCAGATGCTCTCGTACGAGGGCGGCCCGGTGAACTGGGACATGGCCAAGCAGATCGCCCGCCAGACGGTCTCCCAGGGCACCTCCGACGGCACGAAGGACGCGAGCGTCGGCCCGGCCGAGCGCAGAGCGGTCGAGGAGGCCATCCGTCTGGCCGATCTGTGGCTGGACGACGCGACGTCCCTGCCGTCCGGCGCGGGGTCCGCCGTGGCGTGGAGCCGCGCGGAGTGGGTCGAGGCGACCCTGCCCGCGTGGCAGGAGCTCGTCGACCCGGTCGCCGAGCGTGTCGGCACCGCGATGGGCGACGTCCTGCCGGAGGAGATGCAGGCCATGGCGGGCCCGCTCATCGGCATGATGCGCTCGATGGGCGGCGCCATGTTCGGCACCCAGATCGGGCAGGCCGTCGGCGTGCTCGCGGGCGAGGTCATCGGCTCGACCGACATCGGCCTGCCGCTCGGCCCGGCCGGCAAGGCGGCGCTGCTGCCGGTGAACGTCGAGGCGTTCGGCAAGGACCTGGGCGTCCCGAAGGACGAGGTGCGGCTGTATCTCGCCCTGCGCGAGGCCGCCCACCAGCGCCTCTTCGCGCACGTGCCGTGGCTGCGCTCGCACCTGTTCGGTGCGGTCGACGGCTATGCGCGCGGGATCAAGGTCGACACCGCCAAGCTGGAGGACGTCGTCGGCCAGTTCGACCCGCAGAACCCGGAGCAGCTGCAGGACGCCCTGCAGCAGGGCATGTTCCAGCCCGAGGACACACCGGAGCAGAAGGCGGCCCTGGCCCGTCTGGAGACGGCTCTGGCGCTCGTCGAGGGCTGGGTGGACGCTGTGGTGCACGCGGCCGCGAAGCCCCGCCTGTCGTCCGCGGACGCGCTGCGCGAGACGCTGCGCCGCCGCCGCGCCTCGGGCGGCCCGGCGGAGCAGACGTTCGCCACCCTGATCGGCCTGGAACTGCGCCCGCGCCGCCTGCGTGACGCCTCCCGCCTGTGGGCCTCGCTCACCGACGCGCGCGGTGTCGACGGCCGTGACGCCCTGTGGCACCACCCGGACATGCTGCCGACGGCCACCGACCTCGACGACCCCGACGGGTTCGTGCACCGCGAGCAGATCGACTTCTCCGAGCTGGACAAGATGCTCGGCGAGGCGGCGAGCGGCTCCGCCGGCAAGCCGGACCTGAAGAAGGACGACTCCAAGGACGACGACAGCAAGGGCGACGGCACAGAGTGAGCCTGTACGACGACGCGGTCCTCGTCCTGAAGGGGTACGAGGGCCAGCAAGAGCTGCGCCAGGCCTATCTGGACCATCTCGAGGCTCATCCGGACGGCATGTGGAAGGCGTGCGGGGCCGGGCACATCACGGCGAGTGCCCTGGTGATCGACCCGTCCAGGGAGCGCGTGCTGTTGACCTTGCACAGGAAGCTGCGCATGTGGCTCCAGATGGGCGGCCACTGCGAACCGGGCGACACCACACTGGAGGCGGCGGCGCTCCGTGAGGCCACCGAGGAGTCGGGCATCGCGGGCCTGACTCTTCTCCCGGGCGGCCCGGTACGGCTGGACCGGCACCCGATCCCAGCGCCGTGCCACTGGCACTTCGACGTCCAGTACGCGGTCGTGGCACCGCAGGACGCCGAGCACGCCATCAGCGACGAGTCACTCGACGTGCGCTGGTTCCCTTACGCCGAGGTGGCCGCCGTAGCGGACGAGTCAGTCGTACGGCTTCTGGAGGCAACGCGCGCTCGACTGTGACGGTGTAAGGGGTGACCGCCATGGCCGTCACCCCTTACCTGTGCTCAGCTCCAGACGTTGCCCTGGTTCTGCCCCCGGGCCCCCTGCTGCCCCATGCCGTACTGCGCGGCGAGGCCCGAGCCGATCTGGGCGTTCTGCGGCGGCAGCAGTTCGCTGGGCTGGACGAGCGCGAAGCCGCTGCCCATGAAGCTGAGCTCCCAGCCCTCGCCGGTGTTGCCGCGGCGCCGCCACACCCCGGAGGAGTGCGTCTGGGCCTGCATCTGGACGCGCAGGGCAGTCGACCAGGCGACGATCGCGTCGGCGTCGCAGTTGACGTACTTGTCGGGCGTCACCTGCATCATCAGCGGCATGCCGGAGGTCATGAGGGCGACCTTGCCGCGGCCGGTGATGTTGAGCTGGTACTTCCCGGAGCCGGAGATGCCGTAGAGGCTGTCGACGGCGATGACCTCGTGGTGCAGCGAGGAGTCCATGGCCAGCACATAACTGCTGTCGACGGTCAGCCCGTCCTGCTCGACGTCCACGACGTGGACGTGCTGCTTGAGGTTGGCGAGGTAGACCGTGCCCTGCCCGTGGCAGCGCATGAGGTCGAGGCCCTCGCCGGTGTGCGCACGCGCGCGTCCCTGCTGGTTGCTCTGGTACTCGGCGTCGAACTCGACCAGGCCCTGGTAGGCGACCATGGTCCCCTTGCGGGCGAGGATGTCGTCGTGCCCTTCCAGGACGACGCGGAGCATCTGCTTGTTCTGCAGGCTCCAGCGCTCCTGGCTCTGCTGGTCGTTGTAGGCGAAAAGCGGGCTTTGCATGGCTTTCTGGCTCCCCCTCAGCCCCGGATCCGGAGGCGGTCGGTGCTGTCCTCGCTGGGCTGGACGACGACGATGCCCTGGCCGGAGAAGGCCATCTGGTAGGCCTCGCCGCTGCCCCGGCCGATGAGCGACTGCGCCTTGAAGCTGCGCTTGCCCTTCACCTTGAGGTTCGGGGACCAGGCGACGAGCGCGTCCGGGTCGACGTACGTCTCGTCCTCGCCGCCGCCGCAGTCGACGACGATCGGCTTGCCCCGGGAGGTCAGCGCGACCCAGCCCTGCCCGGAGATCTTGGTGTTCCACAGCCCCTGCCCGGCGAACTTCGCCAGTCCCTTCACCCGCTCGACACCCCACGTGAGGTGGGCGTCGAACGCGAGCAGGTTGGTGGCGTTGACGGAGATGCCGTCACCGTTGAGGTTGATGACGACGACGTTGGCGCCGTAGTCGGCGAGGTAGAGCAGGCCGTCGCCGGAACACTTCATCAGGGGCGCGCCCTCGCCGGTCATCCAGTCCTTGGCGATCTGGCGCACGGCGGGCGGGTTGGGCTCGTACTGGACGAAACCTTCGTAAGCGATCATCGACCCCACGCGCGCGAAGAGGTCGTTTCCGGTCTGCATGGCGACCTTCAGCATGTGGTTGCCGTGGTTCTCCATGCGGGCGCCGACGGGTGCGGGGGCGTAGCCCGCGAGCGGCTGGTTCATGACGGGCTCTCCCTCAGATCTCGTACGGCTGGACGACGATGAAGTTGCCTGGCGCGCCCCGGAACTGGAGGTTGACACTCTCGCCGGTGGCGCCGGGGTAGGCGTTGCGGCGCATCCGGACCTGGCTGGAGACGACCACCTGGGCGGCGGACGACCAGGCGACCACGGCGTTGGCGTCGGCGAACGTCGTGGGCGTGACCGGGAGCACCACGGGCGTGCCGTGCGTCTTGACGACGAGCGTGCCGGTGCCGGTGAACTGCATCGTGAACAGCGCGCCGCCGGGGATGCCGTGGCCCTCGATGCGGCGGACCTCGTACTGGAGGCCCTCGTCGAAGGCGAGGACGTTCTCGGCGGAGACGCAGACGCCGTCACCCTGGAGCTCGATGGGGTGCAGCATCGTGGAGTTCTCGGCGAGGAACACCTGGCCCTGGCCGGTGCAGCGCATCAGCTGCATCTCCTGGCCGGTCGCGTTGCCCACGATCCGGCCGGCGAAGCCTGCGCCCTTGTGGCTGAAGTCGACCTTGCCCTGGTACAGCACCATGCTGCCCTGCCGGGCCAGCACGGGCTGGCCGCCGATGCCGAGGTCGACACGGATCAGCTTCTTGTTCTGCTGCGTCCAGCGCTGCCCGGTGGGGGTCTCCTTGAACTGCTGGAGTGCGGCGGCCACACCGGGACCCTGGGGCGCGCCTTGGGGAGCGCCCTGAGGGGCACCGTAGGGGGCCTGCTGGCCCGGGGCCTGGCCGTACGGGGGCTGCTGGCCGTAGCCCGGCGGCGGGGTCGGCTGGCCGTAACCGGGCGGCGGGGCAGGGGCCTGCGGGGCCTGGGGCTGGGCGTAACCGGGGGGCGGCGGGGCGCTCGGAGCGGGAGCCTGACCGTACGGCGCCTGCTGGCCGGGCTGGCCGTAGGGCGCCTGGGGGCCGGGCTGACCGTACGGCTGCTGCTGACCCGGCTGGCCGTAGGGCGCGGGCGCCGGGGCCGGGGGCGGCGGGGTACCGCCGGGCGGCGTCATGGGCGCGACGATGGTGGGCTGGGCGTGGACCGACGGCGCCGGGGCCGGGGGCGGCGGGGTGGCGCCGGGCGGGGGTGCGAAACCCTGGGCGGCCGGCTGCGGGGCCGGGGCGGGCGCGGGAGTCGGTGCCGAGGCGGCCGGAGCGCCGAACGCGGGCGGCGCGGCGGCCTGGGCGGGCGGGGCGAAGCCGGGAGCGGCGCCGGTCTGGGGCTGCTGCGGGGCGGCGGGTGCCTCTTCCTCGGCGACCTCGCCGCCGAAGTTCTTCAGCAGCGCCTCGAGGCCGCCGTCGAAGCCCTGTCCGACCGCCGCGAACCGCCAGACGTCCTTCAGGTAGAAGTCGCCCAGCATAACGGCGCGTTCGGTGGAGAACTCCGAGCCGTCGAAGGCGTACCGGGCCACCTCCTCGCCGCCGGCGACGATACGGAGGTACCCGGGGTTGATCTGCGACATCTGTCCGGCGCCGTCGATCGTCGCCGTGAAGGACAGCTTATGGATCTGCGGGGGGATCTTGTCGAGCGTGACCCGGAAGGACTCCGTGTCACCGGCCTGGGTACCGAGGAGCTGGATGGCCTCCTCGGGGGACTTCGGCTGATTGAAGAAGACGAAGTAGCGGTCGTCCGAGAGCCGTTCGTCGGCGTCGAGACCGAAGCAGCTGATGTCGAAGGTCAGCCCTGGGGCGGAGATCTGTACCCCTACGTACAGATCCGTGCCCGCGGTGAGGTCACTGATCCTGGCCTTGTGGCCGCGTTGGAATTCCCTGGCCATGCGTAACGACCGTCCCCCATCCCGAATGTGAGTGCGTCGCGCCAGGCTAACGGCAAACTCGGACATCGGACGAAGCCGGTACAGACCCGGTACACAACGCCGGCCCGCCCGGGCCGGAAGCACTGCCTCCGGGGAGGACCCGGCACCCCTTCAGGGCGCGGTCACTCGCCCCGCGCGCCGGGTACATGGGGCAGTCGCTCGGCGGCGACGACCCCTTCGAGGTAGCCCTTGGCCCGCTCGGTACGGGGATACGCCTCCAGCAGTCGCCAGAAGCGGGGCCCATGACCGGGCACCAGCAGATGGGCGAGTTCATGGAGCAGGACGTAGTCGATGACGTACTCGGGCATGCCCTGCAGGCGGTGGGAAAGACGGATGCTGCCCTCGGCCGGAGTGCACGAGCCCCAGCGCGTGTTCTGGTTGGTGACCCAGCGGACCGAGTTGGGCCGGGCGCGGCCCTCGAAGTACTGGGCCGACAACTGCTCGGCACGCTCGGCGAGTTCGGCGTCGCCGAGGACCTGCTTGCTCTCCTGGGCGGCCAGCTTGTCGAGCATGACGTTCACCCAGCGCTGCTCCTCGGCCTCGGACATCCGGGCGGGGATGAGCACGACGGTGCGATCGCCCTCGCGGTACGCCGAGACCGTCCGGCGGCGCCGGGCGCTCCTGCGGACCTCGATCGCGCTCGCCCCCGAGCCGCTCGGCGGCTGGCTCTTCGTACTGCGCTGTGGCGTTCCGGCGCGGTGCAGTGGGTCGGCGGACACGCCCCGACGTTACCCGCTGCGCATGGGGGAAGTCCCGACTCCGGGACGGTTCGATCCCGATCCCCCACCATGCGTTTGATTTGTACGACGAATATCCACCGCCTGTGGACAACTTTCGACGCCGGATGCCGCGGCTTGGCATGCTGACAGTCACCGGCGGAGCTGCGACCGAGCTCCATCGGCGCACGGGGACGTTCCACGACGGCTACGGGGGCCAGTTCATGCAAGCGACGCTTTCGGCGATTTCCGCAGATTCGACAAAGTCGGCAGACTCTTCACATTCAGCCGACTCTTCGCATTCGGCGAACTCCTCACATTCACCTGAGTCATCGCATTCGGCGATTCCGCTCGCTCCCTTGGTGAAGCCCGCCCTCAGGCGTGGGTGGCGCGATCTCAACACCGTGCAGTTCGGGATGACCCCGGCGCACGCGATGACGCTGGGCCCGATGGACACGGCGACGGGCAGCTTCCTCGACCTGCTCAACGGCACCCGCGGGCCGGATCTGCTGCGCGAAGAGGGCCGCCGTATGGATCTGCCGGACGGTCATGTCGACGAGCTGGTGCGGCGGCTTGCGGGGGCAGGACTGCTCGACGACGCGAAGGGAGGCGGCCCGGCCGCCGACGCCCTGCGCGGCAGGAAGGATGTCCTGGACCGGCTGCGCCCCGATCTGGCCACCCTGTCGCTGACCACGTCCGAGCCGGGCGGGGCGATCGGCCGCCTGGCCGCCCGCCGCTCCCTGCGCGTGCAGGTGAGGGGCGCCGGCCGGGTGGGCGCGGTAGTGGCCTCGCTGCTCGCGGGCGCGGGCGTCGGCGAGGTCGACGTACGCGACGTCGGCCGTGTCGAGCCGTGGGACGTGGCACCGGGCGGGCTGCCCGCCGAGGCGGTCGGAGACCGCAGGGACGAGGCCGCGCGGCGGGCCGCACGCCACGCGGCACCGGACCGCCCAGCGCGCCGCGGCCCTCGCTCCTCTCCCGGGGAGCAGAGCACGGGCCACTCCCTGGTGATCATCGCCCCGCGCGACGACGTCGCCGTGCACGCACCCTCCCCGTCCGCAGCCGAACCCCTGATCTCCTCCGGTACGCCCCATCTGTACGCCGGGGTCGTGGAGGGGACCGGCGTCGTCGGCCCCCTCGTCCTTCCCGGCGAGACCGGCTGCGCCGGCTGCCTCAACGAGGGGCGCATCGACCGGGACCCGGCCTGGCCCCGCCTGATCGCCCAGTGGCGCTCGGGCTCGGGAAGGACGCGCCAGGTGCCGCCCTGTGATCTCGCGCTGGCCACCATGGTCGCCGGGCTCGCGGCCGCACACGCCCTCGCCTTCCTGGACGGCCGGCTTCCGTCCAGCGCGGGTGCACGCTGGGAGGTGTCCCTGCCCGGTCTGAGCTGGCATGCCCGGCCGGTGTGGGCGCACCCGGCATGCCCGTGCGGCGCCACGGAGAAAGGTGAGGGAGAACACCCCTCCGCGGACGAGGAGTCACACGCGACAATGGAGGAGCATCGGCCGTCGAAGGAGTCGAGCCGTAAGGCGGACGCGGAGCGGCCGACTGGGACCTGGAGGGCGCATGTCTGATCTTCCCCGCAAGGCGGTCACGCGTACCGCCAAGCTCGCCGCGCTCCCGCTCGGCTTCGCCGGGCGGGCGACCTGGGGGCTGGGCAAGCGGATCGTCGGCGAGTCGGCGGAGATCGTCGGCCGTGAGCTGCAGCAGCGCACCGCCGAGCAGATGTTCAAGGTGCTCGGCGAGCTCAAGGGCGGCGCGATGAAGTTCGGCCAGGCCCTGTCCGTGTTCGAGTCGGCTCTGCCCGAGGAGATCGCCGGCCCCTACCGGGCGGCGCTCACGAAACTGCAGGAGGCGGCGCCGCCCATGCCGACGCGCACCGTGCACACGGTGCTGGCGGAGCGGCTCGGCGCGGACTGGCACGAGCTGTTCCTGGAGTTCGAGGACAAGCCCGCCGCGGCGGCCTCGATCGGCCAGGTGCACCGGGGGGTGTGGCACGACGGCCGTGAGGTGGCGGTCAAGGTGCAGTACCCGGGAGCCGGCGAGGCCCTGCTGTCCGATCTGAACCAACTGAGCCGCTTCGCCCGGCTGTTGGGTCCGCTGATTCCAGGCATGGACATCAAGCCGCTGATCGCCGAGCTCAAGGACCGGGTCTCCGAGGAACTGGACTACGGCCTGGAGGCACAGGCCCAGCAGGTGCACGCGGAGGAGTTCGCCGACGACCCGGACGTCGTCGTGCCTGCGGTGGTCCATCACTGTGACCAGGTCCTGATCACGGAGTGGATGGACGGCGTGCCGCTCTCGGAAGTGATCTCCGACGGCACCCAGGAGCAGCGTGACCGAGCCGGCCAGCTCCTGGCCCGCTTCCTCTTCTCCGGCCCGGCCCGTACCGGCCTCCTGCACGCCGACCCGCACCCCGGCAACTTCCGCCTCCTGCCGGGCGGCCCGGACGGCGAGGACGACTGGCGGCTGGGCGTCCTCGACTTCGGCACCGTCGACCGCCTTCCGGGCGGCCTGCCGACGCCTATCGGCGACTCCCTGCGCCTTACCCTGGACGGCGAGGCGGAGACCGTCTACGAACTCCTCTGCGCCGAGGGTTTCGTCAAGGACTCAATAGACCTGGACCCCGACGCCGTCCTCGACTACCTGCTGCCGATCATCGAACCGGCCCAGGTGGACGAGTTCACCTTCACCCGCGGCTGGATGCGCAGCCAGGCCGCCCGCGTCGCCGACCCCCGCTCCCCCGCCTACCAACTTGGCAAGCGGCTCAACCTGCCCCCGGCGTACCTCCTCATCCACCGCGTGACCTTGAGCACCATCGGCGTGCTGTGCCAGCTGGGCGCGACGGTACGGCTGCGCGAGGAACTGGAGGAGTGGCTGCCGGGGTTCGCACCGGAGGAGGAGACCGGCGAGGAGGAGTCGGCGGCGGAGGCGTGAGCCGGGGCTACCACCAGGCCGAGTCCAGGCGCCCCTCGATCGCCCTGAGGTTGTCCCGGGAACAGGCGTCACAGAAGTAGTGGCGGAGGCCGTTCTCCACGGAGCAGGTCCAGGTGGGCTGCGGTGACTGCGCCTGGGTGCCGCAGCGGGCGCACACGAGGGGTCCAGGCTCCTTGGCGGAACCGCCGTTGTCGCTGTCTCCGGGAAGACTCGTCACTCGGCGACGATATCGCCGCCACTGACCGATCGGCCGACACAACGCACCGCGGGGGCCGGTCCGTTCGCACGGACCGGCCCCCGCGGGGAGCCATCGCCTCCCCGGGCGGGGAGGCCACCGTCTGGCGGTGGGGTCGGTTACTGCATGACCGCCCTGGCGAGCGCACGGCGGGCACGCATCGAGGCGCGCTCGGCCCGGCGCTGCATGCGGCGAGCGGTCGCCAGCTGCACGGCCCGGCGTTCCTGCTCGGCCTCGTGCTGTCGCTCGTGCATATGCGCACGTGCCAGGGCTTCTTGGATGAGTTGCATCTCTCGGTTCCTGTTCTGACGCGAGTCGTTCGCGCCACTCGTGGTGAAGTCTTCAGGCGCGGAGCCTGCGAGTTCGTGGGTGGACGGCTTCATCGGGGCCTGCTTCTGGGGGTCGTGCGTGAAGGGACGGTCGATCGTTCCTGCGGTGTTCATGCCGTGACCGGGTTCTTGCGCGGGCGACCACGCGGCCGCTTCCGGGCGACGACGACACCCTGGACGAACAGCTCGCCACCCCAGACGCCCCAGGGCTCACGCCGCTCCTTGGCGCCGGCGAGGCAGGCCTCGATCAGCGGGCAGGTGCGGCAGAGGGACTTGGCGTACTCGACGTCCGCCGGCGACTCGGCGAAGAAGACCTCCGGGTCGTAGGAACGGCAGGGGACGGGTACGCCGAGGTTCTCGATGGCGTCGTCGAGCGCGGTGAGCGCAGTGAGCGGGGTCAAGGTGGAGTCCTCCGTGAGGCCGGGCTTGGGGATCGCGTCTGAGGGCGGTACGGACGGGGCGTGCGCTTCGAGTTGCACGGTTCGTCTTCCTCGTCTGTTCGTTCCGGTCCTGTGGGACCGGGTGGCGGCTGGTACCGGGTTCTTTTCTTGTCCCGAGGCCCCTTCGGCTCCGTCATCCCCGTTGGGGGACAAACAGAAGGGCCGCGGATCCCGGATGGGGTTCCGCGGCCCTGAAGGCGCCGGCCTGATCGGCGATCAGGCTGGATCACTCCAGGGTTCTGGCCCACGGAAGGCCCACATCAGGTGGTGCTGCGTCGTCTGCTTCCGGAATCCGGCACCGGTCGCCGTAAAGGCATAGGCCTGCGCCTGTGCCGCTACTGCCGCTTCCAGTGCCTTGGTCGGTCGCTCATTGCGCTCACGGACGGGAAGGCCCGCGGGAGCAACGGAGGACGCCGGACGCGCGGCACGAATGCCGGACAGACCGGTGCCCTGGTTCGAGGCGCCGAGCATGCACAGGGAGGCGACGACCGAGCGATCGGTCATTTTCACGGTGCTGATGGAGCTGGTGTTGATGCTGATCACTGGACTCGCCTCCTCTCGGCGTCTCGGGGGACTGGGGTGAGCCAGTCCGACGGGTATGCAAGTAGAACACGGAATTGGGGCCTCCGAGAAGGCCTCCGTTCCCGTGGCTAAGAACCTATGGGGATTGCTGGGGCATGCGCAAACTATTTTTTCGACGAGTTCGTGTCATTCCCCGTCGGCGCCCTCCCCAACCTCCTGGCCTGCGCAGATGGCCAGCACATCGGCTCCGTAGCGGTCGAGCTTGCGCTTGAGGACACCGGGGATGCGGGACAGCTCGACCGGATTGCTCGGCTCCGTTTCAGCGATGGCCATCAGGGTCCTGTCCGTGAAGATGCAGAAGTCCGGCTGCCCGCTGAGCTGCGCTTGGACCGCACGCCACTCACGCAGGCGTTCGTAGAGACCCTCGTCCATGTCGGAGGGGCAGTCCTCGCAGCGCATCAGCTTCATCTCACCGGCATCGGTGAGGGTGCGCCCGCAGACGCGGCAGCGGGCCGGGGTGCGCTGGGTTCTTCTCGGGGCGACATCCGGTCTGCTCGTGAAGCCGCGTTCGACGCCTCCCGGGCCGCCGGCGGCGGCGCGTCCGGCGGTGGCGGCCGAGCCGGGGCGCAGGCCGTCGAGGAAGCGGCTCGGGCGGCGGTTGGGCCGGCCGCCGGGCGCGCGGGTGAGCGCCCAGGAGACATGGAGATGCTGCCGGGCCCGGGTGACGCCGACGTAGAGGAGGCGGCGCTCCTCCTCGATCTGCTCGTCGGTCTTTGCGTAGGTGATCGGCATCATGCCCTCGGCGACGCCGACCAGGAACACGACGTCCCACTCCAGGCCCTTGGCCGAGTGCAGGGAGGCGAGAGTGACGCCCTGCACGGTCGGGGCGTGCTGGGCGTTCGCCCGCTCGTCGAGTTCGGCGACGAGGTCGGCGAGGGTCGCGCCGGGTTTGGCGGCGGCGAAGTCCTGGGCGAGGTTCACCAGGGCGGCCAGCGACTCCCAGCGCTCTCTGACGGCGCCGGACCCGGCCGGAGGCTCGGTCGTCCAGCCCTCTCCCGACAGCACGGCACGCACCTGCGAGGGCAGGTCGACGACGTCGTCGAGGAGCGAGTCGTTGCCGCCGAAGCGGGCCGCGCCGCGCAGGGCGATACCCGCCTTGCGCACCTCGGGACGGTCGAAGAACCGCTCGGCGCCCCGCAGCTGGTAGGGGATGCCCGCGTCGGCGAGCGCCTGCTCGTAGCTCTCGGACTGGGAGTTCGTACGGAACAGGATGGCGATCTCGCTCGCCGGGACGCCCGCGTCCATGAGGTCCCGGATACGGCGGGCGGCGCCCTCGGCCTCGGCGGGCTCGTCCGTGTACTCGGTGTAGACGGGCTCGGGGCCGGGGTCGCGTTGGGAGACCAGTTCCAGGCGGTGGTCGGCGGCGCGGCCCCGGGCCTGGGCGAGCAGGCCGTTGGCGAGGTGGACGACCTGGGGGGTGGAGCGGTAGTCGCGGACCAGCTTGACGACGGTGGCACCGGGGTGGCGGGTGCGGAAGTCGAGCAGATGGTCGGGAGTTGCTCCTGTGAACGAGTAGATCGTCTGGCTGGCGTCGCCGACCACACACAGGTTGTCGCGGTCGCCGAGCCACAGCTCCAGCAGACGCTGCTGGAGCGGGCTGACGTCCTGGTACTCGTCGACGACGAAGTGCTGGTACTGGGAGCGGACCTGGTCGGCGATGTCGTGCCGGTCCTGGAGGATGCCCACGGTGAGCAGCAGGACGTCCTCGAAGTCGATGACCGAGCGGTCCCGCTTGAGGTCCTCGTAGACGTTGTAGAGCTGGGCGACCTCGGCCGGGTCCCGGGGGGCATCGCGGCCGGCCTTGGCGGCGGCGAGTGCGTAGTCGGCGGGGACGGTCTGGGTGACCTTGGACCACTCGATCTCCGCGGTGACGTCCCGCAGCTCGTTCCGGTCGAGGCGGATGCGGCAGGCGGCGGCCGCGTCGGCGACGAGCTGGATCTTGCGGTCGACGAGACGGGGCATGGAGCCACCGATGGCTTTCGGCCAGAAGTACTGGAGCTGACGCAGGGCGGCCGAGTGGAACGTACGGGCCTGGACTCCGGCGGCGCCGAGCTGGCGCAGCCGGCCGCGCATCTCTCCGGCGGCGCGGTTGGTGAAGGTGACGGCGAGCACGCTGGAGGGCTGGAGGATGCCGGCGCGCACGCCGTAGGCGATGCGGTGGGTGATCGCCCGGGTCTTGCCCGTGCCGGCGCCCGCGAGCACGCACACCGGTCCGTGCAGGGCGGTGGCCACCTCGCGCTGCTCGGGGTCGAGCCCGTCGAGCACCGCGTCGGCAGAGTCCGGTGCCTGCGGGAAGAGGGTGGAGTGCGTTGCTGCTGTCACACGGCCATGCTGCCAGGTCGCCGGAGACGGCTGTGCCGGTTGTCCACAGGCAGGCACCGATAGTCGTACTAATGCGGCAGGCGTCACGTCACCGGGCATACCCCGGGTGGGAATGGCGTCCCGGTCGCGTACGTTCCCTCTCTGGACGATCCGTTCCCCGGAGCCATTTAAGGAGCGCGCGAGACATGCAGGGCACTGTGACGATGTACAGCACGACGTGGTGCGGTTACTGCCAGCGGCTGAAGAAGCAGCTGGACCGCGAGGGCATCGCGTACACCGAGATCAACATCGAGCAGGACCCCGCGTCCGCGGCGTTCGTCGAGAAGGCGAATGGCGGAAATCAGACGGTCCCGACCGTGCTCTTCGCGGACGGTTCGACGCTGACGAACCCGTCGCTGGCTCAGGTGAAGCAGAAGATCGGCGTGTGACCGACGCGCTCGGAGAGGGTGGCCGTCCCGATCAGGGGCGGCCACCCTTCCGTTTGGTGCCCAGGCGGCTCCGTTCGGTGCTCGGGCGCCGTTCGGTGCTCAGACGCTGCGCGTAGGCAGCGGCTTGCCGTACCAGAGCTCGATCAGGCGGGCCGCGATCGAGATGCCGTACGGCGGCATGACCTCGCCGGAGTCGAAGGCGGCGCGCAGTTCGTCGCGGGAGAACCAGCGGGCCTCGTGGATCTCGTCGCCGTCGACGTCGACCTCGGTGGAGGTGGCGCGGGCCATGAAGCCGAGCATGAGGCTGGACGGGAAGGGCCAGGGCTGGCTGGCGACGTACTCGACGCGCCCGACGGTGACACCGGCCTCCTCGTAGACCTCGCGGCGCACCGCCTGCTCGATGGACTCGCCGGGCTCGACGAAGCCGGCGAGCGTCGAGAAGCGGCCTTCTGGCCAGTGGACCTGGCGGCCGAGGAGGATGCGGTCGTCCTCGTCGATGACGGCCATGATCACGGCGGGGTCGGTGCGCGGGTAGTGCTCGGCGCCACAGGCGGGGCAGCGGCGGATGTGGCCGGCCGCGGCGATCGCGGTGCGCTCGCCGCAGCGGGAGCAGAAGCGGTGGGTGCGCTGCCAGTTCTCCAGACCCACGGCGTGCACCATCAGGCCCGCGTCGCGCGGCGACAGCAGCAGGCCCGCCTCGCGCAGGCCTGCCGGGCGCGCGGACTGGTCGATGCGACCGGGCAGGGCGTCCTTCTGGAGTGCGAAGTAGCTGACGCCGTCCTCGTCGATGCCGAGGAAGTAGCGGTGCGCCTCGGTGAGGGGGGCTTCGAAGGAGGGGGTCATGACGAGTTCCGTGCGCCCGTCAGCCGTCTCGTCGATGAGGACCTGGCCGCCGGAGACCACGAAGCAGCGGGTCGTGGGGTGGCTCCACGCCGCCGCGAGCCAGGCCTCGTCGAGCCGGTGGTGGGCGGCGCGGTCGATGCCGCTCGGGGCGGTGAGCGAGATGGGGCGGTCGGCGGTGTGGTCGGTCCAGGTGGTCACGGGTGCTTCCAACTCCCCCAGTGGAACGGTGTGCTTCGGCGGGCGGATCGACGGGACGTGGGACGGGAGACGACCGGGGGCGGCAGGGCTCGGCGGTGCGGGGCGGCCTTTTCAGTGTGCCCCGCGCGCGACACCGCTCTGGACGGCTCCGGTGACTCAGGGCGCATGGCGCCAGTTCGCGGCGAGGTCGCTCCATAGGTATGCGGTGGTTTCGACGCCTTTGAGGAGCAGGTCCAGCTCGACCTTCTCATTCGGGGCATGCCAGCCGTCGGAGGGGACGGAGATGCCCAGGAAGAGCACGGGAGCGCCGAGGACGTCCTGGAGGTCGGCGGCGGGGCCCGAGCCGCCTTCGCGTGTGAAACGAACGGGCTTCTCGAAGGCGCGGCCCATGGCCCGTACGACGGACTGCAGCGCCGGGTGGTCCAGCGGCGTCAGGCACGGGCGCGTACCCGCCGAGAACGTGATCTCGGAGCGGATACCGGCGGGAATGTGCTCGGCGGCCCAGGCGCGGACGGCCTTCTCGACGTGGTCGAGGTCCTGTCCCGCGACCAGCCGGAAGGAGAGCTTCACCATGGCCGAGGACGGGATGATCGTCTTGCTGCCGGGGCCCTGGTAGCCGCCGCCGATGCCGTTGACCTCGGCGGTGGGGCGGGCCCAGATGCGCTCCAGGGTGGTGTGGCCGGCCTCGCCCTGGGTGGCGTACGACTTGGCGGTGCGCAGCCACTGCCGATCGTCGAAGGGCAGCTCGGCGAAGAGCTCGCGCTCGCGGTCGGTCAGTTCGACGATGCCGTCGTAGAAGCCCGGGATGGCCACGCGTGCGTGCTCGTCGTGCAGGGCGGCGACGAGGCGGGCCACGGTGGTCGCCGGGTTGGGGACGGCACCGCCGAAGGAACCGGAGTGGATGTCCTGGTCGGGGCCGTACAGCCGGATCTCGCACTCGGCGAGGCCCCGCATGCCGGTGCACACGGTGGGGGTGTCCTCGGACCACATGCCGGTGTCGGACACGATCACGGCGTCCGCCGCGAGCCGGTCCGCGTGTTCCTCGACGAGCGCGCGGAAGTGCGGGGAGCCGGACTCCTCCTCGCCCTCGATCAGCAGCTTCAGGTTGACGGCCGGGGCGACGCGGCCGGTGGTGGCGAGGTGGGCGCGGACGCCGAGTGTGTGGAAGAACACCTGCCCCTTGTCGTCGGCCGCCCCGCGCGCGTAGAGGCGCCCCTCGCGGACGACGGGCTCGAAGGGTTCGCTGTCCCAGCCGTCCTCGCGGGCGGCCGGCTGCACGTCGTGATGGCCGTAGACGAGGACGGTCGGTGCATCGGGGTCCCCGGAGGGCCACTCGGCGAAGACGGCGGGCGCGCCCGGGGTCAGCCAGACCTCGGCGGTCGCGAAGCCGGTCTCCTTGAGCTTGGCGGCGAGCCAGTCGGCGCTGCGGTGTACGTCGGGCGCGTGATCGGGCCGGGCCGACACGGACGGGATGCGCAGCCACTCGGCGAGGTCGTCGAGGAAGGCGGCACGGTGCTGCTCTATGTACGTGCGGACGGCGCTGACGGCACTGTCAACGGGCTGGCTCATGGTCACGAGCCTATCGGCCCGCACCGACATCCTCGGTGGGCGGTTCCTCACAGTCCGCCTCCGCGACCGGCTCCTCGGTCAGCAGCCGCTCCAGTGCGGCCCGGCCGGGCAGGGCGTCCGGGCGCACGACCTCACCACTGCGGACATAGAGGAACGCGGCGTTGACCGACTCCAGGGGCACGCCCTGCTGCTCGGCCCAGGCGAGCCGGTAAAGGGCCAGCTGGAGCGGGTCGGCGGTACGAGTGCGGTTGGTCTTCCAGTCGACGATCTCGTACGTCGCCGTGTCACCGTCGCCGTACTTGTAGACGGCGTCGATACGGCCCCGTACGACGCGGCCGGCGATCGCGAGCTGGAAGGGGGCCTCGACCCGGTACGGCGTGCGGTGCGCGTACTCGGTGCGCTCGAAGGCTTCCTTGAGGGCCTCCAGGTCGCGCTCGTCGGCGATCTCGGCCTCGCCGCCGGGCAGGTCCTCCGGCTCCAGCATGGGCAGCGTCAGCTCTTCGAAGCGTGCCTCGACCCAGGCGTGGAACCGGGTGCCCCGGCGTGCGGCCGGTTGTGGGGGGCGCGGCATGGGGCGCGCGAGTTCCTGCGCGAACCCGTCCGGGTCGGCCGCCAGTCGCAGCAGCTGGGACGCGGTCAGCGAGGCGGGCAGGGGGACGTCCGTGACGCTCGCGCGGGAGCGCAGGAGCTCCCCGGTGAGGGCGTCGAGGTCGCGGTCCCAGGAAGCGATGGTGCGGGCCTCCTCGGGGGGGATGCGAGTCCCTTGGGGGATGAGGGGGTCCGGTTCCGTCGGGTGCGGGCGTGCGCTCGGGGGCTCGGCAGGGGTTTCCGGGGATGTCGCCTGGTGCGGCACCGTCACCTGGTGCGCGGCCGAGGGGCGGTGCGTGGTCCAGGAGTCCCAGTCGGCCGGATCCTCTCCGAAGACGAGGCCCTCTCCGGAGACCGGGCCCTCTCCGGAGACCGGGTCTGCCGGGTCTTCGGGGAAGTCCTCCTCGTACTCGTCGTAGAGCGCTTCGTCGTCCTCCGGGGGCGGAGGCCAGTCGGGGTCGTCGTAGGTGTCCGGGTCGTGCGCCGCGGCGGGGTGGCCGTCCTCGTGCGAGGTGAGGCTCTCCAGGTGGGCCAGGACCGTCTCGGCGGCCGCGCGGCGCCGGGCCAGGGCAGCCTCGTCCAGGGGCAGGGGCCACACCTGGTCGGTGTTCGCCCGGTGCAGGGCCGGGTTCTCCTCGTCCTCGGCAGGTTCGTCGGCCCAGGCCTCGATCTCGCCGTGTCCGGCCGCGCAGTGGTCGTACAGGGCCAGCAGGAAGTCGGAAGGGCCGCGGGGCTTCTTCTGAGTGGGGCCCCACCAGTGGCCGGAGCCGAGGAGCAGGGAGCGCGGGCGGGTGAAGGTGACGTAGCCGAGACGGAGCTCCTCGGTGTGCTGGTGGTCCTTCATGGCCTCGTGGAAGGCCTTCAGGCCTCGGGCGTCCCAGGCGGCGACGTCGGGGAGTGTGTCGGCGTCGCCGCGCAGCTCGTGCGGCAGCACCTTGCCCTGGGCGGTCCACTTCTCCCGCCCCTTGGTGCTGGGGAAGGCGCCGGTGACCAGGCCGGGGACGGCCACGACGTCCCACTCCAGGCCCTTGGACTTGTGCGCGGTGAGCACCTTGACGGTGTTCTCGCCGCCGGGGAGTGCGTTGTCGAGGCCCTTCTCGTACTGGGCTGCGGTGCGCAGGAAGCCGAGGAAGGCGAGCAGGGTGGCCTCGTTGTCGCCGGCCGCGAAGGAGGCGGCGATGTCGAGGAAGTTGGACAGGGTCTCGCGGCGGCGGGCGGCCAGGGCGTGCGGGGACGCCGACAGTTCCACTTCCAGGCCGGTGACGGCGAGGACGCGGTGCAGGACGTCCATCAGCGGGTCGGACAGGGAGCGGCGCAGGTCGCGCAGTTCGGCGGCCAGGCGCGCGAACCGCACGCGCGCGTCGGGCGAGAAGGGCAGCCCGTCGTCGTCCCCGTCACCGTCCAGCGGCGTCTCCAGGAACGTGTCGAGGGCGTCCGCCAGCGAGATCACCTCGGCGGGGTCGACTCCCTCGACGGCCTCGGCGAGCCGGCGGTCCGGGTCGTCGTCGCCGTCCACGCGCGCGTGGGACACCAGTAGCCGTGCGCGGCGTCCCAGGAGGGCGAGGTCGCGCGGGCCGATGCGCCAGCGCGGGCCGGTGAGGAGCCGGACCAGGGAGGCGTTGGCGCCGGGGTCCTGGAGGACCTCGCAGACGGCGACCAGGTCGGCGATCTCGGGCAGGTGGAGCAGCCCGGACAGGCCGACCACCTCGACGGGGATGTCGCGGGCGACGAGCGCGCCCTGGATCTCGGCGAAGTCGGTCGCCGTGCGGCACAGCACGGCGATCTCCCCGGGTGGTGTCCCTGTGTGCACGAGGTGGGCGATGGAGTCGGCGATCCAGTCCATCTCCTCGGCATGGGTCGGCAGCAGCGCGCAGCGGACCGTGCCGTCGCGCTCGGCCCCGGGTGCCGGGCGGAGGGCCTCCACGCCCGCGTGCATGGCGCGCAGGGGCTCCGCGAGGCCGTTGGCGAGGTCGAGGAGGCGGCCGCCGCTGCGGCGGTTCTCGCTGAGCGCCTGGCGGCCGGCGGGGCGGCCGTCGGCGTGGGCGAAGTGTTCGGGGAAGTCGTCGAGGTTGGCGACGGAGGCGCCGCGCCAGCCGTAGATGGCCTGGCAGGGGTCGCCCACGGCGGTCACGGGGTGGCCGGTGCCGCCGCCGAACAGGCCCGCCAGGAGGACGCGTTGGGCGACGGACGTGTCCTGGTACTCGTCCAGGAGGACCACGCGGAACTCGTCGCGCAGGACGCGGCCCACTTCGGGAATGCCCGCGAGCTGTGCCGACAGGGCGATCTGGTCGCCGAAGTCGAGGAGGTCGCGCTCGCGCTTGGCGGCCCGGTAGCGGACCACGAGCTCGGCGAGTTCGCGGCGGGCCGCGGCCGTCTCGGGGACCTTGCGCAGATCGGCGTTGCTGAGCTTGGTGCCCTGGAGGGTGAGCAGCAGCTCGGCGTCGTACGCGCGCAGGGCTTCCGGCCGGACGAGGTGCTCGGCGAGTTCGGCGTCGAGGGTGAGGAGGTCGCTGACCAGGTCCGCGAAGGAGCGGGTGAGGGCCGGGTACGGGCCCGGCGCCTCGCGCAGCACGCGCGCGGCGAGCTGGTAGCGGGTGGCGTCCGCGAGCAGGCGGGAGGTCGGTTCGAGGCCGATGCGCAGGCCGTGGTCGGTCAGCAGACGGCCCGCGAAGGCGTGGTACGTCGAGATCACCGGCTCGCCCGGAGGGTTGTCCGGGTCGATGGCGTCCGGGTCGGTGACGCCGGCCTTGATCAGCGCCTTGCGGACGCGCTCGGCGAGTTCACCGGCGGCCTTGTTGGTGAAGGTGAGCCCCAGGACCTGCTCCGGGGCGACCTGGCCGGTGCCGACCAGCCACACCACGCGTGCCGCCATCACCGTCGTCTTGCCCGAACCGGCTCCGGCCACGATCACCTGCGGGGCGGGCGGCGCGGTGATGCAGGCCGTCTGCTCCGGAGTGAACGGGATGCCGAGGAGCTCCTTGAGCTGCTCGGGATCGGTGATACGGGCGGACACCTCAGAGAGGCTAGCGGCGGACACTGACAGCCGATGCCGGATCGCCTTGCGGGCTGGAAGAAGCGCAGGTCAGCACCCGTGGTGCGATCCATCACTCCGGTTGCTCGAGCTCAGGCTGCCCGTCCTGGCCGGCCCCATGTGGTCCGGCTTACTCGACCACGTGCCGCCCCTCGGGCCGCGCGCTGCACGAAGCCCGGAATGCGCAGTGGGTGCAGTGCTGGCCCGCGGTGGGCGTGAACCGCTCGTCGAGGACCTTCCCCGCCGCCGTGGCGAGGAGGTCGCCGACCCACTCCCCCTCGGCGCCTTCCAGGGGCTCCTGCCCCTGCACCTTGGGCAGCGTCTCGCCGCCGTCCCGCTTGGCGGCACCCTGGCGCAGCTGGACGAGTTCGGCGCCGCCGGGCTCGGGGCGTACGCCGTCGAAGGCCTCGTCGACCGCGCCTTCGCGGACGGCGAGCTGGTAGACGGCGAGCTGCGGGTGGCGGGCCACCTCGGCCGCGCTGGGTGCCTGCTTTCCCGTCTTGAAGTCGACGACGTAGGCGCGGCCGTCGCCGTCGGCCTCGACGCGGTCCATCTGGCCGCGGATGCGCACCTCGAAATCGCCGGCCTCCAGGGTCACGTCGAAGTCGTGCTCGCTCGCCACCGGTGTACGGCCCGCACGGTCCATCACGTGCCACTTCAGGAAGCGTTCGAGCGCCACGCGCGCGTTGTCCTTCTCCTGCGCGGACTTCCACGGTGCGTCGAAGGCGAGCGCGTTCCACACGGAGTCGAGCCGCTCCATGAGGACGGCGAGGTCGGCCGGGGTGTGTCCGGAGGCGACCTCGTCGGCGAGGACGTGCACCACATTGCCGAATCCCTGGGCGGCGGTCGCGGGCGCGTCGGCCTTCACCTCGCGGCCCAGGAACCACTGCAGGGCACAGGTGTTGGCGAGCTGGTCGAGGGCGCTTCCGGAGAGCACGACGGGCTGGTCACGGTTGCGCAGCGGCACCTTGGACTCGGTCGGCTCGAACATGCCCCACCAGCGGTAGGGGTGCGCGGAGGGGACCAGGGGGCGGCCTTCCTCGTCGGCGAGAGCGGCGAGGCGGGCCAGCCGGCGGGCGGCGGCCTCCCTCAGCGTGGCCGACGCGCGCGGGTCGACGGTCGTCGCCCGGAGTTCGGCGACGAGTGCGGCGACGGACAGCGGGCGGCGCGGGCGGCCCGTCACGTCCTTCGGTTCGACGCCGAGTTCGGTGAGGAAGCGGGAGGGCTGGTCGCCGTCGTCGGCCGGGGCCTTCACGGCCGTGACGACGAGGCGTTCACGCGCGCGTGTGGCGGCGACGTAGAACAGGCGGCGTTCCTCCGCCAGCAGCGCGCCCGGGGTGAGCGGTTCGGCGAGCCCGTCACGGCCGATGCGGTCGGCCTCCAGGAGGGAGCCGCGGCGGCGCAGGTCCGGCCACAGGCCCTCCTGGACGCCCGCGACGACGACCAGCCGCCATTCGAGGCCCTTGGAGCGGTGCGCGGTCATCAGATGTACGGCGTCGGGGCGTACGGCACGCCGCGTGAGGGTGTCGGCGGCGATGTCCTCGGCCTCGATCTCCTCCAGGAAGTTCAGCGCGCCCCGGCCGCCGCTGCGCTCCTCCGCGCGGGCCGCGGTCGCGAAGAGCGCGCACACGGCGTCCAGGTCGCGGTCGGCGTTGCGGCCGGCCGCGCCGCCGCGACGGGCGGTCCGCTCCAGGCGCGCGGGCCACGGAGTGCCCTCCCACAGGTCCCACAGCGCCTCCTCGGCCGTACCGCCGCCCGCGAGGCGCTCACGGGCCTTGCGGAGCAGCGCGCCGAGGCGCTGGGCGCCACGCGCGTACGTGGGGTCGTGGACGGCCAGTCGCTCCGGCTCGGCCAGTGCCCGCGCGAGCAGTTCGTCGGAGGGCGGCGGCAAGGGGTTGCCCGCCGCCCGCTCCTCGTCGCGCAGGGCACGTCCGAGGCGCCGCAGGTCGGCGGCGTCCATGCCGGCGAGGGGGGACGCGAGCAGGGTGAGGGCGGTCTCCGTGTCGAGCCAGGAGGCGGCGGGCTCGTCCGTGGAGTCGCCGTCGGCAGGGTCGCCCTGCTGCGGTCGTACGTCGGCCTCCTGCGGGCGGACGAGGTCACCGTCGCGCTCACGCCGTACGCCCCCGTCGGCCGCCTCCGCCGCAGCCACCGCCCGCAGCGCCGTCAGCAGGGGCGCCACCGCCGGCTCGTGTCTGAGCGGCAGGTCGTCGCCGTCGATGTCGAGGGGCACCCCGGCGGCTGTGAGCGCCCGGCGCACCGTCGGGATCGTGCGCGCCCCGGCACGCACCAGGACGGCCATGTCGCCCCAGGGCACGCCGTCCTCCAGGTGTGCCCGGCGCAGGATGTCGGCGATGTTGTCCAGCTCGGTGCCGGGCGTCGGGTACGTGAACACCTCGACGTGGCCGCCCTCGCGGACCGGTGCGAGCTCTCGGTGGGCGCGTACCTTCTCCGCCGGGAGCCGGGTCAGCGGCATGCGCTGCGTCAGCAGCCGGGTCGCGGCCAGCAGGGCGGCGCCGGAGCGGCGGGAGGTGCGCAGGACCTCGACGGGCGCGGGGCGGCCGTCCGCGCGCGGGAAGGCCCGCGGGAACTCCAGGATGCCGTTCACGTCGGCGCCCCGGAACGCGTAGATCGACTGGTCGGGGTCCCCGAAGGCGACCAGGGTGCGACCACCGCCGGCCAGGGCGTGCAGCAGCCGTACCTGCGCCGGGTCGGTGTCCTGGTACTCGTCGACATACACGGCGTCGTACTGCGCGGCGAGCCGCTCGGCGGCCTCGGGGCGGCGAGCGAGGAGCACCGCGCGGTGGACCAGTTCGGCGTAGTCGAGCACGCCCTGCATGTCGAGCACGTCGAGGTACTCGGCGAGGAAGGCGGCCGCGGCGCGCCAGTCGGGGCGGCCGATGCCGCGCGCGAAGGCGTCCAGGGCGTCGGGGCCGAGGCCCAGTTCGCGGCTGCGCGCGAGGACCGCGCGGACCTCGTCGGCGAAGCCGCGCGTGGTCAGGCAGGCACGCAGTTCGTCCGGCCAGCGCACGTGCGCGAGGCCGAGCCGCTCAAGCTCCGGCTCGCCCGCGAGCAGGTCACGGACGGTCACGTCCTGCTCGGGGCCGGACAGCAGCCGCAGCGGCTCCACGAACAGGTCGCTGTCCTGATGGGCACGGACCAGGGCGTAGCAGAACGAGTGGAAGGTGGTCGCCTGGGGCGCGCGCGCCGCCCCTATGCGCAGCGCCAACCGGTCGCGCAGCTCCACTGCGGCCTTGCGGCTGAACGTCAGCACCAGGATGCGCTCGGGGTCCCCGCCGCGGGCGATGCGGGCCGCCACCGACTCGACGAGCGTGGTGGTCTTGCCGGTGCCCGGACCTGCGAGGACGAGCAACGGGCCGGCCCCGTGGTCAA
The DNA here is from genome assembly GCF_044465645.1 of Streptomyces sp. NPDC049627. Classification (NCBI taxonomy): domain Bacteria; kingdom Bacillati; phylum Actinomycetota; class Actinomycetes; order Kitasatosporales; family Streptomycetaceae; genus Streptomyces; species Streptomyces sp. NPDC049627. The sequence goes on along the minus strand of NZ_JBITLW010000003.1, from coordinate 322,812 downwards.
CCACGATGCGCTGAGCGGCGTCCAGACGAGGGGGATCCACCTGCACGACAGGGGTACGCACCAACCGGTAAGCGCCACGGGTCCCCTGTCGCACCGGGGGGTGCGACAGGCGCCTGGTGGAGGAAGAGGAGCTCACGTGGTTCGCCGGTCCTGGTGGGTGTGCAAGTGGTCACAGCCGGCGCGGAGCGCCGTCGTTGAGGGGTGGTGGACGGGTGACGGGTCGGCCGCCCCTCGCGCGCGGAGGGCGGTGGCCGCGGGATGAGAGAGGCACGTGCAGCCGACGCTACGCCGACGGATGGCACGGAAGCAGGGCTTCCGATTCATCCCTCTAGCCGCTCCTGCCCCACCGGTCCCTCACCTCACGAACGTACGTCATGCCACGGACGTGCCCCGTTTCCCCCGTACGGATCACAGGTCACACCGAGGGCCGTCCGATGGCGGAAGCTGTCAGGTGTGACCCTGTGCGCGTTCACCGCCGTCCCACCGCGCCCGCTTCATGTCGAGGCGCGGCACGTGGCCCGCGGCGGCCCTGCTCGCCTCCTTCAGGGGCGTGCCCTCTGCGCGGTAGTGCTCCAGCGCTCTCAGCTCGTGACCGGGCAGCAGCGCGCCGTCCGCGCGGACCACCCGCCACCACGGAACGGCACCCCCGTAGAGGGCCATCGCACGGCCGACCTGACGGGGCCCGCCCTCCTCCAGCCACTCCGCGACGTCCCCGTACGTCATGACACGACCCGGCGGGATCAGTTCCGCGACCTCAAGGACCCGTTCGGCGTATTCCGGCAGCGCATCCGCGTCCACCGGACGGGCGTCGTCGTACTCCGGGCGGGCGTCATCCGGAAGGCTCTCCTCGCTCATCCGGCCCATCCTGCCGCACACCACCGACAATGTGAGGCGCTCGCCACCGTGCGTATCCCTCGCCCCGTGGCGGCGCTTCGGGCAGACTGTGCGCCCCCGCATTTGCACCCTGATGCCCCCGTGTGTCGGTGGGGCATGCCACCATCGTGCGGGCGGTGACTGGTGATACGAGATCAAGAAGAGACGATGAAGCAACAGGGTGTGCACCCGGAGGACGCGGAGAGCACCTCTGACGCTTCGTCGCGCCCCGGCACCGCGAACGCCGGCGAGAAGGACCACGGCGAGAGCGACGGCGGCAAGAAGGACGAGGCCAGAAAGGGCGCCGACCCGAACGACGCCGGCCGCAAGGCCGTCGAGGGCAAGGCCGCGTACGACCTCGAAGAGGCGCACGTCGACGAGGTGGAGGGCGACGAACCGCTGCTCCCCGCGCGCGTGCACCGTCCGTCCGACCTGATGCGGCTCCTGGTGGGCGTGCTGGGCATGGCCCTGCTGCTCGCGATCGCCGCGTTCGCGCACGGGACCACCTCGGGTCTCGAACAGGACATCAACAAGGGCACCGGGCAGGCGCCCGACGTGTTCAGCAAGATGGCCGGACTGGTGTCCAGCATCGCGATCCTCCTGGTGCCCGTCGCCTTCGCCATCGAGCGGCTGATCAAGCGGGACGGACTGCGCATCGCCGACGGCGTCCTCGCGGCCGTCCTCGCGCACGGTGTGACACTCGCCACAGACCTCTGGGTCGCGCGGGCCGCCCCGGAGTCCATCCGGGACGCGCTGACCCAGCCCTCGCCCGGCGATGTCGGCTCCCTCACCGACCCGGTGCACGGCTATCTCGCCCCGGTCATCGCGTACATGACCGCTGTGGGCATGTCCCGCCGGCCACGCTGGCGTGCGGTCCTGTGGGCGGTCCTGGTCCTCTACGCCTTCTCCATGCTGGTCACCGGCTACACGACGCCGTTCTCGATCCTCCTGACGCTGCTGATCGGCTGGACCGTCGCCTACGGCACGCTGTACGCGGTCGGCTCGCCCAACGTCCGTCCCACCGGACGGACCCTGATGGCGGGCCTGCGGCACGTCGGCTTCCGCCCGGTGAGCGCGGCCCGCGAGGAGGTCTCCGACGCCCAGGAGACCACCACCGACCGCGGCCGCCGCTACTTCGTCACCCTGGAGGACGGCCCGCCGCTGGATGTGACGGTGGTCGACCGCGAGCAGCAGGCGCAGGGCTTCTTCTATCGCGCGTGGCGCAATCTCACGCTGCGCGGCTTCGCCACCCGCAGCAGCCTCCAGTCGCTGCGGCAGGCCCTGGAGCAGGAGGCGCTCCTCGCCTACGCGGCCATCGCGGCCGGGGCCAACGCGCCCAAGCTGATCGCCACCTCCGAGCTGGGCCCGGACGCCGTGATGCTCGTCTACGAGCACTCCGGCGGACGCACCCTGGACTCGCTCCCGGACGAGGAGATCACGGACGATCTGCTGCACGGCGCGTGGCGCCAGGTCAAGGCGCTGCAGTCCCGGCGCATCGCACACCGCCGGCTGGTCGGTGACGCGATCCTGGTGGATCGTTCCGGCAAGGTGATCATCACCGACCTGCGCATCGGCGAGATCGCGGCGAACAGTCTGCTGCTGCGGATGGACATCTCCCAGCTGCTGGTGACCCTCGGGCTGCGGGTGGGCGCCGAGCGGGCGGTGGCCGCGGCGGTGAGCGTGCTCGGCCCCGACGCCGTGGCCGACTGTCTGCCGATGCTGCAACCCATCGCGCTGAGCCGCTCCACGCGCGCGACGCTGCGCAGACTCGCCCGGGAGCGCGCCCAGCGCGAACGCGAGGCGGTGCTGGAGGCGTCCCGGCACGCCAAGCAGGTTCGCAGCGAAGAGGCGGAGGGCGACGCCGGGCCCGCGTTCGACAAGCAGGACAAGCCAGGCAAGCCGGACAAGAAGACCGTACGGGCGCAGGCGCGGGCCGAGAAGCGGGCCATCGACGAAGCCCTGGAGGAGGCACGCGAGGAGGACCTGCTCACGCAGATCCGCCACGAGGTGCTGAGGATCAGGCCACAGGCGCCGGTAGAGCCCGCCCGGCTGGAACGCGTACGGCCGCGCACGCTGATCAGCTTCATCGCCGGCGCCATCGCCGCGTACTTCCTGCTGACGCAGCTCACCCACATCGAGTTCGGACCGTTGATCGCCAACGCCCAGTGGGGCTGGGTGGCCGCGGCCGTGCTGTTCTCGGCGGCCAGCTACCTGGCGGCCGCGATGGCGCTGCTGGGGTTCGTGCCCGAGCGGGTGTCGTTCCGGAAGACGGTGGCGGCGCAGGTCGCCGGGTCGTTCGTGAAGATCGTCGCTCCGGCGGCCGTCGGCGGTGTCGCCCTCAACACGCGCTTCCTGCAGCGCGCGGGAGTGCGGCCGGGGCTCGCGGTGGCGAGCGTCGGCGCATCGCAGTTGTTCGGGCTGGGCTGCCACATCCTGATGCTGCTGGCCTTCGGCTATCTGACCGGCACCGAGAAGACGCCGTCGCTGTCGCCGTCCCGGACGGTCATCGCGGGTCTGCTGACGGTGGCGGTCCTGGTGCTCGTGGTGACGTCGGTGCCGTTCCTGCGGAAATTCGTCGTCACGCGCGTGAGGTCGCTGTTCGCGGGTGTCGTACCGCGCATGCTGGACGTGCTGCAGCGGCCGCAGAAGCTGGTCACCGGCATCGGCGGCATGCTGCTGCTGACCGCCTGCTTCGTGATGTGCCTGGACGCGTCGATCCGGGCCTTCGGCAGCCAGGGGACGTCCATCAGCCTCGCCAGCGTGGCCGTCGTCTTCCTCGCGGGCAATGCCCTCGGCTCGGCGGCCCCCACGCCGGGCGGCGTGGGCGCCGTGGACGTGACCCTGACCGTCGGCCTGATCGCCGTGGGCCTGCCCAGCGAGGTCGCCGCCCCCTCGGTACTGCTCTTCCGCATGCTGACGCTGTGGCTGCCGGTGCTGCCGGGCTGGCTGGCCTTCAACCAGCTGACACGCAAGGGCGCGCTGTAGCGGGACTGCCGTACGGAGGACCGCGACGTCTCGTCGTGCGCGCGGACTTTCCGACCCGGCGCCTTGCCGTACGAGGAGCAGGGCGCCGTACGTCGGAGGGCACCGAACAGGTGAGGCGCCGCGGTACCTCGTACGGCCCGCGCCCCGAGCGCCCCACCTCGTACGACCGCAGGATGGGACCATGCCGAACCCTCCCCGGCTGCGTGCCGCTGCCCTGACCGTCACCGCTCTGCTGCTGTCCTCCCTGCTGGCGGGCTGCAGCAGCGACGACGACTCCGGGGACGAGGACCTGACGGCCCAGAAGCTGAGCTGGAAGGACTGCCCGGCCCCCTCCCAGGCGCAGGGCGGCAAGGGCAGCCCGTCGCCTCTGCCGGACGGCGGCACATGGCAGTGCGCCACGATGAAGGCGCCCCGGGACTGGGACGAACCCAAGGGCGACACGATCGGCATCGAGCTGATCCGGGTGAAGTCCGACGGCCCCGCGAACCGGCGCATCGGCTCGCTGATCTTCAACTTCGGCGGGCCCGGCGGCTCCGGCGTCACCACGCTGCCCGGCTTCGGGGACACCTACGCGAAGCTGCGCACCCGTTACGACCTGGTGAGCTTCGACCCACGCGGGGTGGGCGGCAGCGAGCCCGTGCGGTGCGAGAACGACCAGCAGCTCGACGCCTACTTCCAGCAGGACGCATCGCCGGACGACGCCGCCGAGCGGACGGAACTGGTGGACAGCACGAAGGAATTCAACGAGGCGTGCGAGAAGAACTCCAACGGGATGCTGCCGCATGTGGCCACCACCGACGCGGCCCGCGATCTGGACCTGATGCGCCAGGTCCTGGGCGACGCCAAGCTGCACTACTTCGGTATCTCGTACGGCACCGAACTCGGTGGCGTCTACGCTCACTTGTTCCCCAAGAATGTGGGCCGTGCCGTCTTCGACGCGGTGGTCGACCCGACGCAGGACGCGGAGCAGGGGGCGCTCGAGCAGGTCAAGGGCTTTCAGCTCGCCCTGGACAACTTCGCCAAGGACTGCATGTCCAAGCCCGAGGGCTGCCCGATCGGCGACACCCCCCAGGACGTCGAGGACCGCATCGCCAAGCTGCTGAAGGACCTCGACAGCAGGCCGATCGAGGGCATCTTCCCGCGGGAGCTGACCCAGAGCGCCGCGACCGGCGGCATCGTGCAGGCGATGTACACGCAGGAGTACTGGCCGTTCCTCACCCAGGGTCTTCAGGAGGCGTACGGCGGTCACGGCCAGATCCTGATGCGGCTGTCCGACTCGTTGAACGGGCGCAGCGAGAACGGCGAATACAGCAACATCACCGCCGCCAACATCTCGATCAACTGCGCCGACGACAAACCCCGGTACACCCCCGCATACGTGGAGCAGAAGCTGCCCGAGTTCCGGTCCGCCTCGAACCTGTTCGGCGACTCCTTCGCCTGGGCCCTGCTCAGCTGCACCGACTGGCCCGTGGCGGGTGCCGCAGACCACCCCGACGTCAGCGCGCCCGGCTCGGCGCCCATCCTCGTCGTCGGCAACACGGGCGACCCTGCCACGCCGTACGAGGGCGCACGGAGAATGGTGGAGGCGCTGGGCAAAGGGGTGGGCGTCGAGCTGACGTACAAGGGGCAGGGCCACGGGGCCTACAACAGCAAGAACCGGTGTGTGCAGGACGCAGTGAACGCCTTTCTGCTGGACGGGAAGCTTCCGGCGGCCGGCACCGTCTGCACCTGAGACCGCCTCATAGCCATGCAAACCAGCAGGTCAGAGAGTTATCCACAGGCCGTCACGGCCTTTTCGTGATCTGCCTACTATGGCCTGACCGCCATCCGCGGCACAGCGCGGACGGCTTGCGAGGGGGGAAGTGACATGGCGCGTTTCGTACGGTGGACGGCCCTGACGGCCGCCGCCGCGCTGCTGGCCGCGGGCTGCAGCGGCGGCTCGTCCGACGGCGACAAGGCCGGTGGGGAGACGGGCGGGCCGAGTTCACCGACCGCGTCCGCAGACTCGGCGAGCCCGCTGCCGTCCTCGCTGACCTCGCAGAAGCTCGACTGGGGGCGCTGCAAGGCCACCGGGGACTCCTCCGCGCCGGGTGACGAGTGGCAGTGCGCGACCCTCAAGGCGCCGCTGGACTGGACGAAACCGGGGGGCAAGACGATCGACCTCGCGCTGATCCGGACCAAGTCCCGCGGCGACGACCGCATCGGCTCTCTCCTGTTCAACTTCGGCGGGCCCGGCAGCTCGGGTCTGTCCACCCTGCCGTGGTACGCCTCGAACGCGTCCGAGCTGGGCGAGCGGTACGACCTGGTGAGCTGGGACCCGCGCGGGGTCGGCGCCAGTGAAGGCGTCCGCTGCCGCAGCGACAAGGAGATCGAAGCCTCCGAGTCCTTGGACATCACGCCGGACACCCCTGCCGAGGAGAAGGCGTACTTCCGGGACGCCGCCGCCTTCGGCAAGGGCTGCCAGGAGTCCGCGGGCACGCTGATGGCGCATGTGTCGACCACGGACACCGCCCGCGACATGGATCTGATGCGCCAGGTCCTCGGCGACACGCGGATGCACTACTTCGGCATCTCCTACGGCACTGAACTCGGCGGCGTCTACGCCCACTTGTACCCCAAGAACGTGGAGCAGCTGGTCCTGGACGCGGTGGTCGACCCGAGCGCAGACTCGGCGGGGCACGCCGAGAACCAGGCGAGGGGTTTTCAGCGCGCGCTGAACAACTACCTCAAGTCCACCGGCCAGGGCGCCGAAGAGGGCTCGCGGAAGATCGTGGACCTGCTGAAGCGGATCGACGCGAGCCCGCTGCCGACCTCCTCCGGGCGCAAGCTCACGGAGGCACTCGCGCTCACCGGACTGATCCTGCCGCTCTACAGCGAGGCGAGCTGGCCGACGCTGACCAGCGCCCTGGCGGCGGCGCAGGAGGGAGACGGGTCTCAACTCCTGGCCCTCGCCGACCAGTACAACGACCGGGACTCCGCGGGGCACTACGCCACGGGAAACCACTCTCAACGGGTCATATCGTGCCTGGACGACAAGCAGCGGCCGACCGCCGAGGAGGCGAGGAAGCTGCTGCCGCGGTTCGAGAAGGTCTCGTCCGTGTTCGGCCCCATGCTGGGCTGGGACACGGCCGGCTGGTGCCACGACTGGCCGGTGTCCGGGCAGTACGACACCCCGGAGGTAAGCGCGCCCGGTGCGGCACCGATCCTGCTGGTCGGCAACACCGGCGACCCGGCGACACCCTACGAGGGCACCCGCAGGATGGCGGACGAACTCGGCAAGGACGTCGGTGTGATGCTCACCTGGAAGGGCGAGGGCCACACCGCGTACGGGAAGGGGAGCGACTGCGTCGACTCCGCGGTGAACGCGTATCTGCTGCAGGGCACGGTGCCGAAGGACGGCAAGGTCTGCTCATGACGACGGCGGGGGCTTCGGGCACCCGTGGCGCTCGAAGCCCCCGCCGCGCGGAGCAGGTCCGGTCAGTAGACCGGCTTGTGCGGCTCGATCTGGTTGACCCAGCCGATCACACCGCCACCGACGTGCACGGCGTCGGCGAAGCCCGCGGACTTCAGTACCGCGAGGACTTCCGCACTGCGGACACCCGTCTTGCAGTGCAAGACGATCTTCTTGTCCTGCGGGAGGGTCTCCAGGGCCGTGCCCATGAGGAACTCGTTCTTCGGGATCAGCTTGGCGCCGGGGATCGAGACGATCTCGTACTCGTTGATCTCGCGGACGTCGATGATCTCGATGTTCTCGCCGTCGTCGATCCACTCCTTGAGCTGCTTGGGAGTGATCGTCGAGCCGGCGGCCGCCTCCTGGGCCTCCTCGGAGACGACGCCGCAGAAGGCCTCGTAGTCGATGAGCTCGGTGACGGTCGGGTTCTCGCCGCAGACCGCGCAGTTCGGGTCCTTGCGGACCTTGACCTGGCGGTACTGCATCTCCAGGGCGTCGTAGATCATCAGGCGGCCGACCAGCGGCTCACCGATGCCCGCGAGGAGCTTGATGGCCTCGTTGACCTGGATGGAGCCGATGGACGCGCACAGCACGCCGAGCACGCCGCCCTCGGCGCAGGAGGGGACCATGCCGGGGGGCGGGGGCTCCGGGTAGAGGCAGCGGTAGCAGGGGCCGTGCTCGGACCAGAAGACGGAGGCCTGACCGTCGAAGCGGTAGATCGAGCCCCACACGTACGGCTTGTTCAGCAGCACACAGGCGTCGTTGACCAGGTAGCGGGTCGCGAAGTTGTCCGTGCCGTCGACGATCAGGTCGTACTGGCTGAAGATGTCCATCACGTTGTCGGCCTCGAGCCGCTCCTCGTGAAGGATCACGTTCACGTACGGGTTGATGCCCTTGACACTGTCACGGGCGGACTCGGCCTTGGAGCGGCCGATGTCCGACTGGCTGTGGATGATCTGGCGCTGCAGGTTCGACTCGTCGACCTCGTCGAACTCCACGATGCCGAGCGTGCCGACGCCCGCGGCGGCCAGGTACATCAGCGCGGGCGAGCCCAGGCCACCGGCGCCCACACACAGCACCTTGGCGTTCTTCAGCCGCTTCTGCCCGTCCATCCCGACATCGGGGATGATCAGGTGGCGGGAGTACCTGCGAACCTCGTCTACGGTGAGCTCGGGGGCCGGCTCGACCAGGGGTGGCAACGACACGGGGACTCCGTTGGTCGGTCGATCACTACAGTTGTTCTCCCCGTAACACTGCCACGGGCTTTTTCATTCCGAGACACCTGTTCCGATCCGCGAGACGATTTCGTCCCAGTAGCCGGGCATGGTCTCCCAGGGGTCGGTGCGGCCGTGGTCCGTGCGGTCGGTGAACCAGATCGTCGCGGCGCCCTGCCAGCGGGCGATGCGCAGTGCTTCGTCGAGGTGTCCGAGGGGCACTCCGTGGACGAAGTGGCAGAAGCGGTCGGGCGGATAGTCGGCCGTCCACTCGGCCACCTGCGACCAGCGGTAGTCGCTCCACGAGCCCCGGAAGGTGACCAGCTGGTCGCCGCACTCGGCGTAACCGGGGTGCGGATGGGTGCCGTGGCCGAGGACGATGTGGGCCTTGTCACGCAGCGCGCGCAGGGTGCCGGCCGTGCGGCGGATCTCGGACAGCGCGGCCCGGTCGGTCGGGCACCTGTCCAGGAGGAAGCCGTCGACCCGGTACCAGTCGAGGTACCGGTGCGCCTCGGAGATCACCTCGCCGAAGGCGCGCGCGCCGTGGGCCGTGCCGAGATGGGCTGTGCCCAGGCGGGCGGTGTCGAGGCGGCCGAGGATGCGGACTCCCGCAGCGCGGAGTCGTTCGGCGGTCTGCAGGCAGTGCGGATCGGGTCGCGTCCCGGGGCCGTTGGCGATGTTCAGAGCGACCCAGTGCACGGGGGTGCCCGGGCGGGTGAGTTCGCCCCATTCGGTGGGGGCGAGGAGGGGGTGGGCGTAGCCGGGGATGCCGAGGCCGGTGCGGAGGCTCGTGCTCGATGTGGTGGGTGTGGTGCCGGTCAGATACGGCATGCGGCCTCCATCCAGATGTCACCGAGGGACTCTTCGAGGTTGATCCGGGGGCGCCAGCCGAGCCGGTCGCGTGCGGTGCGCACGTCGGCCTGCTGCCAGCTGCCGCAGCCGTCCGGGTACGGGTACGCGACCGGGGCACCGTGTCCCGGATGGGCCATGTGGTCCGAGTCGGTGCGGGGATGGCCGATGGAGGGCCGCAACGGGCCGGGCGGGCCGTCCAGTTCATGGAGGGCGCCGCCGTATCCGGCCACGCGGGCGAGGACCGCGGCGGCGTCACGGAGGCGGACGGCGCGGCCGGAGCCGATGTTGATGACGCCCTGCGCCGCGGAGAGGGAGGCGGCGTGGACGGCGCGGGCCACGTCGCGGACGTCGACGAAGTCGCGCTGGGCGCCGAGGCCGGTGAGTTTGAGTTCGCCGTCGCCGGACTGCATGGCGCGGCGCATGGCTTCGGCGAGGCGGCCGAGGGGCGAGCCGGCGGGGGTGCCGGGGCCCGCGGGTGAGAAGACCCTCAGGACCACGGCGTCCAGGCCGGAGCCCAGGACCAGTTCGGTGGCCGCCAGTTTGCTGACGCCGTACGGACCCCCGGGGCGGGGGACGGCGTCCTCGGCCGTGGAGGAGCCGGGCTGGCTCGGGCCGTACTCGGCGCCGCAGCCGATCTGGACGAGGCGGGCGCCGCAACCGCTGCGGCGCAGGGCCTCGCAGACCGTGGCGACGGCGACGGTGTTGTGGCGGGTGAGTTCGCGCGCGCCGCCTCGGGTGGCACCGGCGCAGTTGATGACGACCCCGGGATGGACCGCGTCGAGGAAGCGGGTGAGGGCGCCGGGGCTGCCGGACGCGAGGTCGAAGCGGACGTCGGCGTCGTCGCCGCGGCCGAGTGCGGTGAGTTGGACTGCGGGGTCGGCGAGGAGGCGGTCGGCCACGAAGCGGCCGAGGTAGCCGTTGGCTCCGATCAGCAGGACTCTCATCGGGCGGCTCCCGGGGCCGAGGGGTGGTCGGGTCGGGAGGTGATCATTTGGGGGTCTCCTTCAAAGGCTTCAGGGGAGAGGGGGATTCGGACAGGGCTTCATCGGTTGGTGGGGGCGTATGCCTGCGGCGGCCTGTGCCGGTGAGCAGGAGTGCGCGTGGCGCCTCCGGAGGCGTTGGGGGTCGGGGCGGCGTCGCGCGGGTTGCTGTCGCGTCACCACGGCTGGTCCTGCCTTGCGTGTGCCGACGCCCGCGTGAGGGTGCGCGTCGCGTGGAGCAGGAGGGTCAACGCGCCCGCGCCGCAGGCGGCCGTCGGGACGGCGGCGGGGCCCCACGTGTCGATCAGGGCCTGGACAGGGGTTGCAAGCCCGGCGCAGTCGGGGAGGCGGGCCGCGAAGAGGCTGGTCAGGGCCGATGCCTCGGCTGAGGCTGTGGCCGTGAGGACGAGTGCGGGGGCGTGGAAAGAGCCGTGGGTGGTGAGGATGCGGGAGAGGAAGAGGAGGGCGCCCAGGGTGAGGGTCTGGGGATAGGCGGCGGGCTCGCCCAGGACCGTGGTGGTCAGGGTCAGGAGGACCGTCAGGGTGCCGAGGTAGAGCGTGAAGGTGCCCAGGAGCAGGGGCTTCGCGGAGGTGGCGAACTCGTCCAGGGCCCGGCTGGCCGACAGTTTGCGGCGGGCCCGCACGGCGAGGAGATGGGCGCACCAGGCCGCGGGGGCGCAGGAGAGGGCTAGGGCCAGGACGGGGGCGGTGGTCAGGGGCCAGGGGCCGTCGGCGGTGCCGGTGGGGAGGGCGTCGGGTCCTCCGGTGGCGGCTGCGCGGAGGAGTCCGTCGCCGAGGAGGGCGTAGGCGATGAGCCAGCAGGTACGGGTGGCCGTCGGGTTCGTGTGGTCCGTCGCGGCGAGCGGGCCTCGGGCCAGGGCCGCGCGCGTGGCGAGGGCGACGGCGAGGGCTCCTGCGGCGGCCGCGATCAGGCGGGACTGGCCGTGGGTGAGGTGCAGGGCGGTCACGGCCCCCGCGCAGAGCGCTCCGGGGAGGAGGGTGAGGAAGATCCAGTCGGCTCGTGCCCGGGGCACGGTGAGGGGCGGGGAGTCGGGGGGCGTTTCTCCGTCGCGGGGCACTCGGGCGTACATCTCCTCCGCGAGGGAGAAGACATCCCGGTGGAGGAAGCGTGCCGCGGTGCGGTCGGTGACGCCGTGGGCTTCCAGGCCGGCGGCGATCTCCAGGGGGTCCACCGCACGTTCGCAGAGCTCGCGGTGACGGTGCATCAGCGCCTTCACGGGGTCCGCGCCGGTACGGCGGGTGGGCGTCAGCCTGGGGGCGGTGGTGCGGGCGGCGGATGATCCTCCGGTGCTCGTGACCGAGGCGTCGGCTGAGGTGTCCGCTGAGGCGTCGGCTGCGTTTTCGCTGGTGTGCGCTCCGTCTTCGCGGGCGGCGGCGCCGTCCTCGCGTGCATGGGCCTCTGCCACGAGCCCCACGAGCCACTCCTGCGAACGCTCGTCCCAGGCCCCCGGGCTGCTGGGAGCGCCGGGGAGGTCCAGCCCTCCTGGGCCGCTCATCGCGCCCCCTCCGCCATGGGCAGAGTGGTGGCGCGTACGGGGGCTCCCGTCGGGCGGACCGGGCCGCCGCGGGCCACCAGGCGTGCGCTGCGCTCGGTCCAGCGGCCCGGCACATGGGCCTCGGCGGGGACGGCGAAGGGCAGGGGGGCTCCGGCCTCGTCGAGGACGACGCGGCGGACCGGGGTGCGCGAGACGATCTCCAGGTAAATGCCGTGAAATGCTGCGACGTTCTGCTCGACGGTGAACAGTTCGAGCGCACGCGCGCGTGCGGCCGCGCCCAGGCGGTCACGGCGCTCGGGGTCGCGCAACAGCGCCACGCAGGCCTCAGCGAGCGCCCGTGGATTGCGCGGCGGTACGACGAGACCGGTGCCGCCGATGACCTCCACCACCGCGCCGACGTCCGTGGACACCGTCGCGCGACCGCACAGCATGGCCTCCACGAGGCCGGTCGGAAAGCCTTCCACGACGCTGGACAGGACGGTCACGGCGCCCGAGGCGTACGCGTCGGCGAGGCTCGGGATCTCCGGGCCGCCGATTTCCTCGAAGGAGACCGGGTTGTCCCCGACCGTGTGCGGGCCCTCGGCCTCGTCGGGAAAGAGCTGTGCGGCCAGCACCTTGCAGTGGCCCAGGTAGGCGGCGCCCTCGGCGCCCGAGGGGGTGCCGACGATCCGCAGGCGCGTCTTCGGCTCCTCCTTGCGGACCTCGGCGAAGGCGTGCAGCAACGACACCAGGTCCTTGGCCGGTTCGACGCGGCCGACCCAGACGAGCGTGTCCGGGTCCGCGCCCTCCGGGGACTCGCCGACCTCCGCGAAGGGAGATGCGTCCATGCCGGGGTGGACGGTGCGGAGTTTCCCGCGTTCGGCGCCGCAGCGCTCCTGCCAGCGGCGGGCGTGGCCGTTGCCGGGGGTGATGAGGGCGGCCCGGGTGTAGGTCTCGGTGGCGAGCCGGCCGTGGAAGGCGGCGAGCAGGGAGCGGACGGCGGGCGAGGAGTCGGGAGCGGCGAGGTAGTGCGAGCGCAGCCGGACCCCGTACTCGGTCAGCAGCAGCGGCACACCGCAGAAGTGGTGGGCGAGCAGGCCGGTCAGGGCCGCGGGGCCGCCGGAGGCGGCGTGGCACAGGTCGACGGAGCCCAGGCCGGCGTCCTCGTACCAGTCGAGCGAGAGGGGGCGCAGGGCGCGTTCCAGATGCGCGGCGACGACCAGCAGATCGGTTACGCGCGCCTCCCGCGCCGGGGCCGGCGCGCCCCGCGTCCGGCAGGCGCGCTCGAGGGCGCGTACGGCCGCCTCGGAGCGGAGCGCTCCCACCAGCCCGCCCTCGTCGCGGGCGAGTTCCGCGAGTCCGTACAACGCGTTGCCGAAACGGTCCGCCTCAGTGGCGGACACCTCCACGGGAGCCCGAGGTCCGCCCAGGGCGCCGCCCGCACACAACACGGCCGCCAGTTCGCCGTAGCACTCGGCGAACCGCCGGCGTGCGCGGCGCCCGTAGCCGTCCCCGTCGTCGTCCGCCGTCCACAACGGCGCCGTGCGCACCCTGCTCACCTGTGCCGGCAGCGGGACCCAGCCCTCGTCCTCCTGGCGCCGGCTGCGGCTGAGCGCATAGATGTCGAACTCGTGCTGTCCGAGCCCGCGCACGAGCCGGTCGCACCAGAGCCCGGCGTCACCGCTCACATACGGATAGCCGCCCTCCGCAATCAGTCCGATGCGCACGAGTACACCCCCGATCTCCTTGAGGGGAGCCGCCGTTCCCCCGGCGGCTCGCAGCGGGACGAACGTATGCGGACAAGGCGGTGGCGCGACGGACGGTTGTCCATCGCGCCACCAAAAGGGGTGAACGGTCGTAACTTTCCCGTGCAGGTCGCGTTCCGTCGCGCTAAGAGATCAAACGCACACGGATCGTCACACCGGAACGGTTCGGACGGTCACACCACGGCCGGCTCCCGTCGCGCGGCCCGCCGCCGGGCCGCGATGCGCGGGTCGAGTGCGGGCACGGCGGCCAGGAGCTGCTTGGTGTACGGGTCCTGCGGGTTGTCGTACACCTCGTCGGCGGGGCCCTGTTCGACGATCCGTCCGCGCCGCATCACCGCGACCCGGTCGCTGACCTGGCGCATGACGGCGAGGTCGTGGGCGACGAAGACGAGTGCGAGTCCGAGTTCGCGCTGCAGTTCGGCGAGCAGGGCGACCACCTGGGCCTGGGTGGTGACGTCGAGGGCGGAGACGGGCTCGTCGCAGACGATGACGCGCGGATCGGCCGCGAGCGCCCGCGCGATGCCGACGCGCTGGCGCTGACCGCCGCTGAACTCGTGCGGGTAGCGGTCGTAGTGCGCCGCTTCGAGCCCCACGCGCTCCAGCAGTTCCCGTACACGCCCCCGGATGCGGCCCTCGTCGCGCTCCCCACGCGCGCGGAGCGGGTCGGCGATCGACTCGCCCACGCTGCGGCGGGGGTTGAGGGAGGAGACGGGGTCCTGGAAGACCATCTGCACGGCCGGATCGAGGCCCACGCGCGCGTGGCCGTCGTAACGGATCTCGCCCGCCGTCGGCTCCAGGAGGCCGACGAGCATGCGCCCGAGCGTCGTCTTGCCGCTGCCGCTCTCCCCCACGATCCCGAGGGCCTCGCCACGGTGGATCGTCAGCGACACGTCGTCCACCGCCGTGAACGCCCGCTTCCCCCGCCCGAACTCGCGCCGGACGCCGATCGCCTCCAGGACGGCCTCCGTCGGGGCGTGAGACGGCCCCTTTGCCGCCGCGAGCCCGGAGCGCGGAGCGTCCACGCGCGGGACCGCGCCGAGCAGTTCGCGCGTGTACGGCTGTGCGGGCGAGCCGAGAACGCTGGCGACCGGACCATGTTCGACGGCCCGTCCGTGCCGCATGACGAGCACCTCGTCGACGCTCTCGGCGGCGACGCCCACATCGTGCGTGACCAGGAGGAGGCCCATGCGTGTCTCCTCGCGGAGCGTGTGCAGGAGGTCGAGGATCTGGGCCTGGACGGTCACGTCGAGCGCGGTCGTCGGCTCGTCGGCGATCAGCAGGTCGGGCTCGCAGGCCAGCGCCATGGCGATGAGGGCGCGCTGGCGCATGCCGCCGCTGAACTCGTGCGGGCGCGCACGGGATCTGCGTACCGCGTCCGGGATGCCCACCCGGTCCAGCACCTCCACGGCACGCGCGCGTGCCGCTCGTCGCGAGGCACGCGTGTGCACGCGGTACACCTCGGCTATCTGGTCTCCGATGGCGTAGTAGGGATCCAGCGACGACAGCGGGTCCTGGAACACCATCGCGGCCTTGCCGCCGCGCAGCCGCCGCAGTGCCTCCTCCGGCGCCGTCCGTACGTCGACTCCGGCCACCTCGATGCCGCCGCCGACCCGCGCGCCCGTGCCGCGGTGCAGGCCGAGCAGGGCGGCGGCGACGGTCGACTTGCCGGAGCCGGACTCGCCGACGAGGGCGAGGGCGGCGCCCTGCTCCAGCCTGAAGGACAGCCCGTCCACGGCGCGCAGGGACCCGAACTCGACCGTCAGGTCCGTGATCTCCACCAGACTCATGCGAGCACCACCCGTCGGTCGGCCACCGCGTACAGGACGTCGGCGACGGCGCCCGCAAGGACCACGAAGAACCCGGTCACCAGGACCATGCCGACGACCACCGGCAGGTCGACGACCTTCACCGCCTGGACCATTTCCTGGCCGATGCCGGGCAGCCCGAACAGCGTCTCGGTGAGCACCGCACCGCCGAACAGGACGCCGAGGTTGTTGGCGTTCACGGCGATGAGCGGGGCGACCGCGCCGCGCAGGGCGTGCCGCCAGATGATCGCCCGCTCCGCGACGCCGTAAGCCCGGAAGGTGCGCACGTGGTCCTCGGCGAGCGTCTCCAGCATCGAGGCCCGGGTCAGCCGGGCGTACGTGGCGGACTCGATCAGCGCGAGCGACAGCCAGGGCAGCAGCAGGTTCCAGGCCCACTGTTCGGGGTCGTCGGTGAAGGCGACGTACTGCGGGAAGGGCAGCAGCTCCAGTTGTCCGCAGACGACGATCATCAGGACGAGACCGATGACGAAGACGGGCGTGGACATGCCCGCGAGGGTGAGCGCGGTCAGCAGCCGCTCGGTGAGCCGGCCGCGCCGCCACACCGACAGCACGCCGGTGCCGACGCCGATGACCAGCCACAGCAGCATCGCGCCGAGCGCGAGCGAGGCCGTGACCGGCAGCTTCGTCAGGATCAGCTCCGTGACCTGCTGGTCGCTCTGGTACGACAGCCCGAGGCAGGGCGCCGAGCAGTGCTGGACCGAGGTGCCGGTGGAGTAGTCCTGGCCGGCGAAGAGGCCCTGCAGGAAGTGCCAGTAGCGCGTGTACAGGGGGTCGTCGAGGTGCAGTTGCCCGGCGACCTGCTGCACCTGGGCGGGCGAGCAGCGGGGGCCGCAGGTGATCTGGGCGACGTTGCCGGGGGTGACGTAGAAGACGACGTAGATGATCACCGAGAGGGCGAACAGGGTGACCAGGGCGCCGGCGGCCCGGCGCAGCACGAAACCACCGAACCCGTTCATGACGCCTCCCTCTTCGTCCCGACACGGAGCCGCGAGGCCGCGCGCGGGTCGAGGGCCGTGCGCACGCCGTCGCCGAGGACGGTGAGGGCGAGGACGGTCACGAAGAGGGAGCCCGCGGGCAGCAGCAGGTATTGCGGTGCCGCCTGGTACCAGACGTCCGCGGAGGTCAGCATCTGCCCCCAGGAGGGCGTCGGCGGCTTCACGCCCACGCCGAGGAAGGACAGGGCGGCCTCGACGGTGATGTTCGTCGGGACGAGAATCGCCGCGTAGGTGATGACGGGGGCCGCGAGGCCGGGGAGCAGCTCGCGGCGGGCGACCCGGGCGGTGCCCCAGCCGCTGAGCCGGGCGGCGGCGACGTAGTCCAGCTCCTTGAGGGTGAGCGTCTGCGCGCGCACCATCTTGGCGAGCGTGCCCCAGCCGGAGACGAGTCCGACGACCAGCGCCACCAGGACGGGACGCGGGAAGCTCGTGGGCACGACGGCCAGCAGGGCGAGCGCCACGACCATCAGCGGCATGGCCACGAAGATGTCGGCGATCCGGGTCAGCAGCAGGTCCACCCAGCGGCTGCCGAATCCGGCCGCGACGCCGATGACGACGCCCAGCACGAGCTGGACGACCGTCGCCGCCAGAGCGACCCCCAGCGACACGCGTGCCCCGTGCACCAGCCGCGCGAACAGGTCCCGGCCGGTCTGCGGTTCGACGCCGAGCCAGTGGTCGGCGCTCGCTCCCCCGAACGACCCGATGGGCACGCCTCCGCGCGCGGAGTCCACCAGGGACGGGTGGTAGGTGGTGGGGTCCTGGCCCTCGATCGCGGCGAGCAGCGGCGCGGCGAGGGCGACCAGGACGAGCAGCGCGACGACGACCGCCGCGACGAGGGCGGCACGCTGCGTCCGCAGCCGCCGCCAGAACTGACGGGCCCCCGAGGCCCCCGGGACGGCGGTGTCCGTCCCGGGGGCCGGGGAGGTCAACAAGGCCTCGCTCATGATGACTTGACCAGATCCATTGACTACTTGATCCACTTGATCCGGTCGACCTACTTGGCCGCGGCCTGGGAGATGTCCAGTACGCCGGTCCAGTCACTGATCACGATGTTCTTGACGTCCTTGCCGTACAGCCGCTTGTAGACCGGGTGGAACAGCGGCACGGTCAGTGCCTGCTCGCCGATCTTCTTGTCGAGTGCGCCCCAGCGCTTGGCGGCGGCGTCAAGATCGGTCAACTTGTTGATCGCGTCAATCTCGGCATTGACCGACTTGTCGTCGAGCAGGCCCGTGTTGAAGTTCGCGCCGTCCTTGACGATCTGCCGGCCGTCGAAGATCGGGGCGAGGAACGGACCGCCGGAGGGCCAGTCGGCACCCCAGTGGGCGAGGAAGAAGCCGGGCTCGCTCTTCACGTTGTGGATCTTGTCGGAGTAGTCGTTCTCCTCCAGGCCCTGGAGCTTGACCGTGATGCCGGCCTTCTTGAGGGCGTCCTGGATCGCGGTCGCGATCTCGGGGCTGGTCTCGAAGTCCTTGGCGTTGGAGTGGGTCAGGGTGACGGTCAGCCCGTTCGCGTAGCCGGCCTCCTTCAGCAGTTCCCTGGCCTTGGCCGGGTCACCGGCCTTGCCCGCGGGGAAGTGGTCGTACGGCGCGTAGCCGAAGGACTTCTGGTCCGGCAGGAAGGTGGTGGCGGGCTCGGCCAGCGCCGAACCGCCCGCCGCATTGACCACGGACGACCGGTCGATGGCGTACGAGATCGCCTGCCGCACCTTGACGTTGTTGAACGGCTTGATCGTCGGGTTGAACGCGATGTAGTTGGTGTAGCCGAAGTGGCCGGTACCGACGCGCGAGGCGAGTTCCTCGTCGCCGGCCACCTTGGCGAGTTCCGCCGGGCCGAGGTTGGTGTCCGTGGTGACCGCGGCGGCGTCCGCGCCCTGGGACGACGACAGCCGCTGGTTGATCACCGACGAGTCCAGCCCGGACCGTACGTCGATCTTGTCGGGGTACGCCTTGCGCTCGGCGTCCGTCGAGGCGGACCAGTGCGGGTTGCGCTCCAGGACGAGCCGCTCACCGTCGTTCTCGTTCTCGACGACCTTGTACGGCCCGGAGGAGATCGGGTGCTCCTCGTATTTCGTGCCGGTGTCCTTGCCCTGCGGCACGGGCGTGAACTGCGTCTGCGTGGCCAGGTACGGGAACTCGCCCTCGGGCTTGTCGAGGTGGAAGACGATGGTCCGCTTGTCCGGCGTCTCGATGGAGTCGAGCCCGTCCTTGTCCTTGTACGGCCCCTCGTAGTCGGCGCCGCCGATCAGCCAGTCCCTCAAGTAGGGCGCGCCACCCGACAGTTCGGGGGCGAAGGAGCGCTCGATGCCGTACTTGATGTCGGCCGAGGTGATCGGGGTGCCGTCCTCGTACTTGAGGCCCTCCTTGAGGGTGTACGTCCACACGGTGGCGTCCTTGTTCGGGCGCCCGGTGTCGGTGGCGAGGTCGGGGACGACCTCGGCGCCGGCTTCCCCGTTCTCGCGGTTGCGGGTGGTGAGGGTACGGAAGACGAGGGACGGGACGTTTCCGCCACCGGAGGTGTACAGGCGGGCGGGGTCGAAGTCCTGCTGCGGATTGGAGTTCAGGACGGTGAGCGTGCCGCCCTTGTGGGGCGTGGAGTCGCCGCCGGCGCCCTTGGCATCGTTGTCCTCAGGCCCGCAGGCGGCGGCGCCCGCTGCCACGACCAGGCTGACGGATGCCGCGGCCACGCGGCGCGCTATGACGGACGGTTGACGCATCGGAGACGACCTCTCGGATTGATGGATCTCGCAGGGACGGTCGAGATTCGACTCGGCTCGACCTGTCTCATATGGCGAGACGAATTGACGCGGAGTGAGACAGAAATACGCAGACGTCCGCCCCGGCGCCGGGTCGTCGGAAACCCGTGAACGAGCCGCGGGGTCAGACCCCGTCAGCGACTCGGCTACTCACAGGAGAGGGAAGAAGATCGCGACGCGAACGCCAAGGGGCGAGCGTCAGCGACAGTCGATGTCGGCCACGCACAGAGCGGTCACGCCGATGAGCGCCAGCTCGATGGCGGCGCGAGAAGAGGCGTGACGGGTCGACATGTGCAGAAATATGGATCAACACGCTGCACATGTCAATGTGACGTGTGAGTCACCCGTCAACTCCCGGGATATGCCCAGGGGTTCGGCCGGCAGTGGATCCCGTCATGGTCGAGGAACTTGGTCTGCTGCTGCATGACCGGCGCGAGATCGCCGTCCTTGTCACATGTGACGTGACTGAAGCCGAGCCGGTGGCCGACCTCGTGGTTGATCAGCATCTGCCGGTACGCGTGAATCCGGTCACCGTAGGTCTTCGACCCCTGCGCCCATCTGTACGCGTTGATCATCACGCGCTCGGTGGCGGCCGAGTCGCACGACACGTTGTCCTCGGTGGTGTCGAGTCCGGACTTGGCGCACCAGACGGCGGTGGTGCCGGGGCTGGCCAGCGTGATGACGAAGTCGGGTTTGCCGGAGTAGATGCGCTCGAAGGTGCGGGCGCCGTTGTGGGCCCAGCTACGGTCGTCGTTGAGCGTCTTCTGCACGGCCTCGGCGAAGAGTTCGCCGTCCAGCCCGAGCCCCTGCTCCACGTCCACGCGATAGGTGAACTTCTGCCCCGTGCCGGGCGCCTTGTCGATCCCCGGGATCGCGTCGAACTTCCCCGAGCCCTTGAGCGTGGCGCTGAGCGCGTACTTCTCGCCCATCTTCTGCTCGTACGTCACAGGCGCCACGCCGGGCGCGCCGGACGGCAGCGGCCGCCCGTCCCCCCGCGAGGCCGTGTCACGGGCGTCCCGCGCCTGATCGGTGGCGGACTGCGACTGTACGCCGCTGTCGTCCCGCCCCTTCGCGACCTGCCCGGCGACCACGACGGCCAGCGCAGTCACGACGGCGGCGGCAGCGATGCCGGTGAAGGCCCGGCCCTTGGCACCCTTCGCCGGCACGGGCTCGCCGGTCGGCGGGGCGTCGTCGTCGAGCTCGGCGTCGTTCACGACGCCGTTGCCGGTCCCGGGGTCCCAGTCGGTGACGGAGGCATACGGGTCGGCAGGATGCCCGGCACCGGACGTACGGGGCGCGAATACGTCGTCGCCGCCGTCCTCGCCGAAGGCGTCGAGGTACTCCTGCCGGGGCCCCTCGGACGGCGGCGCCTGCCGGGGCCGCGGCAGGGGCACGCCGGTCACCGGCGGAGCGCCGGCCGCCGCGGAAGCGCCGCGAGCTCCCCCGGCCCGCCCCCTCAAGTCACCCCAGCCACCACCGGGCTCACGCTGTTCGGGGTGGCCGCCGCGGATCCGGGGAGTGCCGTGGGCAGGAGTCCCGTCCGGCAGGCGGGGAACGCCGTGGGCTGGGGTGCCGTCGGGCAACCTCGGAAAGCCGTGCGCGGGCGTGCCGTCGGGAAACCGCGGGATGCCCTGCGCGGGCGTGCCGTCAGGAAACCGCGGGAAGCCATGCGCGGGCGTGCCGTCAGGCAGCCTCGGCACCTCCCGCGCGGGCGTGCCGTCCTGGACCCCACGCCCTCCGTACGCCGGCCCCCCACCCGTCGGCATCCCCTGCCGACCCGGCGGCGGCCCCTGCACTCGACGACCACCGGGACCACCAGGCCCGCCAAGACCGCCAGAACCACCTGGGCCGCCAGGACCACCCGGGCCGCCGGCCCCGCCAGGACCACCGGACTGCGGCCGGAAACCCTGCCCCGCCCCGGGCGCCGTACCCGGCCGCGAAGCCGGAACCCTTCCGGGCCCCGTGCCCGGTACGGACGGCCCCCGCCGGTCGGCGCCCGCCTCCGGCTGAGCTCCCCGGGAGCCCTGTCGTGCAGTTGTGTCCGCGGTGTCGCGCTTGGCGGCGGATCCGCGGCGGCTGTGGCGTCCCACGTCGCGCCTCAGCTCCCCGCGCTCTCGGACACGACGCCGTCCCCGGCCGCGGACGCACTCTCGACCGCGGCCACACTCTCGACCGCCGACTCACTCCCGACCACAGGACCCCCTGAGGCCGCCCTCGACTCCCCCGTCTCCGCGAGGAGTTCGCGGAACGCCCGGGCGACCACCTCGGGGTACTCCATCATCGCCACGTGCCCGGCCTCCGGCAGGCTCAGCAGACGGGAGTCGCGGAAGGTGCGTGCGGCCCTGCGGCACATGCGGTAGCCCACGAGCTGGTCGCGGCCGCCGTAGACGAGCAGCGTCGGCGCCAGCACCCGCTCGGCCTGGCGCCACAGCGCGTGCTGGCCGCCCAGCGTGTAGGCGTTGACCAGCCCGCGCGCGGAACGCGTCATCGCGTCCCAGAAGTACGGAAGTTGCAGCCGCCGCTCCATCTCCTCGACGGCGTTGCGGAATCCTTCCGGCGTCACCCGCCCCGGGTCGCCGTAGCACAGGTGCAGCACGCCACGGACCCGCTGCTCCGCCGTCCACTCCCTGGTGAGCCGGGTGAAGAGCGCGGTGACACCGGGCATCGCGAGCAGCGCCGTGGGCACGGCGCTGCGCTGGACGCGGACCTCCGGCAGCGCGGGCGACACGAGGGTGAGCGTACGAACCAGGTCGGGGCGCACCGCGGCGACGCGCGTGGTGACCGCGCCGCCGAGCGAGTTGCCGAAAAGGTGTACGGGGCCGCGGTCGGAGGCGTCGAGATAGCGGATCACCGCGCGTGCGTGCGCGGTGATCGAGTAGTCGCCGTCGTCCGGTGGCGGCGAGTCGCCGAAGCCCGGCAGGTCGACGGCCTCGCAGTCGACGTCGCCCTCGAGCTGCTCCATCAGCGCCGACCAGTTCTGCGAGGAACCACCGAGTCCGTGCACATACAGCGCGGGGGGCAGCCCCTCGCGCGCGGGCGGCCTGGAGCGCACCGTGAGCGTGATGCCCGGCAGTCCGACCGACCGCAGCCGCTCGCCCTCCCCGACTCGGACGGCCGCCACCTTGGGGAGGACATTGGCGGCCGGCGCGGACGGGAGCTCGGTCGAAGACATGCGGCAATGTTACGAGACGATCACGCCCTGGTTCATGTGTTCGCCGTCACAACTCGACACGTACATGGCAGACCCCTGATCGGTGCACCCGGTGGAGCACGCCCGAATTGCCCGCAGATCCCCCGCAGATCGCATAGCGTCCGGAACCGGTGTCTCCTAGGCTCGTACGCAGGGCACCCGTATGTGGACCCCTGCTTCACCCAGGGACGTTGTGCCCCAGCCACGGGGACGTTCTAGGAAGGGAGCCCACCATGGCCGTCGACCCCACCGACCCCGAGACCTTCGTGGACGACGACATCGAGGAAGCCCAGGAGTTCGACGTCGAGGCCCCCACGGCCGACGCGGCCGAGCAGCACGCCGACGTCAGGCCGGACCGCGACGATCCGATGACCGGCGTGGACCCCGACCGGGCCAACGAGGCCGATCTGGTCGAGCAGGCGCGCGTCGTGTCCATCGACGAGGACGACTACCGGTGACACAGGCGCACGCACGGCGTCGGTGAGTACGAACGAACGCGCACGAGCCCGAGCGAACCCGAACGCGCCCGAGCACGAAAGAGGGCGAACGAGCGCGAACGAAGGCGCAGTCGGGCGCGAAAGAGAGAGCCGCTGAGCAGGAAAGAGACCGCTTGCTGCCCGTAACGCCCCGGTTTCAAACCTTCTGCGCGACTTTCGTCACCGTCCGGTCCGTGAAATTCTGCGCTCGCACCGCGCACACCCGGGTTACCGAAAAGTACGATGGCGGCGCGGCGCACACCGCATGTGGACGACTTTGGGAGGCGGCGTGACAGCCATCGAGCAGACAGAGGCGGCACGCCCGCGGGGCACTCGCCTGCCGCGCCGTGCCCGACGGAACCAGCTTCTGGGCGCGGCCCAGGAGGTCTTCGTCGCGCAGGGCTACCACGCTGCCGCGATGGACGACATCGCCGAGCGCGCCGGCGTCAGCAAGCCGGTGCTCTACCAGCACTTCCCGGGCAAGCTCGACCTCTACCTCGCCCTGCTGGACCAGCACTGCGAGTCACTGATCCAGGCCGTACGGAACGCGCTTGCCTCGACGACCGACAACAAGCAGCGCGTACGGGCGACGATGGACGCGTACTTCGCGTACGTCGAGGACGACGGCGGCGCCTTCCGCCTGGTCTTCGAGTCGGACCTGACGAACGAGCCGGCCGTGCGCGAGCGCGTCGACAAGGTCACCAACGAGTGCGCCGAGGCGATCTGCGAGGTCATCGCCGAGGACACCGGCCTCTCGCGCGCCGAGTCGATGCTGCTCGCCTCCGGCCTCGGCGGTCTCGCCCAGGTGGTGGCCCGCTCCTGGCTGCACAGCGACCGCAGTGTTCCGCGCGACCAGGCGGTGCAACTGCTGACGTCCCTGGCGTGGCGCGGCATCGCGGGCTTCCCGCTGCACGGCACGGAGCACCACTGACACGCACGCGCGTGTGCGGGGCGTTTGTTCCCGTCCGCTGTTCGCTCCTGGCGTTCTTGGGCGGAGGGTGTACGTCCCCTCACCGGGCTAATGTGTGCTGGGTACGGCGCGGAAGGTCGCGCACTTCACTGACCGTCGGAGGGACATAGCCGTGGAGGTCAAGATCGGCGTGCAGCACGCGCCCCGCGAGATCGTTCTGGAGAGCGGTCAGAGTGCCGAGGAGGTCGAGCGGGCGGTGTCCGAGGCGCTGGCCGGGAAGTCGCAGCTGCTGAGCCTCGTGGACGAGCACGGCCGCAAGGTCCTGGTCCCGGCCGACCGTCTCGCCTATGTGGAGCTCGGTGAGCCGGCCCCGCGCAAGGTGGGCTTCGGCGCACTGTAGAAAGCGTCGGCAGACAGGCGTTGACGGGAAGGGCCCGGTGACTGAGGTCGCCGGGCCCTTCCCCGTTCCACTCCCGATTCCACTCCCGGTTCCACCCCGTTCCACACTCCCCGTCCCGCCTCCACAGACGGAGCACAAGTCGATCACAGAAGAGGATTGGATTCCGCAGGTCAGGGGTATGACGGGCTACGACCGTTTCGAGCAGGTCGGCCATGCGGGAGGGACCCCAACATGCTCTTGGAAGCGCTCAGCTCCGCGATCCTCGGCCTGGCCCTGGCCTGGGCTGCCGCCCACCGCCTGCCGCACCGCCTGCCCGCCCGCTCCCTCGTCCTGCCGACGGGTGTCGCCGGCGGACTCTTCGGCGCCTTCCTCACGCACACCGCGCTCGGCTTCGGCAACCTCTTCGTGGTCCTCATCGGCGCGGCCGTCGTCTCCGCCGCCTCACTCTCCCTGCTGGTACGCCCCGCGGGAAGACTCCGCCGCCACTCGGCGACCGCGTGACCCCGGAGGACCGGCCGCCGGACAACTGACGCGCTGAGGCTTCGCAGCACAGCGCCGACGGCCACTCCCCAGCGCCGACGGCGCCCCACAGCACCGGCCCGCATCTCTCAGCCCGTCCCGCGTTTGGTGCCGAGACGCCACCGTCCCGATCCCCCACCCACCCGCAGGGGGCTCTGCCTCTCGACGCCGGTCCAGGCACTCCAGCCCGTCCGGCGTTTGAGGACGAGGCCCCTTCAGGGCCGACGGGGGTCCAGGGGGCGGAGCCCCCTGGACGGGTCGAAGGGGCAGAGCCCCTGGCGGACGGGACGGGTAGGGGCGGCGGGGGCGAAACCCCCTACGCCGCCAGCCCCAGCGCAGCCATCCGCTTGGTGTGGGCCTCAGTGATCCGCGAGAACATCCGCCCCACCTCCGCAAGATCGAACCCGTCCGCGACGCCACCCACGAGCATCGTGGACAGCGCATCCCGATCCGCCACCACCCGCTGCGACTGCGACAGCGCCTCCCCCATCAACCGCCGGGCCCACAGCGCAAGCCGCCCACCCACCCGCGGATCGGCATCGATCGCGGCCCGCACCTTCTCCACGGCGAACGAGGCGTGCCCGGTGTCATCGAGCACGGCCAGCACCAGCCCCCGTGTGTCCGAGTCGAGCCGAGCCGCGACCTCCCGGTAGAAGTCACTGGCGATCGAGTCACCGACGTACGCCTTGACGAGCCCTTCCAGCCAGTCGGACGGCGCCGTCTGCTTGTGGAACCCGTCCAGCGCGGCGACGAACGGCTCCATCGCCTCCGTCGGCTCGGCCCCGATCTCGGTGAGCCGGTCGCGCAGCTTCTCGTAGTGGTGGAACTCGGCCGACGCCATCTTGGCCAGCTCCGCCTTGTCCGCCAGCGTCGGCGCCAGCTTGGCGTCCTCCGCCAGCCGCTCGAACGCCGCCAGCTCCCCGTAGGCCAGCGCGCCGAGCAGGTCCACGACAGCGGCCCGGTACTGCGGATCGGCGGAGGCCTGCGCCCAGTCCTGGGCGGCGACCCCGGTGTGTTCGGCGGAGGAGTCTGCGGTGTCGGAGGCGTCAGGGATGTTGTCGGACGTCGTCATGAAGCGCACAATAGCCCGCTCAACGCGTCACGGAAGTCCCTGGTCAATCAGTGTGACGCCGACTACGTGACCAATTCGGCCATCGCATGTGCGCGTTTCCGGGGTATGGTGGTAATGCGCCCGCTGAGTACTCAGACGTATCTCGACGGGCCGCACGTTATGAGGATGCCCGGTCGGTGGCCCGATCGGCTCCGACCCGACAGCCCTCCACGGCCGTACGGCACTCTGCGTACGAAGCCCGGAGGGGGACACCCTCAGCGGTACGAGCGCTAGAGCGTCGGCAGTGGTCCCGTGCCTTACGGCCCGACCGTACGGCAGCCGACGTCCCCGGCACGGTCCGTCAAAGACCCCCGCGCTCGCCTCGCACCGCGCACACAGAAGAGGCAGCACCCTGACTACGACTTTTCGAGAGCTCGGAATCCTTCCCGAGACCGCCGAGGCCCTGGAAGCCGTCGGCATCACCACTCCCTTCCCCATCCAGGAGATGACCCTCCCCGTCGCCCTCTCCGGCACGGACGTCATCGGCCAGGCGAAGACCGGCACCGGCAAGACGCTGGGCTTCGGCCTCCCGCTCCTGGAGCGCGTCACCGTCCCCGCCGACGTGGAGGCCGGCCGCGCCAAGCCCGAAGCCCTCACCGACGCCCCGCAGGCGCTCGTCGTCGTCCCCACGCGCGAGCTGTGCACCCAGGTGACCAACGACCTGCTGACCGCGGGCAAGGTGCGCAACGTGCGCGTCCTCGCGATCTACGGCGGACGGGCCTACGAGCCCCAGGTGGAGGCCCTCAAGAAGGGCGTCGACGTGATCGTCGGCACCCCGGGCCGACTGCTCGACCTCGCCGGCCAGAAGAAGCTCAACCTCAAGCACATCAAGGCGCTCGTCCTCGACGAGGCCGACGAGATGCTCGACCTGGGCTTCCTGCCCGACGTCGAGAAGATCATCGACATGCTCCCGGCCAAGCGCCAGACCATGCTGTTCTCGGCGACCATGCCGGGCGCGGTCATCGGTCTCGCGCGCCGTTACATGTCCCAGCCCACCCACATCCGCGCCACCGCGCCGGACGACGAGGGCGTGACGGTCGCGAACATCGCGCAGCACGTCTACCGGGCGCACAACATGGACAAGCCGGAGATGGTCGCGCGCATACTGCAGGCCGAAGGCCGTGGTCTCGCCATGATCTTCTGCCGCACGAAGCGCACCGCGGCAGACCTCGCCGACCAGCTCCAGCAGCGCGGTTTCGCCTCCGGCGCGGTCCACGGCGACCTCGGCCAGGGCGCCCGTGAGCAGGCGCTGCGCGCCTTCCGCAACGGCAAGGTGGACGTCCTCGTCTGCACCGACGTCGCCGCGCGCGGCATCGACGTCGAGGGCGTGACCCACGTCATCAACTACCAGTCGCCGGAAGAGGAGAAGACGTACCTGCACCGCATCGGCCGTACGGGCCGCGCGGGCAACACGGGTACGGCGATCACCCTCGTCGACTGGGACGACATCCCGCGCTGGCAGCTGATCAACAAGGCGCTGGAGCTCGACTTCAACGACCCGCCGGAGACGTACTCCACGTCCCCGCACCTCTTCGAGGAACTGAAGATCCCCGCGGGCACCAAGGGTGTCCTGCCCCGCTCGGAGCGCACGCGTGCCGGGCTGGCGGCGGAGGAGGTCGAGGACCTCGGTGAGACCGGCGGGCGCGGTGGGCGCGGTCGCGGTGGCCGGGGCGGCCGGGACGACTCCCGTACGTCCTCGTCCGAGCGCGAGCGCCCGTCTCGTACGCCGCGTCGCCGCCGCCGTACGCGCGGCGGAGCACCCCTGGACGCGACGCAGGCTCCCGCCACCGGTGCCGACACCATGGAGGGGACGGCCGAGTCGGTCACGGCCGAGTCCGTCACCGCGCCGCGCACCCCGCGCCGCCGTCGCCGCACCCGCAACGGGGCGTCGGCCGAGCCGGCCCCGGCCGTGACGGCCACGTCCGCGGACGCCGCGGAGGCAGCGGTCACGACGGCGGAGGGCCCGTCCCTGGACGCCTCCGAGGAGGCCCCGGCCAAGCCGCGTCGCCGCAGGACGCGCAAGTCGGCGGAGCCGCAGGCCACTTCGGCCGAGGCGAAGACCGCCTCGGAGCCCACGCAGGCACCCGAAACCGCGCAGGCATCCGAAGCCGTGAGGGCATCCGAGCCCGCCACGGCTGCTCCGCAGGCGCCGGCAGCCGAGGAGGCCCCCGCCACCAAGCCGCGCCGCCGCACCCGCAAGGCCGCCACCGCCGCGGAGACCGCCGTCGACACGGCCGAGGCCACCGCTGAGGCCACCACCGAGGCCGTACAGCAGGCCCCGGAGACCACGGAGGCACCGGAGTCCAAGCCGCGCCGCCGCACCCGCAAGGCGGCCACCGCCGCGGAGACCGCCGTGGACACGGCCGAGGCCGCCGAGGCCGAGCCGAAGACGCGCCGCACCCGCAAGACCGCGGCGTCCGTCGAAGCGGCCGCGGACATCCCGGCCCAGACGGGCCAGGAGCCGGAGTCCACCGAGGCCAAGCCCAAGGCACGCCGTACGCGCAAGGCGACCGCCGCCGCAGAGGCTGCCGTCGACACGGCCGAGGCCGCCGAGGCCAAGCCGAAGACGACCCGTACGCGCAAGGCGACCGCTCCGGCAGAGGCTGCTGTCGACACGGCCGAGGCCGCGGAGGCGAAGCCCAAGACGCGGCGTACGCGCAAGGCCGCCGCAACCGCCGAAGCAGCCGTCGACACGGCCGAGGGCACGGAGGCGAAGCCGCGCCGTACCCGCAAGGCCGCCGCGACCGTTGCGGAGCCGGAGGCAGCCGAGGCCAAGCCCCGGCGCACCCGCAAGGCGGCGGTCACCGCTGAGGCCGCCGTCGACACGGCCGAGGCCGCCGAGGCCAAGCCCAAGGTGCGCCGCACCCGCAAGACCGCAGCGTCCGCCGCCCCGGTCGCGGACATCCCGGCCCAGGCCACCCAGGAGCCGACGGACGCCGAGGCGCCCGCACCGCGCCGCCGCACCCGCAAGGCCGCGGCGACCGTGGAGGCCGCCGACGGCTCGGCCGAGGTGAAGCCCAAGGTGCGCCGCACGCGTAAGGCGACGGCCGCCGCGGAGCCTGTGGAGAGCTGATCTCCCGTACGACGGCCCGGTCCCGCATCAAGTGGGACCGGGCCGTCGTCGTTGCCCGCCCCAGCCCGTCCGGCGTACGGGCGGAGAGGGAGAACACCCCGAGGGCCACACCAGCGCCGGCCACCACCGCCGTCCCGCTCGCCGTCCCACCCACCGACCCACTCGCCGTCCCGCTCTCCGCCCCCACCGGCTACCCTCCCCCCGTGACCACCCAACCCGCCGCCACGCCACTGCCCCCCAACGCCCGCGCCTACCCCCTGCACACCCCCCGCGGCACGTTCGCAGTCGTCGACTCCCCCGCCGCGCCGGACGCGCAGCCACGAGGCGTAGCCCTCCTGCTCCCCGGATTCACCGGCAGCAAGGAGGACTTCACGCTCATGCACGAGCCGCTGGCGGCACGCGGCTACCGCACGATCGCCGTCGACGGACGCGGCCAGCACGAGTCGGACGGTCCCGGGCAGGACGAAGCCCCGTACGCCCAGGCAGAGTTGGCCCGGGACGTCCTCGCCCAGGCGGCAGCCCTCCGCGCCACCGACGGCCCCGACGGCCGCGTCGCCGTCGTCGGCCCCGACACCCCCCTCCACCTCCTCGGCCACTCCCTCGGCGGCCAGATCGCCCGCGCCGCCGTGCTCCTCGACCACTCCCCGTTCCGGTCGCTCACCCTCATGGCATCGGGCCCCGCCCAGATCTCCGACTCCCAGCAGCAGCGCGTGAAGCTGCTACGGGACGCGCTCGCGGTGATGACCATGGCCGAGACCTGGGAGGCGATCCTCGCCATGGGCCCGCCCGAGGAGGTCGGCGGGCCGGCGCGCGGCATCGGCGGCCAGGACCTGCTGCGCCGCCGCTGGCTCGGCACGAAGCCCGCCCAACTGCTCGCCACGGGACGCCAGTTGTGCACGGAACCGGACCGCGTCGACGAACTCGCCGCCGTCCCGCTCCCGTTCCACGTCCTGTCCGGAGCGAGCGACGACACCTGGCCGGTCCCGGTCCTGGACGACATGGCTGAACGGCTGCACGCCCGCCGCACGGTCATCCCCGGCGCCGAGCACTCCCCCAATGCCGACCAGCCCCTGCCCACGGCCCAGGCCATCGCCGACTTCTGGGACAGCGTCGACGGCACCGGCAGCCGATCCCCGGCGGACGCCTAGTGGCGGACATCTAGCGGCGGACGCCTAGTACTGCGCCTGGAGGTGCTCCCAGAACCCGTCCCGCAAGGCCCGCCGCAGATCGGCCTGCCCGCGCAGCGAGTACTGCAGCAGCCCCTCCGCCTCCACCAGCAGGTCCTGGTCCACCGACCCGGGGAGGTAGGGGTGCCCGGGCAGCAGCTCGACCAGCGACTCACGTCCCCGCGCCGCGAGCCACTTCGCCGCGATCTGCGCGCCGACGAACCGCACGTCCTCCCGGGTGGGCCGAGCCCCCGCCGCCTCGTACGCGGCGGCGGTGCGCCGGGAGACGTACGGCTTGAAGAAGTCGAGGTCGAAGGTGCGCTGGCTGTCGACCTCCCAGAGCAGCGGCTCGGCCTGGTTGCGGCCTTCCGGTGCCTCGATGCCCCACAGATGCACCCGCGCCCCGTACCCCTGCGCCGCCTCGACCGCCGACACGAGGTCCTCGTCGCCGCCCAGCAGTGCCGCGTCGCTGATGGCGCGGTGTCGGGCCAGGGACTCCAGGTCGGTCCGGATCAGTGAATCGACGCCCTTTTGCTGGTTGTTGGCGTTGAGGTTCCCCAGCCGCACCTTCACATCGGGCAGCTCGGCGATCGACTGCTGTTCCGCCGTGTGGATACGGCGCCGCGCACCGTCGTACCAGTAGACCCGCAGCAGCCTGCTGTCCGCGAAGATCGTGCGTGCCCTGTCGATGAGCGCCTCGATCAGGCCCTCCGCGTCCACGTCGAAGGCCCGGCGGTCTTCGGTCCCGGCGACCAGCCGTCCCGCGGCGGCATACAGATAACCCGCGTCGACGAAGATCGCATGGGTCGAGGGCGTCTTCGCCACCTCGGCGAGCATGCGTTGCAGCAGCTCGTTGGTGTGGTCGATGCGGGCGCCGAGCGCCGCGAGGTCGTCGTTCATCGCCTCCATTGTCCCGGCCGTCACGCTGCGAACACAACCGGTCCCGGTCGGTCCCGCGAGGGTCTCTCACCAGCCGCTTACCGGTCAGTAGTTAGTCGTTCGAAAAATTTCTTTAGCGTAGGGAATGTTTGTAACACGCATGCCGTTGCATACGTACGTAACCAAGTGTGAACCCAGTAGTTCTCCTCAGGAGGATGACCAGACGAAGGGAGAAGCCATGCGCTTCGAGATCATGCGACTCGACGAGGTCGACGGCACGCCCGTGGACAGCACCGTCGTGGACGCCGCCTCCGTCAACCGGATCGTTCAGCAGGCCGCCTCGATCGGCCAGCGGCTGTGGATCCGCCCGGCTGAGACCTCGGCCTCATAACTGACGCTCCTAACAGACGCTCACTGCAGACGCTCGCAACAGACGCGGATCACCGCAGAAGCTTCGAAGCCCCCGTACGGCATCCCTGCCGCACGGGGGCTTCGTGCATACGGCGGCTCAGGCGCCCTTGATCACCTGCGTGACGCCGTTGATGATCTGCTGCACGGCGATGGCCGACAGCATCATGCCCGCGAGCCGCGTCACCAGGACCACGCCGCCGTCCTTGATGACCCGGATGATCAGCAGCGAGTACCGCATCACGAGCCACAGCACGACATGGATGGCTAGGATCGCCATCCACACCGACACCTGCGTGGCCACGGTGTCGGCCTTCTGCACGGCGAGGATGACGGACACGATCGCGCCCGGACCGGCCAGCAAGGGCATGCCCAGCGGTACGAGGGCGACGTTGACGTCCTTGGTCTGCTTGGGCTCGTCCGTCTTGCCGGTGAGCAGGTCGAGCGCGATCAGCAGGAGCAGCAGCCCGCCCGCGATCATCAGCGCGGGGACCGACACATGCAGGTAGTTGAGGATCTGGTGGCCGAGGAGCCCGAACACCGCGATCACCCCACCCGCCACGCACACGGCCTGGAAGGCCATGCGCTTCTGCACCTTGCCGGGTCGGCCGGCGGTGAGCGCGAGGAAGATCGGGGTGATCCCGGGGGGATCCATGATGACGAAGAGGGTCAGGAAGAGGGAGCCGAAGACGGCGAGGTCGAACATGGGTGATGGGCCTTGCAGGTGAGTGAAACGCACGGTGGGCAGCACTGCGCTGCCGCCGGGCGATGGGGGAGGGTGGGCACGGCCGGCGGCGCCGGGTGCCTCTGAACGAACGTGAGGGTGACCGGCCTAGACCCCGCCGGCCCCCGGCACGGGAAACGCCCCGGTCGCCCGCCGCGTGATCTCGCCGTACACCTCGGGATCCGTCGTGAACTCCCCTAGCACGCACGTCTTGCGGCTGCCGTGGTAGTCGCTGGAACCGGTGGTCAGCAGCCCGAGCTCCTTGGCGAGCCCGCGCAGCCGCGCGCGCGTGTCGGGGTCGTGGTCCATGTGGTCGACCTCGATGCCGTCGAGCCCGGCCGCGGCCATCTCGGCGATCGCGGACTCCGGCACGGTACGGCCCCGCTTGCTCGCGGCCGGGTGCGCGAAGACGGCGACGCCGCCCGCGGCCTTGATCAGCCGGATCGCCTCGAACGGGTCGGTCTCGTGCTTCTCCACGAAGGCCCGCCCGCCGTCGGCCAGCCAGTCCTCGGTGAAGGCGTCACCCACGGTCGGTACGACCCCCAGCTCGACCAGCGCGGAGGCGACGTGCGGCCGCCCGACCGAGCCGTCGCCGGCGATCCGCAGCACCTGTTCCCAGGTCACCGGCACACCCAGCTCGTTGAGCTTGGCGACCATGCCGCGGGCCCGGGGCACGCGGTCGTCCCGCACGAGCTCCCGCTCGGCGAGCAGCGCCGGCTCTTGCGGGTCGAAGAGATAGGCCAACATGTGCATGCTGATGCCGTCGATACGGCAGGACAGCTCGGCACCGGTGACGAGGGTGAGCCCCTCCGGCAGCGCGGCGATTGCCTCGGCGTACCCACGGGTGGTGTCGTGATCGGTGAGGGCCACCACGTCCAGCCCGGCCGCGGCGGCGTTGAGCACCAGCTGGGCCGGCGTGTCCGTACCGTCGGAAGCGGAGGAGTGGGTGTGCAGGTCGATGCGCACGACGCAAACTCCAGACGATGACGACACGAAAGGGACCGCACAAGGATAACCGGCTTTTCAAGCCCCCCTGTCACACCCGCACAGCCGAGCGCCCCTTACAGGCACCCACCTAGGGGCGCGGGGAACTGCGCGAGCAACCCAAGACCACCCGCACTCGCCCCTCAACAGCACACCCCGCCCCAGTAGGCGCTACGGCTCAAGCAAGCGCGGCGACAACGCTCCACACGGCACCAGATCCACCTCGGCCCCCGCATCCCGCAGATCCGTCAGCACCAGCTCGTCGTACATCAGCAAGCCCGACTGCTCCGGCCACATGACCGCCCACAGCCACATCCCGAGCGCCTCCCCCGCGAACACGGCACGGTCGTCGGGCGTGCCCGACACATGCCAGAGCGGTGTCGGCCGCCCCGCGGCGAGGACCTTGGCCTGCGGCGGCTTCTCGACGTTCATGTACGGCCCGGGATCCGGCCCGTCGATGCCCGCATACCGCGCGCCGAGCCCGACGCCGAGCTCCTCGGCGACCAGGATCAGCTCGCCCACGCCGCCGAGCGGCCCGGGCCCGGAGCAGGCCACGGCCGTCGCCCGGCCCCCGCTGCGGTCGTCGCCCGCGCTGGCGACGCCCGTGAACAGCCAGCCGATCGGCAGCGGCCATGGGATCCACACCGGCACCTGCGTGCGGTGCACGACCACACTGAGGGCCTCGACGCTGGGCGGGATCACAGGCTGCACCGGATGCACGGTGCCGTGCACATCGCACTGCCAGGTGTCGACGAAGAGTCCGGGAGCCCTGACCCGGCCACCACACTTCGGGCAACTGGGTTCGCCCCTCATAGGGCCCCACGGTCCTACCCCTTCCGCGTCACGTCAAGGACGATCACCCGACCGGGCGGAACCCGTTCACGAAGGCGGCGGGATGCCCTTTGCGTCGTTAGCATGCCTAACTTAATATATGTATATGCCATCTATCTCTCTGCGTCAGCCGAAGGCCGTATGGGCGACCGCCGGCGCGTCCGTCGTCGCCTTCATGGGCATCGGGCTCGTCGACCCGATCCTGCCGTCCATCGCCGGCGGCCTGAACGCCACGCCCGGCCAGGTCTCCCTGCTCTTCACCTCGTACTTCCTCATCACGGCCGTGGCCATGCTGCTCACCGGCTTCGTCTCCAGCCGCATCGGCGGCCGCAAGACCCTGCTGCTGGGCCTGGCGTTCGTCGTCGTCTTCGCCGGGCTCGCCGGCACGTCCGGTTCCGTCGGCGAGCTGGTCGGCTTCCGGGCGGGCTGGGGGCTCGGCAACGCGCTCTTCGTCTCCACGGCCCTCGCGGTCATCGTCGGCGCGGCAGCAGGCGGCAGCGCGGCCGCGATCCTGCTGTACGAGTCCGCCCTCGGTCTCGGCATGGCCTGCGGGCCGCTGCTGGGCGCACTCCTCGGGGACGCCAGCTGGCGCTACCCGTTCTTCGGTACGGCCTTCCTGATGGCCGTCGGCTTCCTGTGCATCGCCGTGTTCCTGAAGGAGCAGCCGAAGCCGGCGCGCAGGACGTCGCTGCTCGACCCGGTCCGCGCCCTCGGCCACGGCGGCCTCGCCTCCGCGGCGGTCTCGGCGTTCTTCTACAACTACACGTTCTTCACGGTGCTGGCCTTCACGCCGTTCGTGCTGGACATGAGCCCGTACCGGTCGGGGGCGGTGTTCTTCGCCTGGGGCGTGCTGCTCGCGGTGTTCTCGGTGATCGTGGCGCCGCGCCTGCAGGAGCGGTTCGGTTCGCTGAAGGTGCTCGGCGGCTCGCTGGTGCTGCTCGCCGTGGACGTACTCGTGCTCGGTTACGGCGACCACACCACCGCCGTCGCCTGCACCGTCCTGTCCGGCGCGTTCATCGGCGTGAACAACACCGTCTACACGGAGCTGGCCCTCGGCGTCTCGGACGCGCCGCGCCCCGTGGCGAGCGCGGGCTACAACTTCGTGCGGTGGTTCGCGGCGGCGGCCGCGCCCTACTTCGCGCCGCGGATCGAGGAGTGGACGGGCAGCGTCCACGTCCCGTTCGTGGTGGCCGCGGTCACGGCCGTGGCGGGCGCGCTCGTGGTCGTCGTACGGCGCAAGGCCCTCACGGACGAGGTCGAGGAGCTTCAGACGCGGCACGCGACCGAGGACAGCGTCACCGTGTTCGCCAACTGACGGTTTTCGGCCACCGGTTGGTGAGGTTGCTCACGCCGCGGTCAGTCGAGCGGGACGGAGGTGCGGGCGGGATCGCGGAGGTCCGTCCCGTGCGTCAGCCAGCGCTCCTGGAGGGCCTGGGCGCCGTGCACGCGCTTCCAGGCGGCCTCGTTCGGGGTCATGGGCAGCAGGGGCAGGAAGTGCACGGGGTCGGCGGGCTCGTCGAGCTCCAGGTCCTCGATCAGGCCGCCCGGCTCCGCCACCAGGACCGAGGTGAACGGGGCGCCGGGCCACAGCGGTTCACCGACGTCCAGGGAGGCGCCCGGGGCCACGATCACGCCCTCCACCTGCGGGGACGCGGCGAGTACGGCGAGCGGGCGGAGCACCTTGTCGGTGTCGGCGAGGCCCGAGCGGACCGAGAGGATCAGCTCGGCGCGGGGGCCCTTGACCGGGTCGGCGACCATCGCGGTGGGTTCGCTCATGGGTTGCGCGGACATGCCGAGAGTGGCGTAGCGGACGATGTCGCCCTCCTGGAAACGGAGCACCTCGATGCGGTCCGTACCGAGGAAGGTGACCGCCGCGCGGGCGTCCGGCTCACCCAGAGCGGTACGCAACCGGGCTTCGACCAGAGGAAGAACATCAGCCATGCGGCGAGCATAGAACTCGTCAGCACCGGGCAAAGCAGCGCCTTGACACTTCAGTCGGCTGATACTCTTGCCCGGTGTTCGGGACAGCACGCAGAAGCGTCTGGATCGAGTCCCGACGCCGAATTGAGACTCCCCTACGGGGAACCCCGAACGGGGTATGGAACGTCCCTCACGAGGGACCGGCCGGAGGAGGTGGGGCTGTCATGGATCGAAGTCGACCGTGCAGTACCACTCGCTCTTCCCGCCGCTGATGTAGCTGATCCGGCTGTTCCGCTCCGGCTGACCGCCGCCCTTTCACGCTCGCGTCCTCACACGGAAGAGCACTTCGTTTCGCTTTGCCTGATCGGTCTGATCTGAATCAGCAACGAAGCCCATCACCGCGACGGTGCGGTGCTCCCCGCTTTGTGGACGTGCCAAACATCCTGAGGTCAGGACGTCCCCATTCCGGGCAGTTCCAGCCGTACCGCGGCCCTTCACGCTTCGTTGCCCGTTGCGAAGGAGCCTGCTCATGTCGATGATCCGCGACCTGCGTGCCGTGGTCCGCCCGTCCCGCGTCTCGCTGCGCAAGGACAACGGCGCGTACGACACCACCCGCGCCCCCGGGACTCCGTCGGCCGTCGTCGACTGCGCCGTCTACCGGAACGGCGCCCGCGTCGAGAGCGCGAAGCCCCTGACGCCGCACGAGGCGATGCGCCAGGTACGGCGTGACGGCGGCTTCGTGTGGATCGGCCTGCACGAGCCGACCGAGGCCGAATTCTCCGGTATCGCGAGCGAGTTCGGGCTGCACCCGCTGGCCGTCGAGGACGCGGTCCAGGCCCACCAGCGCCCGAAGCTGGAGCGCTACGACGACTCGCTCTTCACCGTCTTCAAGACCATCCACTACGTCGAGCACGACGAGCTCACCGCCAACAGCGAGATCGTCGAGACCGGCGAGGTCATGTGCTTCACCGGGCGGGACTTCTTCATCACCGTCCGGCACGGCGGGCAGGGCTCGCTGCGGGCCCTGCGGCACCGGCTCCAGGACGACCCCGAGCTGCTCGCCAAGGGCCCGTCGGCCGTGCTGCACGCGATCGCCGACCATGTCGTCGACGGGTACATCGCGGTCGCCGACGCGGTGCAGGACGACATCGACGAGGTGGAGACGGAGGTCTTCTCCCCCGGCCGGAAGGGCTCGCCGCGCGGTACGGACGCGGGGCGGATCTACCAACTCAAGCGCGAGGTCCTGGAGTTCAAGCGCGCGGTGTCGCCCCTGCTGCGCCCCATGCAGCTGCTGAGCGAGCGGCCGATGCGGCTGATCGACCCGGACATCCAGAAGTACTTCCGGGACGTCGCCGACCACCTGGCCCGGGTGCAGGAGCAGGTCATGGGCTTCGACGAGCTGCTGAACTCGATCCTCCAGGCCAACCTGGCGCAGGCGTCCGTCGCGCAGAACGAGGACATGCGGAAGATCACCTCCTGGGCCGCCATCATCGCCGTACCGACGATGGTGTGCGGTGTGTACGGGATGAACTTCGACTACATGCCCGAGACGCACTGGAGGTTCGGGTACCCGATGGTGCTCGGGATCACGGCGGTGATCTGCGTCGGCATCCACCGCACGCTGAAGCGCAACGGATGGCTCTGACCGGCCCGGACACGCCTGACGCGGCTGGATAGTCTTGCGCCATGACTAGCGAGCTGCTCGACCAGGCCCTCGTCGAGGAGGCCACCAAGAAGTCCGGCCTCATCTGGGTCAAGGGACCTGGTCACCCGGCCCGGGCTCTGTGGCACGTCTGGCACGAGGGTGCCGCGTGTGTCGTGGGCGACGGTCCCGGTGAACAGCCGCTGCCCGGGCTGGCCGACGGGGCCGGGGCCGAGGTGACGGTCCGCAGCAAGGACAAGGGCGGCCGGCTGGTCTCCTGGTCGGCGAAGGTCGTGGAGCTCGCCCCTGGGTCCGAGCAGTGGGACGCCGCGGTCGCCGAACTCAAGGGCAAGCGCCTGAACGCCCCCGACGGCGAGGCGATGCCCGAGCGCTGGGCCCGCGCATGCCGGGTGCTCCGCCTGGAGCCGACCGGAACCACCGCCCCGCTGCCGGACGGCTCCCTGGCCGAGGCACCGTTGCCCTCCCCGGCGACGACCCGTCAGCCGATCCCCGCGGGGCTGCCGCGGCTGCTGCTGAAGAAGAAGAAGCGGCGCCGCTAGCCGGTCACGACGTCGGCAGCTGCTTGCCGTAGTCCACCGTCTCGCCCTTGGCCGGCTTCTCCAGGGGGAAGTCCTTGCCCCAGGAGGAGAAGGTCAAGGTGCCCGCGCCGCCTGCCCGGGCCAGGCGCAGGGGATACGGGGTGCCCTCCAGGGAGACGTCCAGGGTGCCGCCCGAGCCCTTGTCGCCGGTGATGCGGATGGTGCGTACGCCGGCCTGCTCATGGTGGCCGTCGGTGGCCAGCGAGCCGTGGAGGGTCAGCAGGCCGTCGAGGAGGACGGCCTTCTCCGTGAAGCCGCTGAACTTCTTGTACGACGGATCGGCCTGCGGCACCTTCACATACTTGCCGCCCAGCTTGTCCGCGGCCGCCGTGTCCGCCTTGCCGCCGCCCTGCCCGTCCGCATGGCTCCAGAAGGCGGCGTCGGCCTTCAGATACAGCTGCTCACCGATCCGCAGCAGCTGGAAGGTCGCCCCCTGCACGGTGACCGACCCCGTCGCGCCGTCGGTCTTCAGCTGCATGTCGAGTTTGTAGGTGCGCCCACTGGTCACCACGTTCCCCGACAGGCGCACCGCCTCGGCGGAGTCCGCGGCGGTACGGCTCTTGCGCTGGATCTCGGCGGCCGGCAGCTTGCCGACCCCGTTGGTGCCCTCGTCGGGGTCCTCACTGCAGCCCGTCAGCCCCGTTCCCGACACGACCAGGGCGCACACGGCGCTCATCAGCGCGGCCCGGCGCTTACGCCCCTGGGAAATCCGCGTACGCCCCTGGGAGATCGCAGTCACAGGTGGGGCTGCCTTTCTGTCGTGGGACCTGAGCGGCGTACCGCAGCGTACCGGGGCCTCAGGCCTCAGGCGGAGTCAGACCGTCCGGACCGCTCACCAGGGCGTATCGGATCAGGACGGGCTAGCCTGAAGCCCACCCGAGCGGGCAATTCGGAAATGCGGCACCGTCCGCGGAACCGCACCAGAAACACGGCACATCCCGCACGCAAAGGAGCCTCAGCCATGGCAGCCGGCGCTCCCCGGATCTTCGTCTCGCACCTCGCCGATGTCGCCGCTTTCGACCCGAACGGCGACCAGGTGGGCCGCGTCAGGGATCTGGTCGTCATGCTGCGCGTCGGCCGACGCCCGCCGCGGCTGCTCGGCCTCGTCGTCGAGCTCTCCACCCGGCGCCGCATCTTCCTGCCCATGACCCGCGTGACCAGCATCGAGTCCGGCCAGGTCATCACCACCGGCGTGCTCAACGTCCGCCGCTTCGAGCAGCGCCCCACCGAGCGCCTCGTCTTCGGCGAGCTCCTCGACCGGCGCGTCCGGCTCGTCGAGACCGGCGAGGACGTCACCGTCCTCGATCTGTCGGTGCAGCAGCTGCCGGCCCGCCGGGACTGGGAGATCGACAAGGTGTTCGTTCGGAAGGGGGGCAAGGGCGGCGCCTTCCGCCGGGCCAAGGGGGAGTCGCTGACGGTCGAGTGGTCCGCCGTCACCGGATTCTCCGCGGAGGAGCAGGGACAGGGCGCCGAGAACCTCCTCGCGACCTTCGAGCAGCTGCGCCCCGCCGACCTCGCCAACGTCCTGCACCACCTCTCGGCCAAGCGCCGCGCCGAGGTCGCCGCGGCCCTCGACGACGACCGCCTCGCCGACGTCCTCGAAGAGCTCCCCGAGGACGACCAGATCGAGATCCTCGGCAAGCTGAAGGAGGAACGCGCCGCGGACGTCCTGGAGGCGATGGACCCGGACGACGCGGCCGACCTGCTCGGCGAGCTGCCCCCGGAGGAGCAGGAGCGGCTGCTGAGCCTGATGCAGCCCGGCGACGCGGCCGACATGCGGCGCCTGATGGCGTACGAGGAGCACACGGCGGGCGGCCTGATGACGACCGAGCCGATCGTGCTGCGGCCGGACGCGACCGTCGCCGACGCGCTGGCCCGGGTCCGCAACCCGGACCTCTCGCCCGCCCTCGCCGCCCAGGTCTACGTCTGCCGCCCGCCCGACGAGACGCCGACCGGCAAGTACCTCGGCACGGTCCACTTCCAGCGCCTGCTGCGCGACCCGCCGTACACCCTGGTCAGCTCGCTCGTCGACGAGGCCCTCGAGGCCCTGGAGCCGGACGCGGCGCTGCCGGTCGTCGCCGGGTTCTTCGCGACGTACGACATGGTGGCGGCGCCCGTCGTCGACGAGTCCGGTTCGCTGCTGGGCGCGGTGACCGTGGACGACGTACTGGACCACCTGCTGCCCGAGGACTGGCGGGAGACGGAGTTCCACCTGAACGAGAACGAGGATGGCGAGGGCGCCGAGGGGGTGACCACCGGTGGCTCCTGAGCGCGAGGGCACGCGCGAGCGTGTGGTGTCGGGCGCCACCGCGGCCACCAGGGCGCCCCGCGCACGCCTCGACCAACCCCGTCCGCCGCGCCGCCGGATCCTGCCGGAGTGGGACCCGGAGGCCTTCGGGCGGCTGTCGGAACGCATCGCCCGCTTCATCGGCACGGGGCGGTTCCTCGTCTGGATGACCGTCGTGATCGTCGTGTGGGTGCTGTGGAACATCGCGGCCCCGAGCGGCCTGCGCTGGGACGAGTACCCCTTCATCTTCCTGACCCTGGTCCTGTCCCTGCAGGCCTCCTACGCGGCCCCGCTGATCCTGCTCGCGCAGAACCGGCAGGACGACCGCGACCGGGTCAACCTCGAACAGGACCGCAAGCAGAACGAGCGGTCCATCGCCGACACCGAGTACCTGACCCGCGAGATCGCCGCCCTGCGCATCGGCCTCGGCGAGGTCGCCACCCGCGACTGGATGCGCTCGGAGCTGCAGGACCTGATGAAGGAGCTGGAGGAGCGGCAGGACGGCCACCGCGGCAACGGCCACCACGAGCACGGGGTATTCCCGGCAGAACGGTCGCGCGGACGTGACGCAGACGACCGCTGACAGCCTTTCCAGGGCACGGCTACTGGGCCGTACCATCGTCCTTATGGCTACGGAAGACGCGGTGCGCGAAGCACTGGCGACGGTGAACGACCCCGAGATCAACCGCCCCATCACCGAGCTCGGGATGGTCAAGTCGGTCGACATCGGGGCGGACGGAGCGGTCGCGGTCACCGTGTACCTGACGGTCTCCGGCTGCCCGATGCGCGAGACGATCACGCAGCGCGTGACAGACGCGGTCTCCCGGGTCGACGGCGTCACCCGCGTCGACGTCACGCTCGACGTCATGAGCGACGAGCAGCGCAAGGAGCTGGCGAGCGCCCTGCGCGGCGGCCAGGCCGAGCGCGAGGTCCCCTTCGCCAAGCCGGGCTCACTCACCCGCGTGTACGCGGTCGCGTCCGGCAAGGGCGGCGTCGGCAAGTCGTCCGTCACCGTCAACCTGGCGGCGGCGATGGCGGCCGACGGCCTGAAGGTGGGCGTCGTCGACGCCGACATCTACGGCCACAGCGTGCCGCGCATGCTGGGCGCGGACGGCCGCCCGACCCAGGTCGAGAACATGATCATGCCGCCGTCCGCGAACGGCGTGAAGGTCATCTCCATCGGCATGTTCACGCCGGGCAATGCCCCGGTGGTCTGGCGCGGCCCGATGCTCCACCGCGCCCTTCAGCAGTTCCTGGCCGACGTGTACTGGGGCGACCTGGACGTCCTGCTCCTGGACCTGCCCCCGGGCACGGGCGACATCGCCATCTCGGTGGCCCAGCTGGTCCCGAACGCCGAGATCCTGGTCGTGACGACCCCGCAGCAGGCGGCCGCCGAGGTCGCCGAGCGCGCGGGCTCCATCGCCGTCCAGACCCACCAGAAGATCGTCGGCGTGGTCGAGAACATGTCCGGCCTGCCCTGCCCGCACTGCGGCGAGATGGTCGACGTCTTCGGCACGGGCGGCGGCCAGCTCGTCGCCGACGGCCTCACCCGTACGACCGGTACGAACGTCCCGGTCCTCGGCAACATCCCCATCGACGTCCGCCTCCGCGAGGGCGGCGACGAGGGCAAGCCGGTCGTCCTGACGGACCCGGACTCCCCGGCGGGCTCGGCCCTGCGGGCGATCGCGGGGAAGCTCGGGGGACGGCAGCGGGGCCTTTCGGGACTGTCTCTGGGGATCACTCCGAAGAACAAGTTCTAGACGCCCTGGGGGCGCGGGCTGTGTCGATATGCGGCTCCGCCGCGTGGGCGCGGGCAACCACGAACAGCCCGCAGTCGCAGAACATCATGAAGCCCTACGGCGAGGGGGCGCCGAATGCCAACGGCGCCCCTTTTTCCGGCTCGGCCCCGCCGGCTAGGCGTACGCGCTGATGTCCTTGATCATGGCGAAGCCGAGCCCATACGCGCTCATGCCTCTCCCGTACGCCCCCACGTGGACACCCTCCTGAGTCGAGCCGGCCAGCACCCAGCCGAACTCGGACTCCCGGTAATGGAAGGGCGTCGGTACGCCGTCCACCGGGAGGGACAGCGTCGACCAGTCCGGCCCGTCCAGATCGTCGGCCAGCGCCCACGCGGTCTCCGTCTGCTGCTCCAGCCAGTCGTCGCGCAACGAGTGGTCCATCTGCCCGGGCCAGGTGAACGACAGCAGCCCCACCCCCGCGAGCCACGCCGCCGAGGAGACCGACGTGGCCTCCAGCAGCCCCGTACCGTCGGCACTCCTGCGGGACGGATTCGCCGCGACGGTCACCACGACCGCGAACTTCTCCCGGTCCTCCGTCGCCTCATGCCGCACGGAGGGCTCGTCGCCGTGCCCGATCGACCCGTGTTCCACGGCCCCGTCGGCCGCCGTGCCGACCTGCATCAGCCAGCGCG
The DNA here is from genome assembly GCF_044465645.1 of Streptomyces sp. NPDC049627. NCBI lineage: Bacteria > Bacillati > Actinomycetota > Actinomycetes > Kitasatosporales > Streptomycetaceae > Streptomyces > Streptomyces sp. NPDC049627. Next base: position 280,072 of record NZ_JBITLW010000003.1, on the reverse strand, counting down.
GCCCCGTGAAGGCCTCATCGAGGCCGTACCACGGGAAGGGCGCCAGCAGGTAGCCGTCGACCGTACGCCGGGCGGAGGGGACATGCTGTCCGCTCTCCGCGCCCGGCGCCTGCGCGACTGCCCGACTCGTCGTCTGACTCGTCGTCTCCATGTGCCCGGACGCCTCCTCGCTCTCGCCGGACCAGCCCGGCCCGCCCCCCTTCGGGCGGCGCTACCTGTTCAGGTACGGTCCGCACAACAACTCGGCAGCATAACCACACCGCACAAAGCAGCAGGGAAAGCGCCCGGCGCGTGGGGCGCGCAGGGGGCGGGTTCAGGCCGCGCGCGACCCGGGCGGAGTATGAGAAGCGTCACGTATGAACGGTGTTCGCTTCCCTGTTCGTACGGCTCAGGTGGCGTCCGCGTCGAAGGGCGGACGGCTGTCGCGGGCAGTCTCGGGCTTCTTCGTCATGTCGACGCTGCCGCCGGAGGATCCGGAGGAACTCGAAGAGGCCGACGACTCCGCTTCGCGGCCGTGGACGGCGTCGGTGACCTCGGCCATCTCCTTCTTCAGGTCGAAGCCGTTGCGGATCTCCTTCAGCCCCAGGTCGTCGTTGTCCAGCTGCTTGCGGATGAACGTCTTGGGGTTGAGGTCCTCGAACTCGAAGTCCTTGAACTCCGGGCCGAGTTCCTGCCGGATGTCCTGCTTGGCGCTCTCCGAGAACTCGCGGATCTTGCGGATCGTCCGCGTGACGTCCTGAATCATCTTCGGGAGCTTGTCCGGACCGAAGATGAGCACGGCAAGGACGACGAGCGTCACCAGCTCGAGCGGTCCTATGTCATTGAACACCTGAAGCTCCTTGCGATGTCCTCGGTCCTCGGCCCTCGGTGGTCGGTGCGGGTCTTGCCGTGGTCCGGGCCGGATCCAAGGTACCTGCCGATCCCGTACGACCGGTACTGTCCCGAGCCTCCGAGTGCGCGTACGCGTGCGGTTTTGGGGGGTGTTTGCCTTGTCATGGGCTTGTGGGGCGGTGACCGGGCTCCGCTGTGAGGTTCGTGTGAGTCTCAGCCACCGCTGGACGAGCCGAGCGTCAGCGAGAGGGTGACCTCCTTGCCGCCGCGCTCCAGGGTCAGCGCCAGTCGGTCGCCGGGCCGGTGGGCGCGGGTCTTGACGATGAGTTCCTCGCCGGAGTGGACGCGCTGGCCGTCGACCTCCTTGATGACATCGCCCGGCTTGATGCCGGCCTTGTCGCCGGGGCCGCCCTGCGTGACCGCCGGGCCGCCGTCGCTGCCCTTGGTGCCGACGCGGGCACCGTCGCCGCTGTAGTCCATGTCGAGGGTCACACCGATGACCGGGTGGGTCGCCTTGCCGGTGTTGATCAGCTCCTCGGCGACGCGCTTGGCCTGGTTGACCGGGATGGCGAAGCCGAGGCCGATGGAGCCGGACTGGCCGCTGTCGAGGTCGGAGCCGCTGTCGGCCGACCGTATCGCCGAGTTGATGCCGATGACCCGGGCCCGGGCGTCGAGGAGGGGGCCGCCGGAGTTGCCGGGGTTGATGGGCGCGTCCGTCTGCAGGGCATCCACGTACGACACATCGCTCCCGTCGCCGCTCTCGCCGCCGGCCGTGATGGGCCGCTCCTTGGCGCTGATGATGCCGGAGGTGACGGTGCCCTCTAGGTCGAACGGGGCGCCGATCGCGATGACGGGGTCGCCGACCTGGACGTTGTCGGAGTTGCCGAGCGGCAGGGGCTCCAGGCCGCTGACGCCGGTGACCTTGACGACGGCGAGGTCGTAGCCGCTGTCGCGTCCGACGACGGTGGCCTTGGCGGTGTCCCCGCTGTGGAAGGTCACCGATATCTCGCCGTCGTCGCCCGCGGGCACGACGACGTGGTTGTTGGTGAGGATGTGGCCGCGGTCGTCGAGCACGAACCCGGTCCCGGTGCCCTGCTCCTCGCTGCCGCTCACATGCAGCGTCACGACGCTGGGCAGGGCACGAGCGGCGATCCCCGCGACGCTGTCCGGCGCCCGCCCGGTGGGCTCGGTCCCGGCCTGTGGCAGCTCCACCTCTCCCACCCCGCCGTTGCGCTCCAGATACGCGCCCGCGACACCACCGACGCCGCCGGAGACGAGCGCGATCAGCAGAGCACCGACGATCAGCACCTTCTTGGCCCGCCTGCGCCGCTGCTGCTCGGTGACGACCGCGGCGCCGTTCTGCTGGAGGGGGGCGGTGGGGTGGGCGGTGGGGCGGGGGGTGGCGGCCCAGGGGTCGTAGTTCTGCCAGGGATTGGTGGGGGGTGGGGCCTCTGCGTAGGTGGGGGTGGACTGGGCCAGGGTGTCGGCCGTCGAGGGCGTCGGCTGGGCGGGGATGCCGGGGGGCGCCTGCTGGACGGCGGCGGCAAGGGGCGACGCCGGGACAGGGGTGCCGGGGGTCGGGGGCGGGACGGGAGTGCCGAGGGCCGGGGGCGGTGCCGGTGTGGAGGCGTCGGCCGGCGGGGCCGTGGCTGCCGACGGCATGGGTGTCCCGTGCACAGAGGCCGGCGCGCCGGGCGTCGGGGCGGGGAGACCGGGTGCGGGCGCGGGCATACCGTGCGCCGGGGGCGGCGGCATCGGTACGGCCGTCCCGTGCGCGGGCGTGGTCGCCGGGTGCTGGACCGGCGGAGCTGGCGCCCAGGGGCCGGGCTCGCCGTAGGGCGGGGTGCTGTAGGGGTCGGGGTCGTGCAGGGGCTTGGGGCGTTCGACGGCGGGCGCCGCGGGGGTGGGGGCGGCGTCGGCGGCGGGCGCTGGCGGGACGGGAGCGGCGTCTACGGCGGCCTCCGCGGGGACCGCGAGCGCACCGTCGGCCTCGGCGGCCTCCACGACGACGGCACCTGCGTCATCGCCGCTCCCCACAGCCACGTCGACGTCACCCGCCGACGGGACGGCAGCGGGCACGACACCCGGCCGCGCCAACTCGAAGTCGCCCTCGTCCGAAGCCCCGGCACGACCACCACTGCCGCCCGCACCAGGCCGCCGCAGCTCGAAGTCGCCCCCGGTGTCGCCCTCGGCCGAAGCCCCGTCGCTCTGCGCGCGCACTGCCGGACGTGCCAGTTCGAAGTCGCCGTCCGTGTCGTCACCGACGACCGGGCCACCGGTGGCCCCCGGTGCCGCCGGCTCGCTCGTCTCGTCCGGTGCCGGGTCGGTGCCCTCCGCCCGGGCCGAGGGCTCCTGCGGCCGGGGTCGGTTCCACCACTTCGCCTTCGCGGGCTTCCCCTCGTTCATGCTCTGCTTCCTACTCGCTGCTGACCCTTGCTCGAGCAGGACGCTTCGCTGGCCCCGCCGCACCCGAAGGGACACAGCAGGAGCGCGGCCGGGCAGGCCGCCACAGGGAACACCCCGGCGCCCGAACGCCTACTCAACTCTGCGCTGTCGCGCTCACCGTTCCCTCAGGAAACCGGCGCCCTCGTGCTACCTCCCCCATCCGGCACGCGGCGTCAACGGCGGCCGCAGTTGATCGACTCCGCGCCCGGCTGTCGGGCAGGGCGCGGCCCACCCCGGATTCAATCAGGTTCGTGGGCCGCTGCGCAGAGGCCGGGTCAGTGGCCGGTGGCGGGCGAGGTGGAGGGAGCTGACGTCGCGTCGGGGACGGGTGCGGCGAGCAGGTCGGGGGTCGCCGTGATCTCGGGGGTCTTGGACCACGAGGTGAGGGTGAGCGGCGGGGTCGCGCTGAGCGGGCGTATCAGCGGCGACATGGCGGCCGCGCCGGCCACCACGGGCGCCGTCAGGGTGTGCATCTCCTGGTCGGCGGGCTGGGCCGGCATCCCGGGCAGGAGAGGGGCCGACACCTCGGTCGGGGCGGTCGGGGCGGCCGGCGTCCGCTGCCCCTGCCCCTGGGCGAGCAGCGGGCCGATCGCGCGGCGGCGCTGGTTCTCGGGTGCCGTCGCGGCGCCGGTTCCCTGTGTCCGCGCCGGTGTCGCATTGCTGCCGCCCGAGCCGCCGCGCGCCTCGGCGTCGGTCGGCGCGCTCGCCGTGACGCCGCCCAGTGAGATGGCCGCCAGTGACACGGCCCCCGCCGCGACCAACGCGAACCGCATCCGGGAGGACCCGGAGCGATCGGCGTCCTGACGGCCCACGGGATGGGTACGGAACCCGCGGTCCGAGGCGGGGAGCGCCGGGGCATGCGGACGCGACGGGACGTATCCGAACTCGAAGCGGTCGCCCCGCTTCACTCCGAACACCCCGGTGGCTCCCGGCCGCCCGGGCAGTCCTCCGAATCCTCCCCCGCCCAGCGGCGAGCCACCGCTGTCCAGGTCACCTCCCCCGGGGAGGCCCTGAAGGCGGGCCAGGAAACTCTCGGACGGAGGCGGCGGGGCCGCTTCCGCGAAGACGTTCTTCAGCCGGCGCTGAGCGTCGACCTCGGCCTTGCACTTGGCGCACGTCGCCAGGTGGGCCAGGACGCGCTCGCGCGTCTCATGACCGAGCTCTCCGTCGACGAGGGCGGAGAGTCGGTCTCCCAGATGCTGCTCTGCCAGGAGCCGTTCGGCGGGGTCGGGTCGGGAGCCACTCACGCGGTCGCGCCCCCTCCCCCCAGCGCGGCCACACGTGGCACGAAGGAGCGGCGCTCGGCGCGCGCCTCCGGCGAGCGGTGGGCGAGGGCCTTGCGCAGCTGCGAGCGGCCGCGGTGGATACGGGACCGGACCGTGCCGAGCTTGACGCCCAGGGTCGCGGCGATCTCCTCGTACGACAGTCCTTCGATGTCGCACAGGACGACCGCGGCGCGGAACTCGGGCGCGAGGGTGTCCAGGGCCTGCTGGACGTCCGCGTCGAAGTGCGCGTCGTTGAAGACCTGCTGCGGGGTGGGTTCCTTGCTGGCCAGCCGCTCGGCGGCGTCCTCGCCCAGCGCGTCGAAGCGGATGCGCTGCTTGCGGCGGACCATGTCCAGGAAGAGGTTCGTGGTGATGCGGTGCAGCCAGCCCTCGAAGGTGCCCGGCGTATAGGTCGACAGGGAGCGGAACACTCGGACGAAGACCTCCTGGGTGAGGTCCTCGGCGTCGTGCTGGTTACCGGTGAGGCGGTACGCCAGCCGGTAGACGCGGCCGCTGTGCGTGCTGACGATCTCCTCCCAGGTGGGCGGAGTCCACGCCTGCCCGTCCGCGTCGGTGGAGAAGGTCGCGGTCTGGGCGTAGTCGCCGGCGTGGCTGTGGTCAGCGGTGTCGTTCACGGATTTCGGCCTGCCCGCCGATCCGAGAAAGCGCCGCAGCACTCCTCCCCGATCCACAGGCGCAGCCGCACCTCCCCTGTCGGCTCTGGTGGTGTCCAGTGGAGCCCCTACCATAGCCACCTCGCCCGTTAGCTCCGGATAAGCGGTTTTACGAGAATTTGATCTGGGCTGATACGGCTGGTGGGCCTGCGTCAGCACTTGCTCGCGGTCTCGTTCGTCATCGTGATCCAACTGTGTCCCCCCGCTCGTCTTCCCACCCCTCTAAACGCCCGGTCCCATCTGCGGGTTCCCGCGCGCAACGGATACAGTCACGCCCAGGCAACCACGGGGCAAGGAGAGGGCCATTACCGGCAACCGGCAGACGAGCTGGGCGTTCGCCGACGCCTACGTCGCCGAGGACGACGTCCTGCGCTGGGCCCGTGACCGGGCCCGCGAGGCGGGGCTGCGCTCGGTGTCGCCCGGCACGGGCGCCGCGCTGCGACTGCTGGCCGCCTCGGTGGACGCCAAGGCGGTGGCCGAGATCGGCACCGGCACCGGCGTCTCCGGTATCCACCTCCTGCACGGCATGCGCCCCGACGGCGTCCTGACCACCGTCGACCCCGAACCGGAGCACCAGCAGTTCGCCCGACAGGCCTTCCGCGCCTCCGGCTTCGCCAGCAACCGCGCCCGCTTCATCCCGGGCCGTGCCCTGGACGTCCTGCCCCGCCTCGCGGACGCCGGTTACGACCTCGTCTTCTGTGACGGCGACCGGCTGGAGTTTCTCGACTATCTCGCTGAATCGTTGCGTCTGCTGCGTCCGGGTGGCCTCGTCGTCTTCGAGGGCGTCTTCGCCAACGGCCGCACGGTGGACTCGGGCCCGCAGCCCACGGAGGTCATACGCATCCGGGAGCTGCTGCGCGCGGTGCGCGAGAGCCAGGAGCTGGTGCCGTCACTGCTGCCGGTGGGGGACGGGCTGCTGTGCGCCGTGAAGCGCGCTGACCGCCCCGCCACCTGACCGCGGACGTACCGGGAAAGCAGCGACCCCGGCACCGTGTGCGATGCCGGGGTCGCCGAAAGGGTAGGGTCGCTGTCCGCGTCAGCCGACGACCTTCTTGAGGGCGTCGCCGAGTGCGTCGGCCTCGTCAGGGGTCAGCTCGACGACGAGCCGACCGCCGCCTTCGAGCGGAACGCGCATGACGATGCCCCGCCCCTCCTTGGTCACCTCGAGCGGGCCATCGCCCGTCCGCGGCTTCATGGCCGCCATGCTCGTTCCCCTTCCTGAAACCAGCTCATAGTCAAAGCCGACGGCCCCATGGGAGGGCACGCGCATCTGGCATGAGACACGCGACACCGGCATCGAACACATTGCTTCCCAGCCATTATCCCGCATCTCAGGACCCGATGACCAACATCAGTCGGCATCGCTTGGGCAACGCGCGCGAGCAAAACCACTCAATTCGGCGATGTGACTGCGATACTGCGCCACCGCACACGATTCGGCCGAACAGAATCGGACACGCATTCTTTGACGCAGGTCACATGACCGGTTGCCGGTGATCTCCGCCATGCTGTCCCTCAGACAAGTGCGTACCGACGAGTACGCCGCAGCCGCGAACCGGAGGGGATACCCATGGCCGACACCGTGCTCTACGAGGTGAGCGACGGGCTCGCGACGATCACGCTGAACCGCCCCGAGGCGATGAACGCGCTGAACATCGAGGCCAAGGTCGCCCTGCGCGAGGCGGTGCAGGCGGCTTCCGCCGACGACGCCGTACGGGCCGTGCTGCTGACGGCGGCCGGAGAGCGGGCGTTCTGTGTGGGGCAGGACCTCAAGGAGCACATCGGGCTGCTGGCCGCCGATCGGGAGACGGGGTCCGGGCAGACGATGACCACCGTGCGGGAGCACTACAACCCGATCGTGACCGCGCTGACGTCCATGGCGAAGCCTGTGGTGGCCGGGGTGAACGGGGTCGCGGCCGGGGCGGGCTTCGGGTTCGCGCTGGCTGCGGACTACCGAGTGGTGGCGGATACGGCTGCCTTCAACACGTCGTTCGCGGGCGTGGCCCTGACGGCCGACTCCGGGATCTCCTGGACCCTGCCGCGCGTGATCGGCGCCGGCCGCGCCGCCGACCTGCTGCTCTTCCCCAGGAACATCAAGGCGCAGGAGGCCTACGAGCTGGGGATCGCGAACCGGCTGGTGCCGGCTGCCGAGCTGCGGGCCGAGGCCGAGAAGGTGGCTCGGGCGCTGGCCGACGGACCGACGGTGGCGTATGCGGCGATCAAGGAAGCGGTGGCGTTCGGGCTGTCGCACTCTCTTGAGGAGACCTTGGAGAAGGAGGACGAGCTGCAGACGCGGGCGGGGTCGTCCGAGGACCATGCGATCGCGGTGCAGGCCTTCGTGAACAAGGAGAAGCCCAAGTATTTGGGCCGGTGAGCTCGGGGCTGCAGCGTCGTCGGGGACTGCGGGTTCATGGGGGTTGAGCGCGCAGTTCCCCGCGCCCCTTACGGGGCGCTCCTCGTCACGCATGCTTCCAAGTGGTCGTCGACCAGACCGCACGCCTGCATCAGGGCGTATGCCGTCGTCGGGCCCACGAAGCGCAGGCCGCGCTTCTTCAGGGCCTTGGACAGAGCCGTCGATTCCGGGGTGACCGCCGGGACGTCCGCCAGGGACTTCGGGACCGGGCGGCCGACCGGGTCCGGGGCGTGGGACCAGATCAGTTCGTCCAGCTCGCCCGGCGACCAATCGGCCAGCACGCGCGCGTTGGCCAGGGTCGCGTCGATCTTGGCTCGGTTGCGGATGATGCCCGGGTCGGCGAGGAGACGGTCGCGGTCGGTGTCGGTGAAGGCGGCGACCTCGGCGATCTTGAAGTCGGCGAAGGCGGTGCGGAAGCCCGGGCGGCGGCGCAGGATCGTGATCCAGGACAGGCCGGACTGGAAGGCTTCCAGGCTGAGGCGTTCGTAGAGCGCGTCGTCGCCGTGGACCGGGCGGCCCCACTCCTCGTCGTGGTACGTCACGTAGTCCGGGGTGGACAGGGCCCAGGGGCAGCGCAACACGCCGTCCGGGCCGGCGAGGGCCGTACCGTCGCTCACTGCTGGTCCTCCTGGGCGGGCTTCTCCATCGACACGCGTCCGCCGGCCGACGCCTGGGCTCCGGCCAGCGCGGACTCCAGGTCCGCGATACGGGCGTCGCGCTCGGCGAGCTCGGCGCCGAGGCGGCTGAGGGCGTCGTCGACGTCGGCCATGCGGTAGCCGCGGGCGGCGAGCGGGAAGCGGAGGCTGTCGATGTCGCCGCGGTCGACCGGGCGGTCCAGCGGCAGCAGGTCCTGCAGGCGCTCGGGGGCCGCCTCCGGCAGCGGGCCGTCGCCCTCGCCGCCGCCCACCACGGCGAGTGTCACCGCGGCGACCACGACGGCGAGCGCGACGACCAGGAACAAGAACATAACCATCGCTGTGGCCCCCACGGTCGGTGAATGCGAGCGGTCGAGTGTGTCAGTGTCCGATCGTGCCATGCGACTCTGACAGTTAGGGTCGCAGGCGGCCGAAGGCCGGCGACTTGCCAGGACGTACGAGGAGAGGTCACAGGGGATGCTCAGGCTGGGCAGGCGTGAGTTCGACACGCACGAGCCGGTGATCATGGCGATCGTGAACCGGACCCCGGACTCCTTCTACGACCAAGGGGCTACGTTCCGCGACGAGCCCGCCCTCGCGCGCGTGGAGCAGGCCGTGGCCGAGGGCGCGGCGATCATCGACATCGGTGGGGTCAAGGCCGGGCCGGGGGAAGAGGTGACCGCCGAGGAGGAGGCGCGGCGGACGGTCGGGTTCGTGGCCGAGGTGCGGCGGCGGTTTCCGGATGTCGTGATCAGTGTGGACACCTGGCGGGCCGAGGTCGGGGCGGCGGTGTGCGAGGCCGGGGCGGATCTGCTGAACGACGCGTGGGGTGGGGTGGATCCGGGGCTGGCGGAGGTCGCTGCGCGGTACGGGGTGGGGCTGGTGTGTACGCATGCGGGGGGTGCGGAGCCTCGGACCCGACCGCATCGGGTGACGTACGACGACGTCATGGCCGACATTCTGCGGGTGACGGTGGGGTTGGCCGAGCGGGCGTTGGCGCTGGGGGTGCCGCGGGAGTCGATCCTGATCGATCCCGGGCACGACTTCGGGAAGAACACGCGGCACAGTCTTGAGGCGACTCGGCGGTTGGGGGAGATGGTGGAGACGGGGTGGCCGGTGCTGGTGTCGCTGTCGAACAAGGACTTCGTCGGGGAGACGTTGGACAAGCCGGTGAAGGAGCGGGTGGTGGGGACCTTGGCGACGACTGCGGTGTCGGCGTGGCTGGGGGCGCAGGTGTACCGGGTGCATGAGGTGGCGGAGACGCGGCAGGTCCTGGACATGGTGGCGTCGATCGCGGGGCACCGGGCTCCGGCGGTGGCGCGTCGGGGGCTGGCGTAGGCCCTCGGGGCGGGTGGCTCGGACGACTTTCCTCGCCCCCGCCGCCCCTACCCGTCCCATCCTTGAAGGGGCTCCGCCCCTTCGACCCCGCCAGGGGGCTGCCGCCCCCTGGACCCCCGTCGGCCTCGAAAGGGCCTCGTCCTCAAACGCCGGACGGGCTGAAATGCCGTGACCGGCGTCCAGAGGTGGCCGCCCCCTGCGGGTGGGTGGGGTTGAAAGAAGCGGACCGGCATCGCCCTAAGGGGCGCGGGGAACTGCGCGACCAGCCTCCTACGGCCGTTCGTCGCGCAACCCGGCGTCAGCCCCGCGGCGCAAGCGAAGTCGGGCGGGGTCGGGGGCGGAGCCCCTGGTACCGCGCCTCCACAGGCGCCGCGCTCTCGGCCTGAGCCCCGCGCCCAGCGGCCCGCGCTAGCGGCCCGCCTCCTTCGACACCAACGCCACCGCCTCGTCCACGTCGTCCGTGACGTGGAACAGCAGCAGGTCCTTCTCCGATGCCTTGCCCTGGGCGACCAGCGTGTTCTTCAGCCAGTCGACCAGGCCGCCCCAGTACTCGCTGCCGAACAGGACGATCGGGAAGCGGGTGACCTTCTGGGTCTGGACGAGGGTGAGGGCCTCGAAGAGTTCGTCGAGGGTGCCGAGGCCGCCGGGGAGGACCACGAAACCCTGGGCGTACTTGACGAACATCATCTTGCGGACGAAGAAGTAGCGGAAGTTCAGGCCGATGTCGACGTAGGGGTTCAGGCCCTGTTCGAAGGGCAGCTCGATGCCGAGGCCGACCGAGATGCCGCCCGCCTCGCACGCGCCCTTGTTCGCCGCCTCCATGGCACCGGGGCCACCGCCCGTGATCACCGCGAAGCCCGCCTCGACCAGGCCTCGGCCGAGGCGGACCCCGGCCTCGTACTCCGGCGAGTCGACCGGTGTGCGGGCCGAGCCGAACACGCTGATCGCGGACGGGAGTTCGGCGAGGGTGCCGAAGCCCTCGATGAACTCCGACTGGATGCGCAGGACACGCCACGGGTCCGTGTGGACCCAGTCGGACGGCCCGCCCACATCCAGCAGCCGCTGGTCGGTCGTGCTCGCCGTCACCTGGCTCCGCCTCCGGATGACCGGTCCGAGCCGCTGCTCCGACGGTGGCTGCTTCTTCCCCTCGGGGTTGCCGGTAGCCATGTGCGCTCCCTCCGCTGCGGGGCCTGCGGGACTTGCAGGTCGTTCCACCTCAGCGTAGATCCACGCGGGTTACGGACGGGGGACGTGAGCATGACCGCCATGAACCGCCATCGCCGGAGTCCGGTCCCGGCGCCCGTCCCCCGGCGCTACGCCGTGAGCCAGGCCCTCAGCCGCTCCTCCCCGGCCAGGATCTTCGCGGTCTCCACCCGTTCGTCCCGCTTGTGCGCCAAGTGCGGGTTGCCGGGGCCGTAGTTGACCGCCGGGATGCCCAGGGACGAGAAGCGGGAGACGTCCGTCCAGCCGTACTTGGGGCGGGGGGTGCCCCCGACCGCCCTCATGAACGCCGCGGCCGCCGGGTGGGACAGGCCCGGCAGCGCGCCGCCGCTGTGGTCGTCCACCACGAACTCCTCGACGCCGCAGTCGGCGAAGACCTCGCGGACGTGCGCGATGGCCTCCTCCTCGGTGCGGTCCGGCGCGTAGCGGAAGTTGACGCTCACGACGCATTCGTCGGGGATGACGTTGCCCGCCACGCCGCCGGAGATGCCGACCGCGTTGAGGCCCTCGCGGTACTCCAGGCCGTCGATCACCGGATAGCGCGGCTCGTACGAGGCCAGCTTCGCCAGGATCGGGGCCGCCGCGTGGATCGCGTTCGAGCCCATCCAGCCGCGCGCCGAGTGGGCCCGCTCACCCGTCGTCTTCAACAACACCCGCAGCGTGCCCTGGCAGCCGCCCTCCACCTCGCCGTCGGACGGCTCCAGCAGCACCGCGAAGTCGCCCTCCAGCCACTCCGGACGGTTCTCGGCGACGTGCTTGAGGCCGTTGAGGTCCGCGGTCACCTCTTCGTTGTCGTAGAAGACGAAGGTCAGGTCGCGGTTGGGGGCCGGCACCGTCGCCGCGATGCGCAGCTGGACCGCGACGCCCGACTTCATGTCGCAGGTGCCGCAGCCCCACAGGACACCGTCCTCGTCCAGCCGCGACGGGACGTTGTCCGCGATCGGCACGGTGTCGATGTGGCCGGCCAGGATCACGCGCTCCGGCCGCCCCAGGTTCGTCCGCGCCACGACGTTGTTGCCGTACCGCTCGACCGTGAGGTGCGGCAGGGCGCGCAGGGCGGTCTCGATGGCGTCCGCGAGGGGCTGTTCGGTGCCGCTGACGGAGGGGAAGTCGACGAGCTGCGCGGTGAGCTTCGCGGCGTCCAGCGTGAGGTCCAAAGAGGTGTCGGCCATGCTGCCGACCCTAACGTGCCGGGCCGTCGGCCCACTTTCCCCACAGGACCCATACCACTCAGTAACCTCGGCTACCTTGGAGCACGTGCCAGAGCCGTCTCCCTCCTCCACACGTCGTGGCCGCCTCCTGCGTCGCGGGGCGGCCTTCCTGGTCCTGCTCGCCGTCGCGGGGTACCTCACGGTGCAGTACGTCACCGGAGGCACAGGAGCGCCGGGCTGCGCGGTCGTCTCCGGCAGGGGCGACGGCGCGCGGTACGAGTTCACGCCGGAGCAGGCGGTGAACGCCGCGGCGATCGCGGCCGTCGGCACCGGACGCGGGCTGCCCGAGCGGGCCGTGACGATCGCCCTCGCCACCGCGCTGCAGGAGTCGGGGCTGCGCAACATCAGGCACGGCGACCGGGACTCGCTGGGCCTGTTCCAGCAGCGGCCCTCGCAGGGGTGGGGCACGGAGAAGGAGATCCTGGACCCGATCTATTCGTCCGGCATCTTCTACGAGCACCTGGTCAAGGTCCGCGGCTACCGGGAACTGCCGCTCACCGTCGCCGCGCAGCGCGTCCAGCGCAGCGGCTTTCCCGAGGCGTACGCCAAGCACGAACCGGACGCGACCCTGCTCGCCGCCGCCCTCACGGGGCGTTCGGCCGCGACGCTGACCTGCGAGGGGCGCCCCGCGGCCACGCGGGACGCGGGTCCGGACGCCGTACGGGCGGCGCTCGCAAGGGACTTCGGGCGGCTGGAGTCGACCGCCGCCGAGCTGGGCTCCGCACGGGCCACGCCCACTCCCTCCGTGGTCGAGAGCGACGGGAACACCGTCCAGCTGCCCGTGACCGCCGACAAGGGTTCCGGCGGGCGCGGGGTCCGCGAACGGGGGTGGCAGCTGGCCCACTGGGCCGTGGCCAACGCCTCCGACCTGCACATCCAGCGGGTGTCGTACGCCGGGCGGGAGTGGACCGCCGGGAACACCGACAGCCAGTGGCGGGCGAGCGCGGCGCGGGGTGGCTCGGAGGCCGGGAGCGGGCTGGACTCGGTCCGTATCGTCACGACTCACTAGGGCCGGAAGCAGTGCGCGCAGCCGTTCGGGAACCCACTCCCACGGGTTACCCGGAGAGCCGGCCGGCGACGGCGTGCGCAGGTTTTCGCGCGGTCACCCTCATATCGGTCAAAGGCCTTGAGAACAAAGGGCTGTAAGGATTCCGCAGACTTTCTCGCCGGGCGCGTTTTGACCGTTTTTATCCGCAGGCGATAATGCGACGCATTGCCAACTCTTTACATTGCGGCGCCGCAACCTTCGCGGGCTTCGAGCGGTAGTCACTGCGTCCGAGCCCGGAGATCAACAGCCAGTCGGTCAACTGCCGGGCACAGACGGACACTTCATCGTTCTCATCCGACATATCCGTCGAAGGAGCATCATGTCCCTCCCCCTGACCCGCCGGATCGCCCGTGCCGCGCTGCTCGTCGCTGCGGGAGCGGCTGCCGGGGTCGGTGCGGCCGGCTCCGCCAGCGCGGCCCCCGAACTGCCCGACGCCTCGAAGGTCGGCGGGCTGACCGCCCTGGACGGCACGAGCGTCGTCGACGGCGCGGCTCAGAACGCCACCGGGATCGCCGGTGGCGCCGTCGACACGGCGGTCGACAAGGCACTGCCGACCGCGACGAAGGCCGGCGACAAGGTGACCAAGACCGGCGGCAAGACCGCGAAGAAGGCGGTGCCGACCGCGGCCAAGGCCGGCAGCAAGGTTGCGAAGAAGGCGACGCCCGCGGCGCAGGAGACCGCGGGTGGCGTGGCCGGGTCGGTCGGGACCGTCCTCGGTGACGCGGCCGGTGCGGCCACGCAGAACACGCCGAAGACCGGGTCTCTGCCGGTGCAGGCGCTTCCGCTCGGCTGACGGTCGGCATGCGCCTGACTTGAGCCGCCGACGGGGTTCAGGGAGTTCCCTGGGCCCCGTCGGCTTTTGCGTGTCCTACGTCGGCAGGGGCCGGGGCTGTTCGGCTTGCGCCCGGCGCTGCAGGCTGTGCCCACCCGTTCCGCCCTGCGGAACGACTGCCCACCGCGGTAGCGGCAGTGACGACACAGCGCCAGCCGCGGCAAGCCACAGACGCCGTTACGCCAGGCGCTGTACCGCCGCCCTCACCCGTTCGTCCGTCGCCGTAAAGGCCACCCGTACGTGCTGGGCGCCCGCCTCGCCGTAGAAGTCGCCCGGGGCCACCAGGATGCCGAGGTCGGCGAGGTGGGCGACCGTGGTCCAGCAGGACTCGTTCTTCGTGGCCCAGAGGTAGAGGCTGGCCTCGCTGTGCTCGATGCGGAAGCCGTGGGACTCCAGGGCGTCTCGGAGCGCGTTGCGGCGGGCCGCGTAGCGGTCGCGCTGGATGCGGACGTGCTCGTCGTCGCCCAGGGCCGCGACGACCGCCGCCTGGGTGGGCGCCGACGTCATCATGCCGCCGTGCTTGCGGATCTCCAGCAGGGGCGACAGGACCGCCGGGTCGCCGGCCAGGAAGGCGGCACGGTAGCCCGCCAGGTTCGAGCGCTTGGACAGCGAGTGGACGGCCACGATGCCCTCGTAGGAGCCGCCGTTCACGTCCGGGTGCAGGACCGAGACCGGGTCGGCCTCCCAGCCCAGCTCCAGGTAGCACTCGTCCGAGAAGATCAGGATGCCGTGCGAGCGGGCCCACGCCACGATCCGGGTGAGCTCCTGCTGGGAGAGGACCTTGCCCGTGGGGTTCGACGGCGAGTTCAGCCAGAGCAGCTTCAGGCCCCGCGGGTCCAGCTCCGTCGGGTCGTCGTACACCTCGTAATCCGCGCGGGCGAGGCGGGCGCCCACCTCGTACGTCGGGTAGGCCAGCCGCGGGTAGGCCACCTTGTCGCCGGGGCCGAGGCCCAGCTGGGTGGGGAGCCAGGCGACCAGTTCCTTGGAGCCGACGATGGGCAGGACGTGGCGGTGGGTGACCTCGCGGGCGCCCAGGCGGCGCTCCACCCAGCCGGTGATCGCGTCGCGCAGCGCCGGGGTGCCCCAGACCGTCGGATAGCCCGGAGAGTCCGCCGCGTCGATCAGGGCCTTCTGGATCAGCTCGGGGACCGGGTCGACCGGCGTGCCGACGGAGAGGTCGACGATGCCGTCCGGGTGCGCGGCGGCCGTCTTCTTGTACGGCTCCAGCTTGTCCCAGGGGAAGGCCGGAAGGCGGTCGGAGACTGCGGACACGGGATCTCGCTCACTTTCTGGTACTGCCGGATATGGCAACGCCTCGGTCCCGTACGGCGATCAAGGTGATCAGACCGTACGGGACCGAGGCGGCACGCGGTGCGGGTCGCCGGTGGTGTTACTCGGCCTGCGGCGGCAGCGCGGCGACGAACGGGTGGTCGCGCTCGATCAGACCCAGCTTGCTGGCGCCGCCGGGCGAGCCGAGCTCGTCGAAGAACTCGACGTTCGCCTTGTAGTAGTCCTTCCACTCCTCCGGCACGTCGTCCTCGTAGAAGATCGCCTCGACCGGGCAGACCGGCTCACAGGCTCCGCAGTCGACGCATTCGTCCGGGTGGATGTACAAGGACCGGGAGCCCTCGTAGATGCAGTCGACCGGGCACTCCTCGATGCACGCCTTGTCCTTGACGTCGACACAAGGCTGCGCGATGACGTAAGTCACGCTGTCGTTCCTCCTCGATAGGGCGCTGGCGGGCCTCCTCAGGCTCCGCCGCCTGGCGCGCGGGAGCGCGGCGTCGTCGATGCCCGCCCCTAGTATCTCCGTTCTTGGGCATGATCCGAACAGGAGGGGTCGACCGACCTGTGGAAATCTCTGCGACAGGGCGCCTTGAGGTCCGTATCACCGCTGCTGACGTGGGCAAACGGGTCTCCGTACGCCGCCTGAACGATCCTGCGTCTCCGGGTGAGAAGTTCACCGACACGGTGGGTGTTCTCGCATCGTGGGACGACGGTGTGCTGCTGATCACACGGAAGAGCGGCGAGACCGTCCGCATCGCGGAATCGTCGCTGGTCGCGGGGAAGGTGGTGCCGGGTGCCCCGGCCCGTCGCCGGGGGCCCTCCGCCACGTACGAGGAACTCGCTCGCGTCGCCACGCGCGCGTGGCGGCCGGCGGAGAGCGAACGGCTCGGCGAGTGGGAACTGCGGGCCGCGTCCGGGTTCACCCGCCGCGCCAACTCGGTGCTGCCGCTCGGCGACCCCGGGATGCCCCTTGAGGCCGCGCTCGACATCGTACGGCGCTGGTACGGCGACCGTGGGCTCCCGGCGTATGTCCAGACCGCGACGGGGGCCGAGGGCACGCAGGAGCTGCTGTGTGCGGAGCTGGAGCGGCTGGGGTGGGTGCGGGAGGTGTCCGCCGAGATGTGGATCGGGGCGCTGGCGCCGGTCGCCGACGCAGATGAGGGCGCCGGAGTGGTGCTGTCCCGGGAGGCGGACGAGGCTTGGCTTGCGCGGTATCAGCGCAAGGGGGTGAGCGAGGTGGCCCTGGAGGTGCTGGGGAGCGGGCCGTCGGTGTGGTTCGCGACCGTGCCCGGTGCGGCGGGTGGTGCGCCTGCCGCGATCGGGCGGTGTGTCGTGGACGGGCGGTGGGCCGGGTTCGCCGCCGTGGAGGTGGATCCGGCGCTGCGGCGGCAGGGTCTGGCGACCCGGGTGATGGCCGCGCTGGCCCGGCGGGCGCTCGACGAGGGGGCGTCGGCGGCGTGGCTGCAGGTCGAGACGGAGAACGTGGGGGCGCGGGAGCTGTACGCCGGGATGGGGTTCTCCGCGCATCATGCGTACCACCACTATCGATCACTGTGAGCAATCGCCGTCAGCTGCGGTACGGATCGCCGTGAAAGGGCACGAGCCAGCTATGCGTCCCCCCTATCCCCCGTCCCCCGAGCGCTCCGCCGAGCTGCGGCGGCGGTTCGCCGAAGAGGCGCGGTCCGAGCGGCCCGATCTGTCCATGCTCTGTCTGCTGGTGGGGGCCGAGGCGGACGGGGCGCTGGACGAGACGGGCATGGATGCGGTGCAGGTGGAGCTGGACGGGCTGGCGGGGCAGCTGCCGTTCCGGCCCGGAGGGCCGCGGGCGTGGGCGGTCGCCCTGCGGGAGCTGCTCGGGGAGCGGTACGGGTTCCGGGGCTCCGCCGCCGATTATCAGCGGCTGGAGTCGTCGTTGCTGCATCAGGTGCTGGTGCGGCGCAGGGGGCTGCCGATTCTGCTGTCGGTGGTGTGGATGGAGGTCGCCCGGCGGGCGGGGGCGCCGGTGTACGGGGTCGCGCTGCCCGGTCACTTCGTCGTGGGGTTCGGGCCGGCCGATGAGCAGGTGCTCGCCGATCCGTTCGACGGGGGGCGGGTGCTGACCGGGGGCGATGCGGAGATGCTGGTGGCCGGGGCCACGGGGGCGCCGCTGGATCCGTCGATGCTGACGCCGGCCGATCCCCTGGATGTGGTGCTGCGGATTCTGAACAACGTCCGGGCCTGGGCGGCGACGCGGCCCGAGCGGTCGGACGTGGCCCTGTGGGCGGTGGAGTTGTCGCTGCTGCTGCCCTCGCATCCGGCGCGGCTGCGGTTCGAGCGGGCGCAGTTGCTGGTGCAGCGGGGGGACTTCGTCGAGGGGGCCGTGGGGTTGGAGGAGTACGCGGAGTTGATCAGCGGGGTTGATGCTGCCGCGGCGGAGCGGGTGCGGGGGCAGGCCAGGGCGGCTCGGGCGATGTTGAACTGACGGTTCGCCTATTCGCCGTCAGGGGTCCTGTTGTCATGCGACTGCGGCTTCGTCGTGGCTTGTCGCGCAGTTCCCCGCGCCCCTCAAGAGGCGCTACAGCCACCCCTTTTCTCGTGCGATCCGCACCGCCTCCGCCCTGTTCCGGACCGCCAGCTTCTGGATCGCCGTCGACAGGTAGTTCCGCACCGTGCCCTGCGACAGGTGCAGGGCGGCTGCCAGCTCCGCGTTCGTGGAGCCGTCCTCTGCTGCTCGCAGGACCTCTCGCTCCCGGTCGGTCAGAGGGTTGGCGCCCTCTGCCAGGGCCGCTGCTGCCAAGGTCGGGTCGATGACCCGCTCCCCCGCCAGTACCTTGCGTACCGCCTCGGCCAGTTGGGCCGCCGGTGCGTCCTTGACCAGGAAGGCGTCGGCGCCCGACTCCATCGCGCTGCGCAGGTAGCCGGGGCGGCCGAAGGTGGTGAGGACGACCAGCTTCACGGCGGGCAGCTCGCGGTGCAGGAGGGCCGCCGCCTCGATGCCGGTCGCGCCGGGCATCTCTATGTCGAGGAGGGCCACGTCCACGTCGTGCTCGCGCGCCGCCGTCAGGACCTCGTCGCCGCGGGCCACCTGGGCGACGACCTCGATGTCGTCCTCCAGGCCGAGCAGGGCGGCCAGGGCCTCGCGGACCATCGACTGGTCCTCGGCCAGGAGGACCTTGATCGTGCGGCTCGTCATGGGGCGGATCCTACGTCGGCCGCCGGGCCCGCCGGCACGCGGGCGACCAGGCGGAAGCCCTGCCTGCTCCCGCCCGCCTCCAGGGTGCCGCCCGCCTTCTCCAGGCGTTCGGTGAGGCCGGTGAGGCCGTTGCCGGGACCGTTGCCCGCGCCGCCCGAGCCGTTGTCCTCGACGGAGAGTTCGAGCACCGGTCCGTCGAGGGTCTGGCGGCGGACCAGGTCGACGGTGCAGCGGCCGGCTCCGCTGTGCCGTACGACGTTGGTGACGGCCTCGCGCAGCGCCCAGGCGAGGGCGGACTCGCTCTCCTCGGGGACGCCGGAGAGGTCCGGGTCCTCGGCGGGCAGGCCGGCGGTGACGCCGGCCGCCGTCAAGGCCACCTTGGCTCCGGCGAGTTCGGCGGTCAGACGGGGGCGCCGGTAGCCGGTCACCGCCTCGCGTACGTCCACCAGGGCCTGGCGGCTGACCTGTTCGATGTCGGCGACCTGCTGGGCCGCCTTCTCGGGGTGGCCGGGGAGCATCCGGCCCGCCAGCTCGCTCTTCAGCGTGATCAGCGACAGCGAGTGGCCCAGCAGGTCGTGCAGGTCGCGGGCGAGGCGCAAGCGTTCCTCGTTGGCAGCGAGGTGGGCGACCGTGGCACGGGCCTCACGCAACTCGATGGTCGTACGGATCAGTTGGCGTACGCCGGTCATGGAGAAGCCGCCGAGGAGGGCCGGGAAGAGCAGGCCCCACAGGAACGACGTGCCACCAGGGACCACGAATGCGACCCCGGTCAGCAGGGCGGACACGGCCGGGATCGTCCAGCGGGCGAGGTGGAACGGCAGGGCGGCGCCGGAGGAGATCGCCACGTACACGAACAGGACGAGCCACTCCCGACCCAGCGTGAGCGCGAGGACCGTCGACTGGGCGGCCAGGACCGCCACCGAGCCGAGCACCACGCCATTGGTCTCGCCGCGCCCGGTGCGGAAGACCAGGGCGAAATACCAGGCGACGAAGGCGACGAGGCCGATCCAGCCGAGGACGCGGACTCCGTCGCTGTGTCCGCCGTGCAGCAGGTCACCCACGGGTGCGCTCAGGTACGCGAGCCAGATCCCGATCCAGAGGAACTTGACGACCTGCTGTCTGCGGTTCTGCGGGCGCTGCCCGATGCCGACGCTGCTCACGCCTTCAGCGTGTCCTTCCGGTACAGCCAGGCCGCGCCGCCGGTGAACAGGGCGAAGAAGACGGCGAGGATGGCGATGTCCTTCGCATGGGGGGCCTGGCTCTGTTCGATCGCCTGCCCGAGGGCAGCGTACGCGTGTGTGGGCACCCAGGTGGCGATGTCCTGCAGCCAGGACGGGAAGGACGTGGTCGGCATCCACAGGCCGCCGAGGATGGACAGCCCGAAGTAGGTGATCATCGT
Source organism: Streptomyces sp. NPDC049627 (assembly GCF_044465645.1). Taxonomy (NCBI): domain Bacteria; kingdom Bacillati; phylum Actinomycetota; class Actinomycetes; order Kitasatosporales; family Streptomycetaceae; genus Streptomyces; species Streptomyces sp. NPDC049627. Next base: position 260,301 of record NZ_JBITLW010000003.1, on the reverse strand, counting down.
GATCGGGCGGACCGCGTCCCCGCTCGCGAGGTAGCCGAGGGCCACGCCGAGCGCGGCGAAGACGAGGCTGCCGGCCCAGATCGACCCGGTCAGCGCGAGCCACTGCCAGGCGTCGAGGCGTACGTCCTTCACGATCGCGGCGACGGCGAAGACGATCACGATGGACGGCAGGCTGACCACGGCGGCGCTCGCGGTCTTGGCCAGGACGTACCCGCGGCCCGGCAGGGTCGTCAGCCGCAGCTGCCGTACCCAGCCGCTCTCGCGCTCCTTGGCGATGCGCTCGCTGTTGCCCATCAGGACGGCCGTCAGGGCGCCGAAGGAGGCCATCGAGACCATCATGTAGGTCGGCAGGGTCAGGCCCGTGCCGTCGATCCTGGTCGTGCTGTCGGCGGTGCCCGCGATCAGCAGGAACAGGATGGACGGATAGAGCACCGAGAAGAAGAGGAACTTGCGGTTGCGCAGGGCGCGGGTGAGTTCCAGCCGGATCAGGCCCTTCATGACGTACGTGCCTCCTCGGCGGTGGTGATGGCGACGAACGCCTGCTCGAGTCCGAGCCCGGCGACTTCGAGGTTGCGGGGGTACAGGCCGAGCCCGTAGAGGGAGTGGACGGTCGCGTCGGCGTCGGAGGACTGGATGCGGACGGTACGGCCGGATATGTCGAGCGTCCTGAGGAAGGGCAGCGACCGCAGCGCGGCCTCGTCGACCGGGCCGTCGGGCAGGTCGAAGGAGATCCTGCGGGCCCCCGCCTTGGCCTTGATCTCGGCCGCCGTGCCATCGGTCAGCAGGCGCCCGCGATGCAGCACCAGCACACGGTCGGCGATGGCGTCGGCCTCTTCCAGGTAGTGGGTGGCGAAGAGGACCGTACGGCCCTGCTCGGCCTGTTCGCGCATGGTGGCCCAGAAGGCCTGGCGGGTGGTGACGTCCATGCCGGTGGTCGGCTCGTCCAGGACGATCAGGTCGCTGTCGCCCGCGGTGGCGAGGGCGAAGCGGACGCGCTGGGCCTGGCCGCCGGAGAGCTTGTCGACCTTGCGGTCGGCGATCTGCGCGATGCCCGCGCGGCTCAGGACGTCGGAGACCTGGTACGGCCTCGGGTGCAGGTCGCAGGCGAGCCGTACCAGCTCGGCGACGGTCACCTCGTCCATCAGCCCGCCGCTCTGCAGCATGGCGCCCACCCGCCCGGCGACGATGGCCTCGCGGGGCTCGCCACCGAAGATCCGCACCGTGCCGCTGTCGGGCTGCCTGAGGCCGAGCAGCAGGTCGAGCGTGGTCGACTTGCCCGCCCCGTTCGGACCCAGCAGGGCCACGGTCTCCCCCGGGTGCAGCGCGAGCGTCAGCCCGTCGACGGCCCGCACACTCCCGTAGCTCTTGGTCACCTGGTCGAATCCGACCACTGTCGTCGTCATGTGATCAAGAGTGGCTCCCGGCACCCCCGGTCCGGCAGTGTCGGTGGTCCTGAGTGCCGGATGACAGATGTCATACGACGGCCAGGGGGCACCCCGCGTGTGCCGGGTGCCCCCTGGTCCGAGCAGCTGCGCTACGTCGGGTTGGTGTCGATGGTGACGGTGCGCTCCGCCGGCGTCTTGCCGCGCAGGGCCTTGCGCAGGGCGGAGGCGACGTCCTCCGGCAGGACGTCACGCTTGCCGCTCGCGCCGTTGATCTGCACGCCGTCGAAGGTGGCGCCGTACGCCGCCTTGAGCGCCTTGAGGTCGTACGTGTCCACGAGCTTGCCGTCGATGGCCTTGACGCCGAGGATCTTCGGCAGGGACAGCGCGCCGAACGGGATGCTGTGGGAGGCGTCCGTCTGGACCGTGACCTTGGCGGCCATCGCCGGCTCGGCGAACTCCTTCATGAACCGGTCGACTTCGGCGTTCGTGACCGTCGGCTGGCGGGTGGTGGTCGCGACCTGCACCGGGGAGGGGTTGCCCGTCTCCACCTGGGTGCGGTACGCCTCCTCGACCGCCGAGGTCGACTTGGCGACGTCGATACCCTTGCCGGGCTTGCCGTACACGGCGACCGCCTTGCCCGACTTGAAGGAGACCGTGCCCTCGGTCACCGAGCCGGAGCCGCCGGAGACCTGCTCCAGGGCGGCGTGCAGCTTCTCCTCGTCGGTGGGCATGACCGGGTCGACGACGCGCTCCTGGCCGAACAGCGCGCCGATGACCGACACCGGGTTGTAGTCGCTGGTCGCGGCCGCGCTGACCGTGTCCTGCATGTTGAACTGCAGGCCGGCCTGGTCCGGCTCCAGTGTGACGGTCCTGCCGCCCACCGACAGCTTCAGCGGCTGGTTGACCCGCTTGTCGAAGGCGTCGTTGAGCTTCTTCACCGCTTCGTCGCGGGTGCCGCCGCCGATGTCGACGCCGAGCACGGTGGTGCCCTTGGGCACGTCGGAGTGGGCCATCAGCAGGCCGACGCCGTAGACGCCGCCGAGGAGGACGATCACTCCGCCGCCGGCCAGCGCCAGCTTGTTGCGGCCCTTCTTCTTGGGCGCGCGGGAGGCCGGGGCGCTCGACGTGTCCGGCTCGGGCAGCTTCGGGGGCGTGTGCGGCCCGGGCGCGTCGGTGCCGCCCGGCCCGAAGGGCCCGCTCTGCGCGCCGGAGGGCACGACGGGGATGCCACTCGTGACGGTGTGGCCGGAGACGTTGTCGGCGACGCCGCCGTAGTGCGGGGTGCCGGGCTCGGGGGCCGGTTTCTGCGGGGTGAGGATGGCGGTGTCGTCGCTCATGCCGCCGCCGGGGCCGAGGCCCGCGGTGTGGGGCGAGGTGCCGGGGCCGGCGGAGATACCGGAACCACCCGGACCGCCGGGGCCCGCGGGTCCGGGAGGACCACTCGGGCCGGCGGGGCCGCCGCCCAGACCGTTGCCGGGGCCACCGGGCCTGCTCGGGCCCGTCGAAATGCCGGAGCCGCCCGGACCGCCCGGGCCGGCGGAGATGCCGGAACCACCCGGACCGCCGGGACCGCTCGGGCCACCGCGCCCGCCGAGTCCGCCCTGTCCCCCGCCGGGCGCCGGCGGCACCGCCGGACCGTCGCCGGTGACCGGACCGGTCGTCGGGCCGGAGGGACCCTGCGGGCCGCCCTGGCCGCCGCGGCCGTTCGGGCCGCCGAAGTCGCTCGGCCCGTTGAAGTCGCCGGAGCCGTCGAAGCCGTTCGGGGCGTTGAAGTCGTTGGGGGCGTTGAAGTCGTTGGGGGCGTTGAAGTCGGCGGAGGGGTCGAAGCCGCCCTGGCCGCCCTGGGGGCCGTAACCGGCCGGGCCATTGGGGCCGCCCTGCGTGCCGTAGCCGTTCTGGCCGCCCTGACCGTTCTGGCCGCCGCTGCCGTTGTCCGAAAAGTACGGCAGGTCGTCACGGCGCGCCTCGCCGCCGGGGCGTGAGCCGTTGCCGTTGCCGTTGCCCAGCGCGCCTGCCGCCAGGGCCTCGGTCACGTCGAAGGAACCGGTGCCGCCGCCGTGCCCGGGAGCCACGGGTCCGCCGGTCGCGCCGGGGAGCCCCGCGCCCTTCGCACCGCCGGGACGGGATCCCGCGTCGGACCGGGTGCCGTTCGCGCCGCCGGGGCGGGAGCCGCCGGGCACGCCCATCGAACCGACGACCCCACCGGGCCGCCCGGTACCGGGCCGCGCACCGCCGGGCGCACCGGCATCCGTGCCCGCGCCACCGGGGCCGCCCGCGCCGGGGCCCGAACCGCCGGGCAGACCGGCCCCGTTCGTGGACGCTCCGCCCTGACCGCCCTTGGGCGCGGAGGACTTGCGCGGCGCGAACCAGTCGCTCGTCTTCTCCCCCGCCTGCGCCGCGGGCTCGGCCGGAGCCTCGGCGGTGCCCGTGGACGTGGAGGTGGGGGCGGACGGCGCCGACGGCTCGGGGTCCGCGACGGCGCCGGAGCTCTCGGCCTCGGCGACGGGCTTGCGCACGACGACCGGCGGAATGGGCCGCGACCCCGGGATGTTGATCCGGATCCGGGTCGTCAGCGTGGTCTCGGTCTTGCGTTCCTCCGGCTGCGCGGCCGAACGGCCCGCCTCCGCACCGCTGTCGGAAGCCATGGGGGTCCCGTACGGCGGCGTGCCCGAGGGGTATGCGGCTCCGCCGCGCCCGTTGGGCCCGGAGGACGGAGTGTCAGTTTCACGACTCAAGGCAGGTTCTCCCGGTTGGCTCCACCGCCTGTTCGGCCTCATTGCTTTGGCCGGTTCGGCGGCGCGCACCACCATACTGGCCACTTCCGGCCCGCATCCCACGACCGCCTGGGAAACCCACACGGGACTCGCACGAGTGGGTTGTGGAGAAGTGGTACGTCACTTGCCATGTCGGACGCCGTCGGCGTCCGGTTGCCGCACGGGGGCAAGGGTGGCGCAGATCACAGCCACCGCCATGCCACCGAGCAGGAAGAGGTAGGAGGCGGCTCCCGTGCCGAAGACGAAGTCGCCCTCCGGGCGGCTGGCGGTGAGCAGAATGACGGTGATCATCCAGCCGCCGGCGGGCGCGACGGCCCCGGCCCGGCTGCCCGTCGCCCGGCCGGCGCCCAGACAGAGCCCGGCCTCGCCCGCGAGCGCGAGCAGCAGGCCGCCCGGGAACCACGCGGGCTGCACCAGTGCCCCGGCCACCCCGACGACGGCACCGAGCACGAAGAGCCCGAGGTAGGCGAGGACCCGCAGACCGGAGGGCCGCTTCAGGGGCTGGGCGAGCATCGAGCTCATGACGCCTCCTCGGCACCGGTACCGGCGACACCGGCGAACAGGTCGGACTCCGTCTCCGCGGCCCTGTCCCCGCGCACCAACTCGTAGTACTCGGTGGTGAAGAGAGGCTGCGCGAGCTCGTTGGAGAGCGCGAAGTACAGGTCGGCCACGTCGATCTGGGTGGCGTGCGCCCGCATGGCGGCGGCCTTGGCGGCGGCGTACGCGGTGCCGTCGATCACGGTGGTGATCCGCTCGTCGGCCACGACACCTGGTACGCCGTCGACGGTGGCCGCCTTGCTGAAGGGCAGTCCGGGCAGATCCGCCTGAAGCCGGGCGAAGGCCTCCTCGGCGACGGTGCGCGGGACGCGGTTCCAGTAGATCTTGGGGATCCGCCATCCGGCCTCGGCGGCCAGCTCGGCAGCGCGCATGGCGATGCGGTGGGCCTGGATGTGGTCGGGGTGGCCGTATCCGCCGTCGGGGTCGTAGGTGACGAGGACCTGGGGGCGTACCTCCAGGACCACCTCGACGAGAGCCCGGGCCGCGTCGTCGACGTCCGCCTGCCAGAGGCAGCCGGGGTCGTCGTTGTCGGCGATGCCCATCATCCCGGAGTCCTCGTAGCGGCCCTTTCCGCCGAGGAGACGGAAGTCCTCGACGCCGAGCTCGCGCATCGCGGCGGCGAGCTCGCCCAGGCGGTGTTCGCCCAGCTCGGCGCCGGTCAGGTGGTGCAGCTCGGGGGGAATGACCTCGCCGTGCTCGCCGAGGGTGCAGGTGACCAGGGTCACATGGGCACCCTCGGCCGCGTACTTGGCCATGGTCGCGCCGTTGTTGATCGACTCGTCGTCCGGGTGCGCGTGCACCAGGAGGAGACGCCGGGCGGGCAGTTGCGTCATGAGCCCACCCTACGAGGGCGCCGCTCCCGCGCCCCTGCCCACCCGCCGCCTCCCGACCGCCGGTCACCCCTCTTCGTCGAGGACGTGAGCGACGGCGAGCGCGATGCGCTCGATCCAGTCGATCGCATCGTTGACGGCGGCCTCGTCGATGGGGCGACGTTGCTTCAGGTCGCCGTCGATCAGGTCGGCGTCATGCGCGATCTTGTTGCGTCGCTGAGTGATCTCCAGGTAGCGGCTGCGAAGCGTCTTCTCGTTCAGCGAGGTGCGCCCCTGGAAGAACGTCTGGTTGATCCATCCCGCGGCCTCGTACCAGACCTTCTTCTCCGTGACGAGCTTGAGTACCTCGGAGATCTTGCCGGGATGTTGGAGGGACTGAGGGGCGAGCTTGTCACGCAGGTGCTCGACGACAGCCTCGGACACCGTGACCTCGCCTCGCTTCACCGCCTCGACCCTGTGCAGCGGCAATTCGTAAACACGCAGCTGATACGGCATGTCGGGGCTGTCCTTGGCCGCCAGTTCCGCGACGCGGCGCAGCACTTCCTCGTGCAGCCAGTGGTCGATCGCGGCGACAGCCTGCACCCAGGCCGCGCGATAGAAGTCGTCGATGTCGATGGTGGGCGAGTTGAAAGGGGTGAGCATCCTGCCCGCTTCGACCATGCGCCGGGCGTACGACAGGTTCGTCATGAACGCCTCGAACTGACGCGTCTGCGGTCTGGGAACAGCCATGGGTAACCCCCGAGGAACTCTCCGTCACGATCTCTACGTGCACGATTCCCGAGGTGGACGGGGTTGAGTCAAGCCGGGCACGACAGACGCGGAGCAAGGTGGCCGATTCCGGCCCCTGAATTTCCGGATCGCGTCCCTCCGGTCTCCCTGCCGTTCAGAAGCCCAAGTACGTGATCTGAACGACGTAGACCCGCTCGCTTCGCACGACCACTTGGTACCGAATCATGCCTCCTCCGGGAACAGGGATTTGGCGGCCTCGAGGATCGAAACCCTCGTAGGCCCGGCCGTGGACATGGAGAGCCTCGGCCGCCCTGACCAGTTCGTCGGCCGCACGTTCGATGGCGGCCAAGAAGTCGAGCGGAAGGGAACGGGCGGCCTCTTCGGCCCCGAAGGCGTACTCCCATTTCCAGCTCACTCGCGAATTGCCTTCATCGATTCGTCGAGAACGGCGCTCAGCTCGCGAAGGGCCTCCCACGCGATGGCAGGATCCTCGTGTTCCAGGTTGCTCTGCGCCTTGGCGTAGCGCGCGGACAGATCTGGGCGACGGGCGATCTCGATCTCTTGAGCCCAGCTCAGGACCCAGCTCTGGACTGGGCTCACAGACTGCCACTCGACTGCTTTGGCGAAGGCCTCGTCCTTCCTGGCCTGCATCTCGTCCAGGCGACCTGGCGCGACGATGGCCAGAGCTGCACGCAGGGCATCAGGGGTCAGCTCGGGACGAGGGATCAGTTCGTTTCCGTGGTCGGCCTGAGTGCTCATGGTGTCCTCCGGAGGGTGCCCCGGCCAGAGTATCCGGCCGACGCGCGGGGAACAGGGCGGAACGGGCTCAGGCGGCAGCGGCAGCGGCAAGGGGAGTGCGGCAGTCACGGCAGTGTCCTGGGGTGGGTGAGCGGAAGCCTCGGTCGCAGCCTTCGCAGTTCTGGATGGGGTGCCGGACCGTCGGCGGCGGGGTCGGGGCGCGGAACGGTGGTGGGGCCGGGAGCTGTGCGGCGAGGCGGTGGGCCAGGAGGGCGGCGGGTCGTCGTGGCCCTTCGGGCGGTAGGTCCGCGGTGAGGGCCTGGCGTACGGCGGTGGGGGTGACGTCGCGTTCCAGCCAGGCGGCGACGCCGGGAGTCAGATGGGCGGTGTCGCAGGCGGAGAGGAGGAGGCGCGGGTCGTGGCGGCGGAGGTCGGCGAGGAGGTCGGTGGCCTGCTGGAGGAGGGCGGGTGCGGGGTAGGCAGGCTGGGGGACTGCGGGGAGGGGCTTCTTGCGGGGCGCCCGCTTCTTCGTCGGCGTCGGGTGTGAGGGCCGGGCGGGCTCGTCGTCGTGGCGCCGGCTCCCTGGCTGGTTGCAGGAGACGGTGCGGGTGACGATACGGCCGCCAGGGATGCGGGTGCGTTCGCGGCGCAGGTAGCCGTGCGCTTCCAGCTCGCGCAGAGCGGCGGCGATGCGGGTCGCGCCCTCAGGGAAGCGGGCTGTGAGGGTCTTGATGTCGACGCGGGCACCCTTGGGCAGCGACTGGATGTGACAGGCGAGACCGATCGCGAGGAGGGACAGCTCCGGATGCTGGATGAGGTGGTTGCCGATCACCGTGAAGCGGGTGGTGTGGCGGGTGTTGTCGTGAGTGAGACCGCCGCCAGCATGGGGCCGCCGGTTCCGGTGTTTCTTGGCGGCAGGCCGGGACTCGGCGCGCGGGGGCGCGCTAGGGTTCTGCGTATCCATCGGGAAGCTCCTACTTCCTCGGTGGTCAGGCCCTCGCACTGGGATTGCCGTCCCGGCGGGGGCCGTCGCATGTCTGCGGTTGTGTTGCGCTGAGCGTATGGCCAGCAAGGGGCTGCGAATCCAGCCGAGTTGGCGATGTTCACCCGGCCGGGTGAGTTTGCGCCGCGGGCGGGAGGGGTGGGGCTTGGTCGGGTTCTTTCACCGTCGTGGTCCTTGGGAAAGACCGCCCCTCGCACCGGAGCACGAGTGGTCGGGTCCCGGTGGCGTACCTACTTCGCACTCGGCCCACACCGTCTTGCGGGGGTACGGTCCGGGGGCGGTGCCCCAGCGGTCTGCGAGCGCGTCGACGAGGCCGTTGCAGTTGAGGGAGACGGTCGCCCCGAGTGTCGGTGACCTCGATGCGCAGGGTGTCACCGACGACGTACAGGGTGAGCTGGAAGTCTCGGCCGGGGACACGGCTGTGCGTGGCGGCGTTCGCCGCGAATTCGGCCGCGATGAGCGCCGCCGGGTCCGACGGGAGCCCCCAGGAGCGGAGTTGCTCGGTGGCGAGCAGGCGGGCGAGGCGGGCTCCTCGTGAGGTGGGTGACAGCTGCACGCTGAAGTTGCGGGTGGCTGTTTCGAGTTGGGCCTCGGTCGAGGCGATTTCTTGATTCACATCACTGAGCGTGGCGGTGTGCGCTTACCGTGAACAGTGACGATGCCGTTGCGTACGGTGACCGTCCGGGGCTTGTCTGGTGGTGTCCGGGCTTGCCGGGACAGGGCGCACGGGTACGGGGCGGGTCGGGACGGCCGTACGACGGAGGGCGCGGAAATGTCGGTGGACGGTGAGGTCAGGCGGCTCAAGAGCGAGGCCGACGAGCCGGGTTGGGAGGTGGACCCGGACGACGACTGGGGCGTGGCGGTCGTCGCGACCGTGGGGCGGCAGCTGAAGCTGCGGCGGGAAGCGGTGGGGATGCGGGCCGCCGCGTTCGGGGAGGCGGTGGGGTACGGCGAGGACATGGTGTACAAGATCGAGGCCGGCAAGCGGATTCCGCGGCCCGAGTACTTGGACATGGCGGACGAGGTGTTGGGGGCGGGTGGGCTGCTCTCGGCGATGAAGGAGGACGTGAAGAAGGTTCGGTATCCGAAGAAGGTGCGGGACCTGGCGCAGTTGGAAGCCAAGGCGGCCGAATTCCAGCTCTACGACCCTCTGAACATCCACGGGTTGTTGCAGACGCCTGAGTACGCGCGTGCCCTGCTCCTGATGCGGCGCCCCGCATACACCGTCGACGAGGTGGAGCGCTTCATCGCTGCGCGCGTGGCCCGCAAGGCCGTATTCGAACGAGACCCGGCGCCTGAGATCAGCTTCGTCCTGGAGGAGTGGACACTTCGTCGTCCGCTCGGAGGCAAAGCAGCGTTGCGCCGCCAGCTCGAACATCTGCTTGAGGCAGGGCAATTGCGGAACGTCGAGCTTCAAGTCATGCCGATGGACCGCGAGGAGCACGCCGGTGTTGATGGCGGAATCGAGGTGCTCAAGTTCACCGACGGCTCGGCGGTGGGACGCTCACCAGTCGTGGCCGGCGGTCGCCCTGTGCCCGAGCCGAGGCAGCTTCGTATCCTTGAACTGCGGTATGGCATCATCCGGGCTCAGGCTCTCACCCCGCGTGAGTCAGCGGCATTCATCGAGCAACTGCTGGGGGAAACATGATCCGCAACACGTCGACTTTCGACCTGGTGTGGTTCAAGAGCAGCTACAGCAGCGGCAGCGAGGGCGATTCTTGCGTCGAGATCGCCACCACCCCCGGCACCATCCATGTCCGCGATTCCAAGCACACCGCAGGCCCCCAGCTCGCCCTCACGCCGGGGGCCTGGTCAGCTTTCGTGCCCTTCGTGGCCAAAGACTGACAGCGGCTACTCGACCTCCGCCTCCGGAACGTCGACCTCGCCGCCCAGCGAACGGGCGATGGCCGTGAACTCGATCAACGCGGACTGAAGATCGCGCACGATCTCCTCGGCGATCTCCTCGGGTGACAGTCCGCTGTCGGCGTCGTCGAGGGCGGGGTCCTTCATCCATGTGATGTCGAGGTTGACCTTGTCGCGGGCGATCAGGTCCTCGTAAGTGAACTTCTTGAACGGGCCGTTCTCGTCCTCGGACTCCACGCGGGACGACCGGGGCTCGCCGGGCCGGTAGGCGGCGACGAAGTCGTCGAGGTGGGCTCGGGTCAGCGGGCGCTGCTTGAGCGTGAAGTGCTGACCGGTTCGGAAGTCGTAGACCCAGGTCTCGGTGGTGAGATGTTTCCCGTCGGCGCGCGGAGGCCTCTTGTCGAAGAAGAGAACGTTGGCCTGGACGCCACCAGCGTAGAAGATGCCCTTCGGCAGTCGCAGGATGGTGTGGAGGTCGAACTCGTCGAGCAGCTTGCGGCGGACCTTCTCACCGGCGCCGCCCTCGAAGAGGACGTTGTCGGGCAGGACGACCGCCGCTCGGCCGCCGACCGCCGTCAACGACATGATGTGCTGGAGGAAATTCAGCTGCTTGTTGGTCGTGGTCGCGGTGAAGTCGTCGCGGTCGTACTGGATGTCCTCCTTCTCGACCTCGCCGTCCTGGCCGATGACCGTGATCGCGGACTTGCGGCCGAAGGGAGGGTTCGCGAGGACGAGGGTGGCGTGCTTGCCGCTGGGCTTGTCGGCCAGGGCGTCGCCGACGTGGATGAGGCTGGGGCCGTCGCTCTTGCCGATGCCGTGGAGGAGCATGTTCATCGCGGCGAGGCGGGCGGTGCCGGTGACGAGTTCGTTGCCCCAGATCTTGCGGCCCTCGTCGTAGGCCTTCCGCTCGTCCAGCGACATCTTCTTCATGTGGTGGTCGCGGATGTAGGCGTGGGCCGCGATGAGGAAGCCGCCGGTGCCGCAGGCCGGGTCCGTGATGGTGTCGTCCGGGCCGGGCTGGGTGACGTCGATCATGGCGTCGATGAGGGCGCGGGGGGTGAAGTACTGGCCGGCGCCGGTCTTGGTGTCGGAGGCACCCTTGGCGAGCAGGCCCTCGTAGGCGTCGCCTTTGAGGTCCGTGCCGGTCATCGTCCACTCTTCGCGGCCGATCAGCTCTACGACCAGCTTTTCCAGAAGGGCCGGCTTGGTGATCCGGTTCTGGGCGTCGGCGAAGATCGTGCCGATGGTGGTGTCCGGGTGCCGACCGAGGTGTTCGAGAGTGTCGCGGTAGTGCTTCTCCAGGGCGGCACCGCGCTTACCGACGAGCGACTTCCAGTTGTACTCGGGAGGCACGACAGCGCTCATGTCCTGACCGTCCCACGGATCGTTCTCGATCTCGTCGACCATCTTCAGGAAGAGCAGGTAGGAGAGCTGCTCGACGTACTCGATGGTGGACATGCCGTTGTCACGGAGGACGTTGCAGTAGTTCCAGAGCTTGGAGACGAGCGTGTTCGTCTGAGCGACGGCCTTGGCAGTCTGCTCGGCGGACTCGTTCGCGGGCTGCTGGTCTTCGACGGGGGCGGTCACAGGTCGAACTCCTGCTGTATGGCGAGGGCGGTGGCGGGGGTCGGTGCAGGAACGAAGGCACTACCGGACAATGTCGACCTGGCTGAGGATCCGCGTCCGGATTTTCCGGGCTTAGCTTCTGGCCGAGAGGAAATCCGTGAAAGAAGGAGAGATGCGGGCTCTTCCCTATTATCTTGGGGCACCAAATCACCACTAAAGGCCACCGAAAGCAAACGCCGCCGCAAAACCCGTGCTCGCGCCTCAGCGGAATCAACGTAGCGTCCAGAATTATCAGCCTGCTCCCGCAGGGCTTGACACTGAGCCACAATTTCGAGTTGTTCCTCCCGGGATGGAACCAGGAAGGGGACCTTTCGCAAATCCTTCATATAGATTGCGGCAACGTTCGTTGAAGCCTTACCCTTGCTCAGCCGACGGAAGCCAGGAGAGTTCAACTGCAATGCCGCAAACTCAGGCACGATCGATGAAGCAAACCGAATTCGCGTAATGTTCTCATTGAACACCCAACCCTGAATTCGATCATCAACGACGGCCGACTTGCCTACGAGCTCAGCGCTATTCTTACTGTTGAAGAGTACGTCACCCGGTTCCAAACCGTACTTGTCAACGGCTTCTTCGTCGGCCTGTACATGGACTACCTGCTCAAGGTCCAAGTTGCCGTCTGAAGTGATGTTGTTCATCTTCAAGTAGGGAACCCCTGCCTCCGCAGGGACCAGATGACGCTGAGCTCTGCTCCACCCTCCTTGAGAGCTAGAGATTACCTCACCGAGGGGACATTCTAGTGAGCCGGCCTGTGCTAGTTCACCAAGTCGGTTGGCTACATACCTACCAGTCAGCTGACCACTCAGGCGACGAGCACGACTAACGAGGCCACGTGCGATATCAAGACGCGACAACTGTTCTTCGAGGGCATCGACGATACGGTGCTGCTCTGCGATCGGCGGTACTGCGATACTCACCTTGGCCAGGTTCTTGCCCGAGATTCGTTTGCGGGTGGTACCCGTCTGGTATTGAGAAATCTGCTGTCGCACCTGAGGCGAGTTAATGGCCCACATGAGCCAACGGTTGAACACGCCAGACTTGCCGGGACGAAGAATCCGGACGTCCACGACGGTCACCGCAGGACGGTCGCTTCCAGGGAACAGGCAGGCTCTTCCCAACGGCTCAGGCATCCGCGCGATCAGCACATCGCCCGGCTCCAAGTAGGTGCAGCGCAGACGGTCTGCCGTGGCAGCGGTTAGGAACCGGCTACTCCGGTCCCGGAAGGTCCCCTCACCTATGTCAGCCAGCTGAATCAGGCGCACTTCACCGTCTGGATCCTGGTCCTTACTCTCCACCCAGTCTCCGTCGGTGAAAACGCCGTCGGACGCCACCAGCTCACCGAGCGTCGCCCAAGCCCATCCCGCTGGAAGCTCCCTTTCCCCATCCACGCTCACGCTCAAGCCAGTTCCTGATTCAGCTCATCCAACAGTTCCAACGCCTTGTCCTTGTCCCCGAACGCCCGCATGAAGCCCCGGCCTCCGCCCCGCTCGGTAAAGGGCGCGTGCCCAAAGTCCGACGGCTCGATGCCGATGTCGGCGGCAATGGCGTTCTTTATCCGGTCCAGCCACCACACCTGGTCCTCGGTGAACTCCACGCCCGCCTGCCGCTGCCGCAGCAGCCAGCCCTCGAAGCGCTCCTCGACCACCGTACGGTACGGGCGCAGCTCATCGTCCGCGCCGAGCTCGTAGCGGATGAGTCGGATCAGGTCGCCGAGGCCCGCCTCCTTGCCGGGGCTGGCCGCCGCCTTGCCGAGCTGTTCGTAGTGGTCCCAGAGGACTCCCGTCGTCCAGGCCCGGTTCGTCGCCCGGATCCGGCCCGCCAGCTCCTTCAGCGCGTCCCTCGCCTCGCGCGGGCTGACTCGCACCCCGCTGCCCAGCGCGACGCGGATCGCCGCGTTCTGGTCCCGCTGCTCCTTCTCCAGCAGCGAGTTCCACTCGGCCAGCTCCTTGCGGGCCCTCTCCGTGCGCGGTATCTCCCGCATCCCGGTGACCCGGACTTCGGTCGTCTCGTCGTACGTCAGGTCCTGCTGGTGACGGATCTCCAGGATCAGCTTCCGCAGCTCCGGGTTGCCGGTCAGCGGAGCAACCGCGTCCTGCACCAGCTTCTTCGCCAGCTCGGGACCGCCCTCATGACGAGCCCGGTCCTGCGTGTCCACGTCCACCGCGTCCGTAACCCTGCGCGCCAAGTCCGCAAGGCTGACTCCCCCGGACGTCTGGGCCAGAAGCTTCCTCTCGTCCTCGCCCAGCTGACGGTCGATACGGGCCAGCCGACGCGCCAGCGTCTCCGCCTCGTCCGCAGTCAGCGACCGCGTACCGGTCTTGTCGAGGAGCTTCGCCAGCGAGACGCTCTTCTCGCCCGCCGGGATCAGCGGCCTCGCGTCCACCAGCGGAGAGTCCGTGACGCCCACCGCGTCGATCAGGACGAAACGGTCCTTCGTCAGGTCGGGCGCCGCGTCCGGCGTCACCGCCTTCAGCTCGTCCGCGTCGATCGAGCGGGCGCCCCGGCCCTTCATCTGCTCGAACAGCACCGGGCTCTTGATCGACCGGAGGAAGATCACGCACTCCAGCGGCTTCACGTCCGTACCCGTGGCGATCATGTCGACCGTCACCGCCACGCGCAGCCGGGGAGAGTTGCGCAGGTCGTTGATCAACGAGTCGGGATCGTCGCCGTTCTGCCTCGACCGGTACGTGATCTTCTTCGCGAACGCGTCCCCCCGGCCGAAGACCTCCTTGACCTGCTTCAGCACCTCTTCAGCGTGATCGTCACCCGCCGCGAACACCAACGTCTTCGGGAGGTCCGCCCGGCCCGGGAACCACCGCTGCCAGTTGTTCCTGTACGTCGTCAGCACGGCACGGATCTCGTCCTCGGTGATCACCGTACGGCCGAGCTGCGCGGTGGTGTACTCGAAGTCCTCGTCGAGTTCCTCATAGCGCTGCGTGCGGGTCTGGCGGTCGCGGATGCGGACCGTCGTACCCGCCTCGATCTTCGCGCCGCCGTCCTCCCGGATCGTGGTGTTGACGCGCACGATGTCGAAGTCGACGTTGACGCCGTCGGCCACGGCCTGCTCGTACGTGTACTGCGACACCATGTTGTTGTCGAAGAAGCCCTTGGTCTGACGGGTGGGCGTGGCCGTGAGGCCGACCAGGTGGGCGTCGAAGTACTCCAGGACACCGCGCCAAAGACCGTAGATCGAACGGTGGCACTCGTCGACCACGATCACGTCGAAGGACTCGATCGGGACGTCCGGGTTGTACTCGACCGTGATCGGCTCGTCCGCCGCGTAGGTCTCGTCCAGGGTTGAGGTCTTCTTGTCGTCGTCGCCCGAGTCGGACCCGGACTTCCCCGGGGTCGCCGTACGCGCGGCTGTCTCGTTCGACTCGGGCTCGTCCGTCTCCGGCCCGTCCGGCAGCTCCTCCCCCTTGAGCAGCGCGTACATCCGCTGGATCGTCGAGATCACGACCGCCGACGTGTCCTGAAGCCCGCTTCGGCCCAGCATGTCGACGTTGTAGAGGTCGGTGAGCTTCCGGTTCTCGTCCGGCGTCCGGTACTTGTCGAACTCGGCGTGGGCCTGCCGGCCGAGGTTGTTGCGGTCGACGAGGAAGAGGATCCGGCGGGCGCCCGCGTGGCGGAGCAGGCGGTACGTCTCCGTGACGGCCGTGAACGTCTTGCCGGCGCCCGTCGCCATCTGGATGAGGGCACGCGGCCGGTCGGCGGCCAGAGACCCCTCCAGGCCCGTGATGGCGTCGACCTGGGCCATGCGCAGGCCGTGGGTCTCCAGGAGCGGCATGTTCGTGCGGAGGGCCGCACGGAAGGTGGGCGTGTCCGGCTCCTCGTCGGCCCGCTTCATCCACGCGGCGATGGTCTCGGGGCGGTGGAAGGTGAAGACCTCCCGCGAGCGGGCGTCGGGGTCCACACGGTTGAGGAAGTACGTCTCCGCGCCCGTGCTGACGTAGCGGAACGCGAAGGGCTCTTCCCTGCGCCACACCGCCATCGCGTGCTCCTTGAGCACACCTGCCGCGTACCGCTCGTTCTGTGCGAGTGCTCCAGAGAGAGCCGTTCCCTCGCGCTTCGCCTCGATGACGCCGACGATCTTTCCGTCGACGTAGAGGACGTAGTCGGCGCGTCCCGTGGCCAGGGTGAACTCTTCGACGGCGACGCCCCTGCCCGCCAGCGGGTTCGCCTCCGCCTTGCTCTGGATCAGCCAGCCCGCCTTCGCCAGCATCGCGTCGATCTTCTTCCGCGCCTGCACCTCGTTGAGCGGCGCCGGGCGCTGCGCGCGCTCCACGATGGCGTCCCGGGCCGCGGAGGCGACCTTGCGGGGCTGGAGGCGCTCCCGGTCGTACTGCTGCTGGTGAGCCGCACGCAGGTCGGCGACTTGTGCCCTCAGCTCCTCTATCTCGGCGGCGTACGCCGACTTCGACAGCTGCGCGCTCGCGATGAGTGCCTCGGCCTCCGCGCGCGCCCGCCGCTCGGCCTCCAGACGGTCACTGGTCTCGGACAGCTTGACGCGCGACTCGGCCAGCGCACGGCGATGACCCTCCAGAGCCTCTTGGAGTTCGGCGATCTCCTCGGGCTCGGCGGACGGCACGTCCGCAGGGAGCGACGGGGGGACGAAGGCGGAGACGGTTCGCGTCCCGCCCATGGCGCGGTCGAAGAGGTCACCCAGCTGCCAGCACAACCTCAGCGCTTCGAGTGCCTTGGTCGTGTCGAAGAGGTGATTGTGCGCGGCGTCGTTCCGGCCCCGGCGCAGCTTGTCGAAGGCGTCACGGCTCCAGCCGACCAGCACGCCGGCCCGTGTGAGGGCGTTGAGACGGTCGAACTGGGTCGTGCCCTCGACGCGCGTGCCGGTACGGGTGACGAACTCCTCGGCCAGGACCTCGCCGAACTGCCCGGCACTGACGTAAGCGGCGTTCGGGTTGGTCAGAACGGTGAGTTCCGCCTGCGAGCCGTAGATGGCCAGGAGGGGCTGGTACCCGTACAACCGCCCGAAGTTGGGCGACGCCTTCGCCAGCTTCCGGAGTCGATCGTCAACACTGCCACTGTCCACGCGCCGCTGCCTCAGCCTTCGCTTGTCCTAGATCGGTCAAGCTTAGGGCGACCAGGCGCCGCGCAGGGGTGGAACAGGTCGGTCGGAGCGGGCTCCGACCGACCACGGCCCGGAGCCCGCAGGGTGGCGCGGCTCAGAACTTGATGCTGCCGATCATGCCCGCGATGTTCGTCGTCAGCTCACTGATGGTGGGCGCGACGGTCGAGGACGCCAGGTAGAAGCCGAGCAGCATGCAGACGACGGCATGCCCGGCCTTCAAGCCTGATTTCTTGATCAGCAGGAAGACGATGATCGCCAGCAGCACCACCGCCGAAATCGAGAGTGCCACGGCGGCTCACCTCCAAGAATCCCAAGCGCGGGGGGAACGGACTATGGGGGCAGATAAATCCATGCAGCAGCCAGCAGGTTCATACCCACTATGCGACATTGATCATAACTATCCGTACGTGCGCATCGATCGGCGCACAGCCGCACAAGGGGGCGCACTGGCCAATATGGTCGGGGCATGACGACCGAGCCTGTCTCCTTCCCCCGCCGGCACGCCCGCACCCAGAGGTTCACGCTCGGCGCGCCGCGCGCGTTCGCGGTGGCGCCCGACGGCAGCCGTGTCGCGTTCCTGCGCTCCACCTCCGGTACGGATCCGGCGAGTTCGCTCTGGGTGCTCGACACGGCGGACGGCACGGAGCGCGTGGCGGCCGACCCGCGCGCCCTCCTGGGCGGGGCCTCGGAAGACCTACCGCCGGAGGAGCGGGCGCGGCGCGAACGCAGCCGTGAGGCGGGCGCCGGCATCGTCGCCCACGCCACCGACGCGGCGGTGGAGTTGGCGTCTTTTGCCTTGTCAGGGCGGCTTTTCACGGCGGAGCTGCGGGCCGGCACGGCACGTGAACTCCCGGTCCCGGGGCCGGTGATCGATCCGCGTCCCTCCCCCGACGGGCGGCACGTCGCGTATGTCGCGCAGGGCGCCCTGCGGGTGGTGGGCGCCGAGGGCGAGGGCGATCGCGCGCTCGCCGAACCGGAGTCGGACGGGGTCACCTATGGGCTGGCCGAGTTCATCGCGGCCGAGGAGATGGGGCGCCACCGGGGCTTCTGGTGGGGTCCGGAGTCGGACCGGCTGCTCGTGGCACGCGCGGACGACACGCCGGTGCGCCGGTGGTGGATCTCCGATCCGGCGCGTCCGGAGCGCGAGCCGCAGCAGGTGGCGTATCCGGCGGCGGGGACCCGGAACGCGGACGTACGACTGTTCGTGATCGGTCTGGACGGGGTACGCACGGAGGTCTCCTGGGACCGGGCGCGGTACCCGTATCTGGCGCGAGTGCACTGGTCAGCGGCGGGTGCGCCGCTTTTGCTCGTACAAGCGCGCGACCAGCGCAGCCAGCTGTTCCTGGCCGTGGACCCGGCGACGGGGGCGACCCGGATGGTGCACGCCGACGAAGATCCACAATGGCTGGAACTTTTCGCCGGTGTGCCCTGCTGGAGCCCGTCCGGGCATCTCGTGCGCATCGCCGACGAGGGCGGCGCGCGGGTGCTCGCGGTGGGCGAACGCCCGCTGACAGGACCGCAGTTGCACGTCCGGGCGGTGCTGGACGTCTCCGACGACGACGTGTTGATCTCGGCGTCGGCGGGGGAGGCCGCGGCCGATCCCGAGATCGGCGAAGTGCATGTGTATCGGGTGAACGAGCTCGGCGTGGAGCGCATCTCGCAGGAGCCCGGCGTGCACTCGGCGGTGCGCGCGGGGGGCGTGACGGTCCTGGTGTCCTACACGCCCGGCCGGCCCGGAGCGCAGGTCCAGGTGCTGCGGGAGGGGAAGCAGACGGCGACGGTCCGGTCGTATGCCGAAGATCCCGGTATGACCCCGCGCGTGACCCTCACCCAGGGGGGCGCGCGGCGTATCCCGTGCGCCGTGCTTATGCCTCGGGACTACGCCGGTGACACCCCGCTCCCGGTTTTGCTGGATCCGTACGGGGGACCGCACGGCCCTCGGGTGGTGGCCGCGCACAACGCCCACCTGACCTCGCAGTGGTTCGCCGACCAGGGGTTCGCGGTGGTCGTCGCGGACGGACGCGGTACGCCGGGGCGCTCGCCCGCCTGGGAGAAGGCGGTCCACGGGGACTTCACGGTCTCGCTCGACGACCAGATCGACGCGCTCCAGGACCTCGCGAAGTCCCACCCGCTCGATCTGTCCCGGGTGGCGATCCGCGGCTGGTCGTACGGCGGCTGGCTGGCCGGGCTGGCGGTGCTGCGCCGCCCGGACGTCTTCCACGCGGGCATCGCGGGCGCACCCGTCACGGACTGGCGCCTGTACGACACGCACTACACGGAGCGGTATCTGGGCGACCCCGCCGAGCAGCCGGAGTCGTACGCGAAGAGCTCACTCGTCACCGACGACGGGCTCTCCTCCCCCGCCGGGCCGCACCGCCCGCTGATGATCGTGCACGGCCTGGCCGACGACAACGTGGTGGTCGCCCATGCCCTGCGCCTGTCCTCCGCCCTCCTGGCGGCAGGCCGTCCGCACGAGGTGCTGCCGCTGTCCGGGGTGACCCATATGACCCCGCAGGAACAGGTCGCGGAGAATCTGCTGCTGCTCCAGGTGGACTTCCTGAAGCGGTCGCTGGGGCTGCACTGACTGCTCAGTCGCGTCAGTTGCCCTGCGAGCCGAGGAAGACCAGGAGGGGAAGGCCGACGAGCAGGAGGTGGGTGACGCCGGTCTTCCAGTAGCGCAGCACCGCGGCGAGGGCGAACCCGCCGCCGGCCAGCCATGCGGCGAAGACCAGGATGTCGTGCTGCGCGGCGTCCGCCCGGCGGTCGGCGTACTCGTCGAAGCCGGCGCCGATACCGGAGGCGACCATGCCGAAGCCGAGGACGATCACCACAAGGACGTCGAGGAGTCCTACGAGGACCGCGATCAGTCCGTCGTGTTCGCGTGGTCGGCGTTCCATGGGCCAAGCCTCCCGTAGGGGCGGGCCGGGGTCCTGAGCAGCCGTACTCATCCGCTCGGGACCCCGGCGCCTGCCGCCCGTGTCAGCCGTGGACCAGCGGGGAGCCCTGGAGGTCCTTGGTCACGGCTCCCTTTCCGTCGCCCTCGATGTCGTAGACGATCGTGGAGTCCGACGACCACCAGACCTCACCGTCGTACGTCATCGACGGGGCGGTGCAGGTGTTCGCGGGGGTGATCTCGAACCAGGTGTACTCGTCGTTGACGAGCTGGGTCAGGTCGCACGTCTTCTTGGTCTCGACGACGTCGGCGCTGTCCTTGCCCGGGCGGGACTCCAGCCGGGTGGTGATCTTGAAGCTGGTGAACCGCTTGCTGTTGTCGATGACCTGGTCGACCAGGATCTGCCAGCTGACCACGGACTTGGCGGTGATCTTGCCGTTCGCGGCGGTGGCGGTGTTCGCCACGTGGTACAGCGACTCCGGCTTGTTGCCGGGGAAGTACACCTCGAAGGAGGAGTCCGCCGTGGCGGCGGCCGCCGGGGAGGCGAGCAGGACGCCGGTCGCGAGCGCGGAGGCGGCGAGCCCTGCGGTGGTGAGCAGCTTGCGCATGGGGTTCCTTCCGTGGGGAGGGGCCGGGCCGGTGGGCCCGGCCCCTGGGCGGTGGTGCGTCAGTTGCCCCGGAGCGTGTGCTCCAGGGAGTCGGCGTACAGCCGGGCGCCCGCGGGCTTGGGGTGGAACGACTGCATGGAGGGAGCGGGCCCGTCCGCGTCCGCCTCGGAGCGGCCGTTCATGACGATGCCGTGGACGCTCTCGGGGTCACCGCAGATCGCCTTGCCGGCGAACTCGTCGCGCGGGTCGGAGAAGACGGCGTAGGCTCCCGCGTCGGCCGCCGCGCCCTTCATCTCGTCGGCGAGGACGTCCGCCACCTTGTTGATGAACTGGCCCTCGACCCGGTCCAGGGCCGGCAGGCAGGAGCCGTCCTTCTCCAGCAGGGTCGGGTAGCCCATGAGGACGATCTTGGCGTTCTCCGCCTTGCTGCGGATGGTCCTCAGCAGTGCCGTGATCCGGGGCCGGACCGCGTCGTGCAGCCACTTCGGCGCCCATTCGTCGAGGCGGCCGGTCTCCCCGCCGTTCTCCTCGCCGTTGTCCGGGTTGATGTTCGGGATCGACGCCGCCTGGCAGTTGACCAGGGACGGGACGGGGATGTCCACGCACTTCTTGACGACGTCGGTGAAGCGGGCGTCGTTGCCGCCGATGCTGATCGTCACCAGGGTGGTGTTCTGGTCGAGGTAGCCCGCGTCGATCTGCGCGACCTCGCCCTGGCCGCCCTTCAGCACGTTGTAGGTGCGGGCGCCGGAGCAGGCGACGAAGTGGTAGTCCATGTCGGCGTCGCGGTGGTCGGACATCGCCCCGATGGACTTGGAGTAGCCGGGCAGGGTCGCCTGGCGGGACCAGGCGATCTTGGACCGGTGGCACTTGGAGGTCGTGTTGACCTCGACCTTGCCCTCGTCGTGGGCCTTCTCGTTGACCTTGTCGCGGAAGTCGGTCTCCGGGTAGTAGTTCTTGCCGCCCGGCTCGGTGGCACCCTCGCCGGAGGAGTAGGAGTCACCCATGGCGACGACGAAGTTCTTCGGCTTGCCCGGCAGCGGCTGGAAGGCCACGGAGTCCCAGGCGATGTCCTCCTCGCCGCGTCCGTCGGCGGTGTCGGTGTCCAGCGAGACGGTCGGCGCGCCGGTGAAGTTGAACACGCCGAGGTCGACCCACTTGTTCTCGCCGACCCGCTGCGGGTGGACCCGGACCGAGCTCTTGGAGTCGGTGCCGCCGACGTGGTAGGCGGCCTGCCGGGTGTGGGCGCCGTGGTCCGGCACGTGCGCGTACACCCGCATCCAGCCCCGCTTGGCGCTGTTCAGGGTCCAGGTGCCCTTGGTGTACATGCGGATGCCGTTGGCGTCCCCGGTCTTGGACCGGGTGTGCGAGAACCAGAAGTGGTTGCCGTTGCCGGCGCCGATCTGGTGCAGGTCCACCCGGCCGTTGGGCTGGGCGAAGGTGAACTCGAACTTGCCCTGGGAGGACACGCCCCCACACCGGTTGGACGACCCCGCCGGGACGGTCTTGTCGGGCAGGTCGTCGACGATCATCGACCCGGCCGGCAGACCGGTGTTGCAGCGCGGCGGGTAGGAGTCCGCGTCGGGCTGCTCGGGGTAGGTGTCGTCGAACCGGTGGATCGGGTTGCCGCACTGGGCGCGGCTGGTGCAGTCCTTCCACTTGGCCGGCTTGTTCCACCAGCACTTCAGGTACAGCGGGTTGTGCGTGTCCGGGTCGCCGGGCAGCTTGCAGGCGCCCTTGCCGGTCTCGTTGCTGTCCGTGTCGGTGATCTTGGTCGGGTCGCAGTCGATGCTCGAGCCGCAGAACAGGCCGACCGGCGGCTTGGCGGCCGTGCGGTCCACGGTCGTGTTCCACCAGGCCTGCTTGTATCCGGCCTGGAAGTCACCGGGCTTGAACATCGCGGAGATCGGACGGGCGGCCCAGCCGATCACCTTCTCCTCGTACGGCCAGTCCTGCGGGTGCGCCGCGTGCCAGTAGGCGTCCGATCCCTCGGCGGTCTCCAGGAACGGGGTGCGGTTGGCCTTCCACAGCGGGTTGGCGGGGTTGTTCGTCCAGCCCAGGCCCCACTTGCCGTTCTCCGGCTGCGACTTCTTGTGGTAGCCGGTGTTGTACGTCCACAGCGCGGCGAACCAGTTCTCGATGTACTTCGGGTTGCCGTCGTTGATGACGATCCCGTCGGCGCGGGTCTGGTTCCACTTCTCGATGAGGATGTTGACGCCGGCGGCGATGTTCGCCGCGTAGTCCAGCGCCACCGCTTCCTGCTTCGCCGGGGACAGCGCGGTCTCGCCGGGCTTCTCCTTGCCCTTCATCCGCATGCCGTCGGTCACCTGGGTGACGCCGTAGCCGCAGTCGGCCTCGCCCCACTCGATGAAGAACGGGTCGGACTGGTCGCCGTCGGCCGAGTGGGGCACGCCGTAGAAGTTGCCGATCAGCGGGTTGCCGGTGACGCCCGGGACGGTCGTCCGGGCGGCCTGCCACATGTTGGACTCCTGCGCCGTGATGCCGAGCATCACGGTCGCCGGGATGTGCCAGTCCTCACCGGAGCCGCCGTTCAGCTTGCTCAGGGGGAACAGCGACTGCGGCGCGTACGCGGCCATGCCGGTGTTCTTCCAGTTCGCGGCCCGCGTCGCGCCCTTGTTGAGCTTGCCGACGACGGCCTGGTCCACGGCCCACTCGATCTGCCGCGGGGTCGGCTGGAACGCCTGCTTCTTCGGGTCGTTGCGCGGCACGGAGCAGGAGCGGTCCGCGTCCACGCTGCCGGCCCGCGAGGAGCCCCGCTGCTTGCCGAAGGTGATCGCGGGGGTGAGGTCGTTGCCCTTGCTGTGCCGCGCCGGCGTGCCGAGCGCGACGGCGTCGGCGCTGGTGTCGACCACCGTGGTCCGACCGGTGTCCAGGGCCTTGATGTCGGTGCGCACCAGGCGCGGGGAGTCCGCCTCGGACTGGGTGATGTGCGAGGTCTTCCCGTCCGCCCAGCGCGCGGTGACGGCGGCCTGGCCCCGGCTGGAGATACGGGCGTCCTTGTCGAGTCCGCCCGGGTTGTGCAGGACGCCCGCGGACCGGGAGGTCGTCGTCGCCCGGCCGGTGACGTAGACCTCGCCCGCCGGGGTCGAGGTGAGGTCGAACGCGGCCAGCCGGCCCGATGCGAGGGCGGCGGGGCGCGCCTTGGCCTGGGGCGCCTTGATCTGCCCGGCGGTGACGCGGTTGACCGTGGCCCGCTCGTCGGCCGAGGTGCGCAGGGTGCCTCGGGACGGCTGGCGGTCGATGAAGGTGACGCCGCCGTCGGCGTCGGCCTTGAGCTGGAACGGGGTGGTCTTCGTCCGGGCCACCACGCTCACCTTGGAGCCGGCGACGCGCACGATGTGGTTGCCCTCCGCCGCCACGATGCCCTGCTTCGTGGGGATCGCGGAGGTGACCTGCCCGCTCACGGTCTGCCGTGCACGCTCCTTGCCGGTGCGGGCGTCGACGGTGACGAGCCGGGTCCGGTCCTTCGCGGCCTCGTCGTCCGTCAGCGCGGTGAACACCGCCTGCTCGCCGCTGCCGCAGCCGGGCGAGAAGTAGCCGAGCGTCGCGGTGAAGGGCAGCTTGCGCACATCGCCGTTGGACAGGTCGACGAGCGCGGTGAACGCGCCGCGCGTCATCAGCTCGGGCTTGTTGGTGAAGGCGCGGGGCGCATAGGCGACGGCCGCGTACTTCCCGGACTCCGTCAGACAGGCGTTGCCGATCCAGGTGTCGGTGTCGAAGCCGGGCTCGGAGAGGGAGGCGGCGGTCTTCCAGGCGTAGCCGTCCTTCTCGTCGGCGACCAGCACATGGAACCCGGTGCCGTCACCGATGGTCGTGAACGCCCGGTCCTTGCTGGAGCGGTAGTCCTTGCCGAGGACGCCCTCCCGCTTCTTGGCGGGAATGGCGCCCGGTTGCTCGTCGGCGCCGCGCGAGGACGGTGCCGACCATCCGTCGGCCGCACCGGGAGGTGCGGCCTCTGCGAAGGCCTGGGTGGTGGCGATGCCCGCCGACAACGACAGAACGAGTGCCGTCGTCACGGGAATGCGCGCATACCGCAGTATGTCGCGTCTCAACTTTCCTACTTTCACGATGAGTCGGCCGTACCGGACATCTGTGTGCGGGCACGGCGGAGTACCCCGTCGCCAGGTGGTACGGCGACGGGCACGCTGATGCGACGTGGGGTCAGGGGATGTCGGGAGTCTCCGCGGAGAGGAAGGTCAATTCCCTGCAAGCAGCGGTCAGTTGCAGTTTCCGACGGCGTCGATGCTGTCGATGACGACCCTGCCGCCCTTCTTCATGTACGAGTACACCTCGCCGCAGTAGCCCCTCTTCTGGCGGACGGGACCGGCGTACGTGCTGTACGTGCCGAAGTCCTCGTCGTGCGGGGTGTCGGTGTAGTTGTCCTTCAGCCGGATGCCCATGTACTGCGCGGAACCGGTCTCGTTGTGCAGGACGCCGCAGGTCGGCTTGTCGTAGATGTGCGGGCCGGTCGTGGAGCCGTCGGTGTACACGTAGACGGTCGCGTACCGGGCGCTGTCGTTCGGCAGCCGCCGCGCGGTGAGGATCTCCGTGTATCCCGCGCCGCACACCGTCGCGGCCCGTACGGCGACCCCCGGGTTCGCGGCCACGAGAGAGCGGGTGCTCCTGGACGCCTGCGGGGCGAACGTGAGGTCGTTCGCGCGGACGACGGAAGTGCCGGCCGTCGAAGTGTCAGTGGCGGCGACGGCCTGGCCGGGCACGGAGGTGCCGAGCAGCGCCAGAGCGGAAACGGCCAGGGCAGAGCAGAACGCGGTCTTTGCGCGCATGCGAAATATCCCCCATGTTGATCCATGCACGGGGGGTGAAGTGGTCAGCTGTCAGGCCCCCCGCCAGTCACAGGAGAACCTAACAGCTCTCACAAGGAACAGAAAACGTGTTCCCATTCACACAGAGTGGGCGGGAGGGCTTCACCGAGTGACCACAAACGGCAACGAGCCGGGGCGACATGGCGCGCCCCGGCTCGTTTACGGCACCCGCACGGCCGTACGCTGTTCAGCGTGACGCGTCCGTATATCGGAATCGGGTCGGCTGAGTTGCCTGCGTGTTAACGCGGTTGATGGATGTTTGCGGCGAAATGGCAGGCGGAGTCGTGCGCCTCGGGCCCGCCCGACTCCCGGAAACGCGGCGGCACCGCGAGCTCCGGTACCTCCTGGGCGCAGCGTTCCTGCGCCTTCCAGCAGCGGGTGCGGAAGCGGCAGCCGGAGGGGACGTTCGTCGGGGACGGGACGTCTCCGGTGAGGATGATGCGTTCGCGGCGTTCACGGGCCTCGGGGTCGGGGACGGGGACCGCGGAGAGCAGGGCTTGCGTGTACGGGTGCGTGGGGTGGTCGTAGATCTCGGTGTCCGTGCCGGTCTCCACGAGCCGTCCCAGGTACATGACTCCGACGCGGTCGGAGATGTGCCGGACGATCGACAGGTCGTGGGCGATGAAGACGTAGGAGAGGTCGAACTCGTTCTGCAGGCGGTCCATCAGGTTGATGACCTGGGCCTGGACGGAGACGTCCAGCGCGGAGACGGGTTCGTCGGCGACGATGACGTCCGGGCGCAGGGCCAGTCCCCGGGCGATGCCGATGCGTTGGCGCTGGCCGCCGGAGAACTGGTGCGGGTAGCGGTTGATGTGCTCGGGGTTGAGGCCGACCACGTCGAGCAGGTCCTGGACCCTGCGGCGCCGGTCGCCCTTGGGAGCCACCTCGGGGTGGATGTCGTACGGCTCTCCGACGATGTCGCCCACCGTCATACGGGGGTTGAGCGAGGTGTACGGGTCCTGGAAGACCATCTGGATGTTGCGCCGTACGGCCTTCAGCGCGCGCCCGGACAGCTTGGTGATGTCCTCGCCCCGGTAGCGGATGGCGCCGGCCGTCGGGCGTTCCAGGTTGACCAGCATCTTGGCGACCGTGGACTTGCCGCAGCCGGACTCGCCGACGATGCCGAGGGTTTCGCCGCGGTGAAGCGTGAAGTCGACGCCGTCGACCGCCTTCACCGAGCCGATCTGTTTCCTGAAGAGGATGCCCTGGGTGAGCGGGTAGTGCTTGACGAGCCCGCTGACCTGAAGAACCGGCTCAGCCATCGAGGCACTCCCTCCAGAAGTGGCAGGCGCTGCCCCGCGGGGTGTCCGGCCCGGTGACCTCGTACAGCGGGGGTACGTCCGTGCGGCACACGTCGCGGGCCATCGGGCAGCGGGGGTGGAAGGCGCAGCCCTGCGGGGTGTTCATGAGGTTGGGCGGCAGGCCCTTGATGGCGTACAGCTCCCGGCCCTTGAGGTCCAGGCGCGGGATGGAGTCCAGCAGGCCCCGGGTGTACGGGTGGGCGGGCGCCTTGTAGATGTCGTGGACCGGCGCCGACTCGACGATCCGGCCCGCGTACATCACGGCGATCCGGTCCGCGACGTCGGCGACCACGCCGAGGTCGTGGGTGATCAGGATGAGTCCCATGTTGTACTCGCGCTGCAATTCCGCGAGCAGGTCCATGACCTGGGCCTGGACGGTGACGTCGAGGGCGGTGGTGGGCTCGTCGGCGATGATGAGGGCCGGTTCCAGGGCGAGGGCCATCGCGATCATGATGCGCTGGCGCATACCGCCGGAGAACTGGTGCGGGTACTGCCTCACGCGTTCCTTGGCGGCCGGGATCCGCACCCGGTCCATCAGCTCCACGGCCCTGGTCCGCGCGTCCTTGCGCGACATCCCCCGGTGGACCACGAACATCTCGCCGAGCTGATCACCCACGGTCAGCACGGGATTCAGCGACGACAGGGCGTCCTGGAAGATCATCGCCATCTCGGTCCCCCGGAGCCTGCGCCGCTCCTCTTCCTTCAGCGTGAGCAGGTCCCGCCCCCGGAAGCGGATCTCGCCCCCGGTGATGCGCCCCGGCGGCATGTCGAGAATCCCCATCACCGCCTGCGCGGTCACCGACTTCCCGGACCCGGACTCCCCCAGCACGGCGAGCGTCTGCCCCGCCTCCACGGCGAAGTCGACCCCGTTGACGGCCTGGGCGACCCCGTCCCGCGTCCGGAACTCCACCCGCAGATCACACACTTCGAGCAACATGCCGCCGCCTCACCTCAACTTCGGATCGAGCCCCTCGCGCACGATGCGCTCCGCCGGTGGTGCCGCGACAGGCCGTCGATCGCCTGCGGCTCCGTCGTGGCTGCTCGCGCCCAACGCCGCCGCTGGGAGTGCCACGAGCAGGCCGTCGATCGGCTGACACGCCGTCGTGGCTGGTCGCGCAGTTCCTCGCGCCCCCAATCGGGCGCGGACCCAGCCGATGATGCGCACGAAGGCCCAGCAGCGCCCGCCAGGCGCACGGCACAAGCGTCACCTCAGCTTCGGCTCCAAGGCGCCGCACACCAGACGCTCCGCTGGCAGTGCCACGAGCAGGCCGTCGATCGGCTGCCACGCCGTCGTGGCTGGTCGCGCAGTTCCTCGCGCCCCTAATCGGGCGCGGTCCCAGCCGATGATGCACACGAAGGCCCAGCAGCGCCCGCCAGGCGCACGGCACAAGCGTCACCTCAACTTCGGCTCCAAGGCGCCGCACACCAGACGCTCCGCTGGCAGTGCCACGAGCAGGCCGCCGATCAGCTGACACGCCGTCGTGGCTGGTCGCGCAGTTCCTCGCGCCCCTAATCAGGCGCGGACCCAGCCGATGATGCGCACGAAGGCCCAGCAGCGCCCGCCAGGCGCACGGCACAAGCGTCACCTCAACTTCGGATCCAAGGCGCCGCACACCAAACGCTCCGCTGGCAGTGCCACGAGCAGGCCGTCGATCAGCTGACACGCCGTCGTGGCTGGTCGCGCAGTTCCTCGCGCCCCTAATCGGGCGCGGACCCAGCCGGCGATGCGTACGAAGGCCCAGCAGCGCCCGTCGGGCGCACGGCACAAGCGTCACGCCGTCACCTCAGCTTCGGGTCCAGGGCGTCGCGTACCGCGTCGCCGAGCATGATGAAGGCCAGGACCGTGATCGCCAGGGCGCCCGAGGGCCACAGGAGGGCGTGGGGGGCGTTGCGGACGTAGGGGGAGGCTGCCGAGATGTCGATGCCCCAGGAGACGCTCGGGGGTTTCAGGCCTACGCCCAGGTAGGACAGCGTGGCCTCCAGGGCGATGTAGGTGCCCAGGGCGATGGTCGCCACCACGATCACCGGGGCGACGGCGTTGGGCGCGATGTGGCGGAGCAGGATGCGGGAGTGGGAGGCGCCCAGGGCGCGGGCGGCCTGGACGTAGTCGTTCTGTCGGGCGGTGATGACCGCGCCGCGGGCGATGCGGGAGATCTGCGGCCAGCCGAGCAGCACGATGAAGCCGATGACCGGCCAGACGGAGTTGCTCGTCACGACCGACAGCAGGACCAGGCCGCCGAGGACGACCGGGATGGCGAAGAAGATGTCGGTGACGCGAGAGAGGACGGAGTCCCACAGGCCGCCGAAGAAGCCGGCCAGGGCGCCCAGCACCGAGCCGAGCACCGCCACCCCGAGCGTGGCGCAGACGCCGACCGTGACGGACGTACGAGCGCCGTAGACCGTGCGCGTGTAGACGTCGCAGCCCTGGCCGTCGTAGCCGAAGGGATGCCCGGGTGCGGAGCCCTGCTGGGCCTTGGCGAGGTCGCACTTGAGGGGGCTGCCGGGGGCGATCGCCGAGGGGAAGAGGGAGATGAAGAGCAGGAACAGGATGATCAGGGCCGAGACCAGGAAGACCGGGTTGCGGCGCAGGTCCCGCCAGGCGTCGGACCAGAGGCTGCGGGGGCGGTCGGTGGAGGCGGCGGCCGAGGGATCCGGGGCCGTCGGCTCCGCGCCGCCGTCCGGTTCCACGGGAGCCCGCCCGCCGGAGCGGCGGCCTTCGAGGATTTCCGCCTCGCCGGCGGCCACGTGCATCGCTCCGCCCGTTCCGCTGCCGGAGATCGCCCCCTCGGACTGGAACGGCTGGTCAGGCATAGCGGATCCTCGGGTCGAGTACGGCGTACAGGAGGTCGACGACCAGGTTGCAGAGGAGGAAGACGAGGACGAGGACCGTCACGAAGCCGACGACGGTCTGCGTGTTCTGGCGCAGGATGCCCTGGTAGAGCTGGTAGCCGACGCCATGGATGTTGAAGATCCGCTCGGTGACGATCGCGCCGCCCATGAGGAAGCCGATGTCGGCGCCGATGAAGGTGACCACCGGGATGAGGGAGTTGCGCAGCAGGTGCCGGGTGACGACGCGGCGGCGCGGCAGGCCCTTGGCGATCGCCGTACGGACGTAGTCGGAGCGCCGGTTCTCCGCGATCGAGGTGCGGGTCAGGCGGGTGACGTACGCCAGGGAGACCGAGGCGAGGACCAGGCCCGGGATCATCAGCTCCCCGAAGGGGGCCGCCGGGGAGACCGACGGCCGGATCCAGCCCCACTCCACGCCGAGCAGCAGCTGAAGCAGCAGGCCGGTGACGAAGGTGGGGACGGAGATGACGACGAGGGTCAGCAGCAGCACCCCGGTGTCGACGGGGCGGCCGCGGCGCAGGCCCGTGACGACGCCCAGCGTGATGCCGATCAGGACCTCGAAGAGGATCGCCACGATCGTGAGGCGGATGGTGACCGGGAAGGCCGTCGACATCAGCTCGGTGACATCCTGGCCGTTGAACGCCGTACCGAAGTCCCCGGTGAAGACGTTCCCCATGTAGGTCAGGTACTGCTGCCACACGGGCTGGTCGAGCCCGAACTCCTTCCTGAGCTGGGCGGCCGTCGCCGGGTCGCACTGCCGGTCGCCGCACAGGCCCGCGACGGGGTCGCCCATCACGTTCACCATGAGGAAGATCAGCAGCGTGGACCCGATGAACACCGGGACCATCTGCACCAGGCGCCGGACGACGTACCGCCCCATGCCGGGCTCAGCCGACCTTGATCTGGTCGTAGACGGGGACGCTGAACGGGTTCAGGGTCACGTTCGACAGCCGCTCCGACCAGCCGGCGCTGCCGTTCTGGTACCACAGCGGGATCGCCGCCATGTTGTCCCGGACGACCTCCTCGGCCTTCTGGAACATCTCCACGGCCTTCGCCGGGTCGGTCTCGGCGTTGGCCCGGTCGACGAGCCTGTCGAACTCCTCGCTCGACCACTTGCCGTCGTTGGAGGAGGCGCCCGTGTAGTAGAGCGGCTGGAGGAAGTTCTGGGTCAGCGGGTAGTCCATCTGCCAGCCCGCACGGAAGGGGCCGGAGAGCTTCTGGGTCGTGGACTTGCTGCGGAAGTCGGCGAAGGTGCCGATCGGGTTGCCGACGCAGGCCCGGTCGTTGTCGAGGGCGTTGTTGATGGAGTTGCAGACGGCGTCCACCCACAGCTTGTGCGAGCCGGTGTCCGCGTTGTAGGTGATCTTCACCTGCCCGCCGGGCAGCCCGCCGCCCTCCTTGATCAGCCGCTTCGCCGCGGCGGCGTCGTACTCGCACCACTGACCGCACAGCCCCGCCTTGTAACCGCCGTCCTTGCCGAGGACGGGTGAGGTCCAGTCGGTGGCGGGGGTGCGGGTGCCCTGGAAGATGGTCTTGGTGATCTGCTCGCGGTCGATCGCCCGGGACAGGCCCTGGCGGACCTTGACCGAGCCCGCCTTGTTCCAGTTCTTGTCGTAGAAGGGGAAGGCCAGGGTCTGGATGATGCCGGCCGGGGTGTTGAGGTAGCGGTCGCCGAGGTCCTTCCCGACGTTCTTCAGCTGCTGGGCCGGTACGTCGTCGACCAGGTCGAGGTTGCCGGCCAGCAGGTCGGTGTAGGCGGTGTTGTTGTCCGTGTAGACCTTGAGGGTGACGCCGCCGTTGCGGGCCGCGTCCTCGCCCGGGTAGGCGTCCCACTTCGTCAGATGCATCTCGGAGCCCTTGGTGTACGACTCCACGCTGTACGGCCCGTTGCCGACGGGCTTGGCCAGCCAGCCGTCGTGGTCGTCGAAGAACGCGCGCGGCAGCGGGACGAAGGCGTTGTAGCCGAGGGTGTCGGGGAAGCTGGAGAACTTCTGGCTGAGCCGGACGGTGAAGGTGCGGTCGTCGAGCACCTTCAGCCCGGACATCGTCTCGGCGCTCTGCGCGCCCTTCTCCGGGTGCACCTGGTCGTAGCCCTCGATGTAGCCGAAGAAGTAGGCGTTCTTCTGGTGGTTCTCCAGGCTCGCCCCGTAGTTCCAGGCGTCCACGAAGGACCGGGCGGTGACCTTCTCGCCGTTGCTGAAGGTCCAGCCGTCCTTGACGGTGACGGTGTAGTTCCGCGAGTCGGTGGTCTCGATCTTCTCGGCGAGCATGTTCTCGGCCTCGCCCGTCCTCGGGTCGTACTGCTTCAGACCCCGGAAGATCATGGAGAGCACCTTGCCGCCCTGCACCTCGTTGGTGTTGGCGGGCTCCAGCGGGTTCTGCGGGTCCGTCCAGGAGGAGCTGAGCACCGCGTCGCCACCCGCGCCGCTGCCTTCCCCGCCTCCGCAGGCCGTCGCCGTCGCCGCGAGGACGACCGCCACCGCACATGCGGCCCGTCCGGCGTGCGTGGCTGTGCGCATGGTGCCTCCTCGTGACGGCGCCGCCCCTGAATCGCCGCGCCCTGGCAGCAAATATCGGCAGCCGTGAGGGACTGTGCATGCGCACGGCACCCATCCGGGGCGCCGTTAGCCCGTTCGGCGTCAGGCGTTCCGGGAAACGGGAAAGCACTGCCAGGGCCCCACCAGGGGCTCTTCACCGGTGTGGACCAATGGCTGTCTCAATCTCATCACTTCGCTTTTTCCGCAGGCCAGATGGGGTTTCATGCACTGCTCACGCGCGCAGTAAATGCGCTGACAGTCCAAGAAGCCGTTCCAACCAGCCGTTCCAACCAGCCGTCCCTGTGCAAGCGATGACGCGAGGTCACGACCATGAGCACTCACGAGCAGCACAGCAGAGCGCGGCGGCTCCTCGCCGCAGCCGGAGCAGCCACCCTGACGCTGGCGGCCGGACTCGTGCCGCATCAGGCGGTGGCGGCGGACGGCGACAGGGTCCTCACCGTCGCGGTCGCACAGAGCGTCGACTCCCTGAGCCCCTTCCTGGCGTCGCGGCTGCTCAGCACGAGCATCCACCGGCTGATGTACGAGTACCTCACCAACTACGACCCGAAGGACGCCCACGCCGTCCCGGCCCTGGCGACCAAGTGGGAGTCGTCCCCGGACAAGCTGACCTGGACGTACACGATCCGCTCCGACTCCAAGTGGTCGGACGGCCGGCAGACCACCGCCGAGGACGCGGCGTGGACGTTCAACACGATGATGACCGACGAGGGAGCGGCCACCGCCAACGGCAGCTTCGTCGCCAACTTCAAGAAGGTGACGGCCCCGAGCCCGACCAAGCTGGTCATCGAGCTGAAGAAGCCGCAGGCCACGATGACGGCGCTGGACGTGCCGATCGTGCCGAAGCACATCTGGGAGAAGGCCGGCGACTTCTCGAAGTTCAACAACGACAAGAAGTTCCCCGTCGTCGGGAACGGGCCGTTCATCCTCACCGACTACAAGCCCGACAGCTACGTCCGTCTGAAGGCCAACAAGGACTTCTGGCGCGGGGCCCCGAAGTTCGACGAGCTGGTCTTCCGCTACTACAAGGACCAGGACGCCGCGGTCGCCGCCCTGCGCAAGGGCGAGGTCTCCTTCGTCGCCGGGGCACCCGCGCTGACGCCCGCCCAGGCGGCTTCCCTCAAGGGCGAGAAGGACATCCACGTCAACGACGCCCCGGGCCGCCGCTTCTACGCCCTCGCCGTCAACCCCGGCGCACGGGCGAAGAACGGCCAGAAGTTCGGTGACGGCCACCCCTCGCTGCTGGACGAGCGGGTGCGGCACGCCCTGTTCATGGCGGTCGACCGCAAGACCATCATCGACAAGGTGTTCCAGGGATACGCGGTGCAGGGCGAGGGATACATCCCGCCGCGCTTCTCCTCGTACTTCTGGAAGCCTGCCGACGGTCAGGAACTCGCCTACGACCCCGCCGAGGCCGCCCGGCTCCTCGACCAGGCGGGCTACAAGAAGAATGGCGACGGCAAGCGCGTGGACAAGGACGGCAAACCGATCACCTACCGCGTCCTGTGCCACGCCACCGACCCCAACGACAAGGCCATAGGGCAGTACCTGAAGGAGTGGTGGGGCGATCTCGGCATCGGCATGAAACTCGACTGCCTGGACAACGTCAGCGACCCCTGGCTCGCGGGCACCTACGACCTCGCCTTCGACGGCTGGTCCGTCAACCCCGACCCGGACTTCGTGCTGTCGATCCACACCTGCGGCGCGCTGCCCGCGACCCCGAAGGACACGGGCGCGACGGACAACTTCATCTGCGACAAGAAGTACGACGACCTGTACGCGCGGCAGCTCGCCGAGTACGACCCCGCCAAACGGGCGGACATCGTCAAGCAGATGGAGTCGCGGCTGTACGACCTCGGGTACATGAACGTCATGGCGTACCCGAACGCGGTCGAGGCCTACCGCACGGACCAGATCGAGTCGATCACGACGATGCCCGCGAAGGCGGGCAACATCTACGGGCAGGACGGCTACTGGAGTTGGTGGTCGGCGACCCCGGCGGACTCCGACGGTTCCTCCGGCGGCTCCGGCTCGACGGGCGTCGTCGTCGGTGTCGCCGTGGGTGCCGCCGTCCTCGTCGGTGGGGGTGTGCTCTTCGCGCTGCGCCGCCGGGCCACCGCCGAGGAGCGCGAGTAGCGCCGATGACCGCCGACGCACCCTCCGCCGCGGCCGTCAAGGCCGCCGCGCCCGCGGTCCGGGGACCGCGGGCGCGCACCACCACGCGCTATCTGCGGTACGGCGCCGGGAAGGTGGGCGGCGCCGCCGTCTCCCTGCTCGCCGTCCTCGTCACCGGGTTCTTCCTGTTCCGGCTGATCCCCGGCGACCCCGTCAAGACCATGACGGGCGGCCGCCCGATCTCCGCGGAGCAACTCGCCGCCTACCGCGAGGAGTTCGGGCTCGACCTGCCGCTGTGGCAGCAGTTCACCGACTACTGCGGCAAGGCGCTCACCGGAGATCTCGGCACCTCGTACCAGTTCCGGGCGCCCGTCATCGACAAGATCTCCGAGGCGCTGCCCAACACCCTGCTGCTCACCGGCACCGCGTTCGTCCTGTACACGCTGCTCGGCATCGTGCTGGGCACCCGCTCGGCCTGGCGGCACGGAGGACTCGGCGACCGGCTGAACACCGGCCTGGCACTGACCCTGTACTCCGTCCCGTCCTTCTGGCTGGGCCTGCTGCTGATCATCGTGTTCTCGGTGGGGATCGGCCCGATTCCCGGGCTGTTCCCGACCGGGGGCATGGAGTCGGGCGGTGAGGAGGGCTTCGCGTACGTCCTCGACGTCGCCCACCACCTCATCCTCCCCGTCGTCACGCTGGTCGCGGTCGAGTACGGCCAGACCCTGCTGGTGGCCCGCTCGGCACTCCTCGACGAAATGGGCAGCGACTATCTGACGACCGCCCGCGCCAAGGGCCTCAGGGACGACCTGGTCCGGCGCCGGCACGCCGTGCCGAACGCGCTGCTGCCGACGGTGACGCTGGTCTTCGTCAATCTGGGCCGGACGGTGGCCGGCGTGATCCTGGTCGAGACGGTGTTCTCCTGGCCGGGCCTCGGCGGGCTGTTCTACCAGGCGCTGAGCGTGCCCGATCTGCCCCTCGTACAGGGCCTGTTCCTCTTCTTCGCAGCGGCGGTGATCGTCATGAACACCCTGGCCGACCTGGTCTATCCGCTCCTCGACCCCCGGGTGGGCCGATGACGACCGAGACCGACGGGGCCAAGGCGCCCGGGACGGACGGGACGGCCGGTACCGAGGCCCGGACGGCCGGTCCGCGGGCGCTCGCGTGGCAGCGGCGGCGCCGGTCCACCGCACGCTTCTGGACGCAGTACCGCACCCATCGCGCCGGGCTGGTGGGCCTTGTGGCCCTCGCCCTGTTCGCGCTGCTGGCGCTGACCGCCCCGCTCACGGTCGGCTCGGACGTGGCCGGCGTGACGGGGGCGCCGGGGCAGCCGATGGAGGGCCCGAGCGCGGAATTCCCCCTGGGCACCGACCGGTTCGGGCGGGACCTGCTGGGCCTGGTGGTGTGGGGCTCGCGGGTGTCGCTGCTGGTCGGGCTGCTCGCCGCCGCGCTGTCGGTGGCGATCGGCACGCTGGTCGGGATCACCGCGGGGCACTTCAAGGGGGCGTACGGCACCGTGCTGATGCGGATCACCGACTGGTTCCTGGTGATGCCGACCCTGGTCCTCGCCATCGCGCTGGCCACCGTGATGTCCCGCTCGCTGGGCACGGTCGTGCTGGCGATCGGCGTGACCTCCTGGCCGACGACGGCCCGGCTGGTGCGGGCGCAGACGCTGGCGGTGGAGTCACGGCCGTACATCGAACGGGCGACGGCGCTCGGCGGCGGGCACTGGCACATCATGTCCCGGCATGTGCTGCCCAACGTCATGCCGCTGGTCCTCGCCCAGACGACGCTGATGATCTCGTCCTCCATCCTCGCCGAGGCGACCCTCGCCTTCCTGGGGCTGGGCGACCCGACCGTCGTCTCATGGGGCGGGCTGCTCCAGGACGCGCGCGAGGCCGGCGCGGTCAGCTCCGGCAACTGGAGCTATCTGGTGCCGCCGGGCATCGCGATCGCGGTGGTGGCGCTGGCGTTCACGCTGTGCGGGCGGGCGGTGGAGTCGGTGCTGAACCCGAGGCTGGGGGTGGGGCGTTGAGGCTCCTGAAGGTCCGGCATCCGGTCAACCAGGGGGTGACCTCGTGAGCCTGCTCGAC
The DNA here is from genome assembly GCF_044465645.1 of Streptomyces sp. NPDC049627. Lineage (NCBI taxonomy): Bacteria > Bacillati > Actinomycetota > Actinomycetes > Kitasatosporales > Streptomycetaceae > Streptomyces > Streptomyces sp. NPDC049627. Next base: position 224,456 of record NZ_JBITLW010000003.1, on the reverse strand, counting down.
GTCAGAGACCTCACGGTGACCTACCCCGGCGGGGCGGCCGCCGTGCGGGGCGTCGACCTGACGCTGGCCGCCGGGCAGAAGCTCGGCATCGCGGGCGAGTCGGGCTGCGGCAAGTCCACGCTCGCCCTCGCCCTGCTGCGGCTGCTGCCGGCCGGGACCCGGATCGGCGGGGAGATCCTGCTGGACGGCGAGGACGTCCTCACCATGAAGTGGGGGCGGGTGCGGGCGGTGCGGTGGGCCGGCGCCTCCATCGTCTTCCAGGGCGCGATGCACTCGCTGAACGCCGTCCACCGCGTCGGCGACCAGATCGCCGAGCCGATCCTGCTGCACCGGAAGGCGACGCAGGCGGCCGCGAAGCGGAAGGCGGGCGAGCTCCTGGAGCACGTGGGCCTGCCTGCGGCGCGCGCATCCGCATACCCCCACGAGCTGTCCGGCGGCCAGCGGCAGCGCGTCATGATCGCCATGGCGCTCGCCTGCGACCCCCGCCTGGTCATCGCCGACGAGCCGACCACGGCCCTGGACGTGATGATCCAGGCGCAGATTCTCCGCCTCATCCAACAACTCGTCACCGAACAGCAGTTGGGCCTGATCGCGATCAGCCACGACCTGGCGGTCCTCGCCGACACCTGCGACCGGCTGGCGGTGATGTACGCGGGCCGAGTGGTCGAGGAGGGCCCGGCCCGCACGGTCTACGAGGACGCCCGGCACCCCTACGGCAAGGCGCTGTCGGAGGCGTTCCCGAGAATCGGCGACCCGGCGTCCCGCTTCGCCCCCCGCGGCCTCCCCGGCGACCCACCGGACCCGTCCGCGGTGCCCTCCGGCTGCGCCTTCCACCCGCGCTGTCCGGTCGCGCTGGAGTCCTGCGCGGTGGACGACCAGGAACTGCGTACGGCCGACGAGGACCGCCGGGCGGCATGCGTACACGTACGGGCCACACAGGACGCGAGGCGCCGGCCATGACCCCCCTGAGCACCCGAACTCCGAGCGAGCCGGGCCGCGGCAGGCCGAAGCCGACCCGCACGCAGCTCGGTCCCGTGCCACCGACACCCGACCGGCGAGCACCCCGTCCGCACACGCAGGCACCCCCGCACGCGAGGCGCCGGCCATGACCCCCCTGAGCACCCGAACTCCGAGCGAGCCGGGCCGCGGCAGGCCGAAGCCGACCCGCACGCCGCTCGGTCCCGTGCCACCGACGCCCGACCGGCGAGCACCCCGTCCGCACACGCAGGCACCCCAGGACACGCGGAGCCGACCATGACCCTCCTCAGCGCACAAGGCCTGCACATCACGTACCCCGGCCGGCACGGCGCCCCGCCCGCCCGTGCGGTGGACGGGGTCGACCTCGACATCGGCGCGGGTGAGATCGTGGCACTCGTCGGCGAGTCCGGCTGCGGCAAGACGACGCTGGCCCGCGCGCTGCTCGGGCTGGTGCCGCCGACGCAGGGGCGGGTCGTCTTCGACGGCGAGCGACTGCGGTATTCCTCACGGGCCCTGAAGGCGTACCGGCGGCGCGCCCAGCTCGTCCTCCAGGACCCGACCGGGTCGCTGAATCCACGGCACACGGTGTACGACGCGGTGGCGGAGGGCCTGCGGATCCACGGCCACGGCGGCGACGAGCGTACGGCCGTGGCAGAGGCCCTCTCCAGGGCCGGGCTGCGGCCCCCCGAGCGCTTCTTCCTGCGTTACCCGCACGAACTCTCCGGCGGCCAGCGCCAACGGGTCGTCATCGCCGGCGCGTTGGTCCTCGAACCCGAACTCCTCGTCGCCGACGAGCCGGTGGCCTCCCTCGACGCGTCCGTACGCGGCGAGATCCTCGCCCTGCTGCTACGGCTGCGCACCGACCTCGGCCTGTCGGCCCTGGTGGTGACCCACGACCTGGGGCTGGCGTGGAACATCGCGGACCGGGTGGCGGTGATGTACCTGGGCCGGATCGTGGAGACGGGGGACGTGGAGCAGGTGCTGACGGAGCCTCGGCATCCGTACACGCAGGCGTTGTTGTCGGTCCTGCCGGAGGCCCCGGGCGACCCGGTGGTCCTGACCGGTGAACCCCCCGACCCGTCCCGCATTCCGTCCGGGTGCCGTTTCCACGCCCGGTGCCAGGTTCTGGCGAGCGGGGAGGCGGATAGGGCGGGAGTGGCCGACGCCTGCCGGACGGAGGATCCGGGGGTGCTCGGCGGAGGTGGGCAGGCGCAGGTGGCGTGTCACTGGGCGCGGGCGGGCATCACGGCCTGACGGCGGCCACCAGCTCGACCTCGAAGCCGTCCGTGTTCGTCAGGTGGGCGGCGTAGTGCCGGGGACCGCCCGCGTACGGGTATCGGTCGGCGAAGAGGGGGGTCCAGCCGTGGGCGGAGGCCTCTGCGGCCAGCGCGTCCACCTCCTCGCGGGTCAGTGCCGGTGACCGCTCCACGACGAGGTACGCAGGGCGCAACCGCCGGCTCCTCCGTTGCCTCTCTCTGCAAGCACGCGCCCCGAAAGGGGCGCGGGGAACTGCGCGACCAGCCCCCGCGGCGCCGCACCAAACGCAGAACCGTCGTCCCCCAGAACGCCAGTTCCCGGCACCCCCACAGCGGGGTGCCGGGAACGACTGCCGAGCCGTCGCAGACGCTACGCGTGGACGACGTCCTTCTCCTCGGCGAAGTGGCACGCCGACTCGTGGGCCGCCGGCGTGTCCTCGCCCTTGAAGCGCTCCGGGACCGCCAGCAGCGGGATCTCCTCGGCGCACTTGTCCTGTGCCTTCCAGCAGCGGGTGCGGAAGCGGCAGCCCGAGGGCGGGTTGGCCGGGGACGGGACGTCGCCGGTGAGGATGATCCGCTCGCGGTGGTCGCGGGCCTCCGGGTCGGGGACCGGGACCGCCGACAGCAGCGCCTGGGTGTAGGGGTGCGTCGGGTGGTCGTAGATCTGCTCGTCGGTGCCGATCTCGGCCATCTTGCCGAGGTACATCACACCGACGCGGTCCGAGATGTGCCGGACGATCGACAGGTCGTGGGCGATGAAGATGTAGGACAGGTTGAACTCGTCCTGCAGTCGCTCCATCAGGTTGATGACCTGCGCCTGGACGGACACGTCCAGCGCGGAGACCGGCTCGTCGCAGATGATGATCTCGGGGTTCAGGGCCAGGCCGCGGGCGATGCCGATGCGCTGGCGCTGACCGCCGGAGAACTGGTGCGGATAGCGGTTGATGTACTCCGGGTTGAGGCCGACGACGTCCAGGAGCTCCTGCACCTTGCGGCGCCGGTCGCCCTTCGGGGCCACCTCGGGGTGGATGTCGAAGGGCTCCCCGATGATGTCGCCCACCGTCATACGGGGGTTGAGCGAGGTGTACGGGTCCTGGAACACCATCTGGATGTTGCGGCGGACCGCCTTCAGCGCGCGCCCGGACAGCTTGGTGATGTCCTGGCCCTTGTAGAAGATCTCGCCGGCCGTCGCCTGCTCCAGGTTCATCAGGAGCTTGGCGACGGTGGACTTGCCGCAGCCGGACTCGCCCACGATGCCGAGGGTCTCGCCCTGGTACAGGTCGAAGGAGACACCGTCGACGGCCTTGACGGCGCCGACCTGCTTCTTGAACAGGATGCCCTGGGTGAGCGGGAAGTGCTTCACCAGGTTGCGCACCTGCAGGATCGGCTCGCCCCGCTCGACGGGCGCCTCGATCGCGGCGACCGCCTCCGACTCGGAGTGGGCGTCGACGACCTCGACCTCGGAGACGTTCGGCGTGGCGTCCTGCGGCTCGTCGTTCTTGCTGAGCTCAGCCATGGATCGTCTCCTTCCAGAAGTGGCAGGCCGAGCCGCGGCCGGCCAGCTCGGTGCCGTCCGGCTCCGCGACCGGGAGCAGGGCCGGGATGTCGGTACGGCAGACGTCCTGGACCTGGGGGCAGCGCGGGTTGAAGGCGCAACCGGTCGGGATGCGCAGCAGGTTGGGCGGCAGGCCCTTGATCGCGTACAGCTCCTGGCCCTTCTGGTCCAGGCGCGGGATCGAGTCCAGCAGACCCTTGGTGTACGGGTGCGCGGGGCGCTTGTACAGCTCCTGGACCGGGGCGCGCTCCACGATGCGCCCCGCGTACATCACCGCGATCTTGTCCGCGACGTCGGCGACCACGCCGAGGTCGTGGGTGATCAGGATGAGTCCCATGTTGTACTCGCGCTGCAACTCCGCGAGCAGGTCCATGACCTGGGCCTGGACCGTCACGTCGAGGGCCGTGGTGGGCTCGTCGGCGATGATCAGGTCCGGCTCCAGGGCGAGCGCCATCGCGATCATGATGCGCTGGCGCATACCGCCGGAGAACTGGTGCGGGTAGTCGCTGACGCGCGCCGCCGCGGCCGGGATCTTCACCCGGTCCATCAGCTCGATCGCCTTGGCCTTGGCGTCCTTCTTGGACATGCCCTGGTGGACCCGGAACATCTCGCCGAGCTGGTAGCCGACGGTCAGCACCGGGTTCAGCGAGGACAGCGCGTCCTGGAAGATCATGGCGATGCGCTGGCCGCGGATCTTGCGGCGCTCCTCGGCGGACATCTTCAGCATGTCCTGGCCGCGGAAGAGGATCTCGCCCTGCGGGATCCTCGCCGGCGGCATGTCGAGGATGCCCATGATGGCCTGCGCGGTGACGGACTTGCCGGAGCCGGACTCGCCGAGCACGGCGAGGGTTTCGCCGGCGTTCACGCTGTAGTTGACGCCGTTGACGGCCTTGGCGATGCCCTCGCGGGTGTGGAACTCGACGTGCAGGTCACGCACTTCGAGCAGCGGGGCACCGTCGCCGTCGCCGTCGCGGGGCGACGGCACGGGGACGACTTCTTCGATGATGGTCACGTACGCCTCCCTCAGCGCATCTTCGGGTCGAGGGCGTTGCGGACGGCCTCACCGAGCATGATGAACGCCAGCACCGTGATGCTGAGCATGATCGACGGGTAGAGCATGATCCACTGGGCCACGCGGATCTGGTTGCCGCCGTCGGAGATGTCGTTGCCCCACGAGACGCCGTTCAGGCCGAGGCCCAGGAAGGACAGCGTGGCCTCGGCGGCGATGTAGATGCCGAGCGAGATGGTGGCGACGACGATCACCGGGGCGAGGGTGTTCGGCAGGATGTGCCGGAACATGATCCGCGGGGTGCTCGCGCCCAGGGCCTTGGCGGCCTGCACATAGTCGGCCTGCTTGGTGGTGATCACCGCGCCGCGCATGACGCGGGCGATCTGCGTCCAGCCGAAGAAGCCGAGTGCGCCGATGACGATCCAGGTCGTGCGGTCCGTGAAGGAGTTGAGCACGACCATGGTGCCGAGCAGGAACGGGATGCCGAAGAAAATGTCCGTCAGGCGCGACAGGAGCGCGTCGACGATGCCTCCGAAGTAGCCGGCGACCATACCCACCAGGCCGCCCACGAGCGTGACGAGGAGGGTGGTGCCGAAACCGACGGCGACGGAGGCCCGGGTGCCGTAGATGAGGCGCGCGTAGACGCTGCGGCCCTGCTGGTCGTAGCCGAGCCAGTCGGCCGAGCCCACCTCGCCCAGCTTGGGCTTCTGCAGGTAGTGCTTGGACAGGTCGCCGAGGATCGGGTCCGTGCTGGTGAACCAGCCGGGGAAGAAGGTGATCGTCAGCAGGAACAGGATCAGCACGCTGGAGACGATGAAGATCCAGCTGCGGCGCAGGTCGACCCAGGCGTCGCCCCACAGGCTGCGGGCCTTCTCCGGCTTCGGCTCGGCAACCGTCGCGGCAGCCTGCGGCGTCGCCGCCGTCACGGCGCCCTTGACTTCGGTCTTGGTCACGTCAGGCATAGCGAATCCTCGGGTCCAGGACCGCGTAGAGCAGGTCGACGAGCAGGCTGGCGAGGAGGTAGACGAGGACCAGGATGGTCACCAGGCCCACCAGGGTGGTGCCCTCGCGGCGCACGATGGACTCGGCGATCGTGCCGCCCACGCCGTGGATGTTGAAGATGTGCTCGGTGACGACGGCTCCGCCCATCAGCGCGCCGATGTCGATGCCGAGGTAAGTGACCACGGGGATCAGCGAGTTGCGCATGACGTGCACCCCGATGACACGGCGCTTCGGCAGGCCCTTGGCGACAGCGGTGCGCACGAAGTCGGCGCGCAGGTTCTCCGCGATCGAGGTCCGGGTGAGCCGGGTCACGTAGGCCAGCGAGGCGGTCGCCAGGACGAAGGCCGGCATGATCAACTGGCCGTAGTTGGTGGCGTCGTTGACGGACGGATCCACCCAGCCGAGCTGGTCGGCGAAGACGAGCTGAAGGATGAAGCCGAGAACGAAGACCGGGATCGAGATCAGCAGCAGCGTGACCAGCAGGATCGCGTTGTCGGTGACCCGGCCGGCGCGCAGGCCCGCCACGATGCCCAGAACGATGCCCAGCACGACCTCGATGGCGAAGGCCAGCCCGGCGAGACGCAGCGTCACCGGGAAGGCGTCGCCGAGCACCTCCGTGACGGGGCGGCCGCTGGCGATCTGCGTGCCGAAGTCGGCGTGCAGCACCATGTCCTTCATGTAATTCCAGTACTGCACCAGGATCGGCTGGTCCAGGCCGTACTCATGTCTCAGGGCCGCAATGACCTGCGGGCTGCCGGCCTTGTCGCCGAAGAGCCCTCGCACGGGGTCGCCGGGCAGGGCGTAGACCATGAGAAAGATCAGCAGTGTCGTCCCGATGAACACCGGGATCATCTGGAGCAGTCGTCGTGCGACGTAGCGCCCCATCGTGCCTCCATGTCAATTCCAGCAGCGGCAGCCGACGGGCCCTTTCCACGCGCACCCGCCAAGGATGCGTGTGGAAAGGGCCCCCCAGCCGCTGCCGTCCCCCCGGGAGCGGCGCCGTCCGGCGTCGCTCCCGGGATCGCGGGCTGTCAGCGGTTACTTCTTCTTGACCTGAACGCCGGTCAGGATCGGGTCGCCGTCCTGGGCGTACGCGACGCCCGTGACGTTCTCCGAGTAGCCCGCGTTGACCTTGTAGTACCAGAGCGGGATGCTCGGCATGTACTCGGGGAGCTTCTTCTCCAGCTCCTGGTACAGCTTCTGCGACTCGTCCTGCGACTTGGCGCCGTCGGCCTGGGAGATCAGGGTGTCGATCTCCTTGTTGGAGAAGCCGCTCTGGTTGCCGGAGGACTTGGTGCCGAACAGGTCACGCAGGAAGTTGGCGTTGAAGGGGTAGTCCAGCACCCAGCCCGAGCGGTACATGGACTTGACCTCCTTCGCGTCACGCGCGTTGAGGTCGGCCTGGAAGTCGGCCTTGGAGTCGCCGGTGCACTTCACACCGACGGCCTTGGTGATGGAGTTGCAGACGGCCTCGACCCAGTCCTTGTGGCCGCCGTCGGCGTTGTACTGGATGGAGATGGCGTTGCCGGGAACGCCGCCGCCCTCCTTGATGAGCTGCTTGGCCTTGGCCGGGTCGTACTTGAAGATGTCCGTGCCGAGGTCCGGCTGGTAACCGAGGACGCCCTTGGCGACCCAGCCCGTGGCGGGCTCACGGGTGCCCTGGAGCACCGTCTTCGTGATGGTGTCGCGGTCGATCGCCATCGACAGGCCCTGCAGGACCTTGGGGTCGATGTCCTTCCACTGCTTGGTGTAGAAGGCCGGGGCGACCGTCTGGATCGCGGAGTAGGCCTGGTCCACGGCGCGGTCGCCGAGGTCCTGCTTGTAGACCGGCAGGTCCTTGGGCGCGATCTGGCGCAGGACGTCGACGTTGCCGGACTTCAGGTCCTGGTAGGCCGTCTCGAGGCTGGTGTAGTTCTTGAAGAGCACACCACCGTTCTTGGCCTTGTTCGGACCCTGGTAGTCGTCGTACCGGGCGACCTCGATCTGCTTCTTGTGGTCCCAGCTGACGAACTTGTAGGGGCCGTTGCCGATCGGCTTCTCACCGGCGGCCTTCGGGTCCTTGTAGAAGGACTCCGGCAGCGGCGAGAAGACCTCGTAGCCCAGCTTGTACACGAAGTACGGCAGCGGGCTGGTCAGGGTGATGGTGAAGGTGTTGGGGTCGACGACCTTCAGGCCGGACATCTCGGTGGCCTTCGGCTTGCCCTTCTCGGGGGCGACGTCGGAGTAGCCCTGGATGTCCGAGAACCAGAAGCTGTTGGTCTGCTTGTTCTCCGGGTTGGCCGCCCAGTTCCAGGCCTTGACGTAGGACTCGGCGGTCACCGGGGTGCCGTCGTGGAACTTCCAGCCCTGCTTCAGCTTGACCGTGAAGGTCTTGTTGTCCTTGGTGTCCACCGACTCGGCGTTCACCATGACGATCTTGCCGCTCTTGTCGTAGTCGACGAGCGTGGAGAACAGAGCACGCGTGACGATGCTGCCGTTGGACTCCATGGTGTTCGCGGGCTGCAGCGGGTTCTGCGGCTCGCCGACCTCGATCGAGAACTTGCCGTTCGGGTCGATCGCGGCCTTGCTGTCGCTTCCGCCGTCACCACTTCCACCACCACAGGCGGTCGCGCCCAGGGCCACAACCGCGGCTATCGCGACCCACTTGGCGCTCTTGGCACCGCGCATGGGTTCCTCCTCATGAGTCCATTGGTTCACCGCAAAGGGGCGCACAAGACACGCTGCCGCCACCGTCACCGGCAGCGAAGAAAGTCTGGTGCCCCCACGCTCGCGAGTCTGCGCCCCGTCAGCGCGTGACTCGTTCTTCCGAGCTCTACGCGCCTAACTATCTGTCATTGCCACATGGCCGAACCACACCCGTAAGGTCTCGGTTCGATCACACCTGGCGGCTACTTCTTCCAAAATCCGGACAAAGGGTTTGACGAAAGATCCCTGCGAAACGGACTTGTTACACATCTATCGGGAGTGAGCGTCCGCATTCCGGACGGATCGGTGTGGAAAATCGGTTGCGGCCGCCGCGGCCGTCATGCATGGCGGATTCGTCACACCCTCGCGGCAAGGCCGACCGGTCACCGTGCGTGTACGCCGACGGCGGCACAGCGGGTCCACAGAAGCCTAGTGGTCATCCGGTGAAGACCAGGCCCCTCTCCTGTAAATAGAGGGTTTTCCCTACGACTCCCCCGGGCCCTCCCTGCAGCTCCCTCCGGCCCCCTACGACGACACCGGGCACCCGCCGCTCGGCGGGTGCCCGGTGTCGTCGTGTCAGGCCGGGAGGGCCGGCGTCAGCCGTGCTTGGCGCGGCTCGCGGCGCGGGCGCGCTCGCGGGCGTCCAGGTTCACCTTGCGGATGCGGACCGCCTCCGGGGTCACCTCGACGCACTCGTCGTCGCGGCAGAACTCCAGGGACTGCTCCAGCGACAGCTTGCGCGGCGGAACGATCGACTCGGCGACATCGGCCGTGGACGACCGCATGTTGGTGAGCTTCTTCTCCTTGGTGATGTTGACGTCCATGTCGTCGGAGCGGGAGTTCTCACCGACGATCATGCCCTCGTACACCTCGGTGCCGGGCTCGACGAACAGCACACCGCGCTCCTGGAGGTTCGTCATCGCGAAGGCGGTGACGGCACCGGAGCGGTCGGCGACCAGCGAGCCGTTGTTGCGCGTCTGCAGGGCGCCGAACCAGGGCTCGTGGCCCTCGTGGATGGAGTGGGCGATACCCGTACCGCGCGTCTGGGTCAGGAACTCGGTCCGGAACCCGATGAGACCGCGGGAGGGCACGACGAACTCCATGCGCACCCAACCCGAGCCGTGGTTGGACATGTTGTCCATACGGCCCTTGCGCACGCCCATCAACTGCGTGACGGCGCCCATGTGTTCCTCGGGCACGTCGATGGTCATGCGCTCGACGGGCTCGTAGACCTTGCCGTCCACGTCCTTGGTGACGACCTGCGGCTTGCCGATGGTCAGCTCGAAGCCCTCGCGGCGCATGGTCTCGACGAGGATGGCGAGCGCGAGCTCACCACGGCCCTGGACCTCCCAGGCGTCGGGGCGGTCGGTCTCCAGGACGCGGAGGCTGACGTTACCGATCAGCTCGCGGTCGAGGCGGTCCTTGACCTGGCGGGCGGTGACCTTGCGGTCCTTCACGGCCGCCTTCGCGTCGGCGCCCTTGCCGGTGCCGCCGCGGCCGACCAGCGGGGAGGTGTTGGTGCCGATGGTCATCGAGATCGCGGGCTCGTCGACCGTGATCAGCGGCAGCGGGACCGGGTTCTCGGTGTCGGCGAGGGTCTCGCCGATCATGATGTCGGGGATACCGGCGACGGCACAGATGTCACCGGGCCCGGCCTTCTCCGCCGGCTTCCGGGTCAGCGCCTCGGTCATCATCAGCTCGGAGATCCGGACATTGCTGACGGACCCGTCACGCTTCATCCACGCGACCGTCTGGCCCTTCTTCAGCTCGCCCTGGTGGACGCGGAGCAGGGCGATACGGCCAAGGAAGTTGTCGGCGTCGAGGTTGGTGACGTGCGCCTGGAGCGGGGCGGTCTCGTCGTACGTCGGGGCCGGGATGTGCTCCAGGATGGTGGAGAAGAACGGCTCCAGGCTGGTGGAGTCGGAGGGTACGGTCCCGTCCTCCGGCTTGGTGAGCGACGCGACGCCGTCACGGCCGCACGCGTAGACGATCGGGAACTCGATCTGCTCCTCGTCGGCGTCCAGGTCGAGGAAGAGGTCGTAGGTCTCGTTGACGACCTCGTCGATCCGGGAGTCCGGCCGGTCCGTCTTGTTGATGCACAGGATGATCGGCAGCCGCTGCTGGAGCGCCTTGCGCAGCACGAAGCGGGTCTGCGGCAGCGGCCCCTCGGAGGCGTCGACGAGGAGGACGACCCCGTCGACCATCGACAGACCACGCTCGACCTCGCCACCGAAGTCGGCGTGGCCGGGGGTGTCGATGATGTTGATCGTGATCGGGTCCCCGCCGTCCTTGGGGTGGTACTTCACCGCCGTGTTCTTGGCGAGGATCGTGATGCCCTTCTCACGCTCCAGGTCGTTCGAGTCCATCATGCGGTCGTCGACGGAGTCGAGCTGGTGGGCGGCGAAGGCACCGGCCTGCTTCAGCATTCCGTCGACGATGGTCGTCTTGCCGTGGTCGACGTGGGCGACGATGGCGACGTTGCGGATGTCGTGGCGCGTGGCCATATTGCGGCGTTCTCCCGGAGTGTGAGGACGGCTCTCGCGTACGTCTGTGTTACGCGGGCCCTGCCGGGCTGGACACGCCACGGCCTCACCCCATGGTACGGGGCCGTCGCGGTAAGGGCTCGCCGGGCCGGATCGGATCAGGTGGCCCTGGTCGCCGGGGAGCCTTCCGGGCAGGTCCGGAGGGCGGCGTCATGGCCGGTCGTGATGTCCGAGGGCTCCGAAGAACAGGGGAGGAAGCCGCTGCCGCTCCCCTCCCAGGTGCGCACATGGCCCTTGATCGGGGTGCCGCTCCCGCAGGTGTACGTGAAGTCGGCGTCGACCAGCTTGAGGTACCCCCACGAGTAGTACGCGCCCTTGAGATCCCCGGTCTCCGCCTCGAAGTGCTCCTCAACCCCGTCTCCGTATTTCTCGGACGGGCCTGCGAGCGGCCACTCGACCTTCAGGTGCCTGCCCAGCGCCTTGATCACGCCGACCGCGCCGACGCCCTTGGGCGCGACGCTCACCGAGGGTCGGTAGACCGTGTCGTCCACGCGCTTGAGCTTGGACGAATACGACGCCGTCTTCTTCTCGAAGAAGATCGGGTCGGCGAGCTCGGTCAGCTTCTCGGTGCGCTTCACGCCGGACCAGGCGTACGTCCCGTCCGTGCAGGCCTCGACCCGGTCGTCCGTACCGCCGGTGCAAGCGGCGAGCCCCGCCGCCATCGCCACCGCGGCCAGTCCCGCCGCCCAGATCCGCCGTGCCGTACCCCGCATGATCGGTGCCTCTCCCCCGTGGCGCGGACGCGGTCGGCGCCCGCACCATGATCACTGTGGGACTCATGGTGCGGGCGCCGGGCAGGGGCGGCAAGGGCTTTGAGGTATCCCTGAGGTGGCCGGACCTGGGATACGGCCCCTTTCAGCCGCCCGACGACGCGCTCGCCGACGCCTTCGCCCCCTTCTCCAGGAACCCCATGTCCTCGAACACCGGCGTCCCGAAGCCGAAGGCGCCCGCGTTGGCGACGTTCTTCCGTGCCGCTGTCAGCTGGGGGCGCTGGTAGAGGGGGATCGAGCCGGCCGCCGCCCAGATGCGGGAGTCGGCCTTGCGGATCAGGGAGCGGGACTCGGACTCGTCGAGCGTGGCGATCGCCTGGTCGAAGAGCTGGTCGACCTGGTCGGTGCCGACCCGCGTGTAGTTCTGCTCGACGTTCAGGGAGCCGTCGGCGGCCGGCACCGGCTTGGCGTAGATGGGACGGGCGTCGGTGGCGGGGTAGGCGGAGGCGGGCCAGGAGTACAGGGCGAGGTCGTACTGGCCGGACGCGATGTGGTCCTTGAAGTAGCTCTCGTCCGGGACCTTGCTGATCGCGGTGCGGATACCGACCCGCTCCAGCATCAGCCCGATCCGGTCCGCCACCGTACGCAGCGTCTGCGAGCCCTCCCCCGAGGGCACCACGAAGCGCAGCAGCAGCGGCTTGCCTTTCTTCGCCAGCGGCCGGGCCGCCGCGCCCGCCGGTGCGGCGGTGCCCCGGGGGGCGTACGCGCCGGGTGCCGCGCCCTGCTCCAGTTGCTTGCTGCCGTACTGCTTGCCGTCCTGGGCGAGGTGCGCCCCCTCGCGGCCCTCGCCGCCGTCCGCCTTGCCGTCCGCCTTGTTGTCGTTCCCGTTGTCCTCCCCGACGATGTACGTCCCGTCATCGCCGTCTGCGGACTCCGAGTCCTTGTCGTGCTTGCCGTGGTTCTCGGCCTTGTGGGCCCTGTCGGCCTTCTCGCTCCGGTCGGCCTTCTCGCCGTCGTCGCCCTTGCCGGCCTTCTTCCCCTCCGGCCCCGCCGCCTTCTCCCCCTTCTTCGCCTCCTTGATCGGGCCACCCGGCACCCACCCGGCATCCGCGAGCAGTGCCTGTGCCTCCTCCGTGTCCTGGTCGCCGATCGCGCCGCTGTTGTCGGCGTACGCGACCTGGCCGGACAGCGCGAGGTGGCTGCCGACCGGCTGGGCGGGCAGGCCGAGCGGGGCGAGGACCAGCTTCGCCAGTTCCTTGCGGTCGAGCGCGCGGGCCACGGCCCGCCGGACCCGCTCGTCGGCGAGCGGGCCGTCGGCACCGTTGAGGGCCAGCTGGGTGTAGGCCGGTTCCAGGGACTTGCGCACCTCGAAGCCGCGGAAGGCGGCCGCCTCCCGGCGCTGCTTGGGGGTCATCCTGCGCCGGTCGGGGCCCATCAGGGGCGAGCCCGAGCCGACCGGCGAACCGCCGGCACTGGCGGTGGCGCTCCGCGGCGGCGAGGCGAGCGCGATGCGCCGGGCCGCGGCGGGGTCGATCTCGGCCAGGTCGAGCTGTCCGGCAGCCAGTTCGGCGGCCCGCTCGTCGCGCGGCACGGCCCGCAGCACGATCTCCTGCAGCTTGGCCCGCTCTCCCCACCAGCGGGGGTTGCGGGTGAGCCGGACCTCGTCGGCCTTGCGGTCGATCTTCTTCAAGGTGAACGGCCCCGCGGTGATCTTCAGCTTCCGCCGCGCCCCGTCGTTGAACGAGTCCGGCGTGCCCATGACCTCCTTCGGGTACAGCGGCGAGAACAGCGAACGCCAGTCGGCGTACGGCCGCCCGAAGGTGACCCGGACCTCCAGGTCGCCCTTGCCGCGCTCGATCTTCTCGATGCGGTCGTAGCCGGCGTTGCGGGCGGTCCAGTAGGCGCTGTCCTTGCCGGACAGGGCCCGCCACTGGGCGGCGAAGTCGGCGGCGCCGATCTCCCGGCCGTCGCTCCAGACGGCCGCCTGGTTGAGCTTGTAGAGGACGACCTGCTTGGGCTCGGTCTCGACGATCTTGGCGGACTCCAGGAAGTCCGGGTTGCGCTCCGGCCGCCCGCTCTCGTCGAGCCGGAACATCGAGGGCAGGGTGGCCTGCGCGATCCGGGTCGTGGTCGCGTCGGCGTCCGACTGGAAGGTGTTCAGCGTCTCCGGCATGGCGTCCACCGCCCACCGCAGCGTGCCGCCGTCGGCGACCAGGGCCCGGGCGGCCGGCGCGATGTCCTGCCCGGCGAGCGGTTTTCCGGCCGGATCGGGGTCACTGCATCCGGCGAGCAGGGACACAGCGAGCGCGCTCGCGCCGAGGACGGCGACCGACCGCATGACGGAGCGTGTTCCGACGCCGTGGGACATCTCTGGTACCTCCGGGGAGCGGCTCCCGCCGGTGAGTTGTGTACGTTTTGATCACGTTTGGCGGTATTTTGGAGTTGATCAGATCTACGGCCCCCCACTGAAGAGGAAAGGGTTCGCCCGGCGGAGACGACACGGCGGCGGAGGCGCACAAGGCCACCCGTGTGGAGCAACGCACTCCCACACGCACCTGAGCCACGCACCCCCGCCACCCCCTCGCCTCCCCGGCGCACACAGAGCGCGTGCGGGCGCGCGTCGGAGGCATGCAATCCGCCAATCGCTGCACATGCCTTCACATCGACAGGTGTGACGCGCAACACTCGCAGGCGCATGAACGTTGCCACCCAGGGCCGAACGGCCCGCGGAAGTGAGGTCACGTCATGTCCGTGCAAGACGACCTGACAACTGTCCAGCGCTGTCTCGACGACCTGGCCCGGTCCGTGGGCCGCCTGGAGAAGCAGCTCGGCACCGCCGGTCTTGAGATGCGCCGCGTCCGGACCGACGCCAACCATCTGCGCGAGAGCGTCGCGCTGCTGCGGGAGTCGGCCGTGAGCCCGGCCACGCAGCGCAAACCGGAACTCGTCACCATCCCCGACACGCCGTACGACGACTCTCTGTGGATCGACACGGACGACGAGGGTCTAGGCGCCCGGGACCGCCACGCCCCCTGAGAACCCACACCCGACCGGAGTCATGCATTGGCCACTGGTACGGAACCCCATCTGAACAGCGGCGGCGTACGCACCGGTACGCGCGCCGCGATCGCCGCCCCGCACCTGCGGACCGACCGCTGGTGGCTGGCCCCGGCCGCCACCGCGGCCGGTCTGCTGGCCTTCGTCGTGTACTCGACCTGGCGGGCCTTCGCCAACGCGGACTATTACGCGGCGCCGTACGTCTCCCCGTTCTACTCGCCCTGTCTGGCGGAGAACTGCAAGCCCATGCACGCGGGGCCGAACTGGGACCTCTTCGGGAGCTGGTGGGGCATCTCCCCCGCGATCATCATCCTGATCTTCCCGCTCGGCTTCCGCCTGACCTGCTACTACTACCGCAAGGCCTACTACCGCGGCTTCTGGATGTCGCCCCCGGCCTGCGCGGTGGCGGAACCGCACAAGAAGTACAGCGGTGAGACCCGGTTCCCGCTGATCCTGCAGAACATCCACCGGTACTTCTTCTACACCGCGATCCCGGTCGCCGGGATCCTGACCTACGACACGGTGCTCGCCTTCCGCGACGAGAACTACGAGTGGGGCCACATGGGCCTCGGCACGCTCGTCTTTCTCGTCAACATCGTGCTGATCTGGGCGTACACCCTCTCCTGTCACTCCTGTCGGCACATCGTCGGCGGCAAGCTCAAGCACTTCTCCAAGCACCCCGTGCGCTACCGCATGTGGCAGTGGATCGGGAAGCTCAACGCCCGCCACATGCTGCTCGCCTGGACATCGCTGGTGAGCGTGGCGCTCGCCGACTTCTACGTCTATCTCGTCGCGTCCGGGGTCTTCGACGATCCGCGCTTCTTCTAGATTTGGTGGGGACTGAACAGATGTCCGTGGTCGAACGGCAGGAGTGGGACGTCGTCGTGGTCGGCGCCGGCGGGGCGGGTCTGCGGGCGGCGATCGAGGCACGGGAGCGAGGCGCCCGTACGGCCGTGATCTGCAAGTCGCTGTTCGGCAAGGCGCACACCGTGATGGCCGAGGGCGGCATCGCGGCGGCCATGGCCAACGCCAACGAGCACGACAACTGGCAGGTCCACTTCCGCGACACCATGCGCGGCGGCAAGTTCCTCAACCAGTGGCGGATGGCCGAGCTGCACGCGCGGGAGGCCCCGGACCGGGTGTGGGAGCTGGAGACCTGGGGGGCGCTCTTCGACCGCACCAAGGACGGCCGTATCTCGCAGCGCAACTTCGGCGGCCACGAGTACCCGCGGCTGGCGCACGTCGGCGACCGCACCGGCCTGGAGCTGATCCGCACGCTCCAGCAGAAGATCGTCTCGCTGCAGCAGGAGGACAAGAAGGAGACCGGGGACTACGAGTCCCGCCTGAAGGTCTACCAGGAGTGCACGGTCACCCGTATCCTGAAGGACGGCAGCCGGGTCTCCGGCGTCTTTGCCTACGAGCGCGAGACCGGCCGTTTCTTCGTCCTCGAAGCCCCCGCGGTCGTGATCGCGACGGGCGGCATCGGCAAGTCCTTCAAGGTGACGTCGAACTCCTGGGAGTACACGGGCGACGGCCACGCGCTGGCGCTGCTCGCCGGGGCTCCCCTGCTCAACATGGAGTTCGTGCAGTTCCACCCGACGGGCATGGTCTGGCCGCCGTCGGTGAAGGGGATCCTGGTCACGGAGTCGGTGCGCGGCGACGGAGGGGTGCTGCGCAACTCCGAGGGCAAGCGGTTCATGTTCGACTACATCCCCGACGTCTTCAAGGAGAAGTACGCCGAGTCGGAGGAGGAGGGCGACCGCTGGTACGAGGACCCGGACAACAACCGGCGTCCACCGGAGCTGCTGCCCCGCGACGAGGTGGCGCGGGCGATCAACGCCGAGGTGAAGGCGGGGCGGGGCTCCCCGCACGGCGGCGTCTTCCTCGACGTCTCGACCCGTATGCCGGCCGAGGTCATCAAGCGCCGGCTGCCGTCCATGTACCACCAGTTCAAGGAGCTGGCGGACGTCGACATCACCGCGGAACCGATGGAGGTCGGGCCGACGTGTCACTACGTCATGGGGGGCATCGCGGTCGAGTCGGACACGGCGGCGGCGCGGAACGTACCGGGCCTGTACGCGGCCGGTGAGGTGGCGGGCGGCATGCACGGCTCGAACCGGCTCGGCGGCAACTCCCTCTCCGACCTGCTGGTGTTCGGGCGCCGCGCGGGCTGGCACGCCGCCGAGTACGCGGCCGCGCGGGCCTTCGAACGCCCCGAGGTCAGCGACCTGGAGGTCGACACGGCGGCCGCGGAGGCGCTGCG
Source organism: Streptomyces sp. NPDC049627 (assembly GCF_044465645.1). Lineage (NCBI taxonomy): Bacteria > Bacillati > Actinomycetota > Actinomycetes > Kitasatosporales > Streptomycetaceae > Streptomyces > Streptomyces sp. NPDC049627. Next base: position 207,398 of record NZ_JBITLW010000003.1, on the reverse strand, counting down.
GCCCTTCTCGGCGGAAGGCCCGGCCGGGGGCGAGGACGACGGGCGCCCGCCGGAGAACCCGTACACCCTGCACCAGGAGCTCCAGCAGACGATGAACGACCTCGTCGGCATCATCCGTCGCGAGGGCGAGATGGAGCAGGCGCTGGAGAAGCTCGCGGATCTGCGCGTACGGGCCCGACGGGCTGGCGTCGAGGGGCACCGCCAGTTCAACCCCGGCTGGCACCTCGCGCTCGACCTGCGCAACATGCTGCTGGTCAGCGAGTGCGTGGCCCGGGCGGCGCTGGAGCGCACGGAGTCGCGGGGCGGCCACACCCGCGAGGACCATCCGACGATGGACCGCAAATGGCGCAACATCAACCTGCTGTGCCACCTCGCCGACCCGACGGGCGGCCTCGCGGCCACCGACCCGGAAAGCGGCCAGATCACTCTCGTACGGGAGACCACCGACCCCGTCCGCCAGGACCTGCTGGCTCTCTTCGACAAGGAGGAGCTGGTCAAGTACCTCGCTGAAGAGGAGCTCTACCAGTGAGCAGCAGCTACGAGGCCCGCTTCAAGGTGTGGCGGGGCGATGTGCAGGGCGGCGGCCTGGAGGACTTCAAGGTCGAGGTGAACGACGGCGAGGTGGTCCTCGACATCATCCACCGCCTCCAGGCCACCCAGGCCCCCGACCTGGCCGTCCGCTGGAACTGCAAGGCGGGCAAGTGCGGTTCGTGTTCGGCGGAGATCAACGGGCGTCCGCGGCTGATGTGCATGACGCGGATGTCGGTGTTCGACCGCGAGGAGACGATCACCGTCACACCGCTGCGGGCGTTTCCGGTGGTCCGGGACCTGGTCACGGACGTCGGCTTCAACTACACGAAGGCGCGTGAGGTCCCCGCCTTCGTGCCCCCCGCTGACCTGGGCCCCGGCGAGTACCGGATGATGCAGGAGGACGTGGACCGCTCGCAGGAGTTCCGCAAGTGCATCGAGTGCTTCCTGTGCCAGGACACCTGCCATGTGGTCCGCGACCACGAGGAGAACAAGACGGCGTTCGCGGGCCCGCGCTTCCTCATGCGGGTCGCCGAGCTCGACATGCACCCGCTGGACGCGGCGGGCGAGAGCGGCCTGGACCGCAAGAAGACCGCGCAGGACGAGCACGGACTCGGCTACTGCAACATCACCAAGTGCTGCACGGAGGTCTGCCCCGAGGGCATCAAGATCACGGACAATGCCCTGATCCCCTTGAAGGAACGGGCGGTCGACCGCAAGTACGACCCGTTGGTGTGGCTGGGATCGAAGATCAGGAGGCGGTCTTCGTAGCGGTACCGTCGGGGCGGCCCGGCTTCGTGGCCAGACGCTGGACATACAGGCCCAGGAAGTTCACGACCATGCCGATCAGCGCGTACCGGGCGTAGTGGCCGGTCGGCCCCTGGAGCGGGCCGAGGAAGATGAACATTCCGATCCCGATCGCGACGGCCAGCGTGCCGTACCCCCACAGCCGGGGCCGCAGTATCTTGGCGCGCCCGCTCTCCGGCCCCGGGATGATCCGGCCGGTGGTGATCGCGACCACCGCGAACACCACCCCGGCCGCCACCACCAGTGCGGCCACCGCCACCAGCGCTTCATGCATGCCGATCATGATTTCACCAGCTCCGGCACGCACAAGACATTTGACTCGGCGATGGCCCGCATCGGGCCAGGATTTGGGAAACCCGCCCCACCGGGCTCCCCTCCCGACCCCACCCGGCTCCGCCCCATCCCGGACGCACCCCGCTCGCGCGGTCGCATTCCTGCTCATACGCTCCGAAATGTGACGTCATCCTTGATCCGGGGCCGGCCGCGGCGTGGGGCCTCGCACATATCGGTGCGGGTCGTGCTTGCCCTGGTGGGTGGGCTGATCGGGGTGGTGTGGCTGGTGCTGCCCGGGTTGGTGGTCGGGGACGGGGGGCCGGTCGCGGGCGGGGCGGAGCGGCCCGTTGCCGGGGCGGTGGGGCAGGGGGAGGTCGGGGAGACGTCCGCTGTCGAGCTGGTGCTGCCGGTGCTGGCCGTGGTCGTGGTGGTGGTGCTCGCGGGGTTCGGGTTCCTGCGGCGGAGGCGGCGGGCACGGGAGCGTACGACACCCGGGGGCGCGCCGGTCCGGGTCGCCGAGCCGCAGATGGCGGAACTCGACGAGCGGGCGCGGGCCTTGCTGGTCGAGGCCGATGACTGGGTGCGGGTCGGTCGGGAGGAGCTCGGGTTCGTCGAGGGGCGGGTCGGGATCGTGGGTGTCCGGCCGGGTGCCTCGCTCGGGGCGGCGGACGTCGAGCCGTTCGCGCGGGTGCTGCGGGACGCCGAGGCCGAGCTGGCGGTCGCGTTCCGGATGCGGTGGCAGTACGAGGGCGGGGTGCCGGAGGAGAGCGCGGCCCGGCGGCATGTGCTGGCCGGGATCGTCGGGCGGGCCGAGGAGGTGGGGCGGCTGCTGGATGCGCAGGCCGCCGCGTTCGACCAGCTGCGCGGGCTGGAGGAAGGCCTGGGCGGAGGGCTGGGCGAGGCGTTGGCCGTCGCGGAGGGCCGGTTCAGGGAGCTGGCCGGGCGGGCCGGTGGTGCCGACGCGGCTGTCCGCGAGCTCCGTGAGCGGTACGCCCCCTCGGCCGTCGCCGCCGTCATGGGCCACGTCGAGCAGGCCAAGGACCGGCTGGTGTTCGCCACGGCCCGCCTCAACCACGCCCGCCAGAGCGCCGACTCGGGCGACAACGAGCGGGCCGCGGGCCAGTTGCGGTCCGCCGAGGGCGCCATCGCCCAGGCCGCCGTCTTCGTCGACGGCATCGACCGGCTCGCCGGGGAGCTCGCCACGGCGGCGGCGATGGTTCCGGCCACGCTGACGGGCGGGGAGGCGGAGATCGCCGGGGCGCGGGAGTCCTTGGCGGGGATCGGAGCCGCGTACGCGGACGTCCCTCCCGGTGAGCTGCGGGCCCGTGTCGCCCATGCCGACGTCGTCCTGGCCGTCGTACGGGAAGACCTGACCGCCGGGCCGTACGACCCCCTCGACCTGCTGCGGCGGACCGTGCGGGGCGTCGGGCCCGTGGTCTCGGGGCGGGCCGGCGTGCTTCCGGTCGCGGCGCTGGTGTGTGCGCGCAGTGCCGTCGCCGCCGCGGACGACGTGATCGCGACACACCGGGCCGCGGTGGCCGGCGAGGCCCGCGTCCGCCTGGCGGAGGCCCGGCGCCTGCTCACCTCCACGCCGCCCGGCCGGGACCCGCGCCGACAGCTCGCCGACCTCCTCACCGCCGACACCCTGGCCCAGCAGGCCCGCGAACTGGCCGAACAGGACGCCCGCATGCACGGCCACCCCATCGACGGCCCCGGCGAGGACACCGCCGGCCTCGCCGGAGCGGTCCTCGGCGGCGTCCTGCTGGCCGGGCACCCGGACGCCGGCCCTCCCGCGAGTTTTGGCGGACCCCGCACCCGGAACCGCCGCGAAGGCCCGCCGCCTGAGTGAACGGCCTCGCAACGGCCGCCCGACCACGCCCCGAACGAACCCGCACCCGCCGCCGGCGCGCCTGGCCCGCAAGGGCCACCCGCCCCCGACAGCTATGGACGCAGGGGCGGTGCGGGCGGGAACACCCTCCCAACGACGAACCCGCACCCGCCGACGGCGCGATCGCCCCCAAGCGGCCACCCGCCTGCGGCAACGAAACCCGCACGGGCGGTGCAGGCGCAAACACCACCCCATCGACGAACCCGCACCGGCCAACGGCGAAACCGCCCCACAGGGCCACCGGCCCCCGACAACGAATGCCGCACGGGCGACGGCGCGGGCGGGAAAGCCAACCCGCACGGACGGTGCGGGCGGGAACACCATCCCAACGGCGAACCCGCACCCGCCAACGGCGAGACCGCCCCACAAGGGCCACCCGCACCCGGCAACGAAACCCGCACGGGCGGTGCGGGTGGGAAACACCCCCGGCCGAAGGCGAAGCCGAGGGCTCAGAACAGGCTCAGGAGCGCCTCCGCCGGATCCGCGAGCCCGTTCTCCCCGCCGGGCAACGGCAGTTCGAACCACACCGTCTTGCCGCGAGGCGTCCGCCGCGACCCCCACGCCGCACTGAGCAGTCCGACGAGCTGCAGCCCCCGGCCCCCCTCGTCCGTGTCCCGCGCCCGGCGCCGCCGCGGCTGCACCAGCCCGGAGTCCCACACCTCGCACACCAGCGTGCGGTCCAGCAGCAGCCTGAGCCGGATCTCACCCTCCCCGTACCGAAGGGCGTTGGTGACCAGCTCGCTGACCAGCAGCTCGGTCGTGTCGACGAGCGGCTCCAGGTCCCACGACAGCAGCTGCCCACGGGCGTACTCACGGGCCCGCCCCACACTGCGCGGCTCCCGCGGCAGCGTCCAGTCGCCCACCGACTCCGCCGGCAGACCCTGGACGCGGGCCATCAGCAACGCGATGTCGTCCTCGCCGTGGTGGCTGTCGAGGGTGTTGAGGACGTGATCGCAGACGTCCTCCAGAGGGCGCGTGGGATCAGTGAGCGCGCCGACGAAAGCCTGCAGCCCCTCGTCCAGCGGATGGTCGCGGGACTCGACCAGTCCATCCGTGTAGAGCGCCAGCAGCGCGCCCTCCGGCAGCTCGACCTCCACCTCCTCGAACGGCTCCCCGCCCACGCCCAGCGGCATCCCCGGCGGCACGTCCAGCATCAGCGCCGATTCACCGGGCTCGACCAGGACCGGCGGCAGATGCCCGGCGTTGGCGAAGGTGCAGCGGCGCGTGACGGAGTCGTAGACGGCGTAGACGCAGGTCGCGAGGTACACCTCGGACAGGTCGGCCTCCCGGGGCCGGCGGGCCGCACGCGTGGCCTGCTGAACGCCCCCGGGCGCGCCCAGGCCGCGCGCGATCTCGTCCAGCGCCGAGAGGACCTCGGCCGGTTCGAGGTCCAGCAGCGCCAGTGTTCGTACAGCCGAACGGAGTTCGCCCATCGCGACGGCCGCGCGCAGGCCTCGCCCCATGACGTCCCCGACGACCAACGCCGTGCGGTGGCCGGGAAGTTCTATGACGTCGAACCAGTCGCCGCCCACCTCGCTGGGCCGGTCGGAGGAGGCGTTGCCCGGCAGATACCGGCACGCGATGTCCAGGCCGGAGGCCACCGGGTCCCCCGGCGGCAGCAGCGACCGCTGCAGTATCAGCGCCCGCTCGTGCTCGCGCCGGTACAGACGGGCGTTGTCGATGCACACCGCAGCCCGAGCCGCCAGCTCCACCGCGAGGTCGCGGTCCCGGTCCCCGAACGGCTCGCTGCCCTTCGTCCGGGCGAACTGCGCCAGTCCTACGACCGTGTCGTGGGCGACCATCGGCACGGCCAGCGTGGACTGCACGAGGCCGCCCTCCTCGCCGGGCACATGCCGCGGCCGGGCGGTGCGCAGGGCGTCCGCGCAGGGCGAGTTGAAGGGGTAGTGGTGGACCGCGCCGACCGCGACGGGGGCGCCGCCGCCGACGAACGGCGCGTCCGAGACCGCGCTGGCGAAGGCGACGCGGCGCAGCTCCGCGCTGCCGTCGGCGAGGCCGGGCGGGGTCTCGTCGCCGGCCAGCAGGCCCTGGTAGAGGTCGACCGTGGCCAGGTCGCAGAAGCCGGGCACGACGACGTCGAGGAGTTCGCGGGCCGTGGTCTCCAGGTCGAGGGAGTTGCCGATCCGGGCGCCGGCCTCGTTCAGGAGGGCGAGATTGCGCCGCGCGGCAGCCGCCTCGCGGGCGGCGGCGCGGCGGGCGGTGATGTCGGTGCCGAGCCATGCGATGCCGATGGGACGGCCGCTGCCGCTGTGCACCCGGTAGAGGTTGATGGACCAGTGGCGACGCTCGTCGGAGCCGGGCAGGAAGCCCGTGACGTGCATGTCCGTGATGGAGTTGCCGCTCTCCAGGACCCGGCGCAGGGTGGCCGTGACCCGGTCGGCCTCGGGCCGGGGCAGATAGTCGTGGACGCCGCGGCCGCGGTGGTCGTCCGGTGTACCGCCGAAGAGGGAGGCGAACCGGTGGTTGACGCGGCGGACCTTGAGTTCGGGGTCGATCAGCACGAAGCCGAACGGAGATTGACCGAAAATGGACTGCGAGGCAGCCAGGTCGGTCTCCATCCGGCGCAGGGTGCGGACGTCGACGACGATGCACACGGCGGCCCTCTCGCCGTCCTCCGTCCGCGTCGGCATCACGTACACCTCGGCGAGGCCGTCCTTGCCGTGCCCCGCGTCGCCGTCGTCGGGCATCCGGAAGGGGACGACACCGGTCCACTCCCGCCCGTCCAGGATCTCGGCCATCTTGCGCTGGCCCTGCTCGCGCAGATCGGGGTCGATGAAGGTCTCTATGGGGTCCATACCCGCGGCGCGCTCGGCCGGGATGCCGAAGAGCTGCTCGGCACGCAGGCTCCACTGGTCGACCAGGCCGTCGGGGCCGATGGAGAAGGACGCGACCTTGATGTAGTCGTAGATCGAGCCGGGCGGGCTGCTCTGCCAGACCGCGTCGCCGGAACGAGCGTCGTCGGAGGCCTGTGTGTCCGGTGAGGCATGAGAGGCATTTGTGGCCGTGGAGGCCTGTGTGGCTTTGTAGGCCTGTGTGACTTCGGAGGCCTGTGTGTCGTAGGCAGTCCGCTCCCCCGCGGCCTTCGCCCTCGCGCCGTCCGACGGGTCCTCGGACCCCGTGGCCCTCGCTGGTATCTCGCTCACGCGAACCGTCCCCTCCAGCTCACCGCGTCCGGCACCGGTCACCGGCGGCGGCTGCCCGCAGTATCCAGCACTACGGCTCCGCACAACACGGTGTTCACGATCACAGCACGTTCCCGATGGTTTTCGGTCCCGGCCGCAGAAACACTTCCAGACTTCTAACCAGCGGACACGCAGTCGAATCACGCGACGGAAGACCTGCCACTGGCCTGAACCAGTCGCTCGACAGTGCGGGGGCGTACGTACAGCCGCATGGACACCTACTGACGGGTTGTCCAGGACCCCGGGGACCACCGGAGGAACCAGAGGTCACTCCGGCACCGCGAGCTCGAACCACACCGTCTTGCCGGTGCTGCGGCCCGGCCGGGTTCCCCAGCGGCGCGAGGAGTGCGCCACGAGCTGGAGTCCGCGGCCGCTTTCGTCCTCGGGCCGGGCCGTGCGTTCGCGGGGCGGGTCGGGGAGGGGGTCGGAGACCTCGACCAGGAGGACGCCGTCGAGCGAGGCGGGACGCACCAGGCGTACGCCGATGGGGCCCGTGGCGTGCCGGAGGGAGTTGGTGACCAGCTCACTGACCAACAGCGCCGCGAGGTCGGCGAGGCTGTCCAGACCCCAGTCGCGCAGCCGGCCGCGGACGGCGGCACGCGCGGCGCGCACTGCGCCCGGCTCTGCGGGAAAGCTCCACTCGGCGCAGTCGCCATGGGTGTCGATCACGCCGATCACTTCCCAGGCCAGCGGGTTCGCCCATGTCCGGTTTCGTGGGGTTAATAGGCACATACCCGATATTCGGGGGCGGGTACCGGCTTCATTCGGGGCGGGTACCCCCCTCGTTCGGGGATGTGCCCCGGCCTCGGCGCATCCCGCGGTTCGGCCTCACAGCCGCCGCGCCACCTCCCGCACGGCCGGCACATCCTGGTCCAGCCAGTCGACGTCCCACAGTTCTCCGGGACTCAGCCAGCGCAGCGCATCGTGATCCTGCAGCGGCTTGGGCTCCCCCGCCCCGGGGAGAAGACGGGCGGTCCACACCTGGAGGACATAGGGCGGCTTCAGCGGCCACTGGCCCGGCACCCGCTCGATCACCTCGACCTCGACGCCGAGTTCCTCCCGCAGTTCGCGCACCAGCGCCGCCTCGGGCGCTTCCCCGGGCTCGACCTTTCCTCCGGGCAACTCCCAGCGCCCGGCCAGGTCCTCGGGGGCACTGCGGCGCGCCGCGAGCAGGCGGCCCGCTTCCAGGAGCGCGGCACCGACCACGATCTGTTCCGTCATGCGCCGGAGCCTACGGGAGCGGCACCGCGGGCGCCGATCCGTCAGCTGTCGGCGCTGTTTCCGTTCTGAGCGATCCGCTCGACCCAGTAGAGCTGTTTGTGCCCCCGGTTATCCAGGCTGTCCGCGATCTTCTGGGCCTCCGCCCGGGTCGCGTACCGGCCCACGCGGTAGCGATTGCCGTTGTCGTCCTGCCGGACGACGAGCCAAGGAAGAGTGATCGTGCTGTCGTTCATCGCGCCCCCCTGCTCCTTCCCGCCCACGACCGCCCGAGTCCCTCCCCCAGCCTTCGGCCGGGGGGACCCCCATCTCGCTCCGCTCGCGGCCTGTGCCGTGCCCCGCCCGCTAAGGAAACCGCAATCCGCATATGCCCGAGCCTACGCCTAACCTTTACGGAGCGAATACGGCTTTTCACAAAGAGGTACGCAACCAGCCAAGTCGGCGGGGGCGCACGGCATCGAATGCGCCGTGCGCCAACATCGATGCATCCGGTCACAGGCATACCGAGGACGCCCGCTACGACCTGCGAAAACGGCCAGATTCCAACCGCGCCGGAAGGGGCGGGAGTTGGGGTTCTGACGGGGGTAACTGCCGTGAAGGTGTGCGCTACTTCACCAACGGTGTGCGCTACTTCACGGGTAGGTGGTACGCGACGCGGTAGCGGTCCGCCGGGATCACCACGTCCGCCGTCTCCACGGGGCGGCCGGACGCGTAGTAGGTGCGCTGGATGACGAGGACCACATGGCCGGGGACGCCGCCCAGCGCCAGCAGTTCCTCCGCCAGGCCGGGGCGCGCGCCGACCTCCTCCGTCACGTTGTCCACGACGACGTCGATGGCCGCCATGCGCTCGACGACGCCCATGCCGCCGAGCGGGCCCTCCTCGGGCAGCATCACGGGCGTACGGCCGGTGACGGCGAGGGGTTCCCAGGAGGTGGAGAGCATCATCGCCTCGCCGGCGTCCCGGAAGACGTACCGCGTGCACATCACGCGGTCGCCGGGCCGGATGGCGAGCCGCTCGGCGACGGCGACGCTCGCCTCGGCCTGCTCGCTGCTGGACTCCCAGGTGCCGCGGGCCTCGCCGTCGGCCTGCTCCTGACGGAAGGGGGTGGCGCCGCTCGGCGGGCGGAAGCCGGAGCGGGCGACCCGGCGGGGCACGGGACGCTCGCGCACATACGTCCCGGACCCGGAGCGGCCCTCGACCAGGCCCTCGGCCATCAGGACCTTGCGCGCCTCCAGGGCGACGGTGTCCGAGACGCCGTACTCCTCGCGGATCCTGGCCTGGGACGGGAGGCGGGTGTGCGGTGGCAGCGAACCGTCGACGATCTTCTTGCGGAGATCACCCGCGACGCGCAGGTACGCCGGCTGCTCACCGAAAGTCACTGGCCGCTCCCATCAGGTTGTACAGACAGCAACAGCGTGGCAACCGTGGGTTGTCCCGTGCAAGCAAAGGCCAGAGAATCACTCGATGTGATGACTTGTGCCCGGTGAGGGCTTTACGCAGGCGCTTTCTCCCCGCTATAGCCGCGCTCACACATCGGCTCACACAGTTCCGCCCCCACCGACACGCTCCCGCCCCCCTTGTCCGAGTCGTCCTCGTACGTCGTCGGGAGGCTGGTGTCCAGGCTCAGAGCCTTGCGCGCGGTGACGGTCGTGGGGCCGTCGACGTAGGCGTACGCCTCGTCGTAGTGCGCGTAGAACACGTCCGGGTCGTCGGTCTTCGCCGCCTGGGCCCACTCCTTGCGGGCGGCCTCCATCTCCAGCGCCAGCTCGGTGACCGGCTGGGCGGCGGTCTTCGACCAGGTGTGCCCGCGCAGCGCCGCGATCTGCTCGCCGAGCACCGCGTGGACGTCCTTGGCCCAGGCCTGGTTCGCCGCCAGGTCGTCCTCGGGCAGGTCCTCGGGCTCCTCGTACAGCACCGTGTCGACGGCGTTGGTCGCGGAGAGGAAGGCGATCTGGTCCGCGTCGAGCGTCGTCGCGTCGCTGCGCACCGAGCCGGTCAGCTTGCCGTTGTCCTCCGTGCTGCCGAACAGGCAGGTGATCTCGCGGTCGCCGAAGCGCCAGCTCTGGCGGGACGGGATGAAGTAGTAGACGTCCGCGTCGTCCGGCAGGGCCCAGGTGTCCATGGCGTAGTCGTCGGAGAGCGCGTAGCACTTGTCGTCGGCGGTCCGGGTGACCTCGTCGTCGCCGGGGAAGGCCCCGCCCGGCAGCTTGACCACCGCGAAGACCTCGCCGTCGTGGCTGCCGTCGCAGGGCACCTCTTCGACGTCGTACGCCTCCCCCTCCAGGTTGCCGCCCGGCGAGTCGAAGCAGTCGCCCTTGGCGAGCGCGTAGGCGGTGCCCTCGCCGCTCGCGGCGCCCTTGAAGCCGTCCCAGAAGTCGGAGGCGGCGCCCGTGGACAGCGCCAGCGCCCACAGCACGAGGCCTGCGGAGGACAGCACGGACCCGGCGATCGCCATGCCCTTGCCGCGCTCGCCCTTCTTCCTGATCTGCGCCAGCGCGACCAGCCCGAGCACGAGTCCCACGGCCGGCAGGAAGCACAGGAGGCCGAGGACCAGGGCGCTGATGGCGACGCCGTTGACGGGCGTCCGGCTGCCGAAGGGGCCGTACGGGCCGTAGGGGAGGTAGGCGTACGGTCCCTGGGCTCCGCCGGCGCCGTGCGGGTACGGCGCCGGCGGCGGGTACTGGCCCTGCGCGTACGGCCCTTGGGGCTGCTCCGGGGACCCTTGGGGGTGCTGGGGTCCGGAGGGCGGAGGTATGGACACGGGTACCGTGCTCCTCGTTCGGGCGGCGGGGCCGGCAGTGGAACTGGCGTGCGACTGGGCGAATCGTAAGCGTGGGGTGCGGGGGGACGTGATGCGGGTGACGAATACGACGATCCGGGCGGTGAACGGGCTGACCGCTCGATGGGCGGAGGCTTCGGGAGCCGCCGAGGGCGGGACGGTCCTGTCGGCGGCCGGTGTGTGGCCGCTGCTGGCCTTCCTGGCGGACGGTTCGGGCGGTCCGGCGCGGGAGGAGCTGGCCGACGCGGTCGGGCTTCCGGCGGAGCAGGCGGCGGGCGCGGCCCGGGAGTTGTTGGGCGCCATGGGCGCGATGCGGGGGCTGGACTCGGCGCTCGGGTTGTGGACGAAGCGGACGCTGGAGTTGCGGGAACGGTGGGAGGCGGGGCTGCCGGCGGCGGCGCACGGGGTGCTCACCGGTGACGAGCGGGCCGACAGGGCGGCGCTGGACGCGTGGGCGGTGAAGCGGACGGGCGGGTTGGTCGAGAAGATGCCCGTCCGGCTGGACGAGGACACCCAGATGGTGCTGGCGAGTGCGCTGGCGTTGCGGACGCAGTGGCTACGGCCCTTCCGGGACTGGCCGATGCGCCCGGAGGCCGGGCCGTGGAGCGACCGGACGCTGCTCGGACTCCACCGGCGGAGCACACTGCTGGACCGGGTCGGGGTCGCGGACACGCCGGCCGGCCATGTCACCGAGCTGAAGGTGCTGGGTGACAACGCGATCGACGTGCATCTGCTGCTGGGCGAGGAGGGGATGACTCCGGGGCAGGTGCTGGGGGCCGGGGTGGACGTCCTGGCGCGCAGGTGTGCGGTGGTGCCGGGGACGCATCTTCCTTACGGGGTGGTGGGGCCGGGACTGCGGGTCGTGAAGAAGCGCTCCGCGCGGCCCGAACCGCCGACGCTGGAGACAGCGACCGTGGCGTTCGGCGTGAGCGCGCAGCACGATCTGCTGGAGCTGCACCGCGTCTTCGGGCTCACCACCGCGATGGACAGGACCCGCGGCCACTTCCCCGGCGTCAGCGGCTTTCCGCTCGCCGTCGGGTCGGCCCGGCAGTCCACGACGGCGACCTTCGGGCCGCTCGGCTTCCGTGCGGCGGCGGTGACGGCCTTCGCCGCCGCGGCCGGCGGCGGCGTCCCACAGCTCCGCTGGGTGACCACCTCCGTCAAGGCCACCTTCGACCGCCCCTTCGGCTTCCTCGCCCTGCGCCGCCACACACGGCTCGTCCTCGCGGCGGGCTGGGTCACCGACCCGGAGCCGTACCGCGAGGACGAGGTGGACTGGTGACGCGGGACTAGAACTGCAGCGCCCAGGCGTCGATCCGCCCGGTGTCGAGGTTCGCGTTGTCGCTCACGCGCAGCTTCCACGTGCCGTTGGCCGCCTCGGAGGAGGCGTTCACGGTGTACGTGGTGTTGATGTTGTCCGAACTGCCGCCCGTGCCGTACGACTTGAGCGTGTACGCCGTGCCGTCCGGGGCGATCAGCTGGACCTGGAGGTCGCCGATGTACGTGTGGACGATGTGGACCTCGACGGCGAGGGCCGAGGGCGCGTTGCCGGAGACGCCGGAGACCGTCACCGGGGACTCGACCGTGGAGTTGTCGCTGATCGTGTAGTCGGCGGTGTTCTCGAAGCGCGGGCCGGGCGGGGTCGTCGTACCGCCGCCGACGTAGAGGAGCCGGTTGGGCGAGCCCGTGCCGGGGCTGGTGACGACGCCGGTGGTGGCGGCGGACGTCAGGGCGGAGCCGACCTGGGCGGGGGTGGCCGTCGGATGGTCGGCCAGGTAGAGGGCGGCGGCGCCGGCCACGTGCGGGGACGCCATCGACGTACCGGAGATGGTGTTGGTGGCCGAGTCGCTGCTGTTCCAGGCCGAGGTGATGGACGAGCCGGGGGCGAAGAGATCGAGGACCGAACCGTAGTTGGAGTAGCTCGCCTTCGCGTCGCTGCTCGTCGTCGCGCCGACGGTGATCGCCTCGCTCACGCGAGCGGGCGAGTGGTTGCTCGCGTTGTCGGTCTCGTTGCCCGCGGCCACGGCGAAGGTGATGCCGGAGGCGATGGCGTTGCGCACGGCCGCGTCGAGGGCGGTGTCGACGTCGCCGCCGAGGGACATGTTGGCGACGGCCGGCTTGACGGCGTTCTGGGCGACCCAGTCGATGCCGGCGACGACCTGCTCGGTGGTGCCCTGGCCGGAGTTGTTCAGGACCCGGACGCCGACGATCTTGGCCTTCTTGGCGACGCCGTACGCGTTCCCGGCGATCGTGCCCGCGACGTGCGTGCCGTGGCCGTGGCCGTCCTGGGCGGTGTTGTCGTTGTCGACGGCGTCGTAGCCGTAGGAGGCACGGCCGCCGAAGTCGGTGTGGGTGATGCGGACGCCGGTGTCGATGACGTACGCGGTCACGCCCTGCCCGGCCGAGTCCGGGTAGGTGTAGGAGTTGTCGCGCGGGAGGGCGCGCTGGTCGATGCGGTCCAGGCCCCAGGAGGGCGGGTTGGTCTGGGTCGCGTCGACATGGAAGGTGCGGTTCTGGACGACGGAGGCGACCGCCGGGTCGGCGGCGAGCCGCTTCGCCTCGGTCTCGGAGGCCTCGATCGCATAGCCGTTGAGGGCCTTCTTGTACGTCCGCTCGATGTCCGCGCCGTACTTCTCGACGAGGGCACGCCCCGCCGTGGAGCCCGAACGGGCATGGTCGGCCCTGAGCGTCACGATGTAGCTGTCGGCCACGGCATTGGCCGCGCCCGCGTACTGGATACGGCCCTCGGGAGCGGCCGCGGCGGGGAGAGCGGAGACGAGGCTCGCGGTGAGGGCCGCGGTGGCCGCCACGCTGAGGGCGGCAAGTCTTCGCCGGTTGTCTCTGCGGGAGTTACGCATCACTGCCATCTGAGGGGTCCTCCTCAATCGGTGGTGCGCTTGTGGGGGCGACACCCGAGTGGGCAGGGGCATGTCAATTCCCTGTGCCACTCCTGTGTGTCAGCCGAAAGATTGAGGCCTCCACAGGAATTGCACAAGGGCCCTGCACGCCGAACTCCTGGACGCGAAGGCCATGGGCGCGGCAGCGGAACTCACGCCCCCAGCCGTGCCTGCTCCTCCTCCACGATCCGGCGGGCCAGGGCGAGGTCCGAGATGTCGACGGCGTCCGGTGTCGCCTCGGCGACCGCGCTGCGGCGGGCGTACGCGTCGAACAGGCGGGACTTGTTCTCCAGCATCCGCACCAGGCGTTCGTCCACGCCTGACGTGCAGAGCAGGCGGTGCACGCGGACCGAGCGGACCTGGCCCATGCGGTGGGCGCGGGCGACCGCCTGGTGTTCGACGGTCGGCTTGAGCTGCGGCTCGCAGAGGATCACGACGGAGGCGGCCTGCATGTTGAGGCCCACTCCGCCCGCCTCGATCTGCGCGAGCAGCACGGCGTGCCCGGGCGCGGCGGCGAAGTCGTCGACGAGTTGCTGCCGGCGGGCGGGCGGCACGCTGCCCGAGATCGGCCCGAACACCCGCCCGGCCCTCGGCCCCGGCGCCCGGCCCGGGCCCGTCCGCTCCCTCGGCGCCGATACGTCCCGTACGGCGGCGATCTCCCCCTGGCCCGGTGTGTCCGGCGTGGCTGCCCTTTTCGCCACCGGGCCCCGCGCATCCGCTGCGGCTCGCCCCTCTTCGGACCCCGGCTCGTCCCGCGGGCCTGCTTCCGCCCCTGGCCCGGCCGCGTCCGTGAGCGCCTCCCGTACCACTGCCAGCACGTCCCGGAACGCCGAGAACACCACCACCTTCAGCCCGTTCTCGGCGGCCTCCCCGGCGATCTCGCGCAGCCGGTGCAGCTTGGCCGACCGCTCCGGACGCGCGTACGCCGCCCTGCGCATCGCCATGAAGTTGCCGGCGCGCACGGCCTCGCGGTAAGCGTCCTCGTCGGCCGCGCTGGGCTCCTCCCACTCGTCCGTGTGCTGCAGCGCCGGGAGTTCGGTGAGCACGTCCTGCTGGTTGCGGCGCAGATAGACCGGTGCGACCGCCTTGCGGAACGCCTTGGAACCCGCGACGCCGTCGTGCTCGTCGACGGTCCCGGCCAGCTCGGGCTGGAGGATCCGCACCAGGCTGCGGAACTCCTCGACGCGGTTCTCCATGGGCGTACCGGTCAGGAACAGCACGCGGTCGCAGTGCTCCGCCCACTCGGAGACGGTCATGGAGCGGCGGGTGCGGGGGTTCTTCACGTAGTGGGCCTCGTCCACGACGAGCATGCCCAACTCGCCGCCACCGGGCACCGGAAAGCCCCGCAGGGCGTCGAAGGTCGTGACCGCGACGCCGCCCCGCCCCTTCCAGTCGGCGAACGCGTCCTGCCGGTCGGGGCCGTGCAGCGGTGTCACGCGCAGTGCGCTGCGCTTCTCGGTCTCGCGGGTCCAGTTGATCAGCACGCTGGCCGGACAGACCACCATGAAGTGGCTCTGCCCCTCGGCGGCCAGGTGCGCGAGTGCGGCGATGGCCTGGATCGTCTTGCCCAGTCCCATCTCGTCGCCGAGGATCGTCCGGCGCTGGGCGAGGGCGAAGCGGGTGCCGAAAGCCTGGTAGCCGCGCAGGGAGACCCGGCGGTGGGTGTCGTCGAGCGTCTGAGTCCGGACCCGGTCGGCCACCTCGTCGGGCAGGAAGCCCTCGGCCGCCGCCGGGTCGGGGGCGCGGCCCGAGAGCTCGGCGAGCAGGCCGTAGTACTCGGCGGAGCGCAGCTCGAAGTCGACCAGGGCGGCCACCTCGGACTCCGGGCGGCGCAGCAGGTCGACCGAGGCCTGGGCGAGCAGTCGGGGCACGGCCTCCTGCTCGGCCTGCCCGGTCAGCGCGCGGATCTCCGCCACGGCCGCCAGCGCCCCCTCCCGTCCGGCCCGCCCCGCGAACAGCATGCGCAGCCGCCCTGCCGCGGGTGCCGCCTCGGCCAGCAGCGGGCCGAGCTGCTTCGTCAGCGCCCCGGCCGCCTCGACGGCCCGGCGTGCCTCGGGGCCGGCCTCCACCAGGACGTTCAGCGCGACGACCAGGGCGGTGGTCCGGGGTTCGGGCCGGTCGACGTCGATGTGGACGGCGATGGTGTCCCGTACGGCCTCGGCGATCCGCCGGGCTGCGGCCACCGTCTGATCGGCGGTCTGCTGCCCGACCCCGCGGAGCTGGCGCAGCCGGTACGGACCGGCGTCGAGCACCTGCCCGACCGTCCGGAACCCGCCCTTCTCCACCTCCCCCAGCCGCAGCCGGCCCTCGGTGAGGTCCTGCAGCCGGGCCACCGGGATGACGTCGAGTTCACGCCGCGCCAGCTCGTCGTGGATCGGTGCCAGAGCCCCCCGTACGGCGTCGACGGCCCGTGCGTGATCGTCGGCCACCGCCTGCGCCGCCTCGTACAGCCGCCCGCCCCGGGCCACCGCCTCCCGCTCGCTCCGCCCCATCGCGCCCCGGCCTCTCTCGCCCGCCCCTCCCCACCGCGTCCCCGCATCCTGCCATCAGGGTGGGGGCCGCATCGACGTCGAGGGCCGCGATCGACCGGCTCAGCGGCCCTGTTCGATCCTCGCCTGCTCCCGCAACTCGTCGTACGTGTCCTCGTCGAGGGCCGACTCGGGCAGCGTCGTGACCGACCACGGGACGGGGCAGGGCGGGGCGTGGTCGGGGTCGGGGCAGAGCAGCTTGGTGATCTGTTCCTGGATCTGCTCGGCCTGCTGCCGCGTGGCATAGAGGCCCAGCCGCACTTCCCAGACGCTCGGCTCTTCCGGCATTGCTCACCTTTCCCTCTATGGGCGGAGAAAAGGATAGGGGGCGGCTCTGCCGCCCCCCACCTCTTTTCGGACGCTACCAAAGGCGCTTGACGTCGCAGTGGCGCTTGTAGTGGCCGTCCGGCACGGGGACGTTGCGCTTGGCGTCGTTGATGGCGTTCTGCTGGCTGTTGCCGCTGCCGGTGCCGCGGTCGTAGCCGACGACGTGGTTGTCGCTGATGCGCACGATCTGGCACTGGACCGTGGCGTGCCAGGTCCGCTGGATCGTGATGCCGCTCTGCGGCGCGGCCTGCTGGAGGGTGTCGGCGGATGCGGCCGGCGCCGCGAGGCCGCCGAGCGCGACGGCCAGCGCGCCGACGGTGAGCGCGGTACGGAGCTTCCTCATGGATCTTCCTCGCTTCGTCGTTGGTGGTGGTGCGAGTGCGTGCCGCGGCGCCTTCGACCCTCGCACCCGGCGCCCGCCGAACGCAGCCTCCGACGGGGAGTTGGCAGTCCGGTGTCAGTCGGCAGTCCGTTCACTGCCATGGGCGGACGGCCCTGAACCGACACGGCGGACGCCGCTACGTACTGGGCGTACCGACAGCGGTCACGGAGGAGAACACATGGCGTACGACACGGCCGACACGGCCCGGCCGCCCCGCGTGGGGCAGCGCGACAACCCCTCGCTGGCGACGGTGGTGGGAACCGAACTGGCACGCAACAAGCGGGGGTTCGTCCCCTGGTACCACCTGCTCGCGCCCGTCGTCATCACCGTGCCCCTCTTCCTCGGCGCCCTCGGCTCCTCGGAGGCGAAGGCCGGCCAGACCTTCGAGGTCTTCCGCAACGTGACGCTCGAGTTCTGGGGCGTGCTGGTGCCGATGACGGCAGGGCTCGCCGCGGCGCTGACGGTCCGCGCCGACCAGGACGCCTGGCGGCTGCTGCTGTCGTACGGCGTGCCGCGCCGGCGGTACTTCATCGGCAAGGTGGCCGCCCTGGGAGTCCTCGGGTTCGTGTCCTCCACCGTTCTGCTGGTGATGCTCTCGCTCGGCGCGGTGATCAGCGGGAAGTTCCCCGAGGCGATGGGGACGGTGGCCGCGGCGGTCTATCTGCCCTGGCTGGTGGGGCTCTCCATGACGGCGATGGCCGTCCTGGTGGCCGTGATGTGGGGTACCGGGCCCAGCATCGGGGTGGGAGTCGCGGGGCTGCTGTGCGGGGCGCTCGTCTCGGACAAGGTCTTCTGGTTCCTCGTGCCCTTCTCCTGGCCGATGCGGGTGGTGCTGCCGCTGGCCGGGATCGGGCCCAACGGGGTGCCCCTGCCCGACGACAGCCCCGTGACCGACCCGTCGGCGATCCCGCTCGCGGTGGGCCTCGCCGTCGTCCTGACCGGGCTGCTGCTGATCGCCGGCAGTGCGCACATGAGCCGTAAGGAGATCTGATCATGACCGCGAACGCGACCACGGCGGTCCCCGCGCTGGCCATCGAGCAGTTGCACAAGCACTACGGCGCCCACCGGGCCCTCGATGGTGTGGATCTCACCGTGCGGCAAGGTGAGGTCTACGGTCTGCTGGGGCCGAACGGCGCCGGCAAGACGACCCTGATGAAGGCGGTGCTGGGGCTGCAACGGCCCACCTCGGGCCGTATCGAACTGTTCGGCGGACCGGTCGGGCGGGAGTCGCTCGCCGAGGTCGGGGCGCTGATCGAGGTCCCCGGCCTGTGGCCGACGCTGACCGGGCAGGAGACGCTGAAGGTCCACGCCGGTCTGCGCTGTGTGCCCGAGGAGTGGATCGAGCCGGCGCTGGAGCTGGTGAAGATGACCGAGGCGCGCGACCGGCGGGTCGGCGCCTACTCGCTCGGCATGCGCTGGCGGCTGGGCATCGCCGTCGCGCTGCTGGCCCGGCCCCGGCTGATCGTCCTCGACGAGCCCACCAACGGGCTGGACCCCGTGGGCATCCGGGAGATGCGCGGGATCATCCGGTCGCTGGCCGGCGAGGGGGTGGCGGTGCTGATCGCCAGCCACCAGCTGGCCGAGGTGGCCCAGGTCTGCGACCGGGTGCACGTGCTGGTGGCCGGACGGACGCGGTACGAAGGCCCGCTGGCCGGCCTCGCCGTGGACGGCGACCTGGAGGCCGGCTTCTTCCGGCTGCTGGAGACCGCCGACGCGGGCGTGCGCTGACGCCGGATCAGGATGCGTGTTTCGGCCGGGTCCGGTCGGTGACGGCGGCCCGGCGGCGCAGGGGAGTCGCTCCGGCCGGGGCAGACACGCGCGACACCAGTTCGGCCCGGCCCCGCACGCCGAGCTCGTCGTAGAGCCTGCGGATACGGCGGTACATGGACCGCTCGGAACAGTAGTGGCGCCGCGCGATCTCGGAGACCGTCATGGACGTACACAGCTCGCGGACCAGCTCCCGTTCGTCCCGGCGCAGTTCCGTGGCGGCCGGGAGCACGGGCCGCGGGGGCTCGTCCGTCGGGGCCTCGTCGGCTTCGTCGCCGTGCGCGTGGGCGTGGGCGGACAGCTGTGCATGCACCATGCCGATCTGACTCTCGCCGGAAATGGCCAGGTTGAAGACGAAGTTCGCCCCCGAACGGATGGCGTAGTAGGTGTGGTGGCCCGAGACGTCGTTGGTGACGGCGATCAGCAGGGCGAGCGGATGCCGTACCCGTATGGTGCGCAGTTCCTCGGCCTGGAACTCGCTGTTGACCGGGAGCAGCACCGGAAGGTCGAGCGCGCCGTCGGATGCCGCCAGGTCGTCGTCGTCCACGAAGTCGACGCGGTCAAGGCTGCGGCGGAGGGTGTCGAGTGAGGAATCCGTCGGGTGCGTCGGGTCGAAGTGGCTCTTGAGGCCGGAGTGGACCAGCACGTGAAAAGGCTGAGACTGGTGCACAGCGAATCTTTCCCCCGTGTGTTGTGAATCCCTTTGTCGTCGGAAGGTGCCGTCGGACGGTTGCCGCCGTCGGGCCTGACGGCCGGCGACGCGTGGTCAGCGCGTGCCGGCCGGGTCGGGCCGTCGGGGGTCCTGTCGTCGGGTCGTCCCGCGTCAGGTCGTCCCGCAGAGCTTCATGGTCCTGCTGAGCAGAACTCCCAGACTCACCTTGTCACCCCCCTCGCCGGTCGCGCGAACCGGTGCGATGTCGTCGTAACCCGCCTTGCGGGCCCGCTCGTTGAGCGCGTAGGTGGTGCCGTCGGGAACGGTGAAGACGGCCTGGTCGCCGGCGCGGCACTCGGCGGTGCCGCGGTCGACGGTCAGCGGCCACATGTAGCCGAGGTTCTTCTCGCTGATCACCTGCTTCGTGGAGGTCGGGCTGGGCAGGGGCGACGGGTCGTCACCGCCGGTGTCCGTGCGGCCGCCGCCACCGCAGGCGGCGAGGGACAGCAGGGTCAGGGCCGTGAGGGCGGTTGCCGCGGCGAGGGCGGTCGTGCGGTTCTTCGGGGTCGTGCGGTTCTTCATGGTCAGGTGGTTCTTCGGGGTCAGGTGGTTCTTCGGGATCATGTGGTTCTTCGGGGTCATGTGTCGGCCACCTCGTTCCGGAGGGTGCGGGTGTGGTGGAGGGCGCTGTCGGCGGCGAGCAGGGCGGCGTAGCCGTCCTCCAGGGACGGCTCGACCGGGCGGGCACCGGCGGGCGGTGTGGCGGTGACGATGCGGTACTCGGCCTCCCCGGCCGTGCTCACCGCGCTCACCACCTGGGCGCCCGGCGGGGGTCCGCTCGCCGGGCCGTCGGTCCGGACCACGTAGGTGTAGCCCGCGGCCTGGCCGACCAGTGCGGCGGTGGTGTCGTGGAAGACCAGCCGGCCCGAGGCGAGCACCGCCACCTCGGGGCAGGTCTGGGCCACGTCGTCGAGGATGTGGGTGGACAGCAGGACGGTACGGCTGCCGCCGAGTCCGGCGAGCAGGGCGCGAAAGCGCATCCGTTCGTGCGGGTCGAGGCCGGTGGTGGGCTCGTCCACGATCAGCACGGACGGGTTGCCCATCAGGGCCTGCGCGATGCCGATGCGCCGGCGCATGCCGCCGGAGAAACCGGCGAGCCGCTCGGCGGCCCGGTCGGCCAGGCCGACCTCGGCGAGGCGGTCCTCCACCTGACGGCGGCGGTCCCGCTTGTCGTTCAGGCCCTTGAGCACCCCGATGTAGTCGAGGAACTCACGTGCCGTCAGGTCGGGGTAGAGGGACAGCTCCTGCGGCAGATAGCCGAGGGTGCGTTTGGCCGCGGTGAGTCCGGCGGTCGTCGAGAGGTCGTTCCCGGCGACGCGGACCCGGCCGGAGGTGGGCCGCAGGACGCCGGTGAGAATGCGCAGCAGGGTCGTCTTGCCGGCGCCGTTGGCGCCCAGCAGACCGACGGTGCCGCTGTCGATGGCCAGGTCGACGGCGTCCAGCGCACGGCGCCCGCCACGGTAGACCTTGGTCAGCGCTTCCGTGGTGATGTTCATGATGCTCCGTGTCGTCTAATACGGGCGACGAGATGGCCGAGCGCGGAGCAGGCCAGGGCCGTCGCGAGGACGAGGGCGAGGTTGAGCAGGGCGGTCGTGTCGGTCACGGCGGGGCGCAGTGCCCCGGTGCCCTGCCGGGCCGCCCATACCTGCGGGGCGCCTGCCCAGGCCACGAGCGGGTAGCCGCCGAGCGGGGACAGGACGGTGCCGGTCGCCGTCGGGACCGGCGAGAACGCCGGAGGGAAGTGACAGGCCCACAGCCACACCACGACCAGGACGGCCCGGGCGGCCGCCACCGGCATCAGGACGCCCAGCAGGCCGCCGAGCGCCGTGGCGAGCGCGGCCGCCGGGAGTACGGCCGTGAGCAGCGCGACGGCCGCCGAGCCGAGCGGCGCCGGGGAGCCCTCCGTCGCCGTGACGAGCACCGCGTACAGCAGATACAGGGCGGCGACCGGCGTCAGCGCGGTCAGCAGCGGGCCGGCGAGGGTCCCGGCGGTGCGCGCGAGGGGTGCGGCCGGCGTGGCGGTGAGCAACTCGGGCATGCCGCGCGTCTCCACGCCGCGGCGCAGCCGGTCGGCGAGCGCGAGCCCGACGCCCAGTGCGCACAGGGTGTTGACGAGCACCGCGGCGGCGCCGGTCCGGGCCGCGGGGTCGGCGTGACCGGTGACGGCGGGCGAGGACACGGCGAGCAGCAGGCTCAGCAGGGCCAGGGGCAGCACCGCACCCCACACCACTTTGCGCCGGGCCGCCATCAGCGCCTCGTACCGCAGGGTCCACAGCAGAGCGGCCATCATGTCTCCCCGTCGGTGACGTACGCGTCGGTGTCGCGGCCGTGCCGGGCGCCCGCACCGACGGACAACTCCGGCAACGCCTGCCCACCGCCCGGCGCGACAGGTCCGGCCGGCGGTTCAGCCGGCAGTTCAGCCATCGGATCCCCCGTCGGTGCCGTACGCGTCCGAGCCCCGCCCCAGCCGGGCGCCCGGTTCGAGGGCCTTCAGGGCCCGTGCGGTGAGCAGGGCGCCGACGACCAGTTCGGGCAGTGCCCGGCCGGTGCCGTCGGGCAGGACGTGGTCGATCAGCAGGAGCTTGGCCAGGACGGCCGCGACGACCAGACCGGTGGCGGGGGCCGCCGATCCGGAGCGCGCTGTGGCCCATACCGCCGCGCCGCTCAGCAGCACGGTCAGCCCGGCCAGTTCCAGCAGGACGGTCCCGGTGTCGACGGAGTGGCCCCCCGTGAGGTTCAGCAGGGTCACCAGGGCCGGCGCCACGGCCGCCGTGACCGTGGCCGGCCAGCTCAGGCGCCGGGCGACGGTGAGGGGATAGGGGGTGGGCAGCGACAGATGCAGCTCCGGCGACGGCTCGCGCACCACGACGGCCGCACAGGCCAGTGCCGTGGCGGCGGGCAGCGCGCAGCTCAGCAGGGTGCGGCCCAGCAGCATGCCGGCGCCGGGGCCCGCGGCGTAGGCCACGTAGGCGAGGAGCGCCGCCAGCACCGGCAGCACGACGGCCTGTCTCCCGCAGCGGCGTGCTTCGTACGCCCACCACGTCGCAGCGGTCATGGTGCGGTTCCTCCCCCTTCCGTTCCGTCCTCCCGGTCGCCTCGGCCGGCGCGGGAGGTGTACCGCCGTCCGGGGTCGGCCGCGGGGGCCGGTCGACCCCGGAGCGGCGGTACACCCAGTACGTAGCGGCGCGGGCGACGACGGTTCACACAACTCGGCTACCGCGGGGGAGCCGTGCCCAGGAAGGAGCGCATCGCGCCGACGGCCCAGCCCAGCAGGACGGCGGCGAGGGCCAGTGTCCACGGCGTCGTCGCCAGCAGCGGGTTCAACAGGGCGTCGAGCGGTGTGGGGACCAGGCCCTGCGGGCCGCTCAGCACGCCCAGCAGCCACACGGTCCCGCCCGCCGCGGCCCCGGCCGCCGGACCGACCCGGACCGAGAGCGCGAGCGCGACGGACGCCGCCAGCAGTGACTCGCCGAGCCACGCCGAGACCACCGGCCACCAGCCGGGCGGACCGTCGACCAGCGTGGAACAGACCATGGCCAGCGCCACGTCGGCGCACAGCACCACCGTCAGCCGGGCCAGGAACACCGCGGCGGGCGGCACCGGAAGCGTGAACAGCACTTCGCGCCGGGGGTCCCAGCGGGGCGAGGCCGCCATCAGTGCGCCGAGCATCACCAGCAGCACCACCACGGCGGCGAAGAGCCGCAGTCCGAACCGTTCGTGGACCTGCACCGACGCCAGCAGGGCCGCTCCGACGAACGCGGCGGCGCTCAGCGGGGCCCAGCTGCGG
Organism: Streptomyces sp. NPDC049627; assembly: GCF_044465645.1. NCBI lineage: Bacteria > Bacillati > Actinomycetota > Actinomycetes > Kitasatosporales > Streptomycetaceae > Streptomyces > Streptomyces sp. NPDC049627. Next base: position 184,304 of record NZ_JBITLW010000003.1, on the reverse strand, counting down.
GGCATCAACACCGCCTGCCGGGCCACCAGTTGCCAGGTCGTCCGCCAGGAGCCGGCAGCGCCCTGAGGCGCCTCGGACCGCTCCCCGGACGGTACGGCGGACCGCACGTCCGCGCCGGACCGCACGTCCGCGCCGGACAGCGCGGCGCCCAGCAGGGCGTCGAACGAGGGCGGGGAGACGGCCTGTTCCGCGGTCTGCGCCTGCACCGCCGTACCGATGTCCCGCCAGACCGCCAGTCTCGTACGGCAGTCGTCGCACCCCGCCAGGTGCCGGTCGTGCGGCGGGTCGTCCTGCGATCCGTCGGGTGCCGGGCGCGCCAGGAGGGCCAGGGCGTCGTCCGTGAGGTGTTCTGTCGTCATCGTCGTTCCGCTTCTTCCAGCCGCCGGGCGGCGAGCATGCGGCCCAACCGCTGTCGCGCCTGGGACATTCTGCTCTTGACGGTGCCCACCGGGATGGCGAGCACGGTGGCCACTTCGGGGTAGGGCAGTTCCTCGACGAGGACCAGCGCGAGCACCTCGCGCAGATGCCCCGGGAGGGCCTCGACGGCCGTCATCAGCTCGGTGTGCTCGGCGTCCCGGAGGATCTGGTCCTCCACGCCCGGCGCCGGGTCCGCCACGTCCTTCGCCTCGGCCAGGTCCGCGAACTGCGGTCTGCTGCGGCGCAGTTGGTTGTGGGCCTGCCGCCGGGCCACGCCCATCACCCACCCCTTGACCGAGGACTCGCCACGGAAGGCGGCCGCCGACCGCCACACGGCGAGCCAGGTCTCCTGGAGGATCTCCTCCGCCACCCCCTGGTCGGAGGTGAGTCTGCGCAGGAGACGCAGTACGGCGGCGGCATGCCTGTCGTAGAGGACACGCAGGGCGGTTTGGTCGCCGTCGGCCACGGCGGCGATCAGGGCTTCGTCCGGACACACACCACGTACGTATCCACAAGCGCCGCTCCGGTTCACGGGTGCGGCCGTTCCGCGTGATTCTGTCCGGAACTCGATGGGCGTCCGGTGCCGCACGGGGCGACGGCTGCCACAGGACTGCCAAGGCTGCCAATCCGGCCGAGATCTGTTGTTCCGCCGCGAACGGCCATGGTTCGGTGATGTCCGGATCGCGATTCACGCATGTTTGTTCGAATCTCGCGAAGGAGTTCAGCATGGGCATCAACACCCCTGCCGTGTCGTACAACGACACGGACCTGTTCGACCTCGACGTGGAGATCGGTGTCGAGCAGTCGGTCGCCGGCCCGGCCATCACCAGCGTCTCGTGGTGCACCCCGGGCTGCACCAGCGAAGGCGGCGGCTCCGGCTGCAGCCACTGCTGCTGACGGCTGACGACAGCGACAACAGCGCGCGCCATGGGGGCCGGGGCGCCCCGGCCCCCATGGCCATGCGCCGGCCGGCCAGAAGGCGGAAAGCCGAGAAGCCGACAAGGCGCAAAGGCGAAAAGGCCAGGAGAGCAGAAGGCCAGAGAGGGGCGAGGGACATCGTGGGGGAATCTGCACGCGAGCGCGGCAGCGGACGACAGAGCCCGTTCGAGGCCGGAGACGTCTTCCTGTACCGGGCGCCCCTGGCACCGCACAGCGCAGGCCTGCCCCTGCCCGCCGCGGGCCCCCAGGACCTGACGGCCTGCGCCGGCCTGATCGGCGCGGTCCCCGCGGACCCCGCGCTGAGTGAGGCCCTCGCGCAAGCCTCCCCCAGCCTCAGCGCCATGGTCCGCCGCGTCACCGGGCGCGGCACCGACGGAATCAAGGCGGGCCAGCTGCGCCGGGCCGCCCTCGCCGTGCTGCGCTACGACATCCGGATGCGCACCCGGCCCACCCCCTTCGGCCTCTTCGCGGGCGTGGCCACCGGCCGCTTCGACTCCGCCGCCAAGCTGGAGCGGGGCACCCGCCACCGGGCCCGTACCCACGCCGACATGCAGTGGCTGACCAGGATCGGCCACCGCCTCGAACGGGACCCGGCCGTCCTGTCCGCGCTCACCGTCCAGGCCCACCAGGCCCTGGTCGTCCGCGGCGACCGGCTGGTCCTCACCGCGTCCTCCGCGCAGGGCGTACGGCTCAGCGAGGGCGGCGAGACACGCTCCACCGTGTCGGTGCGGCTGACCCCCGTCGTCGAACGGGCCGTGGCCGAGGCCCGGGCCCCGCTGCCGTACGACGAACTGGTCGCACGCACCGCGGCCGCCTTTCCCGGCGCCCCCCTCGATCGCGTGGGCGCGCTGGTCGCCGAGCTGGTGCGGCAGGAGATCCTCATCACCGGGCTGCGCCCGCCCCTGGACGGCGGCGACCCGCTGGACCACGTACTGAACCTGCTGGCGCCGGTGGCCGACCCGTCGGAGGAGACCGGGCGCATCCACACCGCGCTGCTGGCGATGGACCGCGAGCGCCGGACGTACGACGCGGCACCGGTCGGCGCCGGGCGCGACCTGCTGGAGCGGCTGCTGCGGACGGCACGGGACGTGGAGAGCGACGACACGCCCCTGCACATCGACACCCGTCTCGACGCCACCCTCCATCTGCCGTACGCGGTGCGGGAGTCGGTCGAGCGGGCCACCGGCGTGATGTGGCGGCTGTCCCGCCCCAAGCTGGGGCTGTATTCCTTACGCGACTACCACCGCCGGTTCCTCGACGTCTACGGCGCCGACCGCCTCGTACCGGTCCTCGAACTCCTCGACGAGTCGACCGGGCTCGGCGCCCCGGCCGGCTACGGCTGGCCCAACGGGGACACGCCTCCCGTTCCGACGCCGGATCCTCCGCGCACCGCCCGCCGGGACCGCGCCATGGCCCGGCTGGTCGCCGCCGCGCAGCGCGGCGGACGGCGCGAGGTCGTCATCGGTGACGCGGACCTCGACGCGCTGTGCCACGACACCGCCGACCCGGCGGAGCTGCCCAACTCCGCGGAGGTGACGGTGCAGGTCGTCGCACCCTCGGTCCAGGCGCTGGACGACGGGGACTTCCGGGTCTTCCTGTCGCCCTCACCCGGGTCGCACCGGGCCGGGTCGACGTTCGCCCGGTTCGCCGACCTCGACCCCGGCTGGCGGGCGGAGTTCGCCGCGCTGCACAGGGCGAACCCCGTCCACGTCGAGGGCGCCGTGGCCGTCGACCTCGCCTTCCGGACCCGCTCGGGACGGGCCGCCAACCTCGCCCACACCATCCCGGCGACCGGCCGCCGTATCGCCGTCGGCGTCCCCGATCTGCCCGGAGCGTCCGGCACGTCCGACGTATCCGGCGCATCCGGCGCATCCGGCGTGGAGGAGCTGCGCCTGGCGGACATCGGCATCGGCGCGACCCTGGACCGGCTGACCGCCGTCCACGTTCCCACCGGCCGGGAGATCGTGCCCGTGCTCGGCAACATGGTCAGCGCCCCGGCCCAAGCACCCAACGCGGTACGGCTGTTGTGGGAGATCGGCCTGGAGGGGCAGCGCCTGTGGGAACCGTGGCACTGGGGGCCGCTGGCCGACGCGCCCTTCGTGCCGCGTGTGCGGTACGGCGAGTTCGTGCTGGCCTGCGCCGTGTGGCGGCTGGACGAGCTGCGCGAGCGGGCCGGGGAGGCGAGGGGCGCCGACTGGGACGGGGCGGTCGGCGGGTGGCGGGACGCGTGGGACGTGCCGCGCCGTGTCCTCGTCGTCACCACCGACCAGCGGCTGCTGCTCGACCTGGACGACGTGTGGCACCGCGAGCTGCTGCGCGACCAGGTGCTGCGGCATCCCGATCTGATCGCCCAGGAGGTTCCCGGCGAGTACGAGGGGTGGCTGGACAGCCCGCTCGCCGGGCACACCGTCGAGCTGGTCGTGCCGCTGACCCGCCGGGAGTCCGGCGTGCCCCGGCGGAGGCCGTACGCCGGCCGCCATCAGCCCGAACGTGCCGTGCACGGCCTGGGCGGCGAGTGGCTGTACCTCAAGCTGCACGGATCGAGCCGCGCCCAGGACGACCTTCTGCGCGACCACCTCCCCGAACTGGTGCGCCTGGCGGGCGAGAAGGGCAGCGACGGCTGGTTCTTCATCCGCTACACCGACGAGGCCGGCCACCACCTGCGGCTGCGCCTGCACGACGCCCGGCCCGAGCGGCTGTGGGGTTCGGTCGCGCCCGCGGTGGGCGAACTGCTGACGGGCTGGCAGCGGCAGGGCCTGGTGCGCGGCCACGCACTCGCGCAGTACGACCCGGAGACCGAGCGGTACGGCGGCCCGGCCGCCGAGCGCCTCGCCGAGCGGGTGTTCCAGTACGACAGCGAGGCCGCCGTGGCCCTGCTGCACCTGGCCAAGGACCCGGCGAACGACTACGGCGTCGACGACCTCGCGGTCATCTCCTGCGCCGCGCTGGCCCACGCCTTCGGCCCTCCGCCGCCCGGGCACCCCCTGCTCACCGAGGACTTCGGGGACGACGCGGCGGCGGCGTGGCTCTCGATGACCGGCTCCCGCCGCGACCTGCCCGCCGCCTTCCGCACCCGGGCCGCCCACTGGCGCCGCCTGATCGACCCCTACGGAGGCTGGCCCGCCCTCGCCCACGACCCCGCGGGAGCCCGGGCCCTGGCCGCGCTGAACGCCCGCGACGAGGCCGTGCGCCGGCTGGCCGCCCTCGTCCGGGAGTCCGGCGACACCCCCGAGGGCCGGGTCGTCGGCAGCCTCCTGCACATGACCTGCAACCGCCTCTTCGGCGGCGAGAGCACCCGCGAGCTGACCGTCCTCGGCATCGCCCGCGGCGCCGTCCAGGACAACCTCCACCGCCGGAGCCACACGCCATGACCACCACCACACCCAACCCCCCGGAAACGGCCACCCAAACTCCACCGGACACCCCGAGCAACACCGCCCACCGCCCGGCCCACTCCGCACGGAAGACCGCCGACACCCCCCACGGCCGAGCCATCACCAGCCTCTTGCACACGACCCGCAACCACCCCTTCGGCGGCGACAGCACCCGCGAGCAGACCACACCCGGCATCGCCGGCGGCGCCGTCCAGGACAACCCCCACCGCCGGAGCCACACACCATGACCACCACCACACCCAGCACCCGGGACGCGGTCGCCCTGGTCGCCGACCGGCTCGCCGACCCCGGGGAGGTCGCCGCGGTCGCCTCCCGTGACGACAACCGCGACCCCGTCTACGACTCCGTCATGTGGGGGCCGATGACCCTCGCCAACGGCCTGCCCGGGGTCGCCCTGCTGTACGGGGAGCTGGCCCGCACCGACGAGGCCTGGCGGCGCACGGCGCACCTTCACCTCGCGGCCGCGGCCCGGGCCATGAACTCCGCGCCGAGCCGCGGTCTGTTCTCCGGCCCCGCCGCCCTGCTCGCCGCCGCCCAGAGCTGCGCGGGCCCCGAAGGGCACTACGGTGCGCTGCGCCGGAAGCTGGCCGCCTGGGTCGCCGAGGACCAGCTGACCCGGCTGCGCACCTTCCGCGACCGTGCCGCGAGCGGCGGCAGGGGCGTCGACTGGGCGGCGTACGACCTGATCAACGGGGTGTCGGGGACGACCCGGCTGCTGCTGGACGCGGCGGCCGACCCCGCCGAGACCGGTCCCGAGGTGGAGACAGCGCTGGCCGGTTCCCTCCGTCATCTCGTGCGGCTCACCGAGCCCGTCCGGATCGACGGCCACGAGATCCCCGGCTGGTGGGTGCCCTCGGAGCTCCAGCTCGGCAAGCGGGACCGGCGGATGTATCCGCGCGGGGACTTCAACCTGGGCATGGCGCACGGCATCGCCGGACCGCTCACGGTGCTCTGCTCGGCGTACGAGGCCGGACACCAAATCCCCGGGCTGGTCGAGGCCGTGGACCGCGTCGCCGACTGGCTGCTGGGCTGGACGCTGCACGACCCGGCCGGGGCCTACTGGCCGGCCCGGGTGAGCTGGGACGACGAACTGGCGCCCGAGCGGCCGCGCGAGCTGTTCACCCGCACCGCCTGGTGCTACGGCGCTCCAGGGGTCGCCGCTGCCCTCTTCCACGCCGGGACCGTCCTGGACCGGCCGCTGTGGCGCACGGCCGCCGTGGACGCCCTGCGCGCGGCGCTGCGCCGGGACGAGTCGCTCTGGGCGATCGAGGGCGCCACCGTCTGCCACGGCTACGCGGGGCTGCTGCGGGTCGTGGCCCGCGTCGCGCAGGCCGCCGACGACCCCGAACTGCTCGCCGGGCGCGCCCGGTTGACGGAGAAGGTCCTCCAGTGCGCCGACGAGGAGGCACCCTTCGGCTTCCGCCACCTCATGCGCTTCCCGGCCGCCGCGCACTCACCGGTCCCCCACCGGGCCGTGAACACGGCCGGGATGCTCGAAGGCGCGGCCGGCGTCGCCCTGTCGCTGCTGCCGGTGGACCCGGGACCGCTGCCGTGGGACCGCACGCTGGGACTGGCCTGAACCGCTGGAGGGAATCGACGTGTCAGACGTGGCGGCATCCGCCGCACCGGCCTTCGAACTGACCGACCTCGTCGTGCGCTACGGCAAGGTGTGCGCCGTGGACGGCGTGTCCGTCAGCTCTCCCCCGGGCCGTATCACCGCGCTCCTCGGCCCCAACGGCGCCGGCAAGTCGTCCCTGCTGGGCGTGTTGTCGACGGCCTCGCGGCCGGACGCGGGCACGGTCCGCATCTTCGGCCACGACGTGCTGTCGGCCCCCATGGCCGCCCGCCGCCGGCTCGGGCTCGTCTTCCAGGAACGCACCCTGGACAAGGAGCTGTCCGTGGAGCGCAACCTGTGGTTCCACGCGCGGCTGTTCGGCATGAAGCGGGCCGACGCCCGGGCCCGCATCGGCCTCATGCTGGACCTCTTCGGGCTCACCGACCGCCGCCGGCAGCCGGTCGAGGAGCTGTCCGGCGGCCTGGCGCGACGGGTGGAGATCGCCCGCGCCCTGCTCCACCGCCCCGGGCTGATCATCCTCGACGAGCCCACCAACGGCCTGGACCCGGCCGCCCGCGCCACCGTCTGGGCCGACCTGCTGCGCCTGCGCGACCGCCTGGGCGTCACCGTCCTGTACTCGACGCATTACATGGACGAGGCCGAGTACGCCGACGAGATCGTCATCCTGCAGAAGGGACGGGTCGTCCGGCAGGGCGGCCTGGCCGGGCTCAAGAGCAGTCTGGACTCCTCCCGGATCGTGGTGAGCTGTGCGGACGACGAGGCCGCCGCCCGCCAGTTGCGTGCCGCGGGCTTCGACCCGCTGATCGAGCCCGGCGGTGTCGCGGTGCACTGCGCCGACCCGGAGGCCCGCATCGCGGAAGTGGTCCGCGCCCTCGACGTGCCCGGCCTGACCGTCGCCGTCCGCCATCCGTCCATGAACGACGTCTATCTGGCGGCCGCGTCCGAACCGGAGGGCCCCGGCCGACAGGAGAGGGTGAGCACGCCGTGACCGCAACCGCCGCTCCCACCGCCCCCGCCGCCGTCGAGGAGGGACGGCTGACCGTCGCGCTGCGCGCCGTCGGCGTCATCGCCCACCGCGACCTGCTGCGCCAGGTCAAGAAGCCGGGGATGCTCGTCAGCCAGGGCGTGCAGATCCTGTTCTTCGTCCTTGTCTACGCCGTCGGCTTCAACGGCATGATCGGCTCGGTCGGCCCGGTCTCGTTCAGCGCGTACGTCTACCCGGGGATCATCGCCATCCAGGTCGTGTCGATCGGGGTGGCCTCCGGCCAGACGTATGCCTGGGACCGTGAGTACGGCGTCCTGCGCGAGCTCCTCGTCGCCCCGGTGCCGCGGATCTGCCTGCCGCTCGGCAAGGTGGCCGCCGGGGCGGGGCTGGTGACCGTGCAGAGCGTCGTGATGCTCGCCTTCTCGCCGCTGACCGGGATCGAGCCGACGCCGGGCCGGTTCGTCGCGGCGGTCGGCGTCTACGCGCTCACCGCGGTGGTGTTCAGCGTCATCGGCCTGTGCCTCGCCACCGTCATCAAGCGGGTGCAGACCCTCCAGGCCGCCGTGCAACTGGCCATGTTCCCGATGCTGTTCCTCTCCGGCTCCGTCTTCAGCGCCCAGGACGCCCCCACCTGGCTGGCCTGGATCATGCACGCCAACCCGATGACGTACGCCGTCGACCTGGCCCGACAGACCCTGCTGGGCGGCGGCGGGCTGCTGCCGTGGTGGGTGGATCTGGGGGCGCTCGCAGGGATTCTGGCGGGGGTGCTGGCGGTGCTGCGGGTACGGAGCGCGCGATGAGCCGGAGCACGGGTGCGGGCTCGCAGGGTGCGGTGAGCTGGGCTCCGTTGCCCCCGCATGCGCGGACGGACGCGGCCGGTCATGTGGGGCTCGGTGAGGACGAGGCGGCGGAGCGGGTCCTGGCGGGCGGGCTGCACTGGATCGAGGCGCAGCTGGAGTGGTTCGAGCCCGGGCGCTGGGAGCAGTTCCTGCCCCGCCGCCCCTTCCGGCCCGGTCCCCTCCTGGAACTCCTCGGCCTGATCCGGGTCCTGGACCGCGCGGGCGTCCTGTCCAAGGCGGCACCACTGGCGACGGACGCGCTCGACCTCGCCGAGCGGGTGGCCGCCGACCCGTCCTTCGACGACGGGCTGCGCCGCGCCGACGCGTACTTCCCGTACCACCTCAACCTGATCGGCCTGCTGGAGCTGCTCGGCCGGCCCCAGCCCGCGCGGCGCACGGTGTGCGAGGCACTGCTCGCGGCGGACGCGGGCGGTCATGCCCTGCCGTACAAACCGGCCCTGAATCGCATCGAACTCCGCTACTTCGCCGACCGGGGCGGGTTCGGCGCCCCTCCGTCGCTGCCCCGGCCCGGCGCGCTGCTCGGCGAGAGCATCGCCGCTCTCGGACCGGATGTCCTCCAGCTCAGCGAGAGCGAGACCTACGCCCTCACCCATGTCGTCTTCTACGCCACCGACTTCGGCCACCACAGCCTCACGCTCGGCGGGCACGGGACGGCGGCCCGGCTGCGGGAGGCCGTACGCGTCCTGCTCGGCGTGCACCTCGCCCGCGGCAGCCTGGACCTCCTGGCCGAGCTGCTGCTGTGCACGGCGGCGCTGGACGAGGGGCACGGCACGACCCCGCTGACCCACGCGGGCTGGAACGTGCTGGCCGGCGCGGCACGGCCCGACGGCGCCCTGCCCAGCCCGGTGCACCGTCCCGAGGCCCTGGCCGGCCTCAGCGGCGACAAGGCCGCCGCGTACCTCTTCGGGACCTGCTACCACACCACGACCGCGGCGGTGCTCGCCGCGGCCGTACGGAGACATCGCGGCCAGGGCCGTACAGGGCAGAGCCCCGTTGTGGGCGGCGTCCCGCCCCTGCCGTGCGCGGATCCCGTCGAGATCCGCGCCTGGGCCCGCGAGGTGTCCGCGAGCGCCCGGACCGCCCCCGCCTCCGTACGGGCGGCATGGAGCGACCAGCTCGATCCGCTGCTGGCGCTCTGCGTCCAGGCACGCGATCCGTCCCTGCTCGGAGCACTCCTGCGCGTCGCCGACCACCTGGACCGGTCCGACCGCCCGACACCCCGCCGCGCAGCAGCCCTCCTGACCGCGTGGACGACCTGAACCCGACCTGTGCGCTACCCGCCCGCGTAATCCAGCCCGTCCGGCGTTCGAGCACGAACGGCCACCCCTCGACGCCGGCCCCCGTAATCCAGCCCGTCTGGGGGTGCCCCCTCTGGGGGAGTTTGAGGACGAGGCCCCTTCAGGGCCGAAGCGGGGGTCTGGGGGCCGCAGGCCCCCAGGGACCGGGGTCGAAGGGGCAGCGCCCCTGGGGATGGGACGGGTAGGGGCGGCGGGGGCGAGATCCGTCCGTGCTCGGCCTCACTCGTCGAAGGCGGTCGCCCGCGCGCTCTTCTCCCACGCGGCGACATCCTCGCGAACCTGATCGAGATGGCCGAGAACCGCCGTAACGCCGTCATCGCCGAGCGGCAGCCGCAGCGGTGTGCGGTCGTCCTCCAGCGCGGCCAGGATGACCGCCGCCGCCTTGGCCGGATCCCCGGGCTGGGTGCCGTCGCCGCCGGAGACGAAGCCCCGGGTCTGGCTCACCTTGGGATACAGGCCACTGTCCGTGCTGGCCCCCGCCCGCCCGGTCTCGAACAGCGCCGTACGGAAGGAACCCGGCTCGACGATCAGCACCTTGATGCCGAACTCGGCGACCTCGTCCGCGAGCCCCTCGGACATGCCCTCCAGCGCGAACTTGGTGGCGCTGTACGCCGAGAAGCCCGCGAAGGACATCTGCCCGCCCATGCTGCTCATCTGCACGATGGCTCCGGCCCGCCGCTCACGCATGTGCGGCAGCACAGCACGCGTGAGGGCGGCGGGCCCGAAGACATGCACATCGAACAGCTTGCGCAGCTCGTCCTCGGTTGTCTCCTCGAAGGCGCCCACATGGGTGCGGCCCGCGTTGTTGACCAGCACGTCGATCCGTCCGTGCCGAGCGATCACATCCCGTACGGCGGCCTCGGCGGCCCCCGTGTCGCCGACGTCCAGCCGCAGCGCCTCCACCTGATCGGGATGGGCGGCCACGAGATCGTCCAGCCCCTCGGGCCGCCGTACCGCCCCCACCACCACGTCCCCCTCGGCGAGGGCCGCCTCCGCGATGGCCCGCCCGAAGCCGCTGCTCGCGCCGGTGATCAGCCAAACCTTGTTCATGACAGCTCCTTGTCATCATGTGGTCGCGGTCGCGTCGTCCCGCATGAACAAGCCTGCTGCCCCTGCCGGTTGCGCGTCCAAGACCCACGCTGATAACCGATGGTTATGCCCATGGACGTTCATGTGCGCGACCTGCGCTATTTCCTGACGGTGGCCGAGGAACTGCACTTCACCCGCGCGGCCGAACGGCTCTACGTCTCACAGCCCGCCCTCAGCAAGCAAGTACGCGCGCTGGAGCGGCAGTTGGGCGTGGAGCTGTTCCGCCGTGAGCCGCGGGGCGTCACGCTCACCGAGGCCGGCGCGGCGCTGCTGCCGCACGCCCGACGGGTGCTGGACGCCTGGTCGCAGGGGGCGGCGGCGCTGGAGGCGGCCCGGGTCGCGGCGCGCGGCACGCTGGTGGTCGGGATGAGCACCAGCCCGGGCCGCGGCGGCCTGCTCCCGGCGATCCGCTCCCGCTTCACCGCCGCGCACCCGGACACGGTCCTGCGGCTGCGCCAGGTGAGCTGGGAGGACCCGACGGCGGGCCTGGCGGACGGCGACGCGGACGTGGCCTTCGTCTGGCTGCCCCTGCCCGGCGCCGACCGCTACGCGTGGACGGTGGTGGCGCGGGAGCCGCGCCTGGTCGCTCTCCCGGACGCCCACCCCTTGGCCTCCCGCCCGGAGATCGACTTCTCGGACCTGCTCGACGAGCCGTTCCTCGCCCTGCCGGCGAGTGCGGGGCCGTTGCGCGACTACTGGCTGGCGCTGGAGGAGCGGGGAGGCCGGCCGCCGCACATCGGGGCGGAGATCGCGAGCACGGAGGAGACGTACGAATCCCTGGTCGCCGGCCTCGGGATCTGCCTGGTGGCGACGGGCAACGCACCGCTGATCACCCTGGGCGGAGTGGTGACGCGCCCGGTGCGAGGCCTCTCGCCGAGCCGTTACGCGCTGGCCTGGCGCAGGGAGGACGAGGGCAGGCCGCTGGTGCGGGCTTATGCGGAGGCGTGTCGAAGGGTCAGCGGCGGCTGACCCCGCTCACTGCGCCACTCACTCCGCACACTCACTGCACCGATCACTGTGCCGGACGCTCAGTCCGGGCCGCTCCAGTCGAAGGGGAAGTGCTTGCTCGACTTTCCCGAGCGTTCCCAGGAGAAGCCGAACGCGTCGACACGGTCGGTCGTGGCCCGTCCCCAGGTCGCGACCTGCCCCGGCCCCACCTCCGCACCGGGCGCGCCGTGCACCTGCACCCGTACGCCCTCCGGCGTGGTCGGTCCCGTGAGCGCCTCGGCGCTCGCCGCCACGCGTCCGGGAATCTCGGCACGCCAGGTCCCGAGGTCCTCGTCGACCTCCACCTGGATGGAGGCGGTGTCCATGCCCCGCATCTCAGGGCCGAAGACCTCAAGGAACTGCGCGGGCCAGCCGCCGGCCGCGCCGCCGAAGATCGCCCCGAGTGCGTCGCGTTGCCCCTGGTCCGCCCGCTCGTCGAGGAAGACCGCGGCATACGGATCCGTGTGCTCGCGGGCCCAGACATTGCCCGTGAAGGAGGCGAGTATGAGGACGTTGAGATCGTCGAGACTCACGTCGCCGAAGTTGCCCTCCCGGATGTGCCAGGCCATCACGCCTTCGCAGTCACCGTAAGTGGGAGGCTGCGCGAAGGTGCACGGGCAGGGTATGGCGCACTTGCAGACGTCGAACCAGTCGCCGGCCAGATGCCAGCGTGTTCCGGTGGTCACCTGCTCTGTCATCTTGCTTCCCTCCTTCCGGGCCCGAAGACCCGTGCGGAGTGCGAGCCCATGTCCCGGGTCGCTCCCGGGATCGCGGGGACTCAGTTCCAGTGTGCGCCGACCGGTCGCGTCGCGGTTCGAGGCGTGCTCTCCTGGAAGTGTCCGCGGGAGGCCATGCCGATGCGTATCACCCGGCCCTTCGAGCTCGCGCCCACCCGGTCACCTGCGCCGACCGGAGCCGGCGGGGGGCTGCTGCCGAAGCGTGATCTCGCGGCCGCCTGGCTCCTCGTCGTCCTGATCGCCGCTCCCGCGTGGGCGCTCACCATCGGCCAGGCCCGGGACATGGGGGTCGAGCCCGGCACGATGGGGATGGCCCTGCCGCTGTTCCTGCTGCTGTGGGTGACGATGATGGCGGCCATGATGCTGCCGTCCATGGCGCCGGTGGCCATCACCTGGGTACGGGGGATCGGCCGCCAGTCCTCGGGCTGGACCCGGGCGGTGCGCACCGCCGAGTTCGTCGGCGGGTACCTGGTGATGTGGACCGCCTTCGGGGCGCTCGCCTACGCGGCCCTCGCCCTCACCGGTGATCTGGTGGCCGATCACCCGACCGCCGGGCGCTGGATCGGCTTCACCGCGTTCCTGCTCGCGGGTCTGTATCAGCTCGGTCCCCTCAAGAACGTGTGCCTGCGCCACTGCCGCAATCCCATGAGCCACCTGATGCACTACGCCGGCTACCGGCGTCCGGCCCGCGACCTGAGGGTGGGCGCCCATCACGGCGCCTACTGCGTCGGCTGCTGCGCCGGGCTCATGGTCGTCCTGATCCCGCTCGGTGTGATGAACGTGGCGGCCATGGCGGGGCTGGCCGTGCTGATCTTCGTCGAGAAACTGTGGCCCCGCGGCCCGGCGCTCTCCCGTGTCGCGGGCCTCGTCCTCCTCGTCCTGGCCGGACTCGCCCTGTCCCAGGACTGGTTGCTTCCGGGCCTGCAGGACTCGATGCCGTCGATGGACGGCATGTGACGCACTGACACACGGCCTGGCTCAGGCGCGTCCCGTGCCGGCCCCTCCGGTCTCCTCGCTGCTCGCGGCGGAGTCCACGACCAGGCCCACCTTCCAGTTGCCGGAGGTCAGGTGGGAAGGGAAGTGGTTGTAGAAGGCGAAGTCCACACCGGACAGGTCCAGGTCGTCCAGGTTCCCGTCCGCCGCGTGGAAGACGGCGGTGCCCAGACATTCGGTCCCGCCCTTGGTGTCCCGGGGCTGACCGTCGTAGGGGCAGCTGCACAGCCCTGTCAGGTGGCGCGGGTCTTGATGAACCGGCGTGCGATGAACAGAGCCGGCGGCGGTGGCGGGGTGGCGGCAATGCCCTTCTCGCTCTGGGCGGGGCGGGTGTCGCGCCGGAGGTGTCGGCAGCAGCAGTGGGGGCTCCGGCAGCTTCGTGAAGCGCTGGCGATGGGCCCTTCGGCGGCGGTCCCGGCAGCACCGCCGGTACGCGGGCCCCGACCGGCGGCAGGGGTGGCAGCGGTGGCACCCCTGGTGCAAGCCAGGAGGGCGGTCTCCTGCTGCACCGGCGCGGTGGAGGCTCAGTCGAGGCAGAACTCGTTGCCCTCGATGTCCTGCATCAGGATGCAGGACTCGTTCTCTTCATCGGCAAGCAGCGTTCGTACGTGTACCGCACCGAGCGCGACCAGTCGTGCGCATTCGGCCTCCAGAGCGGCGAGGCGCTCGTCACCCACGAGACCGGTGCCGACCCGCACGTCGAGATGCACCCGATTCTTGACGACCTTCCCTTCGGGAACGCGCTGGAAAAGCAGGCGCGGGCCCACACCGGTGGGATCACTGCATCCGAAGTAGACGACCTGGTCCTCGGGCGGCAGCGAGCGATGGTAGTCCTCCCACGTGGCAAACCCCTCCGGGACCGGCGGTACGACATAGCCCAGCACCTCGCACCAAAAGCCGGCGAGGCGCGCAGGTTCTGCGCAGTCGATGGTGACTTGGAACTGCTTGATCGATGGCATCGGCGCACCATAGCAGGGGGACCGAGTTCCTCATCTCCCGGCGTGGACCGGCAAGTTGTCGCGCCGAAAACCGCTGATGGTCGAACCTGTCTGCCTGCCTCTCGTTCGCCGTCGTTGTCACAGGCTCATCGACGCCCGGCTCCTCGCATCGCCCTCGACTGGGCGGGCGCCCGGCGCCTCGACACCGGCGGATCGGATCACCTGGGCCGGGAGGTGATCGACGTCTCGGTCCGCTTCGCGGCGCCGATCCCTGTCCGGCCGGTGCGGCTGATCGCTGAGGGCTGCGGTCTTTCACGGGCCGCGGTGGAAAGACTGCTCACGGACGGGAAGCTCGTGTCGGCGGTCCGGCTGAGCGGCAGGCTCTCCAGCGACTTCACCTTCACGCCCGAGCGCCGAACCGGCCCTGGGACGCCGACGCATGCCGCCGCTCACAGCGGCCAAGCGCTCAGCAGATCGCCGGGGCCGTAGGCGGCATCGAGTCCAGGGCAGTCGACACCGCTGCGTGAGACCGCCACGACCGGGAGGGGCTCGGCGGTGAGAGCAGCCCGGTGGCGGTGGAGGGCTGCCAGGTCGTGCCGGTCGAAGGGGGACCGCTCCAGCCACTTGACGGAGCCGACGAAGAGCAGCTCCTTGGCGACGGGGGCGCGGTCCGCGCCGACGATGTCGATCTCCACGTCGTTGGTGCGCGTCCAGTAGCCGCCCACCGCGGGTGCCGCGGGCAGCCGGTCGTCGGGCAGCGTCCGGGCGAGCGCCTCGCGGACGAGCGGCTCGACGGCCCGCCCGCGCCAGCTGGTCCAGTTCTCCCGGATCCGCGCCAGGGTCAGATCGCCCCGTCCCCGCTCGATCTCCTCCATGGAGGGGCCGAGAAGGTGCAGCCAGAACCGCAGGTAGGGATCGGCCACCCGGTAGCGGCGGTCCTTCGACGGCCGCGGGGACACGGGGAGTTCGGCGGCGATGATCCTCTTCTCCGTGAGCAGTTCCAGCGCCCGCTGCAGCGGGGTGGCCGCGATCCCGCCGGCCGCGCGGGCGATGTTGGTGAAGGTCCGCTCGCCACTGCCGATCGCCGCCAGCACCGTACGGGCCTGGGCCTGCGGCGGGAACTCCGCGGCCAGCGAGCGTTCGGCCGACACCAGCAGGGCCGAGACCGGGTCGTTCAGCGCCTCGCCGAGGAAGTCCCACAGGCCCGCGCCGTGCGGCCACTCCGCGCAGATCAGCGGCAGCCCGCCGGTGACCAGCGCGGCATCGAAGGCCTCCGCCGCGTCCAGCCCCAGCATCCGCCCCACCTCGGCCGGGTTCAGCGGCCCGAGCACCATCTCCCGACCGCGCTGGTGGAAGGGACGTCCGTAGCTGTTCAGCGCCTCCATCATCGACAGGTCCGAGCCGATGAGGACGAGCAGGACGGGCTTGGTCTCCAGCACCCGGTCCCAGGCCCGCTGCAGCATCCCCTCGAAGGCGCCGTCGGCATCCATCAGATACGGCACCTCGTCGATGACCAGCACGCTCGCCCGGTCGGCGGGGAGCGCCGCGGCCAGGACATCGAACGCGGCATCCCAGCTCTCCGGCCGCGCGGCGGCCACCAGCTGTGCCAGCGGAAGCGTCGAGACCCGGGCGTCCCGGGCCAGCCGCGCCAGATCGTCCCCGGCGGACGCACCGGTGGCCGCGTAGAACAAGAACGGCGCCCCGGAACGCTCGACGAACCGCTCGACCAGCCGCGACTTGCCCACCCGTCGCCGCCCACGCAGCATCACGCACCGGCCCGGCCGCTCCCCGCCGACCCCCGCGGCGACCTTGTGCAGCTCACGCTCCAGCGTCGCCAGCTCCGGCCGGCGACCGACGAACTCGACCATGACTGCCGCCCTTCACCGATACCCGACAGGAGACAAAAAACTAACACCACTGTTAGTAACAGCGATGTTAGCAACATGCCCCCGTACAAGGCCGGACAGCCAAGGGGCCCGCCCCCGATGAGCCGGACCCCTTCTGACCTAGACGTTGAAGCGGAACTCCACGACGTCCCCGTCCTGCATCACGTAGTCCTTGCCCTCCATGCGCGCCTTCCCCTTCGCGCGGGCCTCCGCGACCGAGCCGGTCTCCACCAGGTCGGCGAAGGAGATGACCTCGGCCTTGATGAAGCCCTTCTGGAAGTCGGTGTGGATGACACCGGCGGCCTCGGGGGCGGTGGCGCCCTTCTTGATGGTCCAGGCGCGGGATTCCTTGGGGCCGGCCGTGAGGTAGGTCTGCAGGCCGAGGGTGTTGAAGCCGACGCGGGCAAGGGTGGCGAGGCCGGGCTCCTCGGCGCCGACCGATTCCAGCAGCTCCATCGCGTCCGCCTCGTCGAGCTCGGCGAGGTCCGCCTCCAGCTTGGCGTTGAGGAAGATCGCTTCGGCGGGGGCGACCAGGGCGCGCTGCTCGTTCTTGAAGTCCTCGTCGATCAGTTCGTCCTCGTCGACGTTGAAGACGTAGAGGAAGGGCTTGGTGGTGAGGAGGTGCAGGTCGTGCAGGAGCTCGTTGCGCTCGGTGCCCTGGACGATGCCGTGCGCGAAGAGCGTGTCGCCCTTCTCCAGGATCTCCTTGGCCTCCTCGACCGCCTTGACCTTGGGTGCGACGTCCTTCTTGATCCGCGACTCCTTCTGGAGGCGCGGCAGGACCTTCTCGATGGTCTGGAGGTCGGCGAGGATCAGCTCGGTGTTGATCGTCTCGATGTCGTCCTTCGGCGAGACCTTGCCGTCGACGTGGACGACGTTCTCGTCCTTGAAGGCGCGGATGACCTGGCAGATGGCGTCGGACTCACGGATGTTCGCGAGGAACTTGTTGCCCAGGCCCTCGCCCTCGCTCGCACCGCGCACAATGCCCGCGATGTCGACGAAGTCGACGGTCGCCGGGAGGATCCTCTGGGAACCGAAGATCTCGGCCAACTTGGTCAGGCGCGCGTCCGGGACGCCCACGACGCCGACGTTCGGCTCGATCGTGGCGAACGGGTAGTTGGCCGCCAGCACGTCGTTCTTGGTCAGGGCGTTGAACAGGGTCGACTTGCCGACATTCGGCAGACCGACGATTCCGATCGTGAGCGACACGTTGCGACTTCCCGTACGTGAGAGGACTTCAGGGGCTGGGCTGGGGCCCGGTCCTTCTTCGATCTTCGATACAGATCGATCTTCGACGCAGATGCACGGGCCGATCCACCAGTCTACGGCGTGCCGGGCCCCGCCCCGGCGTCGTACCGAACACCTGGCCAAGGTCCGCCCCCCGGGCGTGTCTGAGGGCCGATTCGGCACATAAGCCGACCTAAGTTGGTCCAGTGGAACAACACAGGGCGCGGGCGGACAGGTACGGATCGCGGCGCGGCACGTCACCGCCGTTGCCGCCGCAGGCGGCGCGGGGTGAGGGCGGATTCGGGCGGGGTGAGGGTCGTATGGCGCGGGGTGGGGACAGATCGATGAGGGGGGAAGGGGGGTTCGCGGGCGAAGGGAGCGGTCCCGCTCGGTCCGCCCGAACCGGCCGGCCCGCACGGACCGCCCGCCCCGCCCGGCCCGACGGGCCCGTCCGCTCCACCCGACCCGTCGCCCAGCGCCGCCCGGGAGCGGCCGCGGCGGCAGCAGCCGTACGGCGCCCCGGACCGCCCCCGCCACCGCAGGCGGCGCCCCGGTTCCCCAACCCCCGGCTCACCGGCCTGGGCTGCGGTCTGTTCTGCGGTGCCGTGATGATCCTGCTCGGCTACCTCGACGCGCTGCTGTTCGGCGCGTCCCTCACGGTGTACAGCGTGCTGTTCCTGCCGGTGTGTGTGCTGACCGCGGTGTGGGTGCGCAGGGGCGACCTGCTGACCGCGCCGGTGGTCCTGCCCATCGCGTTCGCCGTGGGGCTGGTTCCGGTGGCGGACAACGGCGGGGGAATCGGCGGTCACCTGATGGAGCTCTTCACCGCCCTCGCCATGCAGGCCGGGTGGCTGTACGGGGGGACGCTGCTCGCCGGTCTCATCGTGACCGTGCGAAAGGTCCGCGTGCTGGCCCGCAGGGCAGCGGCCCGCCGCCGGTCGCTGTGACCGCCGGACAGGCCGCCTGATCCGCCGCGCGGGCGCCTGATCCGCCGACAGGCCCTAACGGCCCGTCTCCGCCGCCCGCATCGCCGCCCCCACGATCCCCGCGTTGTTCTGCAGCTGGGCCGGGACGATCTCCGCCTTGATGCCCTGGATGTGGTGCAGGAACTTGTGGGACTTCCGGCTCACCCCGCCGCCGATGATGAACAGCTCCGGAGAGAACAGCATCTCGACGTGGGCGAGGTACTTCTGGACGCGGTGGGCCCAGTGCTCCCACGTCAGTTCCTCGTCCTCCTTGGCCTTGCTGGAGGCGCGCTTCTCGGCGTCGTGGCCGTGGAGTTCGAGGTGGCCCAGCTCGGTGTTGGGGACCAGGGCGCCGTCGAGGAACAGCGCGCTGCCGATGCCCGTGCCGAACGTGAGGAGGATCACGGTGCCGCGGCGGTCGCGGCCCGCGCCGAAGTGCATCTCGGCGACGCCGGCCGCGTCCGCGTCGTTGACCACCGTCACCGGCAGGCCGCCGAGGCGCTCGCTGAACAACGCGCGCGCGTCGGTGTCGATCCAGCTCTTGTCGACGTTCGCCGCCGTACGGATCGTGGATCCGTCGGTGACGACGCCGGGGAAGGTGAGCCCGACCGGCCCCGCCCAGCCGTAGTGCTCGACGACCTGCTGCACGCCGTCGGCCACCCCGTCGGGCGTGGCCGGGTGCGGAGTGAGCACCTTGAAGCGCTCCTGAGCGAGGTCGCCCTTGTCCAGGTCCACCGGGGCGCCCTTGATCCCGGATCCACCGATGTCCACGCCGAAGATCTGCATGGCCCTACGTTACGACGGTGGACTGACAGTCACGACGGCGAGGACCGGCAGTCGCGAGGACTCAGTCGCCGGAGCCGGTGCGCTCGGCGATCAGCGCCGCCGCCTCCTCGCGCAGGTCCCGGCGCAGTTCCTTCGGCAGGGAGAAGGTGATGGACTCCTCGGCCGCCTTGACGAGTTCGACGTCGCCGTAGCCGCGCTGGGCGAGCCACTCCAGGACCTCCTCCACGAGGACCTCCGGGACGGAAGCGCCGGAGGTGACGCCCACCGTCGTCACGCCCTCCAGCCAGGCCTCGTCGATCTCGCTCGCGAAGTCCACGAGGTAGGCCTCGCGCGCGCCGGCCAGCTTGGCGACCTCGACGAGGCGCTTGGAGTTGGAGGAGTTGCGGGAGCCGACGACGATGACCAGCTCGGCCTCGGCGCCCATCTGCTTCACCGCGAGCTGGCGGTTCTGCGTGGCGTAGCAGATGTCGTCGCTCGGCGGGGAGATCAGCCGGGGGAACTTCTCCTTCAGGGCGTCGACGGTCTCCATCGTCTCGTCGACGGAGAGGGTGGTCTGCGACAGCCAGACGACCTTCGACGGGTCGCGGACCTCGACCTTGGCGACGTCCTTCGGGCCGTCGACGAGCTGGATGTGGTCGGGGGCCTCGCCGGACGTGCCGATGACCTCTTCGTGGCCCTCGTGCCCGATCAGGAGGATGTCGTAGTCCTCGTTGGCGAAGCGGACGGCTTCCTTGTGGACCTTGGTGACCAGCGGGCAGGTGGCGTCGATGGTGGCCAGCTTGCCGCGCTCGGCTTCTTCGTGGACGGTCGGGGCGACGCCGTGCGCCGAGAACATGACGATGTTGCCCGGCGGGACCTCCTCCGTCTGCTCGACGAAGATGGCGCCCTTCTTCTCCAGGGTCTGCACGACGTACTTGTTGTGGACGATCTCGTGCCGGACGTACACCGGAGCGCCGTACTGCTCCAGGGCTTTCTCGACGGCGATCACGGCGCGGTCCACGCCCGCGCAGTAGCCACGGGGCGCGGCGAGGAGGACACGGCGGCCAGGCGAAGCAGTCATGCACCCCATCGTAAGGGTGCGTCCGGGGGTCGGAGATCGCGTGGGTGACGGGGTGGTGGGGAGACTGACGGCGAGTTGTGAGGGGTGGGAAACGACGGGGGCGGACGTGGCGACGGGGCAGCGGCGCTTGGCCGTGTGCTGTCGGTGGGGGCCGTTACGCTCGGCGCATGGCTGTGAACACGTCGCCCGAATCGCCCCTGCCCGTCGGTGAGGTGTCGCGGCTCATCGGGGGGTGGATCGACCGGCTCGGGGCGATCTGGGTCGAGGGACAGATCACTCAGTTGTCGCGGCGGCCGGGCGCCGGCGTGGTGTTTCTGACGCTGCGCGATCCGTCGTACGACATCTCCGTGAGCGTGACGGCGTACCGGCAGGTGTTCGACGCCGTGGCCGACGTGGTGAGCGAGGGCGCCCGGGTCGTCGTGCTCGCCAAGCCCGAGTGGTACGCCCCGCGCGGCCAGCTCTCCCTGCGCGCCGCCGAGATAAGGCCCGTCGGCGTCGGTGAGCTGCTCGCCCGGCTGGAGATGCTGAAGAAGGCCCTCGCCGCGGAGGGGCTCTTCGCGGCGGAGCGGAAGAAGCCGCTGCCCTTCCTCCCCCAGCTGATCGGCCTCGTCTGCGGACGGGCCTCCGCCGCCGAGCGGGACGTGCTGGAGAACGCCCGGCACCGCTGGCCCGCCGTCCGCTTCGAGGTGCGCAACGTCCCCGTGCAGGGCGTGCACGCCGTACCGCAGGTCGTGCAGGCGGTCAAAGAGCTCGACGAGATCGACGACGTGGATGTCATCATCGTCGCCCGTGGCGGCGGGAGCGTCGAGGACCTGCTGCCCTTCTCCGACGAGCAGCTGGTCCGGGCCGTCGCCGCGTGCCGTACGCCCGTCGTGTCCGCGATCGGGCACGAGCCGGACAATCCGCTGCTCGACCACGTCGCCGATCTGCGCGCCTCGACCCCCACGGACGCCGCCAAGAAGGTCGTACCGGACGTCGGCGAGGAGTACGAGCGGGTACGGCTGCTGCGCGACCGCGCCCGGCGATGCGTCGAGGCCTTCATCGAGCGGGAGGAGCGCGGGCTCGCCCACGCCCTCGCGCGGCCCTCGATAGAGGATCCGCACCGGATGATCGACGAGCGGGCCGATCACGTGGCCTCGCTCCTCGACCGCGGGCGCCGCTGCCTGGGCCACCACCTCGACCGGGCCGAGTCGGAGCTGACGCACACGCACGCGCGCGTGGTGGCACTCTCGCCCGCGGCGACCCTGAAGCGGGGGTATGCGGTGCTGCAGAAGTCCGACGGGCACGTGGTGCGCGACCCGGGCGAGGTGACGGCGGACGAGGCGCTGCGGGCGCGGGTCGCCGAGGGTGAGTTCTCCGTACGCGTCGACGCACGCGTCGACGCACAGGCCGATGCATAGGGTGGGCGAATGACCGGCAAGGTGGAAGAGGCACTGGGCTACGAGCAGGCCCGCGACGAGCTGATCGAGGTCGTACGGCGGCTGGAGGCGGGCGGTACGACGCTGGAGGAGTCCCTGGCGCTGTGGGAGCGGGGCGAGGAGCTGGCCAAGGTGTGCCGGCGCTGGCTGGAGGGTGCGCGGGCACGCCTGGACGCGGCGCTCGCCGAGGAGGCCGAGGCCGAGGCGGAGCAGGGAGACGGTGCGGGCGAGGGCCGGTCGTAGCGCGAGGGCGGCGACGGGTGTCGCAGATGCGGGGCGGCACTGTGAAGAGGATCACCAGAGCCCGTCATTTGTTGAAACTTGAACTTGACTTGCGTACCGTCGACAGCGAAACCGGTCCCCGGTCCGTTTACGCGCACGACGCCAACCCGAGAAGGTTCACGCATGTCTCTCGTCCTTGACCCCGCCGCCCAGGACCTGCTGTTCCGCGAGGCCCGCACCGCGAACACCTTCACCGACGAGCCGGTGACCGAGGAGCAGGTCCAGGCGATCTACGACCTGGTCAAGTACGGCCCCACCGCCTTCAACCAGACCCCCCTGCGCATCACCCTGGTGCGCTCCGCCGAGGCCCGTGAGCGCCTCGTGCAGCACATGGCCGAGGGCAACCAGGCCAAGACCGCCACCGCCCCGCTGGTCGCGATCCTCTCCGCGGACAACGAGTTCCACGAGGAGCTGCCGCACCTCT
This sequence comes from Streptomyces sp. NPDC049627, assembly GCF_044465645.1. Classification (NCBI taxonomy): domain Bacteria; kingdom Bacillati; phylum Actinomycetota; class Actinomycetes; order Kitasatosporales; family Streptomycetaceae; genus Streptomyces; species Streptomyces sp. NPDC049627. The sequence continues at coordinate 162,042 of NZ_JBITLW010000003.1, read as the reverse complement.
TCCCGGCCTTCCCGCAGGCGAAGGACGTCTTCTTCAGCGAGCGCGCGGCCCGTGAGAACGCCGCCGGCATGAACGCCGCCCTCCAGGCCGCGTACTTCATCGTCGGCGTCCGGGCCGCCGGGCTGGCCGCCGGCCCCATGACCGGCTTCGACTTCGAGGGCGTCCGCAAGGAGTTCCTGGACGACGACCACACCCCGCTGATGGTCGTCAACATCGGCAAGCCGGGCCCCGACGCCTGGTACCCGCGCTCCCCGCGCCTGGAGTTCGACCAGGTCGTCACCACGGTCTGACGGACCCCGCGCACAGCGAAGGCCCCCGGCGGCAAACCCGGGGGCCTTCGTCATGTCTTCGCGGTCGCCGTCCCTGCGGCCGCTGTCCCTGCGGTCACCGCGCCCGCGGTCACGCCGTCCTCAGCGCCGACGCCAGCCGCGTCAGCTGCTCGAACGACCCCGTGCCCGCCACGACGGTCGTCGCGCCCTTCTCCCGGTACACGAGCGCGTCGTATCGGCCGCCCGTGTACCGCGTCCACGTCCGGTCGCCGATCTTCTGGGTGACCTTGGTCTCCCGCGCGCCCTGGGTGGCCTCCTCCAGGAACATCGACGGCTTCTGAGTCGACTGCTCGATCTGGACGTACTCCCCGTCGGGGGTGTGGAAGCCGAGATGCCAGGCGTCGAACTCGTCACCCTGGAAGCGGACGGAGGTCGCCTTCCAGGAGTCGGGCAGGCCCTGCGGCGCGGCCACCGGATAGGACGCCGCACGGCGGGCCGTCAGCAGCTCCACGCGGTAGTCGACGCGCGGGAGGTCGGGGTCGCCCTCCTCATGGGGAACGAAGAGATAGATGACCCCTGCCGCGAGCACGGTCACCCCGAGGGAGAGGACCATGTTCCGGACCGACTTCTGCTTGCCGTTCGAACCTGCCACGCCCCCTATCGTCGCAGGTGCCCCGGCCTGCTCATCCGTGGGGCCCCCTGCTCATTCTGCCCACCCGGGGATAGAGTCAGGGCCGTCACCCTCATCCGGCCGTCGTCGTATCAGAAAGGTGCGCTCCGATGACCGAGAATCATCATCATCTGCCGACCGAGCTCGAGGTACCCAGCGAAGCCCCCGACCGCAACCTCGCCCTGGAGCTGGTCCGCGTGACCGAAGCCGCGGCGATGGCCGCGGGCCGCTGGGTCGGGCGCGGCGACAAGAACGGCGCCGACGGTGCCGCGGTGCGCGCCATGCGGACCCTCGTCCACACCGTGTCGATGAACGGCGTCGTCGTCATCGGTGAGGGCGAGAAGGACGAAGCACCGATGCTCTTCAACGGGGAGCGGGTCGGCGACGGGACCGGTCCCGAGTGCGACATCGCCGTCGATCCGATCGACGGGACCACCCTGACCGCGAAGGGCATGCCGAACGCCATCTCCGTGCTGGCGGCCGCCGACCGGGGGTCCATGTTCGACCCGTCGGCCGTCTTCTACATGGACAAGCTGGTCACCGGTCCCGAGGCCGCCGACTTCGTCGACATCAACGCTCCCGTGGAAGTGAACATCCGCCGGGTCGCGAAGGCGAAGCGGTCGACGCCCGAGGACGTCACCGTCGTCATCCTCGACCGGCCCCGGCACGAGGGCATCATCAAGGAGATCCGGGACGCGGGTGCGCGCATCAAGCTGATCTCCGACGGAGATGTCGCGGGGTCGATCTACGCGCTGCGTGAGGGCACCGGCGTCGACATGCTGCTGGGTATCGGCGGTACGCCGGAGGGGATCATCTCGGCGTGTGCCGTGAAGTGCCTCGGCGGGACCATCCAGGGCAAACTGTGGCCCAAGGACGACGAGGAGCGGCAGCGGGCGATCGACGCCGGGCACGACCTGGACCGGGTACTGATGACCGATGACCTGGTCGCCGGGGACAACGTGTTCTTCGTCGCGACCGGGATCACCGATGGTGAGTTGCTGCGGGGTGTGCGGTACCGGTCGGAGACCGCCACGACCGACTCGATCGTGATGCGGTCGAAGTCGGGGACGGTGCGGCGGATCGATTCCGAGCATCGACTGAGCAAGCTGCGGGCTTACAGCGCGATCGACTTCGACAGGGCGAAGTGAAATAGCGCCTATCGGCTGGGGGACTGCGGGTTTTCGGCGGCTGCGGATGCGTCGTGGTTTGTCGCGCAGTTCCCCGCGCCCCTGGGGGGTCACCCGCGCCCCTGACTGAAATGCGCAGCCAATAAGGCGCCCCCGGTGCGGAGGGGGCGCCTTGTTTTTTTGCTTCTCAGCCCGCCTGCGCTATCCGGTTCGCCGTCCTCGCCGCCTTCTTCAGTTCCATTTCGCGGCGGCGGCGCCTGGCCAGGACCACTCGGCGCTCCGCCGCGGTGAGGCCGCCCCAGACGCCGTAGGGCTCGGGCTGGAGGAGGGCGTGTTCGCGACACTCGACCATGACCGGGCAGCGGGCACAGACTCGCTTGGCCGCCTCCTCGCGGGAGAGGCGGGCCGCGGTGGGCTCCTTGGACGGGGCGAAGAACAGGCCGGCCTCGTCGCGGCGGCACACGGCCTCGGTGTGCCACGGGGCGTCTTGGTCCCTGTCTCGCACTGGCACCCGCTGGGCCGGAACGGCAGCTACCTGCAGGGACGAATGCGGCGGTTGCAGCACGGTCTACTCCTGACGACGGCTTCGCGAGCGAGAGACGATGCAGCAAGGTCTACCCGCTGTGCGCGTGCCTATGCAGTCAGTTCCGAACCGCTGGATTTCGGGGGGTCCTGCGCGCCGTCGCGCGGCAGCCGGGAGAGCCCTGGAGGCGGAGAGGAATCGGTTCGATTCACAACCGTCAACGATCCAAATGCTTGCGCAAACTCCTGGTGCTCTTGTCGACGCCGCGCTGAACACGGTCGAGAATGTCCGCGACGAGTTTGCCCCGCTTCGGCCGGCCGTCGATGCTGCCGAGCACGGCCCAGCCGTCGACCTGGACGACCGGCGCCTCGGGGTCCTCCGCGTCCAGGTGGTCCACCTCGAAGCTGCCGAGCACACCGCCGCCGGTGCCGCGCAGCGAGACGTTCTCCGGAACGCGGACGTCGACGCTGCCGCAGAACGAGATCGCTCTGATCACGACCTGCTGATACTCGAAGAGCGCCTCGCTGAGGTCTATCTCCACACTGCCGAAGATCGCGTACGCATGGATACGGCGGCCCGCGCGCCAGCGGCCCCGGCGGACGGCGCTGCTGAAGACCGCGACCACGTTCTCGTCGGGGTCGGCCGGGATCGCGACCGGGGCGGGGCGGCCTGCGGCCGGGATGTGGGGGGCGCGGCGCTGGTGGGCGGCGGGCAGGTCCCGTATGAAGACGTCCAGTTCGCCGACCGTCTTGGCGGCCAGCACGCCCTCGACGCGCTCGGCGTGCTCGTCGGCGGTGAGGCGGCCCTCGGCCAGGGCCTCGCGCAGGATGTCGGCGATCCGGTCGCGATCGGCGTCGGACGCGCGTAGCTCGGTGGCGGCAGCGGGTGCGGTCTGCTTCTGAAGGTCCACGGCAGCAGCGTACCGAAACACGATAGATCGCGATACCCCCTGCAGGGGTTCGCTCGGCGGCCGCGGACAGTCGCGGAGCCGCGGAGTCGCGGAACTGAGCCCTACCTCACAAGCTCGCCGTCAGTGGCAGGTTCTACGCTGGTGGACGCTGCCAACGGAGGCCAGCCGCTGTCTGTCGAGTGAGGAATGGGCGACATGCCTGAGTTCGCGTACACCGATCTGCTCCCCATGGGAGAGGACACCACCCCGTACCGGCTGGTGACCTCCGAGGGTGTCTCCACCTTCGAGGCCGACGGTCGGACGTTCCTCAAGGTGGAGCCGGAGGCGCTGCGCAAGCTGGCCGAGGAGGCCATCCACGACATCCAGCACTACCTGCGCCCCGCCCACCTCGCCCAGCTGCGGCGCATCATCGACGACCCCGAGGCGTCGAGCAACGACAAGTTCGTCGCCCTCGACCTGCTGAAGAACGCGAACATCGCGGCGGCGGGCGTCCTGCCGATGTGCCAGGACACCGGTACGGCGATCGTGATGGGCAAGCGCGGGCAGAACGTGCTGACGCAGGGCGGGGACGAGGAAGCCCTGTCGCGCGGCATCTACGACGCGTACACCAGGCTCAATCTCCGGTACTCGCAGATGGCTCCGCTCACCATGTGGGAGGAGAAGAACACCGGCTCGAACCTCCCCGCGCAGATCGAGCTGTACGCCACCGACGGCGGCGCCTACAAGTTCCTGTTCATGGCGAAGGGCGGCGGCTCCGCCAACAAGTCCTTCCTGTACCAGGAGACGAAGGCCGTCCTGAACGAGGCCTCCATGATGAAGTTCCTGGAGGAGAAGATCCGTTCGCTGGGTACGGCCGCCTGTCCGCCGTACCACCTGGCGATCGTGGTGGGCGGTACGAGCGCGGAATACGCCCTCAAGACCGCGAAGTACGCCTCCGCGCACTACCTGGACGAGATCCCGGCCGAGGGCTCGCCGCTCGGGCACGGGTTCCGGGACAAGGAGCTGGAGGAGAAGGTCTTCGAGCTGACGCAGAAGATCGGGATCGGGGCGCAGTTCGGCGGGAAGTACTTCTGCCATGACGTGCGGGTCGTGCGCCTGCCGCGGCACGGTGCCTCGTGCCCCGTCGCCATCGCCGTGTCCTGCTCCGCCGACCGTCAGGCGGTCGCGAAGATCACCGCTGAGGGTGTCTTCCTTGAGCAGCTGGAGACGGACCCGGCGCGGTTCCTGCCGGAGACGACGGACGAGCACCTCGAGGCCGACGGCGACGTCGTCAGGATCGACCTCAACCAGCCGATGGACGACATCCTCGCCGAACTGACCAAGTACCCGGTCAAGACCCGGCTCTCGCTCACCGGCCCGCTGGTCGTGGCCCGTGACATCGCGCACGCCAAGATCAAGGAGCGCCTCGACGCGGGCGAGGAGATGCCGCAGTACCTGAAGGACCACCCGGTCTACTACGCGGGCCCGGCCAAGACCCCCGAGGGCTACGCCTCCGGCTCCTTCGGCCCGACCACGGCCGGCCGCATGGACTCCTACGTCGAGCAGTTCCAGGCGGCGGGCGGCTCCAAGGTGATGCTGGCGAAGGGCAACCGCAGCAAGCAGGTCACGGACGCCTGCGGCACGCACGGCGGCTTCTACCTCGGCTCCATCGGCGGCCCCGCCGCCCGCCTCGCCCAGGACTGCATCAAGAAGGTCGAGGTCGTCGAGTACGAGGAGCTCGGCATGGAGGCCGTCTGGAAGATCGAGGTCGAGGACTTCCCGGCGTTCATCGTGGTCGACGACAAGGGCAACGACTTCTTCCAGGACCCGGCGCCGGCGCCGACGTTCACGTCCATTCCGGTCCGGGGGCCGGGGCTGGCGTAGTGCCTTCGGGGCGGCGGAGGGTTCCCGCCCCCGCCGCCCCCACCCGTCCCATCTTCCAGGGGCTGCCGCCCAGTGCCTGGCCGGGCGGCGGGGCAGGTGTCCCGCCCACGCCGCCCAGCCTCACCTGGAGCAGGAGCCGTGACGTAGCATCAGCTCGCTTTCCGTCACGGTTCTTTACTCCCGAGGCCGCTTCATGTCAGACACCGATACGCCGCCGCCCGAGCGGGAACCCCTCACGACCCCGCTGGCGGACGACGTCATCGCCGCGGTCGTTCCCGAAGCGGTGGGTCTGGAGCGGCGGGCCCGCAACCGGAGGATCGCGGTCAGTCTGGTCTGCGCGGCGGTATTCGCGGGCCTGGGAGTCTTCGCCACCAAGATCGTCGACTCGGTGTTCGCCGAGCACGACGCTCGTGTCGCCAGTGAGGCCGACGACAAGGTGGACCGAGAGGGCCAGGCCTTCACGGCCATCGTCCGGCTGGACACGGAGGATCCCGAGGCGGCCCTCTTCGACTCACCGTTCTCCGCCGAGGACAAGCGCACGCTGCTCGGCATGACCTTGGAGGACGCCGACAGGCTCCAGCCCTTCATGGACGCCCGTCACGGCCGGGGCGTCTCGTACAGCGTCGTCGGCCACCCCGCCATGGGGGTCTCGTACCCCGGGTACTCGGAGGCCTGGCTGGTGGACCTCATCAGCGACCGGCAGGCCGGCCTCGTCGTCAACGACCTGCGGGTGAAGGGCGTCAGCTGCACTCCGGCCAAGGCGGTCGCGGTCATCGAGAGACGGGGGCAGGGAGGCGGTGGCTACGAGGGCATGCTCTTCGACCTGACACGCTCCGATCCCGTTCCGCTCGCCACCGACGAAGAGGACTTCGGAGAGCCGTTCTTCGCCCACCGGAAGATCGACCTCGGCAACGGGGCCACCCCGGGCGGACTGCGGATCGAGGTCACCTCCGGTACGAAGGACTGCACCTGGAGGGCGTTCGAGGCCACCTACGTCGACTCCGAAGGAACCCACACGCAGGAGATCACGAACAACGGCAAGGCCTTCCGGGTCCATGGCATCGCCGAACACCGCGAGCAGACGTTCCAGCTGCGTCCGACCGACCCCTTCGTGACCGAGTGCGCGATCTCCCCCCAGGGTGATCCCAGGTGCTGAGCTGCCCCGGTGCCCCGTTCAGCGCAGGCCACGGAACATCCCGGCCGTCTGCGACGCTGTACCCGGCATGAGCGACTACCGCATCGAGCACGACTCCATGGGCGAGGTCCGGGTCCCCGCCGAAGCGAAGTGGCGGGCGCAGACTCAGCGTGCCGTCGAGAACTTTCCCATCTCCGGCCAGCGGATCGAGCGGGCCCACATCGAGGCGCTCGCCCGGATCAAGGGGGCCGCCGCCAAGGTGAACGCGCGGCTCGGGGTGCTCGACAAGGACATCGCCGAGGCCATTCAGGAAGCCGCTGAAGAGGTCGCCGAAGGACGGTGGGACGAGCACTTCCCCGTGGACGTGTTCCAGACGGGGTCCGGGACCTCGTCCAACATGAACACCAACGAGGTCATCGCCACCCTCGCGACCGAGCGCCTCGGCCGGGACGTCCATCCGAACGATCACGTCAACGCGTCCCAGTCGTCCAACGACGTCTTCCCCTCCTCCATCCACATCGCCGCCACCGCCGCCGTCACCCGCGACCTCGTCCCGGCCCTGGAGCACCTGGCCGACTCCCTCACCCGCAAGGCCGAGGAGTTCGCGGATGTCGTGAAGTCGGGGCGGACCCACCTCATGGACGCCACGCCCGTGACGCTGGGGCAGGAGTTCGGCGGGTACGCCGCCCAGGTGCGCTACGGCATCGAGCGGCTGCACGCCTCCCTCCCCCGGCTCGCCGAACTCCCTCTCGGCGGTACGGCCGTAGGCACCGGCATCAACACCCCTCCCGGCTTCTCCGCCGCCGTCATCGAGGAGGTGGCCCGCGCCACCGGGCTGCCGCTCACCGAGGCACGGGACCACTTCGAGGCGCAGGGTGCCCGGGACGGCATCGTCGAGACCAGCGGGCAGCTCAGGACGATCGCGGTCGGGCTGACGAAGATCGCGAACGACCTGCGGTGGATGTCGTCCGGGCCGCGCACCGGCCTCGCGGAGATCAGTCTGCCCGACCTCCAGCCGGGGTCGTCGATCATGCCCGGCAAGGTCAATCCGGTCATTCCGGAGGCCGTGCTCATGGTCGCCGCGCAGGTCGTCGGCAATGACGCCACCGTGGCCACCGCCGGAGCCGCCGGCAACTTCGAGCTGAATGTGATGCTTCCGGTCATCGCGAAGAACGCCCTGGAATCCATCCGGTTGTTGTCCCACGTCTCGCGGCTGCTCGCCGACCGGACCGTCGACGGCATCGTCGCCCACCGCGAACGGGCCCTGGAGTACGCCGAGTCGTCACCCGCCGTGGTCACCCCGCTCAACAAGTACATCGGGTACGAGGAGGCCGCCAAGGTCGCCAAGAAGGCCCTCGCCGAGCGGAGGACGATCCGCCAAGTCGTCCTGGAGAGCGGGTACGTGGAGCGCGGTGACCTCACGCTTCAGCAGTTGGACGAGGCCCTTGATGTCCTGCGGATGACGCGGCCGTAACGAGTCGTCGGTCTGCCCTCGCTACGGCGTGAACCGTGACGGGCGCCGCAGCGTCGTATGCCTGTGGCACCTAATATCTGTGCATGGCAGACGGTGGAGCGGTGACGAGGGAAGTGGAAGCGGGCGGTTCGACGGGCTTCTGGGCGCCCGGGACGCAGATCCTGTGGCGGTACCGGGAGAACGCCGGTCGTCGCTTCCACATCGCACGTCCGGTCACCGTCGTACGGGACGACGACGAGATCCTCGCCGTATGGCTGGCTCCGGGGACGGAGTGCATCAAGCCGGTGCTCGCCGACGGAACGGCCGTGCACCTGGAGCCGCTCGAGACGCGGTACACCAAGCCGCGTGCCGTCCAGCGCGACCGGTGGTTCGGCACCGGGGTGCTCAAGCTCGCCCGGCCCGGTGAGCCGTGGTCGGTGTGGCTGTTCTGGGAGCCCGGGTGGCGGTTCAAGAACTGGTACGTGAATCTTGAGGAACCGCTGGCCCGTTGGGCGCGCGGGGTCGACTCCGAGGACCACTTCCTCGACATCTCCGTGCACCCGGACCGCAGTTGGCACTGGCGGGACGAGGACGAGTTCGCGCAGGCCCAGCGGGACGGGCTGATCGACGAGCGGCTGGCCGCGCAGGTGCGGGAGGCCGGGCGGGAGGCGGTCGAGGTGATCCGTGCCTGGGGGCCGCCGTTCGCCGACGGCTGGCCGCACTGGCGCCCGGATCCCGCCTGGGCTGTACCTTCTTTGCCTGAGGACTGGGATCGCGCACCCGCGCACATGTCCTCATGAGACCCTTGATGCGCCCCCGGGCAACAAACGTAGGATCGTCCTCCGCAAGGGCGCGCAGGGGTAACTTCCTAAGTGTGCGCCGAGCTTGACCGATCGTCACCGAGGGGCGGCAGGACGTGAGCGAGGGTTACCAGGGCGATGCCGGTACGGCCGGGAGACGGCCCACCGGTGGCACAGGAACTGCCTCTGGCCACGCGGTAATTCCGTTCCTGGGGCACGTATTCCGGGTATCGGAGTTTCGGCGGGACGAACTGCACGCATGGCGCGCAGCCCCGGACGGATGGATTCGAAAGGCGTGACGGAGCAGCCGACCTCCTTCGAACGCCCCGAGACGGGCGTCGACCCCGCGGAGCCCCGCGGGGCGCTCGTGCGTACCTCGACACCGTCGGCAGCGCATCCCACGCCGCCGCACACCCCTGGCGGAGCCTGCGGCAGCGGCACTGCCTTACCCGCGCAGGCGCGCACCGGAGAGACCCCTTCCACGCCGGGCACCACCGCACCGTCCGGCCCGAGCAAGGAGCCCCCAGTCATCGCCGGCAACGGCCCAGAGCACTCGCAGCCCTCCGTCGCCGCCGAGCCCGACACACACCGGCCGCGGCCCGTTCCGGAGGCCATACCGCCCCAGCCGGGCACCGAGCAGTCGCAGGCGTCCGCGGAGCGGCGCACCGGACAGGGGCTGCCGCCCGGGCGGCCCACGCCGATGCGGCGGGACGGGGACCGGCTGCGCTTCGTGGGCGCCGCCACGCGGCGGATCGCCCGCGGCATCGACCTGGACGAGATCGTGATGGGGCTGTGCCGGGCGACCGTGCCGACCTTCTCCGACGCGATCCTCGTCTATCTGCGCGACCCGCTGCCGGTCGGCGACGAGCGGCCCACGGGCCCCGTCGTGCTGCGGCTGCGCCGCACCGACCGCATCCCGGAGGAGCGGGACACCGAGGGCGGCTTCCTGCCGGCCCAGCAGCAGTCGGAGCCGACCGAGCTGGCCGAACTGTCCGCCGCCACCGCCGAACTGTGCGAGGTACGGCCCGGCGGCGCACTCGCCGAGGTGCTGCGCGGCGTACGTCCCGTCTTCGCCGACGCGCCCGCCGCCCGCGCCGCCCTGCCCGAACTGCTCGGCGACGACGGTGAGTTGATCATTCCTGACGGTCAGCGCGCGATCCTCGCCCCGCTGCGCGGCCGCCGCCGGGTCATCGGCGCCGCCGTCTTCCTGCGCCGCCCGGACCGCATCGCCTTCGAGCCCGACGACCTCCTGGTCGCCGCCCAGCTCGCCACGCACAGCGCGCTGGGCATCGACAAGGCGGTGCTGTACGGCCGTGAGGCGTACATCGCCGACGAGCTGCAGCGGACCATGCTCCCGGAGACGCTGCCGCGTCCGACGGGCGTACGACTGGCCTCCCGCTACCTCCCGGCGGCCGAGACGGCCCGGGTGGGCGGCGACTGGTACGACGCGATCCCGCTGCCGGGCAGCCGTGTGGCGCTGGTCGTCGGTGACGTCATGGGCCACTCCATGACATCGGCCGCGATCATGGGCCAGCTGCGGACGACGGCCCAGACCCTCGCCGGCCTCGACCTGCCGCCGCAGGAGGTCCTGCACCACCTGGACGAGCAGGCCCAGCGACTGGGCACCGACCGCATGGCGACCTGCCTGTACGCCGTCTACGACCCGGTCTCGCACCGCATCACCATCGCCAACGCCGGCCATCCGCCGCCCGTCCTGCTGCACCTGGGCGGCCGGGCGGAGGTACTGCGCGTTCCGGCGGGCGCGCCGATCGGCGTCGGCGGCGTCGACTTCGAGGCCGTGGAGCTGGACGCGCCGGCCGGGGCGACGCTGCTCCTGTACACCGACGGCCTGGTCGAGTCCCGTCTGCGTGACGTGTGGACCGGCATAGAGCAGCTGCGCGAGAAGCTCGCCGCGACCGCGCAGTTGACCGGCCCCGACCATCCGCCGCCCCTGGAAGCCCTCTGCGACGAGGTCCTCGACATGCTCGGCCCGGGCGACCGGGACGACGACATCGCGCTCCTCGCCGCCCGCTTCGACGGGATCGCGCCCAGCGACGTCGCGTACTGGTTCCTGGAGCCTGAGGACGCGGCGCCGGGGCGGGCCCGGCGGCTGGCCCGGCGCGCCCTGGCCCGCTGGGGCATGGAGGACCTCTCGGACTCGGTCGAGCTGCTGGTCAGCGAGGTCGTGACGAACGCCGTCCGCTACGCCTCCCGGCCGGTGACGCTGCGACTGCTGCGCACCGACGTCCTGCGCTGCGAGGTGGGCGACGACGTTCCCCAGCTGCCACGGCTCCGGCAGGCACGGGCCACGGACGAGGGCGGCCGCGGCCTGTACCTGGTCAACCGACTGGCCCGGCGCTGGGGCGCGACGCGGTTGAGCACCGGGAAGGTCGTCTGGTTCGAGTTGAACCGGGGGTGACGCGCACCAGGCCCCTTTGACGGTGGATCAGCTCTGCGGATATCCCCCACCCCCGCTCCGCGATATCGCATATATTTTCGAGCGCGGATGATCCGCAGACCATGAAGGGGGAACCACCGATGAACAAGATTGCCCAGCGGGGGCTTATGGCGCTGCTCGGCGCCGCGGTGCTGGCCGGCACCCAGGGGGGCCTCGCCTACGCGAGTCAGTACGACCGGACCGCCGAATCCTTCCCGGCGGGGTCGCGCGTGGACTGGAAGGAGGACGGCGACCACCTGCTCATCAAGGACACCGAGAAGGACGGGCACTCCGCGGTCGCGCTGTTCCGCTGGTGGGACGCGTCCGAGGACCGGTACCACTGGTTCACGTACTTCAACAGAGACGGCGTGAACTCGGTACGCGACGTCAACATGGACCTGTACGAGGGGACCACCATCAACTTCAAGGCCTGCATCGGCGACTGGGCCGGCAGCCTCGAAGCAAGCAGGGACTCGATCCGCAACTGCAGTGACTGGGAGGTCACGCTCGCCTGACGCGGAGCGCGAAGGGCGCCCGGCAACACGCCGGGCGCCCTTCGCGTTTCCTCACTGACCGTTGCCGGGTCTGACCGGGTCCAGGGTGACGTCGTCCGTCGGTCGGCCCGTCGGTTCCTCCGTCGGCTCCTCGGTCGTCGGCTCTTCCGTCGGCTCCTGAGTCGTCGGCTCTTCCGTCGGCTCCTCGGTCGTCGGCTCTTCCGTCGGCTCCTTGGTCGTCGGTTCCTCCGTCGGCTCCTGAGTCGTCGGCTCCTGCGTCGGTGTCGGTGTCCAGGTCGGCTGGACCGCGGCGCCCTGGTCGGTGTCGAGGTCGAACCTGGCGTCCGTCTTCGTCACGCCGAACATGTACGCCGCCCAGATCTCCGCCGGGAAGGTACCGCCGTTGACGCGCTCCTCGCCGCCGGCGCCGTACATCGCGACCTGCTTGTGCGGAGGCTTGTCGTCCTCGCCGAACAGGCCCACCGAGGTCACCAGGTCCGGTGTGTAACCGGTGAACCAGGCCGACTTGTTGTCGTCGGACGTACCCGTCTTGCCCGCGACCTTCCGGCCGTCACGCTGCGGGTTGCCGCGCACCGACTCGCGGGCCGTACCGTCGTCGACCACGCCCGTCAGCACCGAGGTCACGCTGTCGGCGGACTGAGGGCTGATGACCTGCTCGCCGATCGGGTCCGGCAGCGCGACCTCACTGCTGTTGTGCTCGGCCGCCTTGATGATGCTCGGGGTGACCTTCTTGCCGTGGTTGTCGAGGGTGGCGTACACGCCGGCCATCTGCAGCGGGCTGGCGCCCATGGTGCCCAGGGTCTGGGCGGGTACGGCCTCCTCGTTGCTGGTGTCCATGCCGAGCTTGGCGGCCACGTCCATGACGTTCTCCATGCCGACGTCGATGCCCATCTGCGCGAAGACGGAGTTGACGGACTTGTTCATCGCCGTCTGCACGGTGACGTCGCCGTAGCTGTAGTCGTCCTCGTTCTCGGGGGCGAACCCGACCTTGGAGCCGTTCTTCACGACGGGCCGCTTGCTGGTGCCGTCGTAGACCGTGTTCGCGGTGATCGGCTTGCCGTCCTGGGTCTCGGCGTTCTCCTCCAGGGCGGCGGCCAGGATGACCGGCTTGAACGTCGACGCCGGCTGGTAGTCGGTGCGGGTCGCGTTGCTGAAGTAGTGGTCGAAGTAGTCCACGCCGCCGTAGAGGGCCACGACCTTGCCCGTCTTGGGGTCGACGGAGACCGCGCCGGCCTGGATGTCCGCGTCGACCTTCCGCTTCTTCTTGTCCAGCTTGCTGGTCAGCTGTGCCTTGACGGCCTTCTCCAGCGCGGCCTGCTTCTTCTTGTCGATGTTCAGGGTGATGGTCCAGCCCTGGTCGACGACCGCCCGCTCGGCCTCGGGGCGGCTGAGGCCCTGCTGCTTCATCAGCTGGTCCTCCAGCTGACGGTTGGCGAGGTCGATCAGATAGCCCTTCTGGCCCTCCTGGCCCGCGGTGGGCTTGGGCTCCTTCGGCTTGGGGAACACCATGCCCTGGCGCTCGGACTGGCTGAGCCAGCCCTCCTCGACCATGTTGTCCAGGACGTAGTTCCAGCGGGCGGTGACCAGTTTCCTGCCGGTTTCGGACGCGGCCGTCCAGTCGTACTGGCTCGGCGCCTGCAGCAACGCGGCCAGATACGCGCCCTGTTCGACCTTGAGCTTCTTGGCGTCGACGCCGTAGTAGGCCTGGGCGGCGGCCTGGATGCCGTAGGCGTTGCGGCCGTAGTAGCTGGTGTTGATGTAGCCCGCGAGGATCTCGTCCTTGCTCATCTCCCGGTCCACCTTCAAGGAGATGACCATCTCCTTGAGCTTGCGGCTGACCGTCTGTTCCTGGCTGAGGTAGTAGTTCTTGACGTACTGCTGGGTGATCGTCGAACCACCCTGCGCGCCCTTGCCCATCAGCGTGTTGAGCACGCCGCGGGCCGTGCCCTTCAGGTCGATGCCGTTGTCGTGGTAGAAGGTCTTGTTCTCCGCCGCGACGAAGGTGCGCTGGACCGGCTTCGGCACCTTGGACAGGTCCACGATCTCGCGGTTGACCTTGCCGGCGCGGGCCAGGGTCGAGCCGTCGCTGAACTTGTAGACGTTGCTCTGGCGCTGGGCGGCCTGGGCGGCGGCGTTGTCCTTGGGGATGTCGACCATCAGGTACAGCGCGATGAAGGCCCCGATGCCGAGCAGGCACACGCCGAGGAATGTGCCGAGGATCTTCTTCCAGGTGAAGAGCCGGCGTATTCGCCCCTTGCCGCTGCCGCCCTTGCCCGCGGCCTTGGCCGCCCGGCGGGCCGCCGCCCGGCCTCCCGGGGTGCCCGACGGGCCCACCACGGTGACCGAGTCGCCGCCGGCCGCCGCCGACGGCATCTCCGACGAGCGCCGGGGCGCGGCGCGGCGCCCACCACGCTGGCGCGCTCGTCTTTCTTCCGCTCGTCCCATGGGTCCGTTCCGCTCCGATTCGCTTTTGTGTGCACTCCTGCCACACAGGTTCGTGGCCCAGGTCAGCTCAGAAAGCTAACACCGGAAGTTGTGACAAAGGACGGTCGATCCGGTCTTTTGCGGACGTGACAATCAGCACCTGTCCCAACGGAACCGACGGCTGAGGGGTGCGGAGGGTTGCTTGCGTGGGATAAAGTGATATCACTTAGCTAGACCGAAGCTAACGACGAAACGGGGGAACACCACCATGACCACCGATCGCACGTCCGCCGCAGCCGACGTACCCGCCATGCCCGCCCCACGCGTGCGCGAGTTCACCGCGCACAGCATCGGGGGCGGACTCGCCCTGCTGCTGGGCCTGGTCGGGCTGCTGCTCGGCGCGGGTCTGATCGCGAGCGCCTCGACCGTCTCCGCGGCCGGCACCCAGGCGGCGCTGATCATCACCGGCATCCTGGTCGGCATAGCCGCGCTCCTCGCCATGTCCGGGCTGAACATGGTCGCGCCGGGCGAGGCGCGGGTCGTCCAGCTCTTCGGGCGCTACCGCGGGACGATCCGGCAGGACGGACTGCGGTGGGTGAACCCCTTCACGTCCCGCACGAAGATCTCGACCCGCGTCCGCAACCACGAGACGGCGGTCCTCAAGGTCAACGACGCCTACGGCAACCCGATCGAGCTGGCCGCGGTCGTGGTGTGGAGGGTCGAGGACACCGCGCAGGCCACCTTCGAGGTGGACGACTTCCTGGAGTTCGTGTCCACCCAGACCGAGGCGGCGGTGCGGCACATCGCCATCGAGTACCCGTACGACGCCCATGACGAGGCCGGCCTGTCACTGCGCGGCAACGCCGAGGAGATCACCGAGAAGCTCGCCGCCGAACTGCACGCGCGCGTGGAGGCGGCCGGCGTGCAGATCATCGAGTCGCGCTTCACGCATCTCGCGTACGCTCCCGAGATCGCCTCCGCGATGCTCCAGCGGCAGCAGGCCGGGGCGGTCGTCGCGGCCCGGCGCCAGATCGTCGACGGGGCGGTGGGCATGGTCGAGGCGGCGCTCGCGCGGATCACCGAGCAGGACATCGTGGAGCTGGACGAGGAGCGGAAGGCGGCGATGGTGTCGAACCTGATGGTCGTGCTGTGCGGGGACCGCGCACCGCAGCCCGTGCTCAACACCGGGACGCTCTACCAGTGACGGCCCCTTCGGAGGAGTCCTCGCCGAGGCGGCGGCCGCAGCAGCGCAAGCAGGTGCTGCTGCGGCTGGACCCGTCCGTGTACGAGGCGCTGGCGCGGTGGGCGGGGGACGAACTGCGCTCGGCCAACGCCCAGATCGAGTTCCTGCTGCGGCGCGCTCTCGCGGAGGCGGGGCGGTTGCCGGGTGAGGCCAAGCCGATTCCCCGCAGGGGGCGCCCCCCGGTGGACCCGCCCGAATCCCAGTAGCAGAACCGTGACAATCGGCCCCCACCTGGGGCGCCGTACCCCGCGCCATGACCTAGGCACTCCGCGTATACATGCCGCGTATACACCCCGAGTAGAGTCATCTGTCATGTCCATTGGTCACACCCTTCTAGGGCTCCTGGAATCGGGCCCCCGCCACGGCTACGACCTGAAGCGGGCCTTCGACGAGAAGTTCGGTCACGACCGGCCGCTGCACTACGGCCAGGTCTACTCGACGATGTCCCGGCTGCTGAAGAACGGGCTGGTCGAGGTCGACGGGATCGAGCCCGGCGGTGGGCCCGAGCGCAAGCGGTACGCGATCACCGACGCCGGGATCACCGACGTACAGCGCTGGCTCGCGACGCCCGAGAAGCCGGAGCCGTACCTCCAGTCAACCCTGTACACCAAGGTCGTCCTCGCGCTGCTCACCCGGCGCAACGCGGCCGACATCCTCGACACCCAGCGTGCCGAGCACCTGCGCATGATGCGGATCCTCACCGACCGCAAGCGCAAGGGGGACCTCGCCGATCAGCTGATCTGCGACCACGCCCTGTTCCACCTCGAGGCCGATCTGCGCTGGCTGGAGCTCACCGCCGCGCGCCTCGACAAGCTGGCCGAGGTGGTGGCCAAGTGACTCCCCCTCCCGGTTCCCTGCTCGCGGCCGAAGAGCTGCGCAAGGCCTACGGCCCGACCGTCGCCCTCGACGGCGCCGAGTTCTCCATCCACCCCGGCGAGGTCGTCGCCGTCATGGGGCCCTCCGGCTCCGGCAAGTCGACGCTGCTGCACTGTCTCGCCGGGATCGTGCCGCCCGACTCCGGATCCATCACCTACAACGGGCGCGAGCTGGCCACCCTGAACGACGCCCAGCGCAGTGCCCTCAGACGCTCCGAGTTCGGCTTCGTCTTCCAGTTCGGCCAGCTCGTGCCCGAGCTGACCTGCGTCGAGAACGTCGCCCTGCCGCTGCGGCTGAACGGCACCTCCCGCAAGGAGGCCGAGAAGGCCGCCCTGACCTGGATGGAGCGCCTCGAGGTCGACGACCTGCGCAAGAAGCGGCCCGGCGAGGTCTCCGGCGGCCAGGGGCAGCGCGTCGCCGTCGCCCGCGCCCTGGTCACCAACCCGCGCGTGCTGTTCGCCGACGAGCCGACCGGCGCGCTCGACTCCCTCAACGGCGAGCGCGTGATGGAGCTGCTCACCGAAGCGGCCCGCTCCACCAACGCGGCCGTCGTCCTCGTCACGCACGAGGCCCGGGTCGCCGCCTACTCCGACCGCGAGATCGTCGTACGGGACGGCAAGTCCCGGGACATGGAGCGCGTCGTATGAGCATGGGTCAGTGGGCCAAGGATCTGGGCCTGGGGGTCCGGTTCGCCTTCGCCGGCGGACGCGAGGGATGGGTCCGGGCCCTGCTGACGGCCGTCGGGGTCGGGCTCGGGGTGGCGCTGCTGCTGCTGACGACGGCGATCCCGAACGCGCTGGCGGTGCGGCACGACCGGGAGGTGGCGCGCACCGACATCACCTACAGCGAGCCCAAGGTGAAGAAGAGCGACGGCACCCTCGTCGTCGCGAACACCGGGACGACCTTCCGCGACCAGGACATCCGCGGGCGGACGCTGGAACCCGAGGGGCCGCGGGCGCCGCTGCCGCCGGGAGTGGAGAGGCTCCCCCGGGTGGGCGAGATGGTGGTCTCCCCCGCGCTGAAGCGGCTGCTGGATTCGGACGACGGGGCGCTGCTGCGGGAGCGGCTGTCGGAGCGGATCATCGGGACCATCGGTGAAACCGGGCTGATCGGCTCGGCCGAGCTCGCCTTCTACCGGGGCGGCGAGGGACTCGCTCCGAAGATCGACGGCGGTTCGGTGACCCGCATCGACCGGTTCGGGAACGAGAACGCGACGCCGCAGGAGCGCATGGACCCGGTCCTGCTGCTGCTGATTCTCGTCGTCTTCGTGGTGCTGCTGATGCCGGTCGCCGTGTTCATCGCCGCGGCCGTACGGTTCGGCGGCGAGCGCCGCGACCGGCGGCTGGCGGCGCTCCGGCTGGTCGGCGCCGACGGGCGGATGACCCGGCGGGTGGCCGCGGGCGAGGCGATGGCGGGGGCGGCACTGGGGCTGGTCTTCGGCACCGTCTTCTTCCTGGTGGGGCGTCAGATCGCGGGCACCGTCGAGGTCTTCGGGTACAGCGTGTTCCCCAGTTACCTGAACCCCTCCCCTCTCCTGGCGCTGCTGGTCGCCGTCGCGGTCCCGGCCGCCGCCGTGCTGGTCACGCAGTTCGCGCTGCGCGGCGTGGTGATCGAGCCGCTCGGTGTGGTGCGTACGGCCAAGCCCTCGCGGCGCCGGCTGTGGTGGCGGCTGCTGATGCCGCTGGCCGGACTGGCGATGCTCTACACGATGGTCGGGCAGGGGCGCGACGAGGGCGACTTCAACCAGTACCTCGTCATCGGGGGCGTCATGCTGCTGCTGGTCGGCGTGACCGCACTGCTGCCCTGGATCGTCGAAGCGGTCGTCGCCCGGCTCGGCCGGGGTGGGGTGGCCTGGCAACTGGCCGTCCGCAGGCTCCAGTTGAGCAGCGGTACGGCGGCTCGCATGGTCAACGGCATCGCGGTCGCGGTGGCCGGCGCGATCGCACTGCAGATGCTGTTCGCCGGCGTCGAGGGCGACTACACCAAGAGCACGGGCAACGACGTGTCCCGCGCCCAGATGCAGGTGACCGTGCCGGAGGGGCTGTCGCTCGCCGCGGTGAAGGAGAAGTTCGCGGCGACCAAGGGCGTGACGAAGGTCTTCGGCTACTCCGAGGGATACGTCGGCGACAAGCCCGACAACCCCGACGGCTACGCCCAGGTGACCGTCGGCGACTGCGCCTCGCTGCGCGAGATGGCGTCGCTGCCCTCGTGCCGCGAGGGTGACACCTTCGTCGTGCGGGGTGGTCGGTACGACGACGCCACGCCCGGGATGGCCAAGCGCCGGACGCTGTACTTCGACCAGTCCTCCAGCGACCAGGAGGGGGCCAAGCCGGTCGCCTGGACCGTGCCGCGGACCATGAAGGAGGCCCGCTCGACCGGGGACCCGACCGGCTACAAGCGCGGCGGCTTCCTGATGACCCCGAGCGCCCTGCCCGAGCAGGCCGCGTCGCTGGTCCCGGGACAGGTCTACCTGCGGCTCGACGAGTCCGTACCGGACGTGCGCGACCAGGTGCGGAACACGGCGGCGCGGGTCGATCCGTTCGTGGAGCCCATGGTGTGGGTCTCCGTCGAGCGGTCCGACCGGTTCACCGCCATCCGCACCGGCCTGTTCGTCGGCGCCACCTGTGTGCTGGCGCTGATCGGCGCGAGCCTGCTGGTCTCCCAGCTGGAGCAGCTGCGCGAGCGCAAGAAGCTGCTGTCGTCCCTGGTCGCCTTCGGCACCCGGCGCAGCACGCTGAGCCTGTCGGTGCTGTGGCAGACGGCGATCCCGGTCGGCCTGGGGCTGCTGCTGGCGTCGGCGGTGGGCATGACGCTGGGCGCGGTCCTGCTGCGGATGACGGACACCTCGGTGCGCGTGGACTGGACGAGCGTGCTGTCGATGACCGGCGTCGGCGCCGCGGTCGTCCTCGTGGTGACGCTGCTCAGCCTGCCGCCGCTGCTGCGGCTGATGCGGCCGGACGGGCTGCGTACCGAGTAGACCGGGCGCGGCACGGCGGGCGGTGGGGGTTCCTTCGGGGGAGCCCCCACCGCCCTTCGCTTTCAGAGGCTGTACTCCCGTACCACCCGGCGTACCTGCGCGAACAGCATGCCCACGTTGACCGATTTGCGGCAGACGACGACGGCCACTATGTCCTGCTGCTCGTTCAGCCGCACGAACAGGTGTGTGAGGTTCTCGCTGTTGACCAGGATCTCCTGGAAGAAGTGGTTGTCACTGGCGATCCCGCGGCGCTCCTTGAAGACGTCCTCGATCATCACGACCGTACGCCCCTGGAACAGGTCGAGGGTCGCGCCCGCCAGCAGGTCCAGGACCTCCGGCGGGTGGTTCTCGACGGTCTCGTACGACAGGAGCATGCCGGTGGCCATGTCGACCACCCCGGAGGCCACGCAGTCGGGCGCGTCGGTGCGGAGGTGTTTGACCAGGCCCATCACCTGGTCGGAGAAGCCTGAGGTCATGCGCTTCGTCGCCATTCCTTCAAACCCCTTCTGCTGCCTTGTCGGTGAGGATCAGATCGATGCGTTGCAGGGCCGACTGGGTCGCCCGGTTCAGGTGGTCCACATCCATGCCCTCGTCGCCGAGCACGACCATGAGGGCGGTGTCGCCGACCGCGTAGAGGGCGGCGCATCCGTGGCTGCCGTACGTCACCGTGCGTCGCAGGCGGCCGCGGGAGGTGACTTCGGAGGTGCGCCGCGCGAGGCCGAGACCGGCCGCGGCGAGGGCGGCGAGGCCCTCGGGGTCGATGGAGTCGGCGGTGTCCGCGGCGATGAGCAGCCCGTCGGCGGCGGCGACCGCGGTATCGGTGATGCCGGTGACCTGTTCGCGCAGACCGCGCATTTCGAGTGCCAGTGCTTGGTGATCCATGTACGCGACTCTCCTCTTACTTCTCACATCTGATCGGCGGGTTCATTTCGTCGTTCCATTCCGCAGGCGGAAGAACTTGCCGGGTCTGCGACGGGGCAGGTCGGTGCGCGTCGGCGGCGGCTCCGCGGGCGCGGCTTTGCGCGGCCGGAGGGAGCGGCCCTCCGGGAGGGGGCGAACCGGAATCAGCGGGGGGAGCTCGGCGCAGACCAGGAGTCCGTCGCCGAGCATCCGCGCGACCTCGACCGTGACGATGTAGACGCCCCGGCCGAGACGGAAGGCGAGGTCCCGGGCCGTACGGCGGCCGTCGGCGTGGGCGAACAACTCGCGCCGCAGGGCGGTGAGCGAGGTGTCCGGGCCGACGGGAGCGGGCACGGGCCGTTCCCGATCGGGGTGCACGGGGTGCGGCAGCGTGCCGAGGGCGGTGAGCCTGCGGGCCGAGCCCTGTATCACGCTGAGGGGTGGCTCCCCCAGGGGGACCTGGGCGAACGGCTCGGTGGTGGGGACCCGTTCGCAGTCGTCCACCCGTCCGGCGGCGGTCGCGAACGCGGCGTCGTACAGCGCCATCGCGCACACGACCCGGAGCTGGGCGGCCCCCGTGTACCCGTGCGCGATGAGCGCGGTCGCAGGCCAGCGCGCGCCGTCGGATTCCCGCACCAGCGCGGCCCACTGCTCTTCGCTGACCCGCCCGGAGCGCAGCAGCAGCGCCTCGGGGCCGGGAGCGCCGGGGGACTCGGCGGCGACCACCCGCCCGCCGGCGAAGTGGAACGTGCCGCCGGGCGTCCCGCGGACCCTCAGCTCTCCGGTGAAGGCGTCACGCCCGCACGCGGTCAGGGCCCGTGCCAGGTGTTCGTAGCCCGACATCCCACCCCTCGCCTTTTCGCACACACGCCTGACGCATCGCGCCGAGGGGGGAATGTGTATCAGCCCACGCATATGTTCCGGGCGCGGCTGTCCAACCTGTCGCTAGTTGACGGAAGTTGAGTTTCCGGTCGGCTCAAAGAACTCTGTTCGGCGCTCATTTGACCGATCGGGGTGAATGAATTGCCGTGGGGGGCGGCCTGAAGCACTCAGTCGCACACGGACACGGGCAGCGGGCGCAGGGCCTCGCGCAGGGCGGCTGCCAGCTCCTGGTACTCCGCACCGCGGGCGGCTGCCGTGCGCATGGCGAGGGCGATGCGGCGGGTGGGCGCCGGGTCGGCGAAGTAGCCGGTCAGCAGCTGGTTGCTGCGGGTCGTCTCGACCTTCACGGCGGTGCGCGGCAGCAGGGTGACGCCGAGACCGCCGGCGACGAGCTGCACCAGGGTGGACAGTCCGGCCGCCGTGGTGGTGACGGGGGCGTCCTCGCGGCCGGCCTCGCGGCAGATGTCCAGGGCCTGGTCGCGCAGGCAGTGCCCCTCGTCCAGGAGCAGCAGATTCAGCTCCTTGAGCTCCTCGCGCGGGATGCCCTCCCGGCCGCCGAGCCAGTGGTCGAGCGGTGTGACGAGCACGAAGTCCTCGTCGAAGAGCGGGAGTTCGGCGATGCCGGGCACGCCGAGCGGCACGGCGAGGAGAAGCAGGTCCAGGCGGCCGCTGGTGAGTCCCTCGATCAGGCTCGCGGTCTGCTCCTCGTGCACCTGGAGGTCGAGGTGCGGATAGCGGTCATGGACCAGCCGCAGCACCGTGGGCAGCAGATACGGCGCCACCGTCGGGATGACCCCGAGGCGCAGCACGCCGGTGAACGGCGCCCGGACCGCCTCCGCCTCCTCCATCAGCGCTCCGACCTCCGCCAGCACCGCCTTCGCCCGTACGGCGAGACGCTCGCCGGCGGGTGACAGGAGCACCTTGCGGGTCGTGCGCTCGAGGAGCGTGACCCCGAGCGTCTCCTCCAGCGCCGAAACGGCACCCGACAGGGCGGGCTGGCTCATGCCGATCGCGGCGGCCGCGTCCCGGAAGTGGAGGTGTTCGGCGACGGCGGCGAAGGCCCGCAGCTGGGCGAGGCTGGGCTGTCTCCTCTTACCCACGGTCATCGATAGGCACCTCCGATCAACCCGACCGAGTGTAGCTATTTCCCGTATCAATGCAGCCTGTGCCAGGATCGGTAAGGTCCAACCCAAGGGAGACACCTGTCCGAACGGGTGTCTCTTCGCTGCAAGGAGAGCGTGTGCTCACTGTCGGTGACAAGTTCCCCGAGTTCGAACTGACCGCCTGCGTCTCGCTGGAGAAGGGCAAGGAGTTCGAGACGATCAACCACAAGACCTACGAGGGTAAGTGGAAGATCGTCTTCGCCTGGCCGAAGGACTTCACCTTCGTCTGCCCGACCGAGATCGCGGCCTTCGGCAAGCTGAACGAGGAGTTCGCCGACCGCGACGCGCAGGTCCTGGGCTTCTCCGGTGACTCGGAGTTCGTGCACCACGCCTGGCGCAAGGACCACGAAGACCTGCGCGATCTGCCGTTCCCGATGATGGCCGACTCCAAGCACGAGCTGATGCGCGACCTCGGCATCGAGGGCGAGGACGGCTTCGCCAAGCGTGCCGTCTTCATCGTCGACCAGAACAACGAGATCCAGTTCTCCATGGTGACCGCCGGCTCCGTCGGCCGTAACCCCAAGGAGGTCCTGCGGGTCCTGGACGCCCTCCAGACGGACGAGCTGTGCCCGTGCAACTGGACCAAGGGCGACGAGACCCTGGACCCGGTCAAGCTCCTCGCCGGAGAGTGACGGACATGTCCCTCGACTCCCTCAAGTCCCGCATACCGGACTACGCCAAGGACCTGAAGCTCAACCTCGGCTCGGTCATCGGCAACTCGGACCTCCCCGCGCAGCAGCTGTGGGGCACGGTGCTCGCCACCGCGATCGCCGCGCGCTCCCCGATCGTGCTGCGCGAACTGGCTCC
Organism: Streptomyces sp. NPDC049627; assembly: GCF_044465645.1. Taxonomy (NCBI): domain Bacteria; kingdom Bacillati; phylum Actinomycetota; class Actinomycetes; order Kitasatosporales; family Streptomycetaceae; genus Streptomyces; species Streptomyces sp. NPDC049627. The sequence continues at coordinate 139,068 of NZ_JBITLW010000003.1, read as the reverse complement.
GGAGGCCAGGGCGAACCTCTCGCCGGAGGCGTACACCGCGGCGAAGTCCGCCGCCGCGGTGATGGCGATGAACAACGTCTTCTACCGGACCCGGCACCTGCTGTCCGATCACGAGTACGGCAACCTGCGCGCGGGGCTCCGTATGAACGTCATCGGCAACCCCGGTGTCGACAAGGTCGACTTCGAGCTGTGGTCCTTCGCGGTGTCCGCCATCAACGGCTGCGGCCTGTGCCTGGACTCGCACGAGCAGGTGCTCCGCAAGGCGGGCGTCGACCGCGAGGTCGTCCAGGAGGCGTTCAAGATCGCGTCCGTGATCCAGGCGGTCGGCGTCACCCTCGACGCGGAGGCGGTGCTGGCCCAGCCGGCCGAGTAACCCGCCACGACAGGACAACGGCCCCTGCCCACCCACCGGTGGACAGGGGCCGTTGTCCTGCCGTTGTCCTGTCCCATGACATTCACCACTCGACCCAGCCCGGATCGGGACCAAGAGTGACCGGACGGTCGAAGATTGCCCGGTTCTTCCCGTTGTTGGAGGAAGGTCCGCACACAAGGAGTCAAAACGGAACGACATGTTCGGTTTGCGCACAGAAACCCTCTTGGACAGTGGGAGAGGGGATCTGATTGGGTCCCGGTGACTACCGTTCCATCCAGCCACCCCTGCCACTTGACCAAGGTTTCCGGGGGGCGGATGAATGCTTCCTCTGGGGGATCTCATGTCCGTGCGCAGCCGCTTTTCCGCGAGAACCGCACTTGCCGCAGCCGCGGCCACCGTGGCCACACTCGGTCTGACCGCTCCGCAGGTCGCCGCAGCCGACCAGCCCGTTGCCGGCGTTTCGGCCAAGGCCGACAAGAACACGAAGGCGATCGCGGCGGCCAAGCCCCGCTCCGTCGCCCGTGCCGGGAACGTCTGCGGCACCGGATACAAGCTCTACAAGGCAGAGCAACTGCCCGACTCAAGGCGCTTCGCGACTCTCTTCGTCTACGTAAAGGGAGACAACCCCGCGAGCAACAACGCACCCACGTGCGCCATCCTCGACAACAATCTGGGCAGCGCGAAGTGGATGAAGATCAAGCTCTGCTCGAACTGGACCGCGGACGGCTGTGAGAGTGACTCGGGCGTCTTCAGCCAGTACGCGGGGCCCGTCTACCGCGCCCGCGGCGGTTGCGGCACGGTCACCGCGCTGATGAAGAACTCCACGAGCGACAGCGTGTACATCGTCAACCGCAAGACGGACTCGACGAACTGCAACTAGGCAGCGCCGAAAGAGCCGTAATCCCAGGACTCCATGTCATCTCACGGCGTGGAGTCCTGCCATTCCGCGTGCCCGCACACTCCAGTTCTGCGTGCCCGCACACCCAACCGAACACGGGGAAAACTTCCTTGAGTCTCAAGAGACGAACGCGCGCGCCGCTTGTGGCCGTAGTGGCCTGCGCCGCCCTGACCGGCGGTCTGCTCCAGGCCGCGCCCGCCGTCGCCGCACCGAACCCGCACCCCTCCACCCACCCCGCCACACCGCCGGCGCCTTCCGGCCAGGTGAAGGATCCGGGCAAGAAGCTCGGCAAGGGCTGGAAGACCAGTCCCGACCGTGCGGTCACCGCCGCCGCTGATGCGAACGGTCTGCGCATCCTCGTCGCCGACAGCGGCAAGGCGTACTCGTGGAGGACCGCCGCCGTCCTGTCGGAGCCGGGCATGCCCGCGGATTCGTGGATCGGCAACCAGTGCCTGATGGACCACGATCACGCGGCCGTCGTCTACGCACCGCGCAGTTTCACGAACAAGCCCGACCTGATGCAGGGCGGCGCCTTCACCGCCATCGTCGATCTGACGACCGGCCAGGTGAAGAAGCTGCCGTTCAACGGGTCGTTGGCCTACTTCGACCCGTCCTGCAACACCACCACGCACACAGCCGCGTTCACCGCCTTCCGGGACATGAACGATCCCACGGCGACGCGGACTCGCGTCATCACCGTGGGCGTGGACGGCAGGACCTCGGGTACGGCCGCCGCGAAGGGCGAGATCACCAGCGCGGTTCCGGTCAAGGACGGCACGGTGGCCGCGCTCGGCAGCCGCCTCGTCCACCTCGACCGCTCCGGCAAGGTGAAGAACCTCGCGGACGCGGACGGTGCCCCGTTCGACATCCGGCCCGCCGCCGACGGCACGATCGGCTTCGTCGTCCGCAAGGGCGACTCCGCGGCGCACGCCAAGCTGTTCACCGGCAGCGGCAAGCCGAAGACCCTCGCCTCGGCCAAGCTCGGCGACCTCGACCTCGTGCAGGGCGAGGCGGGCAGGGTCTTCCTCACCGGCCACCCCAAGGGCTCCCCCGCCACCGCGGGAACCGGCGTCACGCGCCTCAACGCCCCGGCCGGCACCGATGTGTCCTCGCACGGCCGTCTCGCGATCGAGCCGGTCCTCACGCCTGGTGTGCACGCCGGCCTGGCGCACATCAAGGGCGCGGGCAAGGGCTTCACGAAGTCCGGGGAACCCGCCTCGCAGACGGCGACGCCCGCCGACGACGGCGACAAGCCCGTGACGGTCACCAGCATCGCCACCACCACCGGGACCAAGCTGACGCAGAGCGTGCAGCAGGCGGCCGGCGACGGCTCGGGGAACACTCCCTCCCCGGTCCTCCCCAAGGCCGCCGGGACGCACCGGTCGAAGGGCGCCTCCTCGAAGGCGGGCCTGACCGTGAGTCCCCCGACCGACGACGACCGCTGGTGCGCCGTGTCCCGCAACGACGTCAAGGTGCAGGCGCTGCAGCCGACGTCGAATCAGGTCGAATGGGCCGTCGACATGGCCGTGCGGGGCAACCTGCGCTCCAACTACATCCGGCAGGGCGGATACCGCTCCCAGGCCGGCCTGGGCACCATCGACCCGCAGGGCCTGTTCCCGCCGCCGACGCTGACGGGCGACGCCAAGGCCAGGATCCCCGCCAACGTGCTCCTCGGCATCATGGCCCAGGAGTCCAACCTGTGGCAGGCCGAGGGCGGGTCGATCCCCGGCCAGATGGGCAACCCGCTGGCCGCCGTGGACGGCTACTACGGCCACAAGGCCGACCCCAACGACCCGGCCGCCTACTGGCAGATCAACTGGGACAAGTCCGACTGCGGCTACGGCGTCGGCCAGGTGACCGACGGCATGCGGCTGGCCGGTCACGAGAAGGTGGACGCCAGCGGGCACAAGGAGAAGTTGCTCGACCCGGCCCTGCAGAAGCTGGTCGCGGTCGACTACGCGTCGAACATCGCCGCCTCCATGAAGATCCTCGCCGACAAGTGGAACGAGGTCCACAAGGCCGGCCAGAAGATCACCGTCAACAACGACGATCCGTCCAAGGTCGAGAACTGGTTCACCGCCGTGTGGAACTACAACCTCGGCTTCAACCCTCCGTCGGAGGCCTCGAAGCACGACGGGCACTGGGGCCTGGGCTGGTACAACAACCCGGCCAACCCCATCTACGCCAAGGGCTGGGGCCATCCGTTCATGAACACCGACGTCGACCCGTACGCCGTCAAGGACGCCGCGCATCCGCAGGACTGGCCGTACGAGTTGAAGGTGATGGGCTGGGCCGCCTGGTCCATCGACACCGGCTTCTCCTACGCCACCTCCGGCAGGCAGGACTGGCCCGGCGAGTCCGACTTCTCATCGGCCGGCTTCCGTCCCGCCTTCTGGAACGGGACGGACCTGCCCTACCTGTACGAAGGCAGCGCGCGATACAACCGGGTGCACGTCGCTCCGCCGCTCGACGCGTTCTGCAACTCCAAGAACAACTGCAATCCGAACACGCCGCCGAACTGCCCGGACGCCGAGTGCTACGCGAAGTACTGGTGGAACCAGCCCAACGTGACCTGGAAGGACGACTGCGCCAGCACCTGCGGCTTCGAGAACATCAAGTACCAGACGCTGGTGTCGGAGCCGGGACGCGGCACCCGCCTGCAGCACGGTACGCCGGTGTGCTCCGGCGCTCCGGCCGGTTCCAAGGTCGTCGCCTCCCTCCCGAACGGAACGCCGACCTGGAGTGACCAGAGCGGCTGCGCGACGGTCTCGTCCGCAGGGAGTTTCCAGTTCTCGTTCAACCCCGGCACGGAAGGCCGTTACCAAGCGAAGGCCGACCTGCACTCGGTGGGCGGCGGCTACGGCGGCCACTACTGGTGGACCCACACCCGCGACGCCGACCACTTCGGTGGCGACAACGGCTACATGACCATCAAGGGCACCTGGACCCTCGGCCAGAGCCTCAACTGGGCGCGCGTTCTGGTGCACCTTCCCGACACCGGCGCCCAGACCCGGCAGGCCAGGTACAACGTGCTGGGCTCGGACAGCCTCCACTCCCAGCGGGTCGTGCTCCAGCGCGCGGGCGGATGGGTCAGCCTGGGCGCGTTCCACTTCACCGGCACCCCGAAGGTCGAGCTGTCGAACACGACCAAGGTCGGAACCGCGGACGAGGACATCGCCTGGGACGCGGTCGCCTTCCAGCCCCTTCCGGGCAAGCCGGCCAATTCCGTCGTCGCGATGGGGGACTCCTACTCCTCGGGTGAAGGGGCGACCGGGGAGAACGGCAAGGACCTGTACGAGGAGACCGACCACAACGACAAGCAGAACAAGAACGAAATCGACAAGTGCCACCGCTCCAAGCTCGCCTGGTCGAGGCAGGCCACGCTTCCGGGGTACTCCAGCTCCATCGGGGCCATGGCCGACAGCCTTGACCCGCAGATGGACTACCACTTCGTGGCCTGCTCCGGAGCGCGCACCTTCGACATGCTCAAGGACGGCCAGTCCGGCGAGGTGGCACAGCTCGACGCCGGGTACCTGGACCAGAACACCACCCTGGTGACGCTCAGCATCGGCGGCAACGACGCCCGCTTCAGCGACATCATGAAGAAGTGCGTCGACATCGCCGACCCGCAGCTGTCCACGTGCCCGTACACGGAACTGGACAACCGCGATCCCGCAACCGGCGACACGAAGCCCGGCACGACCGGTGACCTGAAGGACTGGGCGCCGAAGTGGCTGCACGACGCCGTGCGCCCGCAGATCGTCAAGACGCTCAACGCCATTCACGGCCTGGCCCCGAAGGCGAAGGTCGTCCTCATGGGCTACCCGCGCCTGATCGAGAAGGACCACGGCTGTCTTCCCGGTGCGTACGAAACCGTCGAGAACGACTGGGTGCGCTCGCTGGCCGACAATCTCGCGACCGAGATGAAGGGTGCCACTCAGGACGCCGGATCGTGGGTGGTCTTCTCCGACCCGCGGGACCGGTTCGACGGCAAGGCGGCCTGCGGCAGTCCGGAGACCATCAACGCCATCGTGGAGAACGGGCGGGAGAAGGCGGACGAGGAGTTCCCGAATGCGTCCATGCAGTCCTTCCACCCCAAGATCGCGGGGGCTCGCCTCTACGCGGACAACCTGGAGCAGACGCTTCGGGGCATGTGACACATAGCTGATCCCGGGGGCCTGAGTATCCGTACTCAGGCCCCCGGCCATCGTTTAGGGAAGGCTGCAGGCATGAACACCCCCCGCACGGAACCACGGCCCGTGCTGCCCCGCGTGTCGGGCGCGGCCGCCACGGGCGCGGTTCTGGCCACCGGCGCCGGGACCTACCTGTCGTGGGTCAGGCAGTACGACGACCGGGCATGCGCGACCACCGCCAGCATCTGCGTCACCTGGAGGGGTGTGACAGCCATCCCCCTCACCATGACGATCGCCGTGATCGTCCTGACCGTCGTCTACAAGCGGCTGGGCATCAGGCCACGGCTCGCCGTCATCCCCCCGACCTTCCTGCTCGCGCCGCTCCCTCTGGCCGCCGCGCAGTCGGCGGCAGGCTGGTGGGCCGTCCCCCTCGCGGGCGCGGCCTGGGCCGGCTTCCTCGCGCTCGCCGCTTGGAGCCGCTACCGGATCCCGGGGGTCACGGCTTCAGGCGTTCTGCTGCTCGCCTCTCTCATCGTCCTCTACCACTGAGGGCGCGTCGGCCGCGGCGCTGTGCACGGTGGCTTCGGCCTGCGGCGCGGCCTGGTCCTCGGCCGTTGCCTGCGCCGCTTCCTGGGAGTACTGGCGCAGATACCCCACCACCGTGTTCGTCACCGCGACCAGTGGTACGGCCACCACCGCGCCGCCGATTCCGGCCACCATGGCGCCGGCCGCCACCGTGAGGACCACCGCGAGCGGGTGCACGCGCACCGCGCGGCCCAGGATGAACGGTTGCAGGATGTGCCCCTCGATCTGCTGGACCGCGAGGACGACCACGAGGGTCATGACCGCCGTGAAGATGCCCTGCGTCACCAGCGCCACGACCACGGCGAGGGCACCGGACGCCACCGCTCCGACGAGCGGGATGAAGGAGAACAGGAAGATGAAGACGGCCAGCGGGACGGCCATCGGCACGTCGAGGAAGTAGATGCCGATGCCGATGAAGACGGCGTCGATGAGGGCGACGAGGACCGTGCCGCGCACATACGCCGTGAGGGTCGCCCACGCGCGCGGGCCGGCGCCGGCGACGCCCGGGCGGGCCGCGGCCGGCACCAGCTTCAGCGTCCACTCCCAGATGCGCTTGCCGTCGTAGAGCAGGAAGAGGGTCGAGAAGGCCGCCAGCAGGATGCCGGTGAGGGTCTCGACGACGACCGTGACCCCTTCGAGGCCCGCTGAGGTGATCTCGTCGGTGTTGGCGCCGATCGCCTCCCGGAGGTTCTCGGCGATGTCGTTGATCTGCTTGTCGGTGACGTGGAAGGGGCTGTTGAGCAGCCACTTGCGCAGCTCGTCGATGCCGTCCTGGACCTGGTCGGAGAGGTTGTCGATGTTCTCCATGACCTGCCAGGTCACGAACCAGCCCATCAGCCCGATGACGACGAACCCCAGGATCGCGGTCAACGCGGTGGCGGGCCCGCGCGGCACGCCACGCCGGGTCAGCCACGCCACCGAGGGCTGCATCAGCGCGGTGAGGAGCAGGGCGATGACGAACGCCAGGACGACGAGTTGTACGGCGCTGATGACCCGCATGAGCACCCAGACCGTGCCGGCCAGCACCAGCAGCCGCCAGCCGGCCTCCGCCGCGACCCGTACGCCCCACGGGACGACCTGCGCGGGGTCGGTGCGGGGAGGCGGTGCCGCGGGGGCGTAGTCGGGGGGCCGTGGGACGTGGTCGGCGCGCGGCGGTGGGGTGTCGGCGGCCGGCGGCTCGGGCGCGACGGCGGTTGCGGGCCGCCGTTCCGGCCGGAACTCGGCGCTCTCCCGCTCCACCTCGGCGCGACGCTCGTCCAACCGCTCACTCATCTCGGTCAGTCCGGCGCCGAGCCGACCGAGCCACCCTGGCACTCGCGACATGATCCGTCCTCGTCCCCCGTCTCTCCTCACCACTCCCCCGGAGTCGTCCGTCCGACCGTACATGGCCGGGAACCCGGACATGCGACAGCCCCTCACCAAAGGACGGTGAGGGGCAGCGCAGGGTTGAGAAGCGCCCTGAAGGGGCGCGGGGAACTGCGCGACGAGCCACGACGGCGCCGCAGACAGACAACGACGTATCGCGGCCGAACCAGCGGAGCGCCTAGTACCAGTGGTTGGCCTGCCAGAACGACCAGGCCCCGCAGGGGCTGTGGTACCGGTCGTTCATGTAGTTGAGGCCCCACTTGATCTGGGTGGCCGGGTTCGTCTGCCAGTCGGAGCCGGCGGACGAGTACTTGCCGGCGGGCAGGGCCTGGAAGAGACCGTAGGCACCCGACGAGGCGTTGACCGCCTGGTAGTTCCAGCTGGACTCGTGGTCCACGATGTTGCTGAAGCACTGGAACTGGTCGGCCGGCACCATCTGGCGTGCCATCGCCTGGATCTGCGCGACGGTGTACGAGCTCTGGATCGGGAAGTCGGCGGAGGAGGACCGGGAGGCCTTCGTCTCGGCCTCTTCGCGCTCCTTGGCTTCCTTCGCCGCCTTCTCGGCGGCCTTCTGCTTCTCGATCGCGCTCTGGGCGGCAGCCTTGCGGGCGGCCTCCTCGGCATCCTTCTTGGCGCTCGCGTCCGCGGCGATGGCCTGCACGTTGGCCTGTGCCGTCAGGGACTCGGTCTGCACCTGGGCCTGCTGGCCCGCGGGTATGTCCGCGAGGAGCGTCGAATCGGCAGCCGTCGCCTCGGCGTCGTTGGTCTGCGCGGTGCTGCCCGAGGCAACGCCGACGACGCTTCCGACAGCGGTGACCGCGGTGGCAGAGGCCACTGCGAATCCCCTGACCGAAATCGGACTCACACGGTTTCCTTCCAGCATCGCCCGCTTCGGTGACCCTGGCGGACGCAATCTTGCCCCTGACGCTGGCCTCCCACCTACGGGGTCACGGGAGGCACGGGCCCGGTGGGCAACTCCCGCGAGGGGAGCGCCGCGTGGTGCTCGGGCGGCATACGACGACGCTATGGAGTTGATGTGGTGTTGCTGTTGCGCCGTACCGCTGGGGGTACAGGTGTGTCGTATGCGGGGCCTGACAGGAGTGAGACTCTGCCGTAAGCCGATGCCGCAAGGCAATTCCGAGTTGCGTGTGAAAGCTCACACCTCGTTTGTCCCAGGGGATTTCCGGAAAGCCGCACACGCCGAGGCGCCGCCCGGATAGGCTCTCCCGCCTTTCCGAACGGCGCCAACCAACGAGTAGCTACCGCAAGTTGAGCACTTGGGTCAGATCTGCCCGTCCTCCAGCATTTCGGTCACAAGGGCGGCAATTTGGGACCTCTCGGACCGCGTCAGCGTGACGTGGGCGAAGAGCGGATGCCCCTTCAGCTTTTCCACGACGGCGACGACACCGTCGTATCGCCCGACTCGCAAATTGTCCCTTTGCGCCACGTCATGGGTCAGAACAACCCGTGAATTGGCGCCGATTCGGGACAGAACGGTCAGCAGTACATTCCGTTCCAGCGACTGCGCCTCGTCCACGATCACGAACGCGTCGTGCAGCGAGCGCCCACGGATGTGCGTGAGAGGGAGCACCTCCAGCATTCCCCGTGCGGTGACCTCTTCGATGACCTCGCGGCTGGTGACCGCGGACAGCGTGTCGAAGACCGCCTGCGCCCAGGGGCTCATCTTCTCGGCCTCGGTGCCGGGCAGATAGCCGAGCTCCTGCCCGCCCACCGCGTACAGCGGCCGGAAGACCATCACCTTCTGGTGCTGACGGCGCTCCAGCACCGCCTCCAGTCCCGCGCACAGCGCCAGCGCCGACTTGCCGGTGCCGGCGCGGCCGCCCATGGACACGATCCCGACGTCCGGGTCCAGGAGCAGATCGAGCGCGATCCGCTGCTCGGCGCTCCTGCCCTTGATGCCGAAGGCCTCCCGGTCGCCGCGCACCAGACGGATGTTGCCCTCGGGTGTGATCCGGCCCAGCGCCTTGCCGCGCTCGGAGTGGATCGTCAGCCCGGTGTGCACGGGCATGCCGGCGGCCTCGGGGACGTGGATGTGACCTTCCTCGAAGAGGATGTCCACCTGTTCGCCCGGCAGGGTCAGTTCGGACATTCCGGTCCAGCCGGAGGAGTCCGTGATGGCGAGCTCGGCGCGGTACTCCTCGGCGAGGAGACCGACGGACGAGGCCTTGATCCTGAGCGGCAGGTCCTTCGACACGACGGTGACGTCGAACCCCTCGGCCTGCAGATTGCGGGCGACCGCGAGGATACGGGAGTCGTTGTCCCCCAGGCGGTAGCCGGTGGGCAGCACGCTGGGGTCCGAGTGGTTGAGCTCGACACGGACGGTCCCGCCGAGATCCCCGGTCGGAATGGGGGCATCGAGACGGCCGTACCTCACCCGGTAGTCGTCGAGCAGGCGCAGCGCCTGCCGGGCGAAGTACCCGAGTTCGGGATGATGCCGCTTGGCCTCCAGTTCCGTCACCACGACGATGGGGAGCACGACCTCGTGCTCGTCGAAGCGGCTCAGGGCGTTCGGGTCGGCCAGCAGGACGCTGGTGTCGAGAACGTAGGTGCGCCGGTCTGGCTTGTGGCGCTTTGTGCTGGTCACCACGGAAGGACGTACCCCCTCGGATGAGGTCGGGGAGCGACGGAGTGGAGCTGGACCGGTCGTCGGCCGCCCTGCACGTCACGCACGGGCCGAAAACCGGCCCTCCACTGCTTCTTCCATGCCGTGATCGCACGGTCGAGCTGGTGCAAAGGGCCTCCCGGGCGGACGGCTCCGGTGCCGCCCGCTGAGATACGACACCCGTGGTTCGGGTGTCGACCTGCTTGGCTTATGCCCTCGAACATGCGGTGCCATGCCAGCGCATATGACGGCGCGCTGGTGAACTCCTTGTTACTTCTGTCCCGTAGTGGGTGACTTACGTCTCGCCGGAGTACGGCGATGAGGCGGCCGAAAGCCGGTCGGCAGCGGCCGAAAAGGGCTCAGCCGCCGTAACGCCGGTGCCGGGCCGCGTAGTCGCGCAGGGCGCGCAGGAAGTCCACCTTGCGGAAGGCCGGCCAGAAGACCTCGCAGAAGTAGTACTCCGAGTGGGCCGTCTGCCAGAGCATGAATCCGGACAGCCGTTGCTCCCCGCTGGTGCGGATCACGAGGTCCGGGTCGGGCTGGTCGCCGGTGTAGAGGTGGCGGCCGATCAGGTCGACGCTGACGGACTCGGCGAGGTCCTCCATCGAGGTGCCCTTGTCGTGGGCGTCGACGATCATCGACCGCACGGCGTCGGCGATCTCCTGGCGGCCGCCGTAGCCGATGGCGACGTTGACCAGTATCCCGTCGACCTGCGCGGTGGCCTCCTCGGCCTCCTTGAGGGTGGTCTGCATGGCGGACGGCAGCAGGTCGGGCGTGCCGACGTGGTGCACCCGCCAGCGCCCGTCGGCGGCGAGGGTACGGACGACGTCCTCGATGATCCCGAGGAGCGGGACGAGCTCTTCCTGGGGCCGGTCGAAGTTGTCCGTCGACAGCAGCCAGAGGGTGACGACCTCGACGTCCGTCTCGCTGCACCAGCCGAGGAACTCCTCGATCTTCTCGGCACCGGCCCGGTGGCCGTGCACGGTGGAGGAGCCCGCGGCCTTCGCCCAGCGACGGTTGCCGTCCATGATCACGCCGATGTGCTTGGGCACCTGAGCGTGGTCCAGGTGGCCTTCCACCCGGCGTGCGTACAGCCTGACCAGCAGGCCGCGCAGCTTGTCGCGCAGGTTCACGTGATTGTCAGCCCCTCCGTACGGATACGGTCCCCGTGGGGGGAGCCTACCCCTGCGGGGCTCGGACCGTGTTTGCGGGGTGCTGTGGATGGGGGGCGCCTCGGGTGGGCGTGTTCCGGGGTGCGCGGGCGGACGCGGCTGGGCGGGGCTTGTCGCGCCCACGCGGCGGCACAAAAAACGGGCCGGTCCGTGGGGGGGAGACGGACCGGCCCGAGGGGGGGTTTCCACCATAACCCTTCGTAAGGGATGCTGCGCGCATTGGCGTGCCACAACTACTCTCCGAAATCGCTCGGCGACGGCGCGGTGTCCCCGAGAGGGCCCCTTCGTGGCGGAATCGTGGCCGCGTCGGGGCGGATTCCCTGGGGAAACGGGTGGGATCCGGACGGATCCATAGGGTTTGGCGCACCTTGCGGCCTGCTCGGCGACTTGTCCGAGCTTCCCTCCCCCGGGTGACCCCGACCGCGAACGTCCACTTGACGGCGTCCACGGCCATGGGCAGCGGACGCGCATTCGATGCGATGCGCGTCCAGCAGGGGCGCGTACAGGCGCGCAGCACCGCGCAACCCCCTCCGCTGCGCGGTGCCGCCGCGCAGCTTTGCTTACGCGAATTACCTTGGTCTGAACTTACGTGAGCGATGAAGGGAAAGCGAGTCGGCCGTCATAACAATGTGGAAAAGGTGAGGAGTCCTTGGATGTGCAGGGTCCGCAGGGCCTTCGCGCACGGATGCGGAGTTTGCACCTAGCCGTGCCGGGCGGGACCGCACGCGGGGGACGCCCGGGCGGACTCACGCGCCGGGCTTGCGGGCCTCGAAGAGGTGACGGGTGCTGTGCGCGACGAACGGGCCCTCGGACTCGATCCTCTCGTGCAGGGCGAGGAGCTGGGGCCGGTACGCCTCGACGGTGAAGCCGGGGACCATCCAGACCACCTTCCGCAGGAAGTGGACGACGGCCGCGATGTCGTGGAACTCGACGCGCAGTCGCTCGGCCCGCAGGTCGGTGATCTCGAGCCCGGCGGCCTCGGCGGCGGCGCGCTCGTGATCGGGGTGGCGATTGCTGCTCTGCTCCGCCGGAAGGGGGCCGAGGAAGTACTCGACGAGCTCGAAGACGCTGCGCGGCCCGACGTGCTGGGCGAAGTACGTGCCGCCGGGCTGGAGGACCCGGGTGATCTCCGCCCAGTGCGGGGTGACCGGGTGCCGGCTGCTGACGAGGTCGAAGGCGCCGTCGGCGAAGGGCAGCGGAGCGTCCTCCGGCGCGGCGACGACGGCGACGCCGTGCGGGCGCAGGAGGGCGGTGGCCTTGGCCGCGTTCGGCGGCCAGCCTTCGGTGGCGGCGGCGAGGGCCGGGACCTTCGCGTCGGCACGGCGGAGGGCGAAGTCGAGCACCTCTCCTCCCCCGGTCTGGATGTCGAGGGCGGCCGTGGCACGGGTGAGCCGCTCGGCGAGGGACGTGGCGTATCCCCACGAGGGCCGCGCCTCGGTGGCCCGCCCCTCGAACCAGGAGAAGTCCCAGCCTTCGGTGGGAACGGCGGCGCCTTCCGCGACGAGGTCGTCGAACGTACGGGGGTGCTGCGGCTCGTTCATGCCGTGATCATGCCAGGGCGGTGTCAGCGGGCGCCGCTGATTTTCACTCAGGTGCCCCGACGTCGGGGAGTACGAGCAGCACGTATCCGTCGTCGTCGTGCGGCAGGGTGCCGGTGCGCTGGAAGCCGTGGCGTTCGAGGAGCCGTACGGAGGCGGTGTTGTCGTGGAAGGGGTCGGCGTACAGGGGGCGGATCTGCTCGAGTTCCAGGAAGAGGGCGAGCGCTCTGGTGCCGATGCCGCGTCCCCAGTACGCCCGCCCGAGCCAGTAGCCGAGGAAGCGGCGGTCGCCGTCCCACCAGGAGACGACGCTGCCGGCCACGTCGTCTCCGACCGTGACCGTCTGCACGAGGTTGTTCTCGTCCCCGAGCACACGGGTCCGCCAGTGCTTCATGAAGGCGTCGCGCGGCCGGGGCGTGAAGCTCGACCGCCGGACGGCTTCCGGGTCGTGCTCGTAGGCGAGGAAGGCTTCGAGGTCGGACTCCAGGACGTCGCGGAGGCGTACGTCGGCGTTGTCGTGGCGCGGTTCATCACTCCTGGCGTTCATGTCGCTCGTGTCGCTCATGTCGAGGAGTGTGGCAGGAGCCACTGACAACGCCGTGGTGTCCGCCGACAGGGCCTAGGGAACCAGGGGCCGCACTTCCTCGGCCACGAACCGCACGAACCCCTCCGGGTCCGGCTCGTCCCCCGTCGGCTGCAGGACCACCGTGTCGGCACCGGCGTCCGCAAGCCGCTGCACCGCCTTCGCGACGGCGCCCGCGTCCCCGGCGACGCCCAGATCGGGGACGGATTCGAGCCCTTCCGCGGCGAGCTCGGCCTTGAGGCGCGCAGGCCCGTCGGGCCCGGTGGCGGCGAGGAGATACACGACGAGGTGATGCGCCTCGGTGCCGGCACCCGCGCCGGCACCCGCGCCCGCGCGCCCCGCTGTCTGCCGCCCCTCGTCGATGAGTTGCCGTGCCCGCCGCACCGCCTCGGGCGAGTTGGAGGCGGTGAGCAGGGTCCCGTCGGCGGCCTCTCCGGCGAGCCGCAGCGAGCGGGGGCCGGTGACGCCGGCGATGACGGGCACCGGCTCGGCGGGCGGCCAGTCGAGGGCGACGTCGTCGAGCTTCACGTACCGCCCCTCGACGGTGAGCCGGTCCCCGCGCAACAGGGCGCGCAGCGCGTCGAGATGCTCCCGCAGGAGCGTCACCGGCGACTCGGCCCGGGCTCCCACTTGCCCCATCCAGTCCTGCACACCGTGCCCGACGGCGAGGATCGGGCGGCCCGGGAACATGCGGTACAGGGTGGCGGCCTCCATGGCGGTGATGGCGACGTTCCGCAACGGGACGGGCAGCAGTCCGACGCCGACCTTGACCCGCTCGGTCCAGGCGAGGGCGGCCGCGGCCGTGGAGATCCCTCCCTCCCGGAAACAGTCCTCCCAGAGCCAGAGCTCCTCGAGGCCGGAGTCGTCGGCGAGCTGCGCGACGGATCGGAGCCGTTCGGGGGCGAGTTGGGGACGGAACACTGCGCCGAGTCCAGTCATGGGTTCTTCCTATCCGGGCCGGAACCCACCGGCAACCGCTTTACGTTCCAGTAGGTTCGGTTCATTCGGTCCCTTCGGTCCATTCGGTTCGGGGAAAGCGGTACGGGAGGTGCCTGGGCATGGGCGTCCGGCGGTTGCGCGACGGACAGGGGACCCTGGTCGTCCGCGGGGAGCGGGGTGCGGTGTCCGTCCCCCTGGAGATCGCCGCGTCCTATCGGGCCCGCACGAAAGGGCTCCTCGGGCGTGACGCCGTCGACGGAGCGATCCTGCTCACCCCTGCGAGCGGCGTACACACCTTCCGCATGCGGATCCCCATCGACGTCGCCTACCTCGACCGCCGGCTGAAGGTCATCGCCGTGCGCACGATGAAGCCGGGGCGGCTGGGGCTGCCCCGGGTCCGTGCCCGGCATGTGCTGGAGGCGGAGGCCGGGGCCATGTCGGGCTGGGGCGTGAGGGTCGGGGGGCAGGTGGCCGTGGAGGTCGAGGGCGAGGGCGAGGGCGAGGTCGCGGGTGGGTGACCGGGGCGCTTCGATTGAGTAGGCGCACCTACCTCGGACCGGGTAGCGGCACCCATCTGCCGCGCTCCCCCGCGGGATTACGGTCCCCGCATGTCCGAGACGACCGTGCCGACAAGCACCGAACCCGCACCGACCGGGTCCAGGTCCCCCTCTTCCGTCCCCGGTGCCCTCGGATGCGGGTGCGCCGCGGTGGTCGGCATGGCTCTGCTGGCCGTACTCGTGCCGATCTTGATGATCGCCTGGGACTCACGGGGCTCGACGGACTTTCCCCGCGTCGCGCCCGAGGACATGGCGAGCCGCGCCTTCCGGCATTCCCAGGAGGCGTACGACGTCATGGGGTTCCGGCGCACCGTGGAACCGGGAGTCGAGGACATCGGCGTCAGCCCGGAGAACACCTTCGGCTCCGGCTTCTGCTGGGACGGCGGCCCGCTGGGGCTGGAGGACAGGACCGTCGACGGCGCCTATCGGCTGAGCCACAGCTGGGCCCTTGACCACGTGCCCGCGAGCCAGGCCGTCCCCGGCCTCCGCCGACTGCGCCGGCATCTGGAGGACGACGGCTGGGAGGTCACCTCCTACCGCGAGGGCGGGGGAGGCAAGGACTGGGACCTGTACGTCCGGCGCGACGACGGGGACGAGCGGATGTCCTTCACCTGGTACCCCGACCGGGAGTACTTCACCGGCGACGCGGCGGTGCCCTGTGCCTACGACCCCGGATGGGAGACCGGCGACATCGGCCCCGCCGGCGACGACCGGACGCCACCTGCGCTCGGGCCCGCACCGCGGGCCTAGGGCCTGTCGTTTGGATCAGGTCGGCTGAGAGGGACCGCGTCGCTCGACCGTCCCGAGCGGGGGGTGATGGGGTGCCCCCCCCCGCGAGCCGAGCACAGCCGGTTCGAGCGTGGGGAGCGTGCAGCTGTGTGCGCCTCCCCGCCGGTCGAGGGTTACCCGTCCACAGCGCCGCAGTCGTAGCTGTCGACCGCGTCGAAGGCGGGAAGGATGTGCTTGCCGTACAGGGGATCCACGACATCGCGGACCTTCGCGCCCTGTTTCAAGCCGCTCGCCGAGGCATCGATCGCCTTCAGCACGGCACGGAAGTGGCCAGCGATGTCCCGCGGCGCGCTCGCCTGCATCTCCTTGCCGGTACGGGCGATCAGGGCGGCCCTCGCCCGCAGGTCTTCGAAGTCCAGCGGCTGCCCCTCGATGGCCGCGCCCACATCGGACCGGAAGGCGACGACCCCGACCTGGAAGGTCTCCAGGTCGAGGCAGAAGGCCGAGGTTGCCGTGGCGGTCGGCCGTGGGCGCGGCGTGCTGGACGTGGCGGCCGGGGAAGAGGCCGTTGGCGCGGCGTCCGGGGAGCCGGAACTTGAACAGCCTGCCACCATCAGTGCGGCGGCCATCGCGAGGATCCCTCTGCGGGGAGCAGTCATGGGCGGAGCGTAGGCAACAGGCCCCGGGAGGGGTCCCAGTGGACGTCCAGTGCCGTCGTCCTCAGCGCCGCCTGAATCAAGCGGTCAGTCGCGGGAGGTGGAGCCCTCGTGCGGACCCGTCGGCCGACCGCCCCCGCCGTCCTCCCGGCCCACCTCGTGGTGCCGCCCGTCCGGCCGGGGCAGCGGCTTGAGGTCCACCTGGATGCGGTGCGTGGCGTCATGGCTCACCGAGCCGCCCAGCCGGGCCTCGACCACACCCAGCCGCAGGCCCGCCCCGCCCTCCCCGGCCCGGTGGAACTGAACCGAGAACTCCAGGCTGACCTGCTCCACGCTGAACCGCCAGTCGCTCGCCTCGCCCTCCGCCTGGGCCCGCGCCAGCTCCGCACGCACCGTGCCGATGGCCTCCGCGAGACCGACCGGTTCCGTGTCCCTCACGCCGCTCCCCACGCCAACTCACCGCCGTATTCCCGAAATTGGCTGATCGAACCTGGTCACGAGTCTAGGGAGCACCATGCACCACGCGTAGTGTGAAGCGGTATGGGGGAGCTACGCGCAGACTGGAGGCTCAGGTTGCGGCGCGGGGGCGCGCGCGGGCCCATCGCGGGCGCCGGTGTGCTCGTCGACCAGCGCACGGCGCTGACCTGCGCGCACGTGGTGCGCCATCCGGACGCCGTGATGTGGCTGGAGTTCGCGGAGAACCGTGAACTCGAACCCGTGACCGCAAGGGTGCTGCCCGGCGGGTGGCTGCCGGACGCCGAGGGCGGTGAGGACATCGCCGTACTGCGCCTGGACAGCCCGCGCCCGCAGGCGCGCCCGGCGCCGCTGGAACCCAGGTTGTGGGGCGGCTTGGAGGTGTCGGCGACCGGGTACGCGGAGGGCTTCGACGAGGGCATGACCCTGTGGGGCCGTATCAGCGGGGCCAGCGGGGAGCGGGTGCAGCTCGATGCCGTCGCCAAGGCGGAGGTGGTGCGGGCGGGGTTCAGCGGTGCCGCCGTGTGCACGCGGCCGGACGAGGGGCGCCCCGCGCGTGTGGTCGGCCTCGTCGTCAGCTGGCGCGGGGACATGGGTGAGCTGCTGCCCGAGAACAACCGGCTCGCCTTCTCGTATCTGATTCCCGTCGACCGGATCGCCGAACTCTCGCCGGTCATCAAGGAGTTGAGCAGCCCGTACGCCTGGGATCACGGCTTCGAGGCGCGGCTGAACCGGTGGTTCGAGGATCCGGACGAGGACCCGGTGAAGGTCACCGTGGTGCCTCCGGGCAGTGGCAAGGACCGCTCGCTGCGGCATCTGCTGCACCGCGCCGACCTCGTGTACCGCGGCGGCGGCTCCAGCAGGCCGGACCTCGCCGACCACGCCCTGGAGCACATCGCCTTCCCGCCGGGCCAGTATCTGGCGTACTGGGACTGGTTGCTCGGCACCAGGCGCCGCCCCGCGCAGGCGCCCGCCCTCGCGTCGGACCGCCCGCCGCCCACGGTTGTCGTCGACGGCGTCGACGAGGAGCCCGAGCCCGGTCCCCTGGTCGACCTCCTGGGACGGCTGCGGGAGTGCGGCTTCCGGCTGCTGCTCGTCTTCCGCCACGCGGGCGGCACCGGCTGGACCGCGGCGTACGGCCGACTCCTGCGGCCCGCGCTGCTCGCGCGCGCGGACGCGTTGCTCGACCGGCTGCGGCGCGCGGAGTTCAACCGCCAGGTCCAGCTCGGCGTCGTCGGCCCCGGCTCGCTGCCTCCCGCCACGGAGACGGCCGACCGGCGCCGGGCCGAGCGCCGCCGGATCGACGAGCTGACGGATCCCCAGCAGCAGCTCGCCCGGCTGCGCGAGCTGATCACCACTCTGCACGACGACCTGCGGCGCCACGGCGGCCGGGCCTGAGACGCTCCGCCCGGCCCGGGGAGGAGGGCGACAAGCCGATGACGAACTGCCCGCACCGGCGCTTCACCGGGGCCCCCTGTGGCGGGTCCGTGCTGCCCACCGGCCACTGCGCCGAGTGCGGCCGCCACGAGAACGGCCCCGCACTGCCCCCGCTGCCCGCGGACCCGTGGGACCTCGGCCCCCGGGACCTCCTCGCGCTGCCCGCGCGCGAGCCGCGCTCCGAGCGGGCCCGTCTCATCGATCCCGAGGCCCCGTTGCGCATCCGCATGGTCTGCTCGTCCCCCGAGTCCGGCGTCGCCTTCGCCCCTCCCTACACCGAGGGCCCGGTGCCGGTCGAGGGGTACTGCCCGGCCTGCGGCGAGCCGTACTCGTACCGGCCGGAACTCGGCGCGGGCGATGTGCTGCGCGACCAGTACCGGATCATGGGACCGATCGCGCACGGCGGCCAGGGCTGGGTCTATCTCGCCGAGGACACCCACCTGGGTGATGTCGTCGCCGTCAAGGGGCTGCTCAACCGCTACGAGCGGGACGGCGCCCGGCTCGCCGACGTCGAGCGCCGCAACCTCGTCGCCATCCGCCATCCCCGGATCGTCCAGATCCGCGACTTCGTCGCCCGGCGCGACGG
Organism: Streptomyces sp. NPDC049627; assembly: GCF_044465645.1. Taxonomy (NCBI): domain Bacteria; kingdom Bacillati; phylum Actinomycetota; class Actinomycetes; order Kitasatosporales; family Streptomycetaceae; genus Streptomyces; species Streptomyces sp. NPDC049627. The sequence continues at coordinate 120,420 of NZ_JBITLW010000003.1, read as the reverse complement.
CGGCGGCGAGGTGACGGGCGGCTACATCGTCATGGACGACGTCGGCGACGGCACCCTGGAGAAGGTCGTCGAAGAGACCCGGCGCGGGGAGCGGGCCCTCGGGGGGCGGGTCCTCGACATCGAGGACGTCGCCGCGTACGGCTGCCAGATCCTCGAAGCCCTCGGCCATCTGCACGCCGGTGGCGAACCGGTCTTCGTGTACGGGGACATGAAGCCCTCGAACGTCGTCCACCACCGGGACGGCGTCAAGGTCATCGACCTCGGCGGCATGCGCGAACAGGGCCGCAGCGAACCGCCCGCCCATGTCACGCCCGGCTACATGGCACCCGAGACCGAGTCCTCCGGTCTGCCCACCGTCGCCCACGACCTGCACACCGTCGGCGCCACGCTGCGCGACCTCGCCGCCTGGGCCGTCGACGAGGTGCCCGGCCTCGGCGCCGCCTCCTTCTGGTGGGTCGTCGAGCGGGCCACCCGCCCGGATCCCGGCCTGCGCTTCGCGGGCGCCCAGGACATGGCGGGCCAACTGCGCGGCGCGCTGCGGGAGATCCGTGCCCTGCGCGGCAAGAGCGACCCGCCCGAGCCCTCCCAGTACTTCCGGCCGTCCCCGCGGCTGCTCGGCGCCCGGCTCGGTACGGTGCCGGGCATCGAGCACTGGCTGGACCGTCCGCGCCGCCACCGGTACGACCCGCCCGTCGCGCCCGCCCTCGACCTCGGCGCCCCCACCCCCACCGAGATCGCCCGCTGCCTGCCGGTGCCGGTGCACTATCCGGGGGATCCGCAGACCGCGCGGTTCGAGGTGAGCAGCGGCTACGATCCGGGCCGGCTCCTCGGCCAGGACGGCGAGAAGCCCACCTCGGTGGAGATCTGCCTGCACAACGTGCGCGTCCTGGTGAGCCGGAACACGCGGGAGGACCTGGAGCGCGCCCAGGAGGAGCTCGACACCGCCGACTCCATTCCCGGACCGCGTGCCGTGCGCCGGTGGCGGCTGGAGTGGCACCGCGCCCTGGTCGCGCTGCGCCGCGCCGACCTGGACGACGACCCGCGCCAAGTCGCCGAGGCCAGGGCGCACTTCACCCAGGTCCACCTCGACCTGCCCGGCGAGTACGCGCCCAAACTGGCCCTCGCCTACTGCGGGGAATGGCTCGGCGACGACCCGACCGGCCCCACCGCCGAGGAGTTGTACGAGGCCGTGTTCGCCCGCAACCCGTCGCACGGCGGGGCCGCCCTGGGCCTCGCCCGGCTCGCGCTGCGTGCGGGCGACCGCCGTAGGGCCCTCGACGTGCTCGGCCGGGTCCGCGCCGGCTCCCTGGACCACACCGTCGCCCGCATCGCGTCCCTGCGCATCCGCGCGGCCCGGCTGCCCCACGGCGGTGATCCGCTGCCCGCGCCCGCCGAGGTCGACGCGGCGCTGGCCGAGCTGCGCGGCCTCATGCGCCGGAACCCGGGCGTCGGTGAGCCGAGTCTGTCCGAGGACGAGGCGCTGCGCCTGAGCACCGAGCTCGACGAGTGGAAGCTGGACGCGCTGCACAGCCGCGGTGACGCGCCGGGCCCTCCGGGCCGGGGTACCGGACGGCTCGGGGTCCGCAGCCTGAGACGCCCGACCCCGCAGGAGCGCGAGGTGCGCACCCGGATGGAACGGCACTACCGCCAACTGGCGGCACACCACCGGGAGTCGGCCACCGCCCACGAACATCTCGTGGACCTCTCCCACGCGGTACGGCCCCAGACCGCGATCTGAGCACACGGCACGCCACCCACAGAGGCGAAGGAGCGGTGACGTACGACATGAGCAGCCCCACCCGGCCGCCGCATCTGGGCATCCAGCTGCACGTCGACCTCGACCGCGATCTGCGCCCGCACCGCAGCGCCAAGATCGAGGCGCATCTGCGGGTCGACGTCACCGCCACCGGTGCCGCCGAACTGCCCGCCGTCGAACTCGCCGTGATCATCGCCGTGGACGTCGCCGAGACCCATCGGGCAGCCGTCCGGCGCGCCCTGCCCGCCGCGCTGCGCGCCCTGCCCGACGGCATCTCCTTCGCCGTTCTCGGCAGCGGTCCCGAGCCCGCCCCGTGCTATCCGCCGGGCGGTGAAGAGTGGGCCGTCGCCGACCAGCACCACAGACGCCGGGCCGCCTTCACCGCGGGCGCGATCCCGCTGCACCGGGACGGCCCGCGCCCCGCGGGCTACGCCGCCTGGGCGGCGCGGGCACGCGCCCTGCTCGCCGCCCGCCCCCTGTCCGTACGCCATCTGCTTCTGATCACCGACGGCAGCAGCGCCCGGGGCGAGACCCGGCTGCACGAGGAACTGGACTCCTGCGCCGGACAGTTCACCTGCGACGTGTTCGCCGTGGGCCACGACTGGGCCCCCGAGCCGCTGCTGACCCTCGCCGAACGGCTGCACGGCACCGCCGAGTTCGTGGACGACGGCCTCAGCTCGGCGATCACCGCCGCCGTCCGTCGGCTGCGCCGGGTGCAGGCCCCCCAGCTGCCCATCGAGGTGACCGTACGGCCCACCGTCCGCCAGGTGTCCCTGAGCGAGAAGGCGCCCCGTCCGCACCGGCTCGGCGGGCTGCGCCGGCCCGGGCAGGCCCGTCTCTGGAGCTTCCCCACGTACCAGTGGGAGCCGGGCTCGCGCGACTACCTGCTCACCCTCGTCGCCGACGCCGGCGCCGACCCGCTGGAGACCGAGCTGCAGTTCGCCATGGTCTCCGTCGGCGACGTCCACACACCCGTCGCCGCCCGCTGGCATCACCCCGAGCGGCCGCCTCCGCACGGCCCGGCAGGCAGTGGCACCCTGCGCGGCCTGAAGACCACCACCGTGATGCGGGACGCCCTGCGCAGGGGACTCGTCGCCGTCCGGGAACACCAGGTGGACGCCGCCGAACGCCACTTGGGGCAGGCCGCGCGTCTGGCGGCACGGCTCGGCACGCAGTGGGTGCTGGACGAGATCGGCGCGGTCGCCGTCATCGAGGACGAGCGCGCGGGGCGGGTCCGGCTGCATCCCGCTGTCGACGCCGACACGCTCGCCCCGATGCTGCTGCGCGCCGGCTCCCGTCCGGGCGGCCCCCTGACCGACCTCGCCTGCCTGCCGCCCGGCCCGCGGTGCGGTCACTGCGACGCCCCGGCCGGGAGCGAGGCCCGTTACTGCATCAGGTGCGGGGAGAAGCTGCTGTGACCGTGACGACCGGACACGCCCCGACCCGGCGCACGTACTCCCCGGCGGCCTTCTGGCGGGAGCGCCTGCGCCCCTTCCGGACCCGCCGGCTGCTGGAGCTGCATCTGCTGGTCCTGACGCTGTGCGCGGCCCTCGCAGTGAGCACCCTGCTGGTCTCGTACCGGCAGACCCAGCAGGCCGCCCAGGCCCTCGCGTCCCGGGAGGCGCCCGCCGTACAGGGGCTCGCCGCCACCCGGCTCGCGGTGCTGCGCGCCGACTGGGAGGCCCGGTACCTGGTGGAGGAGCGCCTCGCCGACGTCGCCGGCTCGGGCGAGACCTACCGGGCCCAGCTCTCCGCGGCCGACCAGGGGCTGTCCCGCATCGCGGACCGCACCGACCAGGACCTCGGCACCGTCAACGGTCTGCTCGCCTCCTACAGCAGCTCGATCACCCTCGGCATGACCACGTACCACGGCCGGCCCCTCATGCGTCAGCAGAAGCTCGAAGAGGCCCGCTCACTGCTCACCCGCGAGCCCGTCGGACTCGTGCCGCGACTCGACCAGCTGCAGCGGAACCAGTTACGGCACGCCGAGGACACCGCCACCAGGGGGTGGGTGCAGCGCGGCGGCTGGTGGCTCGCCGAACTCGCCCTGGCGGCCCTGGCGTTGACGCTGCTGTCCGCACTGTTCGTGCTGCGCGACCGCTGCGGGCGCGACTGGAACCCGTTCCTGCTCGCCGCCTTCGCCCTCACCGTGCTGCTCGCGATCGTCCCCCTCGTCACGGCGTCCTCCGCCCAGGACGACCTCGACGGTGTGCGCGCGGACCTCCAGCAGATCACCGCGATCTCCCGACAGGACTATTCCGGCAGCGCGGAGCCGGCACAGGCGCAGCGGACGGTCACGGAGAAGTCCGAGGAGGTACGGAGCCGGCTGGCGGACGACACCTGGACCGGCAGGGTGTACCAGGGCACCTTGATCGGCGGCGTGCTGATGGTCGTCCTCCCGGCGGTGGGGCTCGGCCTGCGGCTCGACAACGACTACTGGAGGCGACGGTGACCCGGCCCTTCAAGCTGCTCGTGCTCCTCGTGGCGCTGCTGCTGATCGCGGGCGGCAGCCTGGTGGCGGTCTGGGCGCAGCGGGACGCCGAGCAGCCGGTGACCATCCTCGGACCGTGGACCGACAGCCAGGAGGACCAGTTCGAGGAGGTGCTGCGACGCTTCGGCATCCCCTTCGACTACCAGGGCACCGCGGCCCAGCGCGAGGTGCTGCTGTCCAAGGTGCAGTCGGGGGAGCCCCCGGACATCGCGATCATGCCGGGCGTCGGCGAACTCGCCGAGTACGCCGACCAGGACCTCCTCAACGAGCTGGACGGCCTCTACGACGAGGAGGAGTACGGCGCTCCCTGGAAGTCGGCGGGCCGGACGTCATCGGGACATGTGTACTGGGTCCCGGTCAAGGCGGACCTGAAGAGCGTCGTCTGGTACCGCGAGGGCGACGAGCCCGCCGGTTCACCGGCACCGCTGGAGAGCTGGTGCATCGGCATGGGCGACGACGGCGCCTCCGGCTGGCCCGGCAGCGACTGGATCGAGGACCTCGTGCTGCAGCGGGCGGGGCCGGAGGCCTACGGGAAGTGGGCACTGGGCGATGACGAGGTGAAGTGGACCGGAAATGCGGTGCGCACCGCCTGGGAGGCGTGGGCCGGCCTGCTCCGCCAGAACGAGGACGCGGCCGAGCGCGCTCTGCTCACGGACCATCGCGGCGCCCCCGGGAAGCATGGGCTGCTGTTCTCGGGGTCGGGGTCGGGGTCCGGGTCGGGGTCCGGGTCGGGGGCGGGCTCGGAGTCGGGAGCGGGGTCCGGATCAGGGGCGGGCTCGGAGTCGGGGGCGGGCTCGGAGTCGGAGGCAGGCTCGGAGTCGAGGGCAGGCTCGGAGTCGAGGGCGGGCTCGGAGTCGAGGGCGGGCTCGGAGTCGGGAGCGGGCTCCGAATCGGGGACGGGCTCCCAATCGGCGGCGGGCTCGGGCGGCTGCGCCCTCGAACACCAGGGCTCCTTCGCACGCTCCTTCTACGACGGGAAGCCCGCAGCCCTGACCGACTCCGCCCCGCTCCTCCCCGCGGGCCCCTACCCGGTCCGGGCCCACGAGGTGACCGGCGACTTCGCCGCGCTGTTCAGCGACCGCCCCCAGGCCCGGAACCTGATCAAGAAGCTCGTCTCCGCCGAGGGCCAGCGGGCATGGGCCAGGTACCCGGACGTCTTCTCGGCGAACCGCCGTGTGCCGCCGAAGCAGGGCCCGGTCGGGACTGCGATCACCGACCGCCTCACCGGAGGACACCCCCGCTGCCTGGACGCCTCGGACGTCATGGCCCCCGCCGTACGGGACGCCTTCTACGAGGCCGCCCTGCTGACCATCGCCCGCGCCGCGGAGAAGACGGACCTCGACATCGAGGGTCTCCTCGGAGATCTGCAGAAGGTGCAGGATGCACAGCCCGGCAGGAAGGCGGGGCTGGAGACGGTGTGCAGTACGCCGTGAGCCATGAGCCGTGAGCCATGAGCCGTGAGCCATGAGCCGTGAGCCCTGCGGCAGGGCCGAAGGCGCCGGCCGCTCACCCCGCGTCGATGTCGGGCTGGATCTCCACGGTGAAGACGGCGTCCTCGGGACCGTCGCCTTCCCTGTCCTCCCAGACGATCACGCGCACGTGCCGCTGCCCGGCGCCGCCCCTCTCCCATTCGGTCACCAGGTCCGTGACGACGAGGGCCGCGACGTACTCGGCGGTCTCCTTGGGATCGTCGGTGACGACGGTCCCCCGCCACCGCTCAGGACGGCCCCCGTAGGGGCGCCAGCCCTGCGATCCGTGCGGCTCGTCCACCCGGTACACCCAGCCCTTCTCGGTGCCCATGGCACCGATCCTGCCACTCGGGAGGACCGGGTGCCGCCGCTGGGCCCGCCTGCTGCCCTCGTCCTCCTCGGGACCCTCAGGGCTGATCTTCGCCTCCCATGACAGCTGTCTGCACCAGCAGGTTCCCGCGCCTGCCGCGTGACGGCACCTTCGCCGGCCGCTGCTGCCCGCCTCACTCCAGGTGCACCAACGCCACACTCCCCGGCACCTCACCCCCACCCCCGTCGAGCCGCGCCCGGAACACCAGCCGCCGGTCGGCCCGTCGCCGCACCGAACTCCCGGCCATGACCACGAAGTCCACACCGACCCGCCCTCCGGCCGGAACCCACGCCCGCGTGGCCGCCGCCGGGCGCACCGACCACCCCTCCCCCATCGCTCCCGCCGTGACCGTCACGTGCCGCCCCGAGTCACCGAAGTTGTACAGGTCGACGGTCATGCGCGTACGTCGGCCGAGGCGGTAGCCGTACGGCGGCGGCGCGTCGCCGTTGTCCTTGCCGGGTGCGGCGTTGCGCGCGGCGAAGCGCTGGCTGAGGACGATGTGTTCGGCGGGGGTGAGACGGCCGGGGCGGCGCGCACCGGCATCCGGTACGGCGGCGGGGGCGGCGCGCGAGACGACGTAGACCGGATCCGGTGACGCGATCACCCCGGCGCCTTCCGGCCTACGGCGCCCCATGATGTCGTACGCCACCCCCGGCAGGGGTAACCGCACGAGCGCGTGGTGCTCTGCCCACACCACCGTCACCCGCTCACCGCACCCGTTGTCGAAGACGAACCCACGGACACTGTCCGGCAGTCGCGGCGGGCGCCCGACGAACCGGGCCGTGCCGAGCAGTGAGGCCAGCGTGGCGAACGCGCTGTACGCGGGAAGCGGCGCGAAGTCCCGGTCGAACAGCCCGAAGTACACGCCCTCGTCGTGCAGGGGCGGACCGGCGAACCAGAACTGCCGGGCGGTGCCGCAGGCCAGCCCTTCCACCATCGAACGCACCAGGTAGCGTGCCTGGGCGAGCTGCTGAGGCGGGGTCAGTTCACCCCGTGTCTCCAGGAACGCGCCGCACTCCGTCATCCACAGCGGTACGTCCGCCTTGTGCTGCCGGGCGAGCGCGTGCTGCTCCTCGGCCGCCCCGGGGAACTGCGGATCGTCCTGTTCGGCGGGGTCCGGGTAGCCGTGGAAGGCCCAGACGTCGGCATAGCGGACGAATCGTTGGCGAGCATCAGGTCCTGGAAGGGGCCGGCCTGCGCGATGCCGGGCAGGACGACGAGCGGCGGCTCGGCGCCGGCGTGCTTCGTCTCGGCCGCCGCGTCCCTGATGCCGAGCGTGGCCGCCTTCACGAACGCTGCGTGCGCGTCGCCGGTGCTGCGGGTGGTGTCGACGTCGGGCTCGTTGGACAGCTGGAGCGCCTCCGGGGCGGCCAGGGCGAGGCGGCGGGCGTAGCGGTAGGCGTGGCGCAGGTCCGCGGGGAGGGGGAGCGAGGCGTCGGTCATCGCCCACTCGGGAGCCGGGGAGATCACATCGAGGACCGCCAGACCGTGTCGGCGCAGGGTGCGGGTGACGCGGTCGTGGTGCGCGGTGTCGTACGCGCCGGGCGCGGGCTCGGCGGCCGGCCAGGACTGCCCGTCGCGCACCCAGCCCGCCCCCATGTCCCGGACGGCGGCGGCGAATTCGGCCAGTCGGGACGGGGGTACCAGGGAGGATGCCCAGACGTTGACGCCGAAGCGGTTGGTGGTCGTGCCGGTGACCGCCGGTCGGGCGGGGAGGCGGGCGAAGGCGCCGGTCATGCCGGCGTCGGTGCGGATGCGGTAGTGGCCGGGTGGGAGGTCGGCGGGTAGGGGGACGGTGGTGGTCGTACGGCCGGCGGGGATGGTCGTACGGCCGCCGGCGACCTGGTGGCCGAAGTAGTCGGTGACGGTGTAGTGGACCTGGTACGGGCGGGTGGTGCGGCCGTTGAGGGTCAGGCGGAGGCGGGCGGGGGTGCCGGCGCGGTGGCGGGGGACGAAGACCTCGTGGAGGGCCGGGCGGGGCAGGGGACGCAGGGTGAGATGGTCCAGCGACAGGACGTACGCGATGCTGTTGTCAAGGACCGTCGGTTCGACGACGCGTAGGGTCAACGTGTTGTCCCCGTCCCGGAGTTCCACCTCCCCGAGATCCAGTACGGACAGGTCGCCCCATGCGCGCGGGGACGCGTACCAGTGGGGTTGCGAGCTGCCGAGCTCGCTGAACGGGCCGCGGTTCACGGACAGTTGGAGGTAGGAGGCGACAGCTTCCGTGTGCGGGGTCTCGACCGGGGCGGTGGCGACGGCGGTGAGCGCGTACACGCGCGCGTGCGGAACGCGGACGTGGTACGTGGCGTACCAGCCGGTGTCCCGCGGGGGCTGATCGGTCGTCAGCAGTGCGAGGTAACGGCCGCCGGCGGCACGGCGGTCGCGGGCGACGGGGATGTTCGTACGGGCCGGTGACTCGCCCGGGATTGTGATCGCGGCCGGCGTCGCCTGTGCCCCGCGGGCCCGCGTCGCCGCGCCCATGGCCGACGCCGCCGCACCGAGCCCTGCCGCCATCGCCGTACGCCTGTTGAGGTCCATGACTCCAGCAGACCGGTGGGGAGCGTGGCACGGCGTCCTGCTCAAGGGGAGTTCGTCCCCGGATTTCGCAGCGGGCCCGCCCTAGGGGACGGGAGTGCCGATCAACCACCCGTGGAAGCAGGTGAATTGCTCAGCCGAAGTGACCCGGCTGCCGGACGCAAAACCCTCGTATCGCCGTCAACAATTGAATTGGAAACGGTGCTGGGCAATTACCGGACCCGTGTCTAGCCTGGAAGAAGAGGTCCGCACAGAGGAGGTGTAGGAGATGCGCGCATACGAGCGTCCGACACTGACCGCGGCCGGTTCCTTCCGCGCCACTGGTCTCGGCCTCTTCCGGGGTAGGGAGAGGATCCTCCCCCTGCGCTTCAGCTTCTGAGGCGTCGGCTTCCCGAGCGTGGCTCGGGGAGTGTTTCCCCAAGGGGTGGTGGGTTCACGCAGTGCACCGCGGCTGGGCGCCCCACCGCCCCAGGATGGTTTCGTCATGGGCGTTGCCGACTTGGCTGACTTTGCCGACTTTGCCGACAGCGACGTACCGGGCTGGTTCGTCGCTCTTCCCGACTGTGCCGCGGCGGAGCCGATAGGCGCCGCACTGCGGGGTTGGGGGATGCGGGAGGTGCGCCATCCCTCCGGGCGGGCCTGGCTGCTCGGGCGCTGGTCCGAGGGCGCGCCGGCCGTCGGGGAAGCGGGGCGGGCCAAGGTCGCGCTACTCGGCCTGCACACCGTCGGTGCCGGTCGCCTCACCTCGGTGGCCGGCCACCTGCGTTCGGTCGACGAACTGGACGGCCTGGCGAGGACTGCCGCCGGAAGCTTTCATCTTGCCGCGTCGGTCGACGGGCACGTGCGGGTGCAGGGGAGCGTCAACGGCTTTCGGCCCGTGTTCCACGCCAGGATCGGTGACGTCACGGTGGCCGCCGACCGCGCCGATGTCCTCGCCCGCCTGCTCGGCGCCGACATCGACCCCCCACGGCTGGCGGTCCGTCTGCTGAACTCGTTCGCGCTGCATCCGGTGGCGGGTCTGCCGGTGTGGCGCGGTGTGAACGCTCTGCCCAACGGTCACTACCTGGTGCTCGACGGGGACGGCCGGCATCGGTCGGTCCCCTGGTGGCAGCCTCCGGAGCCCGTCGTGCCGATGGCCGAGGGGGCGGCGGCGTTGCGGGCGGCCCTGTCCGACGCGGTCGAGGCACGCACCCGGGGCCGTGACCTCGTGAGCTGTGATCTGGGCGGGCTGGATTCGACCTCGCTGTGCTGTCTGGCCGCCCGCGGTGGGGCTCAGGTCGTCGCCTACACCGCCGACGGTCTCGACCCCATGGGCGAGGACGTCACCTGGGCCCGACGCACGGTCACCGCGCTGGGCAACGTCGAGCACCACGTCATCGCCGGGGACCGGCTGCCGATGGTCCACGAAGGAGTGTTCGACAGCAGCGATCCGGACGACCTGTTCCGCGGCAGTCACGACCTGTTCGACGAGCCCTGCCCGCTCGCGGCCGACAGCAACCGGTGGCTGGTCGTCGCCCGGTCGGCCGCGGCACGCGGCTCGCGCCTGCACCTGGGCGGTTTCGGCGGGGACGAGTTGCTCGCCGGTTCGCCGGCACACCTGCACGCGCTGCTGCGCACCCATCCCAGGACGGCGTTGCAGCGCCTGCGCGGTTTCGCCGCCCAGCGGGCGTGGCCGTACCGGGAGACACTGCGGCAACTGGGGGACCGCGGCCCCTACCGGGCCTGGCTCGCCCGGGTCGGTGACCGGCTCACCGCCGAGGCACCCCCCGCGGACACCCCGTCCCTGGGCTGGGGGATACCGCCGCGCCTGCCGCCGTGGGCGACGCCGGACGCGGTGGCGGCCGTACGCGAGCTGATCCACACCGCGGCCCATACGGCACAGCCACTGGCCGCGACGCACGGGCAGCACGTCGAGCTGGAGGGGCTGCAGAGCAATGCGCGCGTGATCCGGCAGCTGGGCCAGATGGCCGCACGGCTCGGGATCACGCTCGCCACCCCGTACTTCGACGACAGGGTGATCGAGGCGGCGCTTTCCGTACGGCCGCAGGACCGGATCACGCCCTGGCGGTACAAGCCGCTCATCGTCGAGGCGATGCGCGGCATCGTGCCCGACGCGAGCCTGACCCGGCACACCAAGGACGAGGGCTCCGCCGACGCGGAGGCCTCGCAGCGGGAGGACCGCGGCAGACTGCTCGCCCTGTGCGACGACTCGCGGCTGGCCCGGCTGGGCCTGGTCGACCCGGACGTGCTGCGCGAGATGTGCCGCCGCCCGCTGCCGCCGTCCCTGCCGCTCGACGCCCTGTATCAGACCGCGGCGTGCGAGGAGTGGCTGCGCACGCTCGAGGTCCCCGCCGTAGGCCGTACCGCGCTGAGGGAGAGGTAGGCAGCAACCATGACACTCAGGCTGCGTGAGGGCGTGTTCACCGCCGAGACCGACTACGGGATCGCGCTGCTCGACGAGGACCGCGACCAGTACTTCACCCTCAATCCCACGGCCGCGGTCGTCGTACGGACGCTGCTGGACGGCCGGCCCGTGGAGGCGGCTGTGCAGGCGCTCACCGCCGAGTACGCGGTGGATGCCGACAGCGCGGACCGGGACGTACGGGAGCTGATCGGCGAACTGCGCTCGGCCGGGCTGGTGGAGGACTCATGACCTCGGCCGAGGTCATCGTCCACGATCCGCGCTCGGTGCCGCTGCCGCGCCGGGTCCTGGTGCGGCTCGCGGTGGCCCTCGCCCGGCTGCTGGCCGGCCGGCGGCCCCGGCGCATCCGGATCGTGCTGGGCCGGCTCGGCCGGGGTGCTCGTCCGGCCACCGTCGACCAGGCGCGAAGGGCCCGGGACGACGTCGTCGCGGTCAGCCTGGCGTGTGCGGGGCGGGAGGGGTGCGTCGCCCGGTCCCTGGCCACCGTCCTGCTGTGCCGCATGCACGGCCAGTGGCCCACCTGGTGCGTGGGGGCACGGCGGCTGCCGCCCTTCGGGGCGCACGCCTGGGTGGAGGCGGAAGGGGTGGCGGTGGGCGAGGAGTACCCCGCGGACTACTTCCGGCCGCTGTTCACCGTGGAGTGCGGGGGTGCTGTCAGCCGCAAGCCCGGTGGTTTCGTCGGCTCCCTTGACTCGGTTGACTCCGTTGACTCCGGCGGTTCGGGCCGTGAAGCGGGAAGCCGCGGCTAGCCGGGCCGGGCCCCGGGACGTCCTGCGCCTGCTGTACGGGCACCGGCGGCGGATCGCCCTCGCCGTGCTGCTGATGCTGGGCGCCACGGCCCTCAGCCTGGCTCAGCCGCTGCTGGTGAAGCGGGTGATCGAGTCGGCGGGGTCCGGCAGCCCGGTCACGCCGGCCGTCGCACTGCTCGTGGTCTTCTTCCTCGCCCAGGCGGTGGTACAGGGCCTCGCCCAGTACGTGCTGGCCCGTACCGGCGAAGGCATCGTGCTGAGCGTCCGGCTCGGCCTGATCGGGCATCTGCTGCGCCTGCCCATGCGCCAGTACGACCGGCACCGCGTCGGCGACCTCATCTCCCGCGTCAGTGCCGACAGCACCACCCTGCGGCTGCTCCTCGCCGAGGGCTTCACGGACGCGGTGACCGGCAGTGTCGGACTGGTCGGGGTGGTGGTGCTGATGATCTGGCTCGACTGGCTGATGTTCCTCATCGTGCTGGGCATGGTGGCGCTCGCCACCGTCCTCGTCGGCTCGGTGCTGCGCGGCATCGCGGCGGCATCGCTGGCCACCCAGGAGGCGACGGGGGCGATGACCGCCGACCTGGAACGCGCGCTTGGCGCCATCCGCACCGTCCGGGCCGCCCGCGCCGAGCAGCGCGAGTCGGACCGTATCGGCGGCCGGGCGCGGTCGGCGTACCGGGGAAGCCTGCGGATGGCGAAGCTGGACGCGGTGGTGGCACCGGCCGTCGAACTGGCCGTCAAGGGGTCGTTCGTCGTCGTGCTGCTCGTCGGTGGCATACGCGTCGCCGACCAGGACGGATCGGTTGCGGACCTGGCCGCCTTCCTGCTGTACATGGTCTATCTGATCGGGCCGATCGGTGCGGTGTTCCAGTCGCTCAGCACCATGGAGCAGGGTGTGGGCGCGTATCGCAGGGTCACGGAGGTACTGGCCCTGCCGACGGAGGGGGAGACCGGGCCGAGGCCCGCGACGGTGTCCCGCGGGGCCGATCGCACGCAGCCCCTGCTGGCTTTCCGGGACGTGTGGTTCGGCTACGAACCCGGCCGCCCCGTCCTGCGCGGGGCGACCTTCGAGGTGCCCGAGCACTCCCATGTCGCCCTGATCGGCGGCTCCGGTGTCGGGAAGTCCACGGTCTTCGCGCTCCTCGAACGGTTCTACGAGCCGGACCGGGGCCGTATCGAGTTCGACGGCAGGGACATACGCACCGTCGGCCGTGCCGCGCACCGGGCCCGGATCGGCCTGGTGGAACAACAGGCGCCGGTGCTGTACGGCACCCTGCGGGAAAACCTGACCTACGCCGTCCCGGACGCCACGCCCGAGGAGGTGGACCGGGTGGTGGCGCGCGTGCACCTCACGGACCTGGTCGCGGGGCTGCCACGCGGGCTGGACACCGACGCCGGGGAACACGGCATGGCGCTGTCCGGCGGGGAGCGCCAGCGCATCGCCATCGCCCGCGCGCTGCTGGCCCGGCCCCGGCTGGTCCTGCTGGACGAGCCGACAGCCCACCTGGACGCGGTCAGCGAGGCGGCGCTGCGCCGGACGATCCGCGACGCGGCGGCGGAGTGCACGCTGCTGGTGATCGCCCACCGCATGTCGACCATCCGCGCCGCCGACCTGATCCTCCTGCTCGACGAGGGCCGGATCGTGGCCGCGGGCAGCCACGCCCAACTCGCCGCCACCAGCGAGCACTACCGGCGTCTGCTGCACGCCCAGCAGCCCGGAGCCGTGGACGCCTCGCGGGCGGGCGCGGGGTGAGCAGCGGCGGTGCGCGGCTCTCCGCCCTTGTGACGGGTCAACCTTCCGAGCGCGGGAAGGAGACCTCCACCCTTCGGTTCTTCTTGCGGCCCGCCTCCGTCGAGTTGTCGGCGATCGGGTACTCCTCGCCGTAGCCCCGTACCTCGTACGTGACTGCGGAGTCGTCCAGCTCCGCCTCCAGGACTCCCTGCACGGCGTTCGCGCGCTTCCGGGACAGGACGTCGCCGTGGGCGGAGGAGCCGAGGTTGTCGGTGAAGCCGAAGACGCGGATGCGTGTCGCGTGCTGGGTTTTGATCTCTTCCGCGATGGATGCGATACGGGCCTTTGCCTCGCCGGTCAGCTTCGCGCTGTCCTTGGGGAAGAGGACCTCCGCCTGGAGCGCGAACTTCACGTCCGTGTTGGTGTCCTCCCGGCGTTCCTCGCCTGCCTGGTCCTCGACGACCTGCTTGATGTCCAGGACCTTGGGTTCGGCGAGCGTGGCGCCTTCCGGGAGCTTGAGGTCGGGGTCGTTCGCGTCGACTTCGACCGGGGCGGAGGCGGTGGCCTCGGTACCGGGCGGGACGCTGGGGTCGTCGGCCGCGTCGGCTGTGGTGGCGCCGAGGATGTGGGCGGCGACCAGGAGGGTGGCTGCGGTGAGGGTGAGGGGGAGGCGGGGGGTGCGGGTCATGGCCGGCCTCATCCGGAGATCGTGATGTCGGCCGGAGCGAACATGGGCAGTTGGAAAGACACCTCGGTCGTGTCATTGGGCGGTGCCGGGAACTGCATGAACACTGGGATGGTCTCGCCGGACTTGATGGACGTGACGCCCGTCGTGGTGAGAGGGCGACCGTCCGTGTCCCGGAGGACGTAGTAGCGCTTCTTCCCCTTGGGATCGACCAGCGTGGCGCCGCCGAAGGACCGACCGTTTCTGAGGATCTCGGTCTCGTTGCCGCTCAACTGAGCAGGCAGGGACAACACCTTGTCGGCGTCGCTCTTCAAAGTGCCGCTCACCGTGACGAACCCGCCAGTGTCCCGCGTGGCGGAAGTCAGCTGGAGCAAGAGACCGTTGGGCCCCTTCAACTCCGCCAGCGGCTGCTCCGCTTGACCTTCCTGAGCACTCGGACCGGAACCACTGCTCTTGGAAGCAGGAGCCGACGCCCGGGGCTTCTTGTCGTCGCCTCCACCGCCGCAGCCGGCCACGCCCACGATCAGGCCGGCCGCAACAGTCAGCGCGACCATCCCCTTGCGCGCCCTCGTAGTGCACCGAATGCTCATGCCTCTGTTTCCTTCGTCACTCGTCGATCGCTTGTCAGTCGGCCAGGTGGACGTCGAAGAGGTCCTCAGGCTCCGGAAGAGTGGTCGGGTCATCCGGATCCAGGTCCCAGGTCGTGTCGTCGCAGGTGAGTTGCGGGAGTACGTCGTCTCCGGCGTCCTCTCCCGGGAGCTCGAACTCGCAGAGCGGCTCGATCACGGCGGTGGCCGTCGCTTTCGAGTGCACGTCCTCGGTGCCGGGCACGATGGAGTCACCAACGGGTTTCGTGGTCTCGACGTCGACCTCGTAGCCCGGGGGCAGTCCGAATGTCGGCGCGCAGTCCGCCGTCGCGTCATTCTGCGCTGCCAGCTGTTCGGCACGTCCGCACCCGTCGAACACCACGCCCTCGCCGTCGAAGATGTCCTGCCACTTCGTCGGATCGAGTACGTTCGCCACCCACTCGTCCGTGAGCTTGTCCCGAGTGTCCAGGGCCGCCGCGAGCGCTGCCGCGTCGGCTGCCGTCTGGGCACCGTTCCGATTTGCTGCGGCCTGGCCGACCGCCAGGTAAGCGAACGCGAGAAAAAGCAGGCCGGCCACCACCGTGATGTAGATGGGGAAGGCCTGCCCTGCGTCGCCGTACCTGCGAGGTCGCATCAGCCGCCGGTGACTTCGAGGATCTTGTCGGTGATCGCGTTGTAGATCGTCTGACCGATGTCCGTCCCCGTAATCGCCAACACGATCGCCACCACCACCGCGATGATCCCCAGATACTCCACCGCCGTCTGCCCCTTGTCGTCGCGAGCAGCCCGGGAGCGGAGGTATGCGACGGTGGTGTGGATCCAGTTGCTCATGGTGTTCCCCTCTGGTGTCCGGCGATCGGTGAGCGCTGGGCTCGCAAGTCTTGAGAGAAGTCTTGCGAGAAAAGTAAGCGGGAACACCCGAAACACCAGAGGGCCCCGGCACCCGATTCCGGGCCCTGGCCGAAAACCATCGCTGCGTCATCGCCGTGGGCTCCGTCCTGGGCGTGAACCCGGGGCCGTGCCCAGCCAGTTCGCGGCGGCCTGCGCCCGCCCGGCGCTGTGGAGTTTGGCGAAGATGCAGTTCATGTGGCCCATGGTCTCCGCCTCCCCCCTGCTCAGCCGGAACCGTGACCTGTCCGACGACGACTGTCCCACATCTGGTTGCACTTGCGAAAGGTGTTCCGGGTAATTCCCTGTAGCTGTTGCGAGTTTGGTGTTTGCTTGAGCGAGTTTCGAGGACGCCGCACTGCCGTCCGCCGGCGACATGCCTGCCATACAGTCCTCCCCCCTACTCCCCCGTCACTCCCCCGTCAGCGACCCGAAGTCCGTCCCCGACCCCAGCAACAGCCCCGCCCCCAGCAGGATCATCGTCGCCGGCACCATGAACGTCGTGATCATCATCGTGGCCTTGGGCACCGCCCGGGCCGCCTTCCGGCGGGCGTTCTGGGCGTCGGTGCGGCGCATGTCCTTGGCCAGCGCCACCAGGGTGTCGACGATCGGCGCGCCGAGCTCCTCGCCCTGCTGGAGCGCCGTCACGAACATCGCCACCTGCTCCGAGTCGTTCCGCCGCCTCAGCTCGGCGAAGGCCTGGCGGCGGCTCATGCCCAGGTCCATCTGGCGGAGCGTGATGCGAAGTTCGTCGGCCCACGGGCCCTCGTATCTCGACGCCACCCGGTCCAGCGCCTGGCGGAAGCCCAGACCCGCGCTCACCACGACCGCCAGCACGTCGAGGAAGTCCGGCAGGGTCCGTTCGATCTCGTCCTTGCGGATGCGGATCGCCGACCAGATGCCCACCTCCGTCCAGAAGGCGCCGAAGGCCAGCAGCAGCAACGCCACCAGCAGCTGGCCCCGGAGCAGGAAGACCAGGAAGCCGACCGCGCCGAGGAATCCGTACACCGCCCGCCTGGCCGCGTAGCGGTCGATGGTCAGGCCGCCGGGGTTGCCCGCGAGGTCGATCTTGCGGCGGTACCTGGCCACCAGCTTCGGGCCCATCAGGCGCAGCACGGCGGGGGCGTAGCGCATGCCCAGGCGGTCGACGAGCGAGTCCACCGCGCCGGTGCGGGTGGCGCCGACCTCCAGGGCCAGCGCCAGGTCGCTCGGCAGTTTCGCGTCCGCCCGGTACATGCGGATCGCCGCGAAGATCCCCCACACGCTCAGGCCCATCACCAGCGCCAGGAGCAGGCCCAGTTGTCCGAGTCCCATCGTCCCGTCTCCTCCCTTCCGTCCTTCCGCGCCCTCAGACGTCGATCCGCGACATACGGCGGATGAGGATGAAGCCGACCGCGTACAGGCCGAACGCGATCAGCACCGCCGCCTGACCGAGCGGCGAACCCGTCATGCGGTCCAGGGCTCCGTCCTTCACGCCGTTCATCAGGAACAGCGACCCCACGCCCAGCACCGGGACCGCGTACGACGTCATGTTCACCTGGGAGAGTTGCGTACGGACCTCGCGCCTCGTCTCCTTGCGCTCCTCCAGCGTCTCCGTCAGGTTCCGCAGCGCGCTCACCACCTGGCCGCCCGCTCGGTTCGACAGCACCAGCGTCGTGACCAGGACGACCAGTTCGCGGGACGGGAGACGCTCGGCGAGATCGCCCAGCGCGTCGTCCATCGAGGCGCCCAGTGCCAGCTGGTGGGAGACCTTGGCCAGTTCCTCGCCCGCCGGGGCCTCCAGTTCCTCCGCCGCCAGGCCGATCGCCGTACGGAGTGCCAGGCCGGCGTGGGCGGCGTTGGCCAGGATGCGGGCGAGTTCGGGGAGTTGGTTGATGAACTTCTCGATGCGCTTCTGGCGTTGCCAGTTGAGGAACTGGACGGCCGCCCCCACGCCCAGCAGGCCCGCGATCGGGCCGAAGAAGGGCGCGAGGGTCGCCTGGCCGACCAGCCACAGGCCCGCCACCGCCGCCAGCATGTAGGCGAAGAACTCGCCGGGGGTCACGTCCAGGCCGGTCGCCGCCAGGCGCAGTTCCAGCCGCTTGCCCGGTTTCGTACGGCGCAGACGGCGGTCCAGGTCGGCGAAGCGGCGTCGGCGGCCCCCGGCGCCGGTGATCTGGCCGGCGGCCGTCAGGCGGTCGACCAGGGCCTGGCGCTGGGCCCTTCCGGAGGCGTACGCGTGGATGCCCAGCACGGCCAGCGCGCAGGTCAGCAGGACGACGCCGGTCGTGAGCGTGATGCGGGTCTGCAGCTCCATGGCGACGGTCTGCAGGTCCACAGCGACGGTATGGGGTTCCATGGCAACGGGTTCCTACCTGGCTTCTCGGGTGGCGAGCTCGAGCGGGGACTGGGCGACGCCGAAGGCCTGCGGTATCGGCTGGCTCGCCATGTAGAGGCGGTCGGCGGTGCGGCGCGGGAGGGGGAAGTAAGCGAAGGCTCCGTGGACGCGGCCGTCCGGCGTCATGGGCTGGGCGTTGAAGCGCGCGACCGTCGCGAGGCGGTACGGCTCGGCCCCGTGGCTGTCCAGGATCGCGATCTCGGTGATCCTGCGGGCGCCGTCCGGGAACCGGGTCAGCTGGATGATCACGTCCACGGCGCTGTTGATCTGGTCGTGCAGCGCCTCGAAGGGGACCGAGACGTCGGACATGGACGCCAGGGTCTTCAGGCGCATCAGGGCGTCCTCGGTGCTGTTGGCGTGCACGGTGGCGAGGGAGCCGTCGTGGCCCGTGGACATCGCCTGGAGCATGTCCAGGGACTCGCCGCCGCGGACCTCGCCGACGACGATCCGGTCGGGGCGCATCCGGAGGGAGTTGCGGACCAGGTCGCGGATGGTGACCTGGCCCTTGCCCTCGACGTTGGGGGGCCTGGACTCCAGCCGGATGACGTGGGACTGCTGGAGCTGCAGTTCGGCCGAGTCCTCGATGGTGATGATGCGCTCGTGCTCGGGGATCAGGCCCGAGAGCGCGTTGAGCAGGGTCGTCTTTCCCGTGCCCGTCGCGCCCGAGACGATGATGTTGGACTTGGCCTGCACCAGCCCGGCCAGCAGATACACCATGGGCTCGTCGAGCGAGCCGAGGCCGATCATCTCGTGCAGGGTGAAGGAGCGGGGGAAGCGGCGGATCGTCAGCGTCGCGCCGGTCAGGGACAGCGGCGGGATGATGACGTTCACGCGCTCGCCGGACGGCAGACGGGCGTCCACCATCGGGTTCGACTCGTCCACCCGCCGGTTCACCGTCGACACGATGCGCTCGATCGTCTGCATCAGCTGGTCGTGGGAGGGGAAGCGGAGCGGCAACTGCTCGACGCGGCCCCCTCGTTCTACGAAGATCGCGTCCGGGCCGTTCACCATGATCTCGGTGATCGACGCG
Organism: Streptomyces sp. NPDC049627; assembly: GCF_044465645.1. NCBI lineage: Bacteria > Bacillati > Actinomycetota > Actinomycetes > Kitasatosporales > Streptomycetaceae > Streptomyces > Streptomyces sp. NPDC049627. The sequence goes on along the minus strand of NZ_JBITLW010000003.1, from coordinate 101,326 downwards.
TCCTCCAGGAGGGGTTCGAGGATGCCGAGGCCCAGTGCCTCGTCGACGACCCTGCGGATCAGCTGCGCGCGCTCGACCGTCGACAGCACCGGGCCCTCACGGCTGATGATGTGGCCCAGGACCCGCTCCAGGCGGGCCCGGCGCTCGGCCGCCGCCAGCGAGCTCATCTCCGCGAGGTCGATCTCCTCCAGGAGCTTGGCCCGGTACGAGGCGACCAGGTGACCGTCCTCGCCCCGGCTGCCGTGCTCCTCTGGGGTGTTGATGCGTGACCTCAGGCTCATGTGGATCCTCGTTCAGTGGTCGACCGGCATGGTGGCGGTCTTGTGGGCGGGGTCGAAGTTCCAGCCGGGGACGATCGAGGGGATCTCGACGGTGGCGGTGACGGTGACCTCGTCCCCGCCTTCCGAGGGGATGCAGGTGACGGAAAGCCAGTCGCTGACCGCGTTCGCACAGCCGTCCTGCGCGCTCTCGTCCAGCGAGGCGGCCCGCGCCCCCGCCCTGGCCGCCGTGCCCGCCTGCTGGGCGGCGTAGGCGATGAGCCCGAGCTGGATGCCGGCCATGGCGACGAGGATCAGGATCGGGAGGAACCCGAGGTACTCGATGGCGACCTGGCCGCGGTCGCGGACTTTCCCGCCGTACGACATCTCAGTCCCCCTTCTCCTCCTGTACGGCCCCCGCATGGCCCTCGACCGTGAACGGGAAGCCGATGGAGCCGGGGAAGAGGACGGGCACCTCCAGGAACACGTCGGCCGTGACATAACCGCCGTTCGCACCGCAATCCACGGTGGCCCCTCCCTCCCACGCGTCCGGCAGGTGCTGGAGCCCCGCTTCCTCGCAGGCCGCCTGCACCTCCTCCGACGCCGTCCCCGCCCGCACCGCCTCGTCAGCGGCATTCCCCGCCAGCGAGAAGGTGTATCCCACCAGTACGCACTGCCACAGCAGCACCAGCGTCAGGATGATCAGCGGCGTCATCCCGAGGAACTCGATCGTGACCTGCCCCTTGTCCCCCCGCCGACGCCCCCTCACCGCCCCAGCTCCTTGCGCCGCCGGAACGTCAGCGCCGCCCGGTCCCCGCCCCGAGCCCTTCCGTTGCGGCGCTGGACGGCCCCCTCCGTGCCCTTGACCAGCCCCAGCTCCCCGGCGAGCGCCCACAGGGCCTGCCTGACCGTCCCCTTGCTGTCCAGCTCGTGCACCCGGCCGGCGTCGACCGCGCCCTGGAGTTCCTTGTAGTTGGCGGGGACCGCGGTGGCGGCGATCCCCGTGCCGGTGATCTTCTGGATGAGGGCGGGCTGGATCTCCGCACCGCGCGAGTGGCGGTTGACGACGATCGTGGTCTCCTCGGCCTTGCGGATCTGGAGGCGGTCCCACATCCGTACGGTGCGTTTGGCGCCGCGGACGGCGACCACGTCCGGGGTGGTGACGAGGAGCGCCGTGTCGGCCATCTCCACGGCGGCCGCGCTCGCGCCGGTCAGCTGGCCGCCGCAGTCGATGACGACGACCTCGTAGCGCGAGCGCAGGGCGCTGACGATGTGGCGGGCGGCCCGGTCGGTGACCTCCTCGCCGCGCTCGCCGTCGCCGGGGGCGAGGAGCAGGCTGACGCCCGTGTCGTGCCGGAACACCGCGTCCGCCAGCACGCGCGGCGAGATGTCGTTGATGTTCGCGAGGTCGACGACCGAGCGGCGGAACTGGATGTCCAGGAACGCGGCGACGTCCCCGGTCTGGAGGTCCATGTCGAGCAGCGCGGTGTCCCGGCCGGACGCCTGGGCGGCGAGGGCCAGCTGGATGGCCGTGAGGGTGGTGCCCACCCCGCCCTTGGCGCCGCTGACCGTGACGACGGTGCCGCCGACGCCGCTGAACACGTCCCCGCCGGCGCCCAGATGCCGCCGTACACCCACCGACCACTGGGCCACCGCGTGGACCCGGCTGGCCAGCTCCTCGTAGTGCAGGGGGAGGGCGACCAGGCCCCGGGCCCCGTAGTCCATGGCGGCCTGGAAGAGGCCGGGGCCGGCGTCGGAGGTCACGAGGATCACGCCGACCGCGGGGAAGCGCAGGGCGACCTCGCGGATGAGCTCCAGGGCCGGGACGGGGCCGATGCGTTCGTGGACGACGACGACCTCGGGCAGTTCGTCGATGGACTCGGCGGCCAGGCGGGCGAGGGTGTCGACGAGCTGGGTGGAGTCGGTGACCGGGGCCACCGGCTCCGCGTCGGGGAGCTGGCTGAGCAGCGTCGTGAGGGAACGGACCGCGTCCGCGTCGCCGACGGCCGGGAGGATCCTCGTGGGCATAGGGGCCTCTCACTTGTCCTTGGCGAGTTCGTAGGTACGGTCCGTCGCGGGGATGTCGGAGTCGCTGCCGGGGGCCACCAGGGCGAGCCGGACCTCGTCGGCGAACGACTCGGCGTACGTGATGCGCTGGGCGTCGAGGGCGGTCAGGGCGAAGGTGATCGGGACGGCGTCGGTGGGCTTCCGGTTGCGGTCGTTTTCATCCGGTTCCAGCGAGGTCAGCTTGCCCACGGCGATGACCCTGGCGTTCTCGACGATGAGCTTGGACTGGTCGGGGTCGCCGTCGCGCTGTCCCTCGAAGGTGGCGTAGACGTTGACCGTGCTGTCCGCGGTGATCTTGCCGGCGACACCCGTCGCCGCGTCGATCATGATGGCGATCTCCTGCTCGCCCGCCTTGAGGGCGGGCTGGTTCACGATCATGTCGCTCTGCAGCAGGGAGCCCTCGCGCAGGGTCGTGACGGCGACCTTGCCCTGGATCTCCCGGAGGTCGGTGACCGCGTTCTCGGACAGCCACCGCTCGGGCATCTCGATCTTCTCGAACTGGCTCGCGCTGAGCTGCGTGTAGGGGGCCACGCTCGACTTGACCCGGTAGGCGGTGACCTCGGGCCCGACCTTGGACTTCACGTCGCTGATGACGGACAGGACGCCGGCGAAGGCGCCGAGGGCGCAGACGACCGACAGGAGCAGGAGTATCACGCCGCGGCGCTGACGGGAGTTCATGAACCGTACAACCTCATTGGGGGACTCGGTCGGGAGCGGTCGGGTGGGGTCGGGACGGCCTTCTGCGGCCGGGTCCGGTCAGCCTGCGCGGGCCGGTTGCTCGTGGGCGGGCGGAGTGGCGGAGCAGAAGACGCACCGGTCGCCTATGACGTCGATGCCGCACCAGTGACAGGAGTTCTGCCGTACGGAGGTGACCAGCTGGTAGAGCACCGGCAGATCGGGGAGATAGGCGCAGAACTCGATCAGCTTGGGCGTCCCCCACCAGGCGACGGACTCGGCGGGCAGCACCGCCTCGCGCAGGCCCTGCGGTCTCCAGGACGGGGTCAGGGTGGCGGTGACCCAGTCGGACTGGAGTTGCCCCTTGGCGACCAGCATCGACGTGCCGAACTCCGGGCCGGGCAGGGTGACTCCGGGGGCCATCCGGACCAGCTGGGGGGCCGGGTGGGCGAGGACGGCGAACTGGCTGCCGGGCACCCAGGACTTGGCGTGCGACCTGAGGTCGACGGGGATGCGGTCCAGCCTGGCGACGGAGCCGAGGAGGGCCCCGGCGTGGATGTAGTGGGTGAGCAGCCGCCCGGCGGAGGCGAGGACGCCGGGGCTGAGGTCGCAGGAGGCCAGCTGCCGCAACTGGCGGGCGAGGACGGCGAGTCCCAGCGGGGGCAGTTCCGGGCGGAACAGGGCGATACGGTCGGTCTCCAGCAGCGACCGTACGGTGCGCAGCCGCTGCTCCACACCGCGGGGGACGGCCTGCGAGCAGACGACGATCACATGTCCGTGCTGCTCGATGAGCGTCTGCACGACCGCCAACGACCGCTCCAGCGGCTCCTGGTCGAGGTCCCGGAGCACGACGGCGGGCACGGTTCGCTCGTCCTGCGCCGGCAGCGCCATGTCGGCGCTGGTCACGGCAATGGCAGTTGGCACGCGCAGCTCCCCGATGACTTCATTGCGTGACTATCTCAGCACTGTATCCACGGCTCCATGGCCGAAGAACAGCTTCTGTCCAGCCGAGAAGCAACTCCCCTCGCACAAGTCACGCCAAAACGGGGCAGGTTGCGCACACATTTTCTCCACCACCGGAATCCCTTGACACCTGAATTGGTCTGGACCAAGTTGTTCGGCATGCCTCTTGTCATGTCCATACGCGCCAGATTCCGGGTGGGCGCGGTCACCGCAGCCCTCGCCCTCGCCTTCCTCCCCGCGGGCCACGCGTCCGCGGCCGACGTCAACAACGCAAGGAACGCCGGCTTCGAGTCCGGCCTGAGCAACTGGACCTGTTCCGCGAACAGCGGGACGACCGTCTCCTCACCGGTGCACAGCGGCACGGCAGCCCTGAAGGCGACGCCGGCCGGGCAGGACAACGCCCGGTGCGCCCAGACGGTGGCCGTCCGCCCGAACTCCACGTACACGCTGAGCGCCTGGGTCCAGGGCGGCTACACCTACCTCGGCGTGACGGGCACCGGCACGACCGACGTGTCGACCTGGACGCCGGACTCGGCGGCCTGGAAGCAGCTGTCCACCACCTTCACCACCGGCGCCTCGACGACCTCCGTGTCGGTGTACACGCACGGCTGGTACGGCCAGGCCGCGTACTACGCGGACGACGTGTCGGTGTACGGCCCCGACGGCGGCGGGGGCACCGACCCCTCCCCCACGGTCCCCGGGGCGCCGGCCGGCCTGACCGTGTCGGGCACGACGTCCTCGTCGGTGTCGCTGTCCTGGAACACCGTCGCGGGCGCGACCGGCTACAACGTCTACCGCGACGGCACGAAGGTGACCGCGGTGACCGGCACTTCGGCGACCGTGACCGGCCTCGCCGCCTCGACGTCGTACTCCTTCCAGGTCACGGCGACCAACGCGGCCGGTGAGTCGCCGAAGTCGGCGGCGGTGACGGGCACGACGAACACCCCGACCGGCCCGGGCCCGGCCCTCCCCGAGCACGCGGTGACCGGGTACTGGCAGAACTTCAACAACGGCGCCACGGTCCAGAAGCTCGCCGACGTCCAGTCCCAGTACGACATCATCGCCGTCGCCTTCGCGGACGCCACGTCGACGCCGGGCGCGGTGACCTTCACGCTGGACTCGGCCGGGCTGGGCGGCTACACCGTCGACCAGTTCAAGGCCGACATCAGGGCGAAGCAGGCCGCCGGCAAGAAGGTCGTCGTCTCGGTGGGCGGTGAGCGCGGGACGGTCGCGGTGAACGACGCGGCGTCGGCGACGAACTTCGCGAACTCCGTGTACGCCCTGATGCAGACGTACGGCTTCGACGGCGTCGACATCGACCTGGAGAACGGCCTCAACGCGACCTACATGACGCAGGCGCTGCGCTCGCTGTCGGCCAAGGCGGGCTCTTCGCTGGTCATCACCATGGCGCCGCAGACCATCGACATGCAGTCGACGTCGAACTCGTACTTCCAGACCGCGCTGAACATCAAGGACATCCTCACGGTCGTCAACATGCAGTACTACAACAGCGGTTCGATGCTCGGCTGCGACGGCAAGGTCTACAGCCAGGGCTCGGTGGACTTCCTCACCGCGCTGGCCTGCATCCAGTTGGAGGGCGGCCTGGCCCCGTCCCAGGTCGGACTGGGCCTGCCGGCCTCGACCCGGGCCGCGGGCAGCGGGTACGTGTCGCCGACCGTGGTGAACAGCGCCCTCGACTGCCTGACCAAGGGCACGGGGTGCGGCTCCTTCAAGCCCTCGCGGACCTACCCCGACCTGCGGGGCGCGATGACCTGGTCGACCAACTGGGACGCGACCGCGGGCAACGCGTGGTCGAACGCGGTGGGGCCGCATGTGCACGCGCTGCCGTAGGCGCCGTCGCACTCATCCCATCGGCCGGTAATGGCCGAGCACCCAGGCCAGCTGCGCGAACCACTCCTGCAGCCTCGGCCTGGGCCTGGCCTCCACCCCGCACTCGTAGAACCGGCCGTCCATGTGGACGACGGCGACCATCAGGGCCTTGGCGTCGGGGCTCGCCTTGTAGTGGACGCTGCGGATCTCGGGCCAGCGGAACTCGATCGTGAGGCCGGACATCTCGAAGACGACTCCGGACCCGTCGACGACGACCGCGTTGCGCTTGTCGACCGCGAGGAACTCCGGGCCGGGTGGAGCCTGTTGGGACGGGACCGGTGCATACCCGGGTTGCGCGGGCGCGTACTGCGGCGGGGGTGGGCCGAAGCCCGGGACGGGAGGGGGTGGTGGCTGCTCGGTCATCCGTCGGATCCTCGGTCCTCGCGCTCGTCGTGAGCTTTTTGCGTGCTGTGGTGAAACATTCTCCCCACCCCGCCGCATCAGTGAGGTGAGGACCTCACCGACGGCCGGCCGCAGCACAGCACAGGGGGAACACATGAGACAGGCCCGCGCGGACGACTACGCGGAGTTCGCGCTGGCCAGGGCCGGTCATCTGTACCGGTCGGCCTGTCTGCTGACCGCCGGGGACACCCACCTCGCCGAGGATCTCGTCCAGGAGGCCCTCGGCAGGCTCTACGTCCGCTGGGGGCGGGTGTCCCGGGTGGAGAACCCGGCCGGTTACGCGCAGACGGTCCTCACCCGCACCTTCCTCGCCCATCAGCGGCGGCGCAGCAGCACCGAGCGGGCCACGGACACCTTTCCCGACCGGGCGGCGGCCGACGGCGGCCACGGCGACCTGTCGCTGCGCCTGACCCTGCTTCAGGCGCTCGCCCGGCTGCCCGCCAAGGACCGCGCCGTGATCGTCCTGCGGTACTGGGAGGACCGGTCCGTCGAGGACACCGCCGAGGCGCTGAACGCCAGTTCCGCGGCGGTGCGGACGCGGTGCACCCGGGCGCTCGGGCGGTTGCGCGAGCTGCTGGGCGAGGACCTCGGCGAGTACGCGACCCCCTGACCCACGGCCTCTGGCCCACGGCCCCCTCTCCGACGACCCCAATCCTGCGAACGGTGGTTTTGCCATGCCTGTGGAACACGACGAGGAGCACTTCGAGGAGCACTTCGCGGGGCGGCTCAGTCACGCCCTGCACGACACCGGCGGCGACTTCGACACCGACCGGGCCGCGCTCGCGGCAGGCGGCCGGGCGCGAGGGCGGCGCTTGACGCTGCGGCGGCGGGCCGCCGTGGCAGGGGGCGCGGCCGGGATCGCGCTGGTCGGCGTCGGCGCGGCGCTGCTGGTGCCGTGGGGCGGCACGCCCGCTCCGCTGCCGTCGAACTCCAGCGTGGCCGGTCAGCCGTCCGGCACGCCGTCCACCACCCCCGCTCCCTCCCCCGTGACGAGCCGCGAACTCATCGAGACCCTCGAAGGGCTGCTCCCCGAGGGCAAGGTCAGCGAGCAGGAGGCGCGGGGCGCCGACGGCGACATGCCGACGCCCTACGTCCACCTCGTGTACGACGACGGCAAGGGCCCCGGCGCCATCGGTGTCAGCCTGAACGAGGTCGAGCCGGGCAGCGATCAGGCCCGGCAGACGGTCGACTGCCCGGACAAGACGCTGATCCCGCACGACAGCTGCCTGTCCACCCGGCTGCCGGACGGTTCCCTGCTCAAGCTGTTCCAGGGATACGAGTATCCCGACCGGCGCGTGGACACCAAGTGGTGGTCGGCGGACCTGGTCACCCCGGCCGGCCAGCACATCTCCGTCAGCGAGTGGAACGCCGCCGCCGAGAAGGACGCGCCGGTCAGCAGGCCCGAACCGCCCCTGTCGACGGCACAGTTGAAGGAGCTGGTGACGGCCCGGGTGTGGCGTGGGTACGTCGACTCGATTCCCGAGGATCCCAAGAAGCCGACGGCCGCCGCCACGCCGAGCACCGAGGTCGAGCCCGGCGTGGAGTCGGTCCTGGCCACGCTCGTCCCTCTCCTCCCGAAGGACGTCGAGGTCGTCGAGAAGGGCAGCGACTACACGTATCTCGTCCTCGACGACGGCAAGGGCAGGAGCTACGTGCAGATCGACGTGCAGCACGGTATGGGGGACAAGGAGACCGTCGACCAGCTCTTCGGGGACGGCGCCGAGACCCTCCCCGACGGCACGAAGGTCATGTCCCGTGAGAGCGGCGGCGACAAGGGCGTCGAGGGCTCGGTGATGTGGACCGTCGACACGCTCCGTCCGGGTCCGGAGGGCTTCCGTGTCGTCATCAGCGCCTTCAACGCCGGCACCCAGCACGAAGCCCCGACCCGCGAGACGCCCGCCCTGACCATGAAGCAGCTCCGGGAGATCGCCCTCAGCCCGAAGTGGGACCGCTTCCGCTAGGCCGCCTCTCTAGAAGAACTCCGACCACGGCTGGTCCCAGATCTGCTTCACGCACAGCACCAGGAACAGCAGCCCGGCGATCGCCAGCATCACATTGCTCACCGGCCCGTTGCGCCACTCCCTGGGCGTGCGTGAGGAGTTGAGGAGCCAGATCAGGGTGCCGGCGAGGAAGGGGAGGAAGGCCGCGCCCAGGACGCCGTAGATGATGATCAGGCGGAAGGGCTCGCCCTGGAACAGCAGGACGATGGGCGGGAAGGTCAGCCACAGCAGGTACGCGCGGAACGGCCAGGAGCGTTCGCGCGCGCCGGAGGCGACCTCCTCGCCCTTCAGTTCCCCGCGCGTGCGGTAGCGGGCCACGAAGTCCGCGAACATCAGGCTGACGCCGTGCCAGACGCCGATGAGGGAGGTGAAGGAGGTGGCGAAGAAGCCGATCAGGAAGAACTTGGCCGTCGCCGTGCCGTACCGGTCGTCCAGGATGTCGCCGAGCTGGATCAGGCCCTTGTCGCCGCTCGCGATGGCGATGTTCGCCGAGTGCAGCAGCTCGGCACCGACGAACAGCATGGAGATGACGAAGATGCCGGTCGTGGCGTACGCGACACGGTTGTCGAGCCGCATGACCTTCATCCAGCCGGTGTTCGTCCAGCCCTTGGCGTTGACCCAGTAGCCGTACGCGGCCAGCGTGATGGTGCCGCCGACGCCGCCGATGAGACCGAGGGTGTTGAGGATCGAGTCCTTCTCGTCGGGCAGGACCGGCAGCAGACCGGCGAAGGCGTCCGGGAGGTTGGGCGTGACGCGGATCGCCAGATACACCGTCACCACGAACATGACGCCCACCAGGACCGTCATGACCTTCTCGAAGACCTCGTACTTGTTGAACCAGACGAACACCAGGCCGACCAGTCCGCAGGCGATGGCCCACCACTGAAGGTCCATCACGTCCGGGAACAGCGCCTGCAGCGGCAGCGCGCTCGACGACATCGCGGCCGCGCCGTAGACGAAGCCCCAGATCACGGCGTAGACGACGAAGAACCAGGTGGTCCAGCGGCCGAGGCTCGCCCAGCCGTCGAAGAGGGTGCGCCCGCTCGACAGATGCCAGCGCCCCGCCGCCTCGGCGAGGGAGATCTTGACCAGACAGCCGATGATCGCGGCCCAGAGCAGGGTGTAGCCGAAGTTGCTGCCCGCGATGAGGGTGGCGACCAGGTCGCCGGCGCCGACGCCGGTCGCGGCGACGACGATGCCGGGGCCGATGTACCGCCAACTGGACTTACGGGGGCCGGAGTCGGTCTCGCCCACCTGTGATGCCGCTGTGTTTCCCGTGGTGTCCGCCATGATGGTCAAGAAAGCTCAAAGGCGGCGGGGGGACAAGAGGGCCTGCGCCATCTCCACTCGATGTGCTCATGCCCGGGACCGCTCGGCGGGCCCCCCGGTGGTGGCCTGCGACTGCCGCCGGCAGCAGTCGCCCGACCCGCACGTACCGAGCTCGAACCACACCGTCTTGCCCACGCCGTCCTGGTGGCACCCCCAGCGCCGGGCAAGAGCGTCGACCAGGAACATCCCCCGCCCGCTCTCCGAGGCACCCGCCTCCAGCACCTTCGGAACGCGACGGCCGGCGTCCCGCACCTCGCAGCGCAGGATCCCGTGCGCGGCGAACAGGGTCAGTCTGAAGCGGCTCGCGGAGTGCAGCAGGGCGTTGGTGGCAAGCTCGCTGACCAGCAGCTCAGCCACGTCCGCCACGTCGTCCAAGTCCGTGATCCCCCATTCCTCCAGCTGCCGGCGGACCTCCGCACGGGCCTCGCGGACCGCGGAGGGACGGGGGTCGTACTCGACGGTCAGATGGCCGGCTCCCATGGGCGGCTGGGGATACGAACCGTACTGAGGTGGGGACTCAGAAAAGCGCGCCCCGGAGAGGTGCAGCATGGGTCCAGGGTGGCAGTCCGGGGACACGGCCGCACGGGGAGAAATACCTGATTCCATACCTGCACCGGCACGCCGCTACCCGTACTGCAGCCGTACGCCCGCCCCCTCCCCTTCGTCCCGGACATCGACGTACGCGCACACCTGCCGGGCGAACCACAGCCCCTGCCCGGGTTCCAGTTCCGCACTCAAAGGCGGTACGAAGCCCGCGAGCGGATCGTCGACGCGGCGCCCGGCGCGCAGTTCGCAGACGCACGCCGGGGCCTCGCCCCACAGCAGGGCCCCGTCGAGCGGGCCGAGCGCGCCGGCCGCCTCGGTGACGGCCGTGGCGAACAACTCGGCGTCCGCGGCCGACAGTCCGTGCGCGACCGCCCAGCCCCGTACGACGTCGGCGCTCGCTGCCGGTCCGGGGAGCCGCTCGGCGTCGGCGGGAGGCGGTGGCAGCGGTACGGCGTCGAGTTCGGCGGCGAGACGGGCCGGGTCCTCGTACACGCCGGTGTCCGGGTGGGCGCGGCGGGCGGCGGCGATGATGGCATGGCCCGCGACGCGGGTGTCGTAGGCGCATAGGGCCGTCGTCGCGAGCGGGGCGAACAGGAGGTTGGCGAGGGCCTCGTAGCGGATCCACTCGGCGGTCTCCCGCGGGGTGCGTCCCGCCCGGCCGCCCCAGACGGGTTCCATGAGGAGGTGGATACGGCCGCCGGGGCCGGCGTGTGCGGCGAGGTAACCGGCGCCCTGAGCGATCGCGTTGGCGGCGGAGCCGGTGTACCACTCGGTGTGCGGGACGAGCCCGACGCTCTTCGCGTCGCCGCCGAGGGCGTCGCGCAGGAGGTCCAGGTTGGCGGGGGCGGCGATGGCCACGGGCGAGGGTTCGCCGGGGGCCGCGAGGGCTTCGGTGAGGAAGGGGAGGGCGGCGGCGAGGAACTCTTCGTCGGTGGTGAAGACGGTCATGCGGTGGTCGAAGGGGGTCATGGGCGTCGTGGGGGTCACGGGGGTCGTGGGTGTCATGGGCGTCTCCCTGGGAGTTGGTCGTCGGGTGGTCCGGGGCGGTCGGCGGGTCGGACGCCGGTCGGATGTCTCACCGCTGAGCCACGACCCAGGCCGCGATCTGGCTGCGGTTGTTGAAGCCGAGCTTGCCGAGGATGCGTTCGACGTGGCCCTCGGCGGTGCGGCGGGCGATGACCAGGCGGTCGGCGATCTGCTGGTTGGCGAGGCCCTGGGCGACGAGTTCGGCGACCTCGGTCTCGCGACGGGTGAGGCGGACGCCGGCCGTGGGGTGCGGGAGGCCTGGTCTGCCGTTCGCCTTGCGCGTGCCCGTAGTGCCCGTGGTGCCGTCGGTGAGTGCGTAGGCGACGGTCTCCGCGAGGCCGAGTCCGGTGCCGCGTTCGTACGCCCGTTGGAAGGCGGGGCGGTCCAGGGACTCGCGGGCGCGGGCCTCGCTGTCCTGGCGGGTCGAGTTGAGGGCCGCCGAGCCCCAGCGGTCGCGGTCGATGCCGGACCATGTGCGGTCGGCGGCGCCGAGGAGGACGGCCGCGCGTTCATGGGCACCGGTCTCCGTGGCGATGCGGGCCAGGAGGTCGAGGGTGAGGGCGATGCCGATGACGTCGTGGACGGCGAGTTTGAGACGCAGGGCCTGACGGGCGTGGTGCTCGGCCCGGCGCCAGTCGCGCTGCACGGTGTGGGCGAGGGCGAGCATCCGCAGGACGTACGAGTGCACCCACTCCTCGCCGTGCCGTTCGCACATCCGCCGGGCCGTTTCGCAGACCTCGACGGCGCGGTCGGCCTCGCCCAGGAAGCCCAGGGCGCAGGCGAGTTCTACCTGGTCGAGGCCGTACAGGCTGAGGTGCTGGCCGGGGACGGGGCCGCGGGCGACGCTGGCCTCGAAGTGGGTGAGGGCGGTCGGGAGGTCGTCCATGAACAGGGTGATGACGCCGATGGCGTAGGCGGCGTGGGCCGCCTCGGCCTCGTCGTGCAGGTCGCGGGCGAGGGCGTGCGCGTCGCGGGCCAGGGCGAGGCCCGCGGTGAGGTCGTGGGTGGCGGCGGCGAGGAGGCCGGCGATCCACAGGCCACGGGTGCGTTCGCGGGTGGGCTCCGGGTTGGCGGCCAGGGCGCGGTCGAGCCAGTGGCGGCCCTCGCGGGGCGCGCCGCAGGCGTGCCAGTAGAACCACAGGGTGCCGGCGAGGCGCAGTCCCTGGAGGCGTTCGCCCGGGGTGGTGAGGCTGAAGTCGAGGGCGGCGCGGAGGTTGTCCTGGTCGGCGCGCAGGCGGGCGACGATCTCGCGCTGGCCCGGGCCGAACCAGGCGTTTTCGCAGGTGGCGGCGCGGTGGAGCATCCAGTCGCGTTGGCGGCGGCGGGCCGCGGGCGCTTCGCCGGGGAGGCGGCGCAGGTGGGTCAGGCCGTAGTGGCGGAGGGTGTCGAGGAGGCGGTAGCGGGTGCCGTCGGGGCCGTCTTCTCGGGACAGTACGGATTTGTCCACGAGGCCGGTGATGGCGTCGAGGACGTCGTCCGGGTGGAGGTGGGGAGTGGTGGGCGCCGGGTGTTTCTCGCCCCCGCCGCCCCTACCCGTCCCGTCCTCCAGGGGCGCTGCCCCTTCGACCCCGCCAGGGGCTCCGCCCCTGGGCCCCACTGGGGGCTCCGCCCCCAGCCCCCCGGCCTCGCCCGCCCACCACCCGACTCGCTCGGCCGAGAGGCTCGACTCGCCTCTCGCCCCGCCCGACCGAGAAGCGAGCCCCGCGGTCCCCTCTCCCTCTCCGCCTGCGCCGCCCGCCGACCCCCCGCCCGCACACAGCGTCCCCGCCACCTCCTCTTCGCCGACGCCCCCCACGCTCTCCGCCACGCACATCACTTCCGCCGTCTCCGCCCCACCCCTGGCACACACCGCCCCCTCCCTCGCGCAGCCCGCTTCCGCCGTCTTCTGCCCGGCCACTCCACCTGCCCCGCGAGCCGCGCTGCCCCTCCCCCAGGCAGCCCCACCCGCCACATCCCCACGAACGCCGCACTCCCCGCGCACCGCCCCCTCCCCCAGACAGGCAGCCGCCGCCGACCCTCCGCCCACGCCACAGCCCTCTCCCACACACACGGCCCCCGCCGCCCCCTCCCCGCCCACGGCAAACACCCCATGCGCCTCCCCCTCCCCCTCGTACGCGGCGCCCAGCGCCCCCTCCCTCCCGCACCCGGCCCCCGCCATCCCCTCCCCGCCCACGCCACGCCCCCCGCGCACCGCCCCCTCCCCCGCACACACCGCCTCCGCCGTCTCCAGATCAAAGCTCCCCGCCAGCACCGACAACCGCGCCCACACCAACTGCTCCCTCTCGGTGCACAGTTCGTGGCTCCAGTCGACCGCCGCGCGCAGCGTCTGGTGGCGGGGCAGGGCGGTGGGGCTGCCGCCGGTGAGGAGGCGGTAGCGGTCGTCGAGGCGGTTGAGGAGCTGGTCCACGTCGAGGACGCGCATGCGGACGGCGGCGAGTTCGATGGCGAGGGGGAGGCCGTCGAGGCGCCGGCACAGGCGGGCGACGGCGGCGCGGTTCGCGGCGGTCAGGCGGAAGCCGGGGACCACCGCGGCGGCCCGGTCGGCGAAGAGGGCGAGGGCGGGGTAGCCCTCGGGCGAGGTGAGGTCGCCGTCGGGGTCGGGAACCGGCAGGGGGCGTACCTCCAGGAGGTGTTCCTCGGTGAGGCCGAGGCGGTGGCGGCTGGTGGCGAGGATCCGTACGCCGGTCGTGCCGTGCAGCAGGGCCGCGGCGAGTTCGGCGCAGGCAGGCAGCAGATGTTCGCAGTTGTCGAGGAGCAGGAGCAGCCGACGGTCCCTCACCTGCTCCACGAGCGCCTGCAACGGCGGCCGCGCGGAATGGTCGTGCAGGTCGAGCGCGTCGGCGGCGGCGAGCGGGACGAGGGCGGGGTCGTCGAGGCCGGAGAGGGGGACGAAGCGCACGCCGTCCGGGAAGGTGCGCCGTACGCCGGCCGCGATGCGTGCGGCGAGGCGGGTCTTGCCGACGCCGCCGGGCCCGGTCAGCGTGACGAGCCGGGTTCTGGCCAACAGCTCGCGGGCGGCGACCAGTTCGCCGCGCCGGTCGACGAAGCTGGTCGTCTCGACCGGCAGCCGGTGATCCCGTCGTGGCGCTGATCCGCCCATGATCAGCCGTTCCTCCGGGTGTGGTCCGAAGCCGGGTGTGGCCCGACGGGGCCGGGCCGGAGAGCCGGGGAGCCGGAGGGTGCGGCGTTCCCCACCACTCCCGCCGCTCCCACCGCTCCCCCTTGCGCGGACCCTCACCCTCCCCCGGCCCCGCGCCGGGCCGCACATCGGGATCACACCCGTGGGTGGACTTCGCACGGGACCGCTCCGCTCGCAGTACGCGCGCGTACACTGCGCGGCCGATTTCCGAGTGATTCACGCCATCGATCGCCGGTCCACCCTTGACCTGTCCATGCCACCGGCCCACGATGAGCGCCACACCCGCACCACGTACGTCGCACTGAACCCCACCCCCCACTCCCACAAGGAGACTTCATGCGACTTCGCATTCGCGGCTCAGGCGCCCGCAGCGGCAGACGGACCGCCGCACTCGCCACCCTGCTCGCCCTCGCCCTCGCGGCGCCGATCTCCCAAGGCCTGTCCGCGAACGCCGACAGCGCCGCCAAGACGGCCCCTTCGGCCGACGACGTCCGGCAGTACGAGATCCACGTCGACCACAACACCCCCGTCACCCGCACCGCCATCGCCGCGGCCGGCGTGACGGTGGACGAGGCCGACGAGGAGACCGTGGTCGTCTCCGGCCGGGCCGACCAGATGCGCAAGCTGCGCCAACGGGGCTACGACGTCTCACTGTTGGGCTCCGCCCCGGACCGCGCCGCCGAGGACGAGATACGGCTCTACGACTTCCCGTCGGCCGACTCGAAGTACCACAACTACGCCGAGATGACCGCGGAGATCGACCAGCGGATCGCGGCCTACCCGAGCATCATGAGCAAGCGGGTGATCGGCAAGTCGTACCAGGGCCGGGACATCGTCGCCATCAAGATCAGCGACAATGTGGCGACGGACGAGTCCGAGCCCGAGGTGCTCTTCACCCATCACCAGCACGCCCGTGAGCATCTGACGGTGGAGATGGCGCTGTACCTGATCCGCGAGCTGGGCGCGGGGTACGGCCGTGACTCCCGCGTCACCGGCATGGTGAACAACCGTGAGATCTGGATCGTCCCGGACCTCAACCCCGACGGCGGCGAGTACGACATCGCCACCGGGTCCTACCGTTCGTGGCGCAAGAACCGGCAGCCCAACTCCGGTTCGTCGTACGTCGGGACCGACCTCAACCGCAACTGGAACTTCAAGTGGGGCTGCTGCGGCGGGTCCTCGGGGTCCACGTCCTCCGAGACCTACCGGGGTGCTTCCGCGGAGTCCGCGCCCGAGGTGAAGGTGGTCGCCGACTTCGTGCGCAGCCGGGTCGTGGGCGGCAAGCAGCAGATCAGGGCCGGGATCGACTTCCACACGTACAGCGAGCTGGTGCTGTGGCCGTTCGGGTACACGTACTCCGACACCACCACGGGCATGACGGCGGACGACTACAACGCCTTCAAGACCGTCGGGCAGAAGATGGCCGCCAGCAACGGATACACGCCCGAGCAGTCCAGTGACCTGTACATCACCGACGGGTCGATCGACGACTATCTGTGGGGTACGCAGAAGATCTTCTCGTACACCTTCGAGATGTATCCGTCGTCCAGTGGCGGTGGCGGCTTCTACCCGCCCGACGAGGTCATCGAGCGGGAGACGTCCCGGAACAGGGACGCGGTGCTGCAGCTGCTGGAGAACGCCGACTGCATGTACCGGTCCATCGGTAAGGAAGCCCAGTACTGCAGTTAGGGATGAGGGTTAGGGGTTAGGACTCACTGTCCTCGAAGTAGGCGTCGAGGACGGCGTCCAACTGCTCGTCCCACTCCTTGAAGCGGCTCCTGGCCGTCGCCTCGATCTCGATCGGGTACCAGCGGCGGTCAGGAGTGTGCACCGTGATGGTGAAACGCTTCCCGAAGCGCGGGGCCTCCGTCTCGACGGCGCCGATCTCGTCCCAGCGGAACTCGCACTCCTGGTCGTCCAGGGAGAGCCGTACGCCCTTGTGGTCGACGACGATACGGGCCCGGCGGTCGGCGGCCTCGAAGACGGGCCCGTCGACCGGCGCCTCGTCGTCCTCGTCCGCCTCGGCGTCATCCGCCTCGGTCTCGTCGGCGACTTCGACGTCCGTCTCCTCGGATGCGGCCTCCTCGGACTCCGTCTCCCCGGATTCGGTCCCCTCGGATTCCGTCTCCTCGGAGACGGCCTCCTCGGCCACGTCCTCGTCCTTCGCGCCCTCGGGCCTGACCGACGCGGGCGACGTGAGCCCGGGGATGAAGGCCGGGTCGAACCCGGCGCCTTCCAGGGGCTGGCTGCCTGAACCTATGCGCTGCTCCACAGCGGAGCAGTATGGTCGACGAACCTGTGTCCCGCGCAACCAGCCCCCGCATCGTTACACGAAGATGCGCGCGGGCTCCGCCATTCACTCACGGGACGAGGACCGGCGCCGACCAGTGTGCGGCCGCTCTCCCACCCGGGAGGCAGCCCCCGACGGACACCACGACACCTCCAGGCGGCCCCCCACAGCAACGAGGGCCGCCTCCAGCTTTGCGCCACCAGACCACGAGAGCCGGTGGGCAAGTCCACGCTCGCTGTGGCCCTGCCGCCGGGGCGGCCCTCCGATCAGCCGGGGCCTGCGCCCTTGGAGGTGTCCGGCTCGCTGATGCCGAAGAACTCGGCCATGATCCAACGGCATCCACCAACGCGCTCTGCGCGCGGGCACCGTCGTTGACACGGGAGGCGAAGACCGGGCGGCCCCACCCCCAAGGCAGAGCCGCCTCTGTCTCCGCGCCACCCGGCAAAGAGACAGCAGGTGCACCAAGGCACCACCACCGCTAGACGAACACGCTCAACACCCCCGCCACCACAAACCCCGCCACCGACAGCACACTCTCCAGGACCGTCCACGTCCTCAACGTGTCCCGCTCGCTGATGCCGAAGTACTTGGCGACGATCCAGAAGCCGCCGTCGTTGACGTGGGAGGCGAAGATCGAGCCTGCGGAGATGGCCATGATGACGAGGGCGGTGAAGGCCTGGGAGTGGTGGCCCTCGGTGAGGAGGGGGGCGACGATGCCGGCCGTGGTGACGATGGCGACCGTTGCCGAGCCCTGGGCGACGCGCAGGACCAGCGAGATCAGGTAGGAGAGGACGATCACGGGGAGGCCGACGTCGTTGAAGGTGTCGGAGAGGGCCTGGGCGACACCGCTGGCCTTGAGGACGGCGCCGAAGACACCGCCCGCGCCGACGACGAGGAGGATGTTGCCGACGGGCTTCAGGGACGAAGTCGACACCGTTTCCAGGGACTTGCGGGACCAGCCGCGGCGGATGCCCAGCAGGTAGTAGGCGAGCAGCAGGGCGATCGTCAGGGCGACGAAGGGGTGACCGAAGAACTCGATCACCGAGCGGGTGGTGGAGGGGTCCAGGGCGATGGAGGAGAAGGTCGCCGCCAGGATCAGTACCAGCGGTGTGCCGATGATGCCGAGGACCGTGCCGAGCGGCACCGGCTTCTCCTGCGGCTCGACCCCCGAGGCCCGCTGCTCGTTGATGACCGCCAGCTTCGCCTCGGCCGCCGCCTCGACCATGTCCTGCGGGACCGGGATGAAGAGCCGACGGCCGATCCACGCCGAGAACGCCCACGCCGCGCACACCGCCGGGATGCCGCACACGATGCCCATGAGGATGACCCAGCCGAGGTCCACGTGGAGCAGGCCGGCCGCCGCCACCGGGCCCGGGTGCGGGGGCAGGAAGGCGTGCGTCATCGACAGACCGGCCAGCAACGGCAGGCAGTACAGGAGGATGGACTTCCCCGAGCGCTTGGCGGCCGCGTACACGATCGGCGCGAGGACGAAGATGCCGACGTCGAAGAAGACCGGGATGCCGAAGATGAGGCCCGTGAGGCCCATGGCGAGGGGGGCCCTCTTCTCACCGAAGAGGTTCAACAGCCGGGACGCCAACGCCTCCGCGCCGCCGCTCACTTCGAGGATCGCGCCGAGCATCGTGCCCAGGCCGATGATGATCGCGACATGGCCGAGGATGCCGCCCATGCCGGACTCGATGGTCGACACGGCGTCGCTTCGCTGGACGGTGCCGAAGAGTTCGGTGACCGAGAGGCCGGCCATGAGACCGACGGCTATGGAGACCGCGAGGAGCGCCACGAAGGGCTGGAGACGCGCCTTGATGATCAGGAACAGGAGCAGGGCGATGCCGAGGGCGGCGACCGTCAGCAGACCGGCCGTACCGTCGACGAGGAGGAGCAGGCCTCCGGTGTGGGGTGGGGCTTCGGCGGCGGGGGCGGATGCAGCGAGCGGATAGGACATACGGGGGTCCTCTTCGTAAATGCATACACAGGGGGTCTGGGGGTCTCCCCCCGGAAGGCACAGCCGGGCAGGGGGGATCGCGGTTCGGCGCCCCGGGGGATGTCGGGCGCCGAACCGGCTACGGCATGCGGGAGTTGAGAGAGAGTCAGCCGAGTACGGCGAGCGCGTCGATCTCGATGAGAAGACCCGCGGGCAGGCCGACGTAGACCGTGGTCCGGGCGGCGGGCGGCTGGGTGAGGCCCGCCGCCTCGAAGTAGGCGTTGTAGATCTCGTTCATCTCGGCGAAGTGGGCGACGTCCGTCAGATAGACGCGGATCATCATCACGTCGTCCCAGGAGGCGCCGCCCTCCTCCAGGATCGCCTTGACGTTGGCGAGGGTCTGGAGGGTCTGCTCGCGCAGGGTGGGGCCGGCGGGCGTCGGGGGCTGTCCCTCGACCGCGGGGAGGAAGCCGACCTGGCCGGCGACCTGGAGGATGTTCCCCTTCTTGACGCCGTGCGAGAACTTGGCGGGCGGAGTGGTGTGGGTCTTGGGAGTGAGTGCGATCTTCTCGGTCATACGGTGGTGCCCTTCGCTGAGGTTCTGCCGGAGTACTCGCCGCTGATGTCGTCCGCCGTACGGCGCACCAGCGGGAGCAGGGTGAGGAGTTCGTCGGCGGTGACGACGACGTTCGGCGCGGAGACCGACATCGCGGCGACGACCCGGCCGTCGGCGCCGCGGATCGGTGCGGCGACGCAGTTGATGGACTCCTCGTGGCCGCCGAGGTCGGTGGCCCAGCCCTGTTCGCGGACCTTGTCCAACTCCCGCAGGAAAGCCGGGGCGTTGGGGGTGGAGCGGGCTGTGTACATGGGGTAGTCGAGCTTGTCGGCGAGGGCGCGGCGCTCGTGCTCGGGCAGGTCGGCGAGCAGCAGCTTGGCGACGGCGGCGACGGTGATGGCGACCGGTTTGCCGATACGGGAGTACATCCGCACCGGGTAGCGGCTCTCCACCTTGTCGATGTAGAGCACCTCGTTCTCCTCGTACACGGCGAGGTGCACGGTGTGGCCGCACTGCTCGTTCAGGCGGACGAGGTGGGCGTGGGCGATCTCGCGGATGTCGAGGTTCTCCATCGCCTCCTGGGCGAGCGCGATGAGACGGGCGCCGAGGCGGTAGCGCTGGTCGGACTGGCGGTAGACCATGCCGTGCTCGTGGAGGGTGCGCAGGAGGCGGAGCGCCGTGGATTTGTGGACGCCTAGGCGGTCGGCGACCTGGCCGAGGTCGGCGGGGCCCTCGGCGAGCAGCGGCAGGATGCTGAGCGCGCGGTCGACGGTCTGGCTCATGGCGTACGTACCTCCTCGTCGGCCCTGTGAGCGGCTTGCGTCCAGCCGGGGCCGAGTCGAAGTTTCTCCCACGCGGCGTCGTCGAGGGCGACCAGGCGGTCGGCGGTGTCGCGGGTGGGGGGTGGGGCGAGGTCACCGGGGGCGGTGAGGGCGGCTGCCGCCCAGAGGTGGGCGTGGCGCAGGCGCTCCCGCGAGGGCAGGCCGCGCAGGGTGGCGGACAGGAATCCGGCGGCGAAGGCGTCACCGGCGCCGACGGTTGCTACGGGGGTTACTTGGAGGGCGGGTACGAAGGTGGACGTCGGCTGGGGCTGGGCGGGGGTGGGTGTCGCTCGCCCGCGCCGGCGGGGTGCCGCTGCGCCCACCCTCCCCCACTCTCGGCTTCGCTCGAGCGGGGGGACCCCCATCGCCCCAGCGGCACGACTGCCCGCAGCTGGGTCAGCTGCTGGACCGGCGTGACTGCTCCCACCCAGGGGCGCGGGGAACTGCGCGACCAGCCGACCACCACCCGCAGCCGACACGAATGCTGTAGCCCCCACTCCTCCTCGCTTCACCACCAGTACCCCCGGCTCCGGCAGCAGCGCCCGTATCGCCTCCGGCCCGCCGGTGACCCCCCAAGCCGCCTCGGCCTCGTCGGCGCCCACGAACACCAGGTCGCAGGCGCGCGCCAGCTCCAGCAGCACAGCCGGGCCGTCCGCGTCCCGCCACAGTCCGGGGCGGTAGTTGACGTCGAAGGAGATCAGCGGACCCCCCTTCCCCTCAGCGGTCAGCTCCCGCAGCAGCCCCAGACACCCCTCCGACAACGCCGCCGTGATCCCCGACAGATGCAGCACCCGCCCCGCCCGCACCGCCCCCAGGTCCACGTTCTCGACAGACATCGCCGACGCCGCCGACCCCGCCCGGTAATACGCCACCTCATGCGCGTCCGTCCCCCGCTCACCGGCCGTGCGGAAGTACACCCCCGTCGGGCGCAGCGGATCCCGGCGGACGGCCGAGACGTCGACGCCGTAGTCCCCGATCGTCTCCACCAGGTGGTCGCCGAACCCGTCCGCGCCGACCCGGCTGACCCACCGCACCGCGTGCCCCGCGGCAGCGAGCCCGCACGCGAGGTTCGACTCCGCGCCCCCGATCCCCCGCTCGAACGACGGCACATCGGCGAGGCGCCCCGGCCGGGACGGCAGGAACGTGACCATGGACTCGCCGAGCGCGACGACGTCCACGACGTCGGGGGCATTGCAGGGTCCGGTGACAGTCACGATCGTCGTAGCTCCTCGGCGTCTTCGCGGGACGCGGTTTTCGTTGACCCCGCGTCGGCCGAGATGTTAGACAGCAGTGAGCGATATACGCAATGAGCGTTGCAATAAGTGCAACCGCCCAGATCAGGGAGGCTCCATGACAGCCGACAGCCCCTCAGAAGCCCTCGCCCGCCTCGCAGAGGAACGCGTCGACCACCGCTTCAAGGGCCTCCCCCCGGACGCCGACGGCCTGACCGTCGCCGAGCTGGCCGCCCAGCGCCGCAACCTCTTCACCGGCGGCTTCGCCACGCCCGTCCTCGCGCTTTCCGCCGAGCGCCTGGAGCACAACCTCGACCTCATGGAGACGTACGCCGCCCGCCACGGCCTCGCCTTCGCCCCGCACGGCAAGACCTCCATGGCCCCGCAGCTGTTCCAGCGGCAGATCGAGCACGGGGCGTGGGGCATCACGCTCGCGGTGCCGCACCAGGTCCGGGTCGCGCGGGCGTACGGCGTCCAGCGGGTCTTCCTCGCCAACGAGCTGGTGGACCCGGCCGCCCTGCGCTGGATCGCCGGCGAGCTGGCCGCCGATCCGGACTTCCACTTCGTTTGCTACGTCGACTCCGTGCGCGGCGTCGAGCTGATGGACACGGCCCTGCGGGGCTCGGTGCGTGCGCTGGACGTGGTCGTCGAGCTCGCCGCCGGCGAGGGCGCCCGTACCGGTGTCCGCACGGATGCCGAGTGCGCGGCGGTCGCGGACGCGGTGGCGGGCGCGTCCACGCTGCGGCTGGTCGGGGTCGCGGGGTACGAGGGCGAGGTCCCGCAGGCCACGCCCGAGCGCGTGCACGCGTGGCTGCGGCGGCTGGTCGCTCTCGCCGTCGACTTCGACAAGGCGGGGCGGTTCGCGGGGCCGGGCCTCGACGAGATCGTCGTCAGCGCCGGTGGCAGCGCGTGGTTCGACGCCGTGGCGGAGGTGTTCGCCGAGATCCCCGGACTCTCCCTGCCCGTACTGAAGTTGCTGCGCTCGGGCGCTTACGTCTCGCACGACGACGGCCACTACCGCAAGCTCACGCCCTTCAACCGGGTCCCGCAGGAAGGCGCCCTCGAACCCGCCTTCCGCCTCTGGGCCCAGGTGGTCTCGCGCCCCTCCCCCGAGCAGGCCTTCGTCAACGCGGGCAAGCGGGACGCGGCGTACGACCTCGATCTGCCGTTCGCGCAGGTGGTGCGCCGGGACGGTGCCGAGCGCCCGGCCACCGGCATCTCGGTGACCGCTCTGTCCGACCAGCACGCGTGGCTGCGCACGACCGAGGAGGCGGACCTGGAGGTCGGGGACTGGCTCGGGATGGGGCTGTCCCACCCGTGCACGTCGTTCGACAAGTGGCCGCTGATCCCCCTCGCGGAGGCGGACGGGACGGTCGTCGACTACATCCGCACGTTCTTCTAGGAGGGGACGGTCGTGGAAGAGCTCGTGATCCGGGACGCGGAGGTCGTCGACGGCAGCGGCGGTCCGTCGTACCGCGCCGATGTGGTGGTGGACGGCGGCCGGATCGTGTCGATCGTCCAGGAGGCGGCCGCGGCCGGCTGCCAGCGGCCGAAGGCGCGGCGCGAACTGGACGCCGAGGGCCTGGTCCTCTCCCCCGGCTTCATCGACATGCACGCCCACAGCGACCTGGCGCTGCTGCGGGACCCCGACCACAGCGCGAAGGCCGCGCAGGGGGTCACCCTCGAAGTCATCGGCCAGGACGGGCTGTCGTACGCCCCCGTCGACGACCGTACGCTCGCCGAGGTCCGCCGGGCGATCACCGGCTGGAACGGCTCCGGCGACGACATCGACTTCGACTGGCGGTCGGTGGGCGAGTACCTGGACCGTCTCGACGCCGGTTTCGAGGGCCGGGGCATCGCCGTGAACGCGGCGTACCTCATCCCCCAGGGGACGGTCCGCGCGCTCGCCGTCGGCTGGGAGGACCGGAAGGCGACGCCGGACGAGCTCGACCGGATGCGGCAGTTGGTCGCGCAGGGCATGGAGCAGGGCGCGGTCGGCATGTCGTCCGGGCTGACGTACACGCCCGGCATGTACGCCGAGGACGCCGAACTGACGGAACTGTGCCGGGTGGTGGCGTCGTACGGCGGCTACTACTGCCCGCACCACCGCTCGTACGGGGCCGGGGCCCTGGAGGCGTACGCGGAGATGGTGGCACTGACGAGACAGGCCGGCTGCCCCCTCCATCTCGCCCACGCCACGATGAACTTCGGGGTGAACAAGGGCCGCGCCCCGGAGTTGCTGAAACTGCTGGACGAGGCCCTGGAGTCGGGGGCCGACATCACGCTCGACACCTACCCCTACACCCCCGGCTGCACGACGCTCGTCGCCATGCTGCCGAGCTGGGCGAGCGAGGGCGGCCCGGAGGCGATCCTGGCCCGCCTGGCGGACGAGGAGACGGCCGAACGCATCCGCCATCACCTGGAGGTCATCGGCGCGGACGGCTGCCACGGGGTGCCCATCGAGTGGGACACGATCGAGATCTCGGGCGTGGGCGATCCGGCGCTGGGCGACTTCGTCGGCCGTACGATCCGGCAGTCCGCGGACCTTCGCGGCGAGGCCCCCTGGACGACCGCCCGCCGTCTGCTCCTCGACGACCGGCTCGCCCCGTCGATCCTCCAGCACGTCGGCCACGAGGAGAACGTCCGGGAGATCATGCGGCATCGCGTCCACACGGGCGGCTCGGACGGCATCCTGCAGGGCGCCAAGCCGCATCCGCGGGCGTACGGCACGTTCCCGCACTATCTCGGCCGGTACGTCAGGGAGTTGGGAGTGCTGTCCCTGGAGGAGTGCGTGGCCCATCTGACCGGCCGCCCGGCGGCCCGGCTGCGGTTGCCGGACCGCGGGCTGGTCCGCGAGGGCCACCGGGCGGACCTGGTCCTCTTCGACCCGGAGACGGTAGCGGCGGGCTCCACGTTCGAGAAGCCGCGCACGCTACCGACGGGCGTCCCGTACGTCCTGATCGACGGCCGTTTCGTGATCGAGGACGGCCGCCGGACGGACGTACTGGCGGGACGGGCGATCCGTGGAACCGCGTATACCGCGTAGCCGGTTACGGCTTGGGCAGGACGCATCCGCTCGCGCTCAGGTCGAGCTTGTTGTCGACGCCGAAGCAGGCGGGGATCTGGTAGGTCTCCTGGGCGTAGTTGATGCCCTGGCGGACGGTGACGTTGCCGCTCTCGTCGACCTCGCACGGGTTGTTGACCGTGCAGCGCTCGCCGTCCTCGTTGCCGGTGTTGTTGACGGCGACGACCCGCTTGGTGGCCTGGTCGATGACGGGGGAGCCGGAGGTGCCGCCGATGGTGTTGCAGGCGGAGGTGTAGCGGACCGAGTCCTTGAAGGTCCAGTCGCCTTCCTTGAGCTGGTAGGCGAACCCGTCGATGTTGCAGTTGTACAGCCGCTTCCAGTAACCGGAGGCGACGGTGATGGCGGTACCGGCGACCGGGTGGGTGTCGGCCACGGTGAGCGCGCTGATGCCGTACCTGCTCTTGATCTGCGCGTAGGTGCTGGTGAGCTGATAGATCGACACGTCCGTGTCGGTCATCGTCCCGTAGGCGATCTTGCTGGCGCGCAGCGTGCCGATCCGGGAACCGGACGAGTTGAGCAGTCCGAAGGTCCGGCTGGAGGCCCGGTCGACGACGACCTCACCGGGCCCCGGCATGCCGGTCTCCAGGCAGTGCCCGTTGGACATCACCAGCGCCGGGTCGTTGTCCTCCGTGTCCGGGAAGCGGACGACGGAGCCGGAACAGTTGCTGAGCGAGACGGTTCCCGCGAAGTCGACGGCCTGAACCGTGGGGTTCAGGGTCCGGCTGAGGCTCTCCGTGGTGGACGTGACGGCGTCCCGCACGGTCGACACAGCCGTCTCCGTGTCCACGCCCTTGCCGAACGAACCGGCGGTGTCCACGGGAGCCGCGATCGCGGGGGCGGCACCGGCCCCGGCTATCGCCAGGGCGAGGAGGGCGGCGCCGAGAGGTTTTCTCATGTGGGGGTCCCCTCATACGAAGAGGGGTGACCGAAGAATTTCCGGCCACCCGCGTTTTTGTCATGCGCATTCTCACGCACGAGGGGGGTGCGGACAAGGACTTCGTTACCGGCGAGTTCAGGCCGTAGGGGTTTCCCTATCACGCGGGGACGGGGGTGTTGGGCGTGCGGCGCAGGACGTTCACGAGAGGGGGGTGAGATCACCACAGTCGGCACACCCGGGGCTCACGCGCCCCAGGAGGCATCCTGTCCGCCGCGTCCGCGGAGTCGCCGCCCGGGCGGAACGCTGCCGCAGCCGCAACGACCCCGTCAAAAGGCGAGAGGCCCCGCCAGAACCGACTCCGGCGGGGCCTCTCAGTATCGAATCAATTCACGACAACAATTCGCGACGAGACTCGCGATAGGAGTCCGCGTTCTCCGGAAGAAGCTCCGACATCTTGTCGAAGAACGCCGCTCCCGCGCCCTTCAGCGACACCAAGAAATCAGGCATCGAAACGCCCGCCTTCTTCACGTCATTGCCCGATTTCACCGAAACGAGAACCTGTGACCCTTGCCGCTGGAAAGAGAGCTCAATCGGCTGGTCCGGAAAATAAGTCGACGCGTACCCCGTGGCCGAGAGTTGCGGGATCATGCTGGCGACGTATGCCCACAACTGGTCAACATAATCCCATTCCTTGATCCCGATGACCTCAACTCCGTGGATGGCGATGCGCATCGCACCCTCGACGTAGTCGGCGTCAGCCGGGCGAGCAGCACAGGCATCGACCTGCACGAACTTGCCGTCCGAGTCCCTCAGGTACGTCTCGATCTCGATCACGCCGCGATTCCTCGTGTCAGGGAGCAACAGGATAGAACTGTCCGACTCGGCCTCGATTCATGCCGAGAACATAGTCGACTCCGTTGACGTTTCCCTTGATCTGATACATACCCCTACTTCCTCGCTGAACGAGCGCGTCTCTGTTCTGGCGCATGACCTGCCCGATCGCGTCCTGAACATCAGCAACGCTCATCTTGGGGTCGAAGAAAGACTGCTGAGCCTTCACCGAGCCGTCCCACATTTTCGGATGATGACGAGTGAGGATGTGCTCCATTCCCTTCTTGTCCAGAAGGAAGGTCTGATTCCCGAACTGGAAGCGCTGGCTGCTCCAATTCCGGAGGGCCGGAATGCACCCGCCACTGTTGTGAACCAGAACCGGCGTCTCGCCCGCCAGCACATAGTACGTATGCAGGTCGCTGACAGTGAGGTTGTGGACCGTGGTGACCAGGACCGACCACCGCTCGACTGCCGTGATCTGCACCTGGGTGCCGACGTCGGTGCGCAGCAGCTCCCCGGCCGTCAGATCCGTGGCGTCGATCCACTCCCCGAGTTCCGGAACCCAGAACGGGTGCTTGTCAGTGGCTGTGACGGAGGCGGTCTTGCCGCCCTCCTTGCCGTCGATGTCGACGGTCACCCTGACGAGATGCTTCAGGCCCCGCCCCTTGATCTCGGCAGTGACCGTCTCGACCTTCGTCTCGCCGGTTTCCGGGTCGGTGGCAAGGACCTTGTCACCGATGTCGACGTCCTTGATGTCCTTCGCAGTCCCGTCGGCCATCAGCACCTTGGTGTCCGGCGTGAAGCTGTTGCATTCCTCGGCCGCCTCTGCCGCTTTGTCAGCGGCCTTCTTGCTCCTCCGCCAGTCCTTGAAGTCGTCCCACAGCTTCTTGCCCAGCCCGACGATCCGCTTGCCCACGGCGGTCGCCTTGTCGAGGCGCCAGCCGTACTTCCCGATGAGCCGGCCGAGCGGGCCGCCGCCGATCAGCGACGTGACGACGTTGACCGCCGTGGCTCCGCACGAGCCGAGAGCCCCGGTGGTGAAGCAGTCCAGCGCGTCGGTGATCCCCAGTTCGTCGGCGATGATCGCGCCGAGTTCCTTGGCGATGGCGATGGCCCGCTTCTTGGCCGCGTCCTCCTTGGCCCGGGCTTCGTCCGCCTTGGCCTGAGCCGTTGTCCTGGTGGTTTCCTTGGTCGTGCCGCCGGTGCCGTCGCCGGTGTCGGTGACCGGGGTAGTGGTCGGCCACGGCCCGCACTCCTGCCAGCCTCCCTCGCAGTCCGCGAGCCTGAGGCCCGTGGCATCGCTGAAGGTGACCGGGCTGTTGTTGGCGTAGGCGTAACCGTTGATCTGCTGCGGGTCGTTGTAGTCGATGATCGGGTCGGCCGAGATGAAGCGGCCCGTGTCCGCGTCGTATTCGCGTGCACCGAGCGTCGTCAGGCCCGTGGACTGCTGGATCGTGCCGCCCACGAAGCCCTTGTCGTTGACCCAGCCGGCCGGGGACGACGTCGAGTCGTCACGGGCGAGGCCGAACGGGTCCGTGCGGCGCCGTGTGGTGGTGCCCGTCGCCGGGTCGACGGCGAGCTCGGCCGTGCCCTGGTCGTCCGAGAGCAGGAAGTGGACGCCGTCCGCCTCCCGCATCGCGACCGTCACACCGTTGAAGGAGTAGTACCGGGTCGCCGTCACCGCGGACGTGGACTTGTCCAGGTGGAGCTCCATGCCCGGCATGTAGAACGTCTTCTCACCGGATGTGTCCCGCACGATGCGCTCGCCCGAGACGGCGTCGTACGTGTACGACGTCACCGACCCGTCCGCGTTCGTGACCTTGGTCAGCTCACCGCTCTTGTCCCACTCCAGCGACTGGGTGTCGCCGTCCAGGACCCGGGACCGGGTGTTGCCCGAGGCGTCGTACGTGTACGTGTTCTGGGAGGTCACCTCCGGGGTCGTGCTCGTCGCCGCGGTGTTCTCCACGACCTTCGAGACCGTGTGGGGGCCGGAGTCCGTCCCGTTCGGGCCGGAACCCTGGCCGTAGGTGTACGTCCTCGCGGACGTCCCCGCCCCGTTCAGCCCGTGTCGCGTCTCGCTGGTGCGGTTGCCGATCGCGTCGTAGCCGTACTCCGTCCAGTACGGGGACACGCCGCCGACCGTCGAGGACGACGCGCCGGAGGAACACGCGGTCTCCGCGGCGCCCGTGCCCGAGGCCCCGCTCGTCGCCGCCGACGAGGTCCATGCGCTCGTCACGCGGCGCAGGCCGTCGTAGCCGAAGCACTGGACGTCCTTGGTGCCTCCGCTCGGGGTGTCCGCGATGGAGAGGATGTTGCCGGCCGCGTCGTACGTGTAGTCCGCGTCGTAGGCGACACTGGCGGCACCCTCCACGTCCACACGGGAGTTGAGGAGGCGGTCGGTGCCCGCCTCGTACCTGTTCGTCAGCCAGGTCTTCCGGGCGGCCGTCGCCCCCGTGGACAGCTCGATCTGCTCCAGGTTGGACGTCGGCGAGTACGTGGCGTCCGTCACGTAGCTGCCGCCGCCGATCGAGGTGCCGACGCCGACCGGTCGCTGCAGTTCGTCGTACGTGTACGACAGCGCCTCCGCCGGCAGGTCGCCCGCCGCCGGCAGGCCCACCCCCTGGACGGTGACGTCCCGGTTGTACTGGGTGGTGAACTCGTAGGTGCCGCCCAGCTGCGGTTCGGCCGTCTTGGACAGGTAGTACTTCGTCGAGGTCGGCTTGTAGTCGTTGTTCGCGTCGAGGACCGGGTGGGTCACCGACGCGTAGACCGCTCCGTTCTTGTACGTGTAGGTGCCGTACAACTCGCCCTTGGCCACCGTGTCGTACTTGATCACGGACAGCTTGGTGCCGGTGTCCGGCTCGCCCTGCCAGGTCGAGACCGCACGGCCCAGTTCGTCGTACTTCGTCGAGGTCTTGTCCCCGTTGAGGGTGATCGAGGTCTGGCGGTCCAGCGCGTCGTAGGTGAACGAGGACGTGCCCGTGTCGGGGTCGACCGCCTCCTTCCTGCGGCCCAGCTGGTCGTACTTGTACGACCACTCGTTCCCGGCGTCGTCCGTCACCTTCGACAACAGGCCCGCAGGCGTGTAGCCGTAGGTGGTGGTGACCGCGGCGCCGCCGACCGGGTACTCGATCCGGGTCACCGCACGGTCCCGGGCGTCGCTCACGACCGTGGACTTCACACCACCCGTCGGCGGTGTGGTGGTGACCCGGTCGCCGCCGTACGCGTACGTCGTGCGGTACTTCTCCGTGCCCTGCACCTTGAAGACCGAGGCGACGGCCCGGCTCGCGCCGTCGTACTCCGTCACCGTCTGGCCGTCGAGGTCGGCGTTGACCGGCTGGAAGAGTGTCGCGGAGGGGGCGCCGGAGACGTAGTAGGTGTCGTTGACCTGCACCACCCGGTTGGAGCCGTCGTACCGGGTGTCCGCGACCATGCGGCCGCCGCCCGGTCCTTCCGTCTGTGCCTGGCGGGGCCTGAGCAGGCCGTCGTACAGGGACCACTCGCTGCCGTACGACGTCCCGTCGCTCTCGATCTTCTGCGTGTGGACGGCGGTCGGGGCGGAGTCGCCCCGCACGAGGTACTCGTACTTGAGGGACGGGCTGAAACTGGAGGCCTTCGGCCGGTCCGGCAGCCAGACCGAGACCAGGCGTCCCAGACCGTCGTAGGCGAGGTCGGTCCGCCTGCCGTTCTGCTCCACCTTCGCGCTGGGCACGCCCCACTGGGGCGCGTACTCCGTCGACATGGTCCAGCCGAGCCGGTTGGTGACCGTCGACTTCGTCGCCAGGCCATAGGTGTCCGTGTAGGTGGTGGAGGAGGTGTACGCCGTCGAGGACGACGCCGTCTCCGCGTCCTTCACCACCAGCGGGCGGCCGTAGCTGTCGTACGTCGTCACGGCGGTCGTCTGGTACGTCGCCGTGGTGCCGTCGTGTGCGGACAGCCGCTTCGTGGTGGTCACGTCACCCTTGGTGGGGGCCGTGCCGAGCACAGTGGCGCCGTCGTAGTAGGTCAGTTCGTCGGAGATGACCTGGGTGGCGCGGCTGGGCGTGGTGGCGCAGTCGACCGCCACCTTCTCCACCCGCGACACGTACGCGTACATGTTCAGGGCCGCGTTGTCGGCGTACTCGGTGCGGGTGCACTGGTTGTCGGCGACGCCGACCTCGCCGTCGTCGTCGACCCGGATGCCCCGGCCGGTGGCGTCGTCGTACGTCGTGCTCGTCCTGGTGTGCCGCCAGCCGCCGACCGCGAGTGCCACGTAGGTGTCGGTCGAACCGGTCGCTGCATAGCGGGCCCTGCGCGTGCCCCAGTCCTCGGTCTGGGTGGCGGTCACCGCGGTCCACGGCACCGTCACCGACTTCTGGGTGACGTCGGAGCCGTTGTAGGTGAGGGTCTCGAGCTCGGACCCCGCCTTCCAGTCGGAGTCGTCGTAGACGACCCCGCCCGAGTCGGTGACCGTGGCGGAGCGGGTGGTGCCGTTCTTGTCCACGTCCCCGTCCAGGCCGCGGAAGAAGACGTGCTCGGTCTTGGTGTTGGAGGCGGAGTTGGTTCCGTCGGAGGTCTCGACCCGCACCCTGCCGTAGCCGCGCCAGTCGCCCCAGGTGCGGTACTCGGCCTTGGTGATGCCGTCGGGCTTGGCCTTCCGCCAGCCGGCGTCGCCGAGGTAGGTGTACTTGGTGACCTGGTCGGCGTTGCCGCCGGTGAGGTCGGTCTCGATCACCGAGTCGACGACGTACTTGTGGAACCAGTCGAGGATCGGGTCGGCCGCGCCCGGCGGGTTCCACTTCACCGGGAAGCAGCGCACCTTGGACGAGTCCTCGGCCGGGAGGGCGGCGGTGGTGCACTGCCGGTCGGCGTAGTTGACGTTGAGGACGCCGCCGGTCTCGTTCTTCACCGCGGAGAGACGGAAGCGGTAGAACGGCTGGAGGTTGTCACCGGTCTCGTCGACGCGGTTGGGCAGTTGCGTGCCGTACAGCTCGACGGAGGGGACGGAGACGTCGGTGCCGGCCTTGCCGGTGTGGGTGATGCGGCTGAGCCACAGCGACTTGGAGCCGTCGCCGTTGTCGGTGAAGACGTGGGTGAGGCTCCACTCGTCGACCGGCGAGTAGGTCGCGTCGCCGGTGCGGATCTGCGTGCTGATCTTCGTCAGCTTCTTGCGGGTCCAGAACGTCGGCGAGTTCTGGCCGGGGCACTTGGTGTCGGCCTTGCAGTTCTGGTCCCAGGGGACGTCGGGCCAGTCGGCGGCCGTGGCGTCCGTCAGCGCGCCGGCGGAGCAGTCGGTCAGGGCGCCGATGCAGCGCTCGGCGGTGGTGAGGACGACCTGGGCGGCCGGCTTGGTGGAGTACACGCTGCCCGCGCGCTGGCCGTAGTCGATGCGCTTGAGGTAGCCGCCGCGGATGTAGGGCTTGCCGTTCTCGGTGGTCTTCAGGCCCTGCGTGTAGTAGTTCGTCTCCTTGCCGTAGAAGAACGACGTCACGCCGCCGTGCGGGTCCACCACGTGGTCGAGGTTCCAGCGCCAGGCCTGTGTGCAGTAGGCCTCGGCGAACGTGGCGTTGTAGCAGGGTTCGCCCGAGTCGTCTCCGTAGACCGGGACGGTCCAGGTGGAGCCGGTCTCCTCGTTGCCGCTCGCGTAGCCGGGCAGCCGGTTCAGGCCGAAGTAGTACTGGGTGCCGTCGGCGGTGGTGATCTTCCAGTGCTCGCCGTTGTTGTCACCGTTGGTGGTGCCGGTCAGGCGCTCGACCTTGGAGTTGTCGTCGTTGCTGATCCGCCACTTGCCGGTGGTGTCGTCCTTGATGAGCTCGCCGGACGCGCCGCCGGCCAGGGAGAGCGTGGCGTTGTCGAACGCCCAGCACTGGTCGCCGATGGTGGCGTCGTGGCCGTCGTCGGCGCACGGCTTGTAGCTGCGTTCGATGTAGCCGGGCTCGTAGGTGAAGCCCTGGCCGATCCACGACCCCTGGTTGTTGGTGGCCGCCGTCTGGCCGTCGATCGACTGGGAGTTGTAGCTCAGGCCGGCAGAGGGCTTCAGGCCGCCGGGAACGGGCGGGGTGGTCAGGGGGTAGCTCCACGTGAAGGCGCCCGACGAAGTGTCCACGCTCCACTCGGAGGACGGGCTGAGGCTCGTCGCCTTGTAGTCGCCGTTGTCACCGCTGCTGCCGGCGGTCGCGGCCAGGACGGTGGCGGAGGAGGTGGCGGTGGCCGCTTCGAGGAGCTGCGTGCTGGGACCGGAGGTGTCGCCGTCGGCGTTCACGGTCGCCGTCAGAGTCTGCCGCTCCGCGTTGTTGCTGCTCTTCAGGTACGTCGGTGTCGAGCAGCCCTTCTTCTTCGGTGTCGTCAGGACACACGCCGGGTACTGCACGAGACGCAGGCGGGAGCCGTAGCCGCCGCCGTAGGCGCCCGCGAAGTCGGAGTAGTCGAGGGTGACGCGGGCGGCGCCGTCGGCCGTCTCGCCGTCCGTGCGGGCGACGGTGAGCAGGACACCGTCGATGCCCGCCGCCTGGGCCCTCTTGTGGCTCAGCACCTCGACGCGCAGGGAGGCCGCACCCCGCTCGCCCCCGACCGCCTTGGCCGTCACCGGCAGGCCCTTGGCCTTGACCGCTCTGCCGGACAGCTCGACCTCGGCGCTGCCCGCCTTGGGCCAGTGCGTCTCGTCGGCGTGCCGGACGGCGGCCTTCCTGGCCTCGTCGGTCTTGGTGAAGGCCTCGGGCTCGACGTTCCTGCCGCGGACCGGGTCGTCCAGGTTCGTCTGGGTCTTCGGCCTGGTCAGGCCACCGTCTGCCGCGGCAGTGGGCGCATATTGCGGAAGCAGGCCGATGGACAGGGCCAGCCCCAGGATCAACGCCGCGCGGCGGCGGCCGGCGCGCCGGGCCGGTCTGGGCGACCGGAACCAGGAGGGCGAGGACATGACAGCTCCAGGAGGCGGGGGAGGTGTTGGGGGGAAGGCTGGGGGAGGCGGGGGGGCCCCCGGGCCCCCCCCCCCCGGGGGGGGGTGGTATGCCGACGTCTACGAGAATATCGCGCCCGCCCGCAATACCCCCACCAGCGCCCCCCACGAGGCGTCCACCCGCCCCCGGTACAAACCGAC
>NZ_JBITLW010000003.1:0-68318 GCF_044465645.1 Streptomyces sp. NPDC049627 | reverse complement strand
GTGGGGGGGGGCGCCCCCGCGGGGCCCCCCCCCCCCGGGGGGGGGGGGGCGGGGGGGGGGGGGGGGGGGGGGGGGGGGGGGGCCCGGCGGCCCCCCCGCCCGTGGTGTCGGAGTGCTAGGCCGACGTCTCGTCGATGCTCGCGCCGGCCGGCATGACCGCCACCTGCGCCACCCAGGAGGCGTCCAGCGGCCCCTGGTACATCCGGACTTCGTCGACGGCACCGGAGAAGTACTCGGTCGCGGTGGTGCCGGTCAGCGTGCGGCCGATCTGCAGGCGGGTGGTACTGAAGTCCCAGGTGTTGTCCCAGGCCGCTTCGGCCACCGCCGTGCCGTTGACGTACAGGATCGCCTCGCCGAAGACCGCGTTGTAGACGAGCGCCAGATGGTCGCCGTCACCCTCGGAACTCGGCGGGTCCGCAGTATCCAGGACGGAGGTGGTCACCGGGGCCGCCGAGTCGGCGCCGGTCACCACGAGCTGCCAACGGCCGCTGGACGCCTGGTACTTGACCTTGATGGCGGTCCCGTTCGCACCGGACAGGGACAGCACCGTCCCGTCCGCGCCGGGGTTCGCGGCGGCGAGCCGCGCACGTGCGGTGAGCGTGAAGCTGTCCTGGGCGGTGAGCGGGCCGGCGGTCGCGCGGGTCGCGTAGGCGTCGGTGCCGTTCAGGGCCAGGTGGCCGTCGCCCCACAGCGGTTGGGCAGGGGGCATGCAGTCCGGGTCGGCCTCGGGGTCGCAGGAGTCGTCGGGCACGTAGATGGAGGCGCCTGCGCCCAGGGTGAGCCCGGTGCCGCCCGCCGTCTCCGGCGAGATGCCGGTCGACGCCTCGTCCAGCTGCCAGTACGCGAGCTGGTGCGGCGTGATGCCGCCGAGGTCCTGGCCTTCCGCCTCGGGGATCACCCGGTCGTGGAACTTGACGTCGGCGACGCTGCCCTTCAGATGACCCACGTAGCCCTCCAGAGAGAGCTTGCGTCCGATCTGTACGGCCCCGGCGGCGTTCCAGGCCGTGCGGCGGGCCTGGACGTCCTCGGCGACGAGTGCGCCGTTGACGTACAGCATCATCTTGCCGATCTCGGCGTCGTACACGCCGATGAGGTGGGTCCAGCTGCCGACGACGGCCGCCGCGCCCGAGACCTTCCAGGTGCCGAGCGACTCCATGTCGCTCACCGGGATGCGGAACGTCCAGGAGGCGGTGTCGACGTCGTAGCCGAGTTCGAAGCCCGGCTGTGCGACGCCGTCCTGGCTGACGACGGTGACGTTCTCGGTGGGCAGCGAGGGCAGCATCACCCAGGCGCTCACCGAGAAGGTGCCGCTGGTGTCGACGGGGAACCTGTCCGGCGCGGGGTCGGTGTCGTCGACGGCCTCGAGGTAGGCGTTGGCGGTGCCGTCGAAGGAAGCGGCGGTGTCGGTCGAGCCGAGCGGGCCCTTGACTCCGAAGGTCACACCGGAGCCGGCGGTGGCGTTCGTCGCGTCGCCGCTGCCGGTGGCCGTCGAGGAGCCCTGGGCGTCGCCGAGGGTCCACGCGGCAGCGGGCGCACGGCCGTCACTCACCAGGAACACATGGCTCGTCGGCACCTTCTGCGGGTTGCCCGCGCCGTCGATCGCCCTGACATGCAGGGTGTACGTGCCCTCGCTCGGCGGCATCCAGCGGATGGTCGCCGGGCCGCCGGCCGAGGCGGGAGCCACCGTCTTCTCCGCGTTGTCGGCCTGGGGACCGGTGAAGGAGTACGCGTACCGCGTCACGTCGGCGTCCGGCGAGTCCATGGTGAAGCTGCCGTAGTCGCCGACACCCGTGTGCCAGGTCTCGTCGTCCGGGTACTGGGCTGAACTGACCGCGGCGGCCTTGGGCCTGTTCGCGTCGTAGATGAACTCGCAGCGGGTCTGGCCGCCCTCGGTGGACCAGGGGCCGTACGACTGCTGGTCGAAGCCCTGGACCGCCCAGGCGATGGTGGTGTTGGGCGGGATGGAGAAGCCCGGCTGGTTGTCGCCCGATACGTCGCTGCCGATGGTGTAGAAGAAGGTGGCCACGCCTGTTTGATCGCTCCAACTGGAGTCGACCGTGCTCTTCTTGGCCGTCGTCGCGTAGTGCGTGTGCGTGCCCGAGCCGTCGGTCCACCAGACCTTGAACTGGGCTTGGAGCGTCTCGGAGTTGGAACCGGTGTCGCCGTGGTCGTAGTCCCTGATCACGGCCGAGACACGCGGCGCCTCGGTCACATAGTGCTCGGTGACGTTGCCGTACTCGCACGCGCCGCCCGGCTTCATCTGCAGGTCGTCCTGGTCCGGCACGAGCGGCGGACGGTTGTAGGTGACTTCGAGGTGTGCGTTGCCGCAGAAGCGCTTCCAGTACGAGGTGTCGGACTCGCTGCCCGCCTTCAGCCGGAACGTGGTGGTGCCCCAGCCGTTGTCGGCCGCCTTCTGGACGGTGCCGGTCACGCCGAAGCGCACGTTCTGGTTGGTCGAGGTGCAGGAACCCGCCGTGTCGGTAGGCGACTTGGAGGCGATCGTCTCCTTCGAGGAGGGCTGGTTGGTCCAGTTCGTCGAGGAGTTGATCGCGCTGGCGCCGGTGCTGTTGACCCGGGCGAGCTGGACCTCGCGCGCGGAGCTGCTGTAGGTGTGCACCAGCGTCACGGCGAACTCGGCGCTGACGATGTCCTTGCCCTCGAAGGTTCCCGTCGGGATCGCGAAGAACTGCCGCTTGACGTCATTGCCGCTGGCGCAGCGGTACGACACGTCGGAGGGGCACCGGCCCACGCCCTCGTCGTCGTCGAACTTCCAGAACTCGGCGGTCGAGTTCTCCGAGGACACCATGGTCCAGCCGGTGCGGTTGGCGGTCTTCACCACCGGGTCGATGTAGACCGGGTAGACGGTCTTCTCGTCGGTGAGCAGGCCGGCGTCAGGCGTGAGCGTCATGGTGTCGGACGTGACGTCCATGGCGACATCGGCGATCTCCGCGCCCGCGGGGGGTGTGTCGGTGTTCTCCCCGGCCGTCGGCGGCTGCGTGGCCGTCTCGTCGCTTGAGCCACTTGAGTCGCTGGAGTCCCACATCACCGGCTGGGGCGCCTCGAACACGGTCCCGCCGGAACCGGTGTCGGTGGCGGTCAGGCCACCACCCGCGTCCTCCTTCAGCTTCAGCAACGAGGAGTTGAAGGGCAGTTCGAGCTCGGCCAGCTTCGGGTTGGCCGCCGCCTTCGCGTTCTTGACCACCAGGATGTGCGAGAAGCCCTCGGCGCTCGCGGTGACCTTGAGGTCGACCCCCGGCAGGACGTTCGCATACGTGGCGGTGGAGCCGTCGAGCTTCGGCTTGGGGAGCTTCTGGGGCCAGTCGAGGGAGAGGGTGCGCCCGTCCTTCTCGATCTCGGCGAAGGTCGTGTCACCGCCGCCCGAGAAGGACATGGCGGTCAGCGCGGCCTTCGGTGCATACGTGCCGTTCTTCTGCTCGACCAGCGTGGTGTCGATCTCCGTCCACCTGCCGTCCTTGCGGGTGCGGATCGGCTGGACGTACTCCCTGGTCGTGAAGGTGCCGTCGGGGTTGGCAACGGTGGTGCTGCGCTCGTCGCGCAGGCTCAGGATCTCCACCGGCTTGCCGGACTTGACGGCCTTGGTCTGTGCTTGGTCCTGACTGAGGGCCGGACTGCCGCCGGCCTCGGCAGCCGCGGCCGCTGTCTGCTCGACGCCGGCGGGTACGCCGCTCATACCGGTCGCGAGCAGGGCCGTCAGGGCCGTGGCGACGGCGAGCGTGCGGCGTCTTCCGTTTCTGTGGGTGTTCATCGCCCCGTGCTTCCTTGTCTCCGCGCCGCCGCTCATCCGACCGTTCCGAACGACACGCCCTCGTCGGGCAGCCCGCCCGAGCCGGGCAGGTAGGTGGTGGTCCCCGTGCCGGTCGTTCCGTCGATGTCGGTCCACGGCAGGACGTAGAGGGCTCCCTTGGGGGAGCTCGACGCCTTGCTGTAGGGCACGCCGACGTAGAGGTTCACGGAACCGGAGGTCAGGGCGAGGCCGGTGTAGTCGCGGGCCGTGGCGGCGCCGGGCAGGCCCGAGCCGCGCGTGATGATCTTGTCGGCGGTGCCTGCAGACGCATCCAGCGGGCGGAAGATCTGGACGGCGCCGGCGTCCTTGACCGACGCGGTGTCCTTGCCGGGGATGCCGACGGCGAGCCGTACGGTCGCGCTGGTGGTGACGACGTTGGTGTCGGTGTTGGCGATCGTCACCCGCTGTCCGAGGAAGTCCCCGGCGACCGGCTCACCCTCGACGTCGTCGCTCACACCGGCGTCGAAAGAGGTGATCTGCGAGTAGGCGCCCGAAGGCTGGATCCGGATCACCGCCACGCCGCCGGCGTCCTGGACCGTTCCGACGTCCTCGTTCGGCGTACCGACGGCCAGCAGCACATCCGAGTTGTACGTCTGGCTGCTCGGCCGGTAGCCGGTCATGGAGACCGACGTGCCGAAACCGTCGCCCTTCTCGGCGACACCGGTGATCCCGGTGCTGTCCTGGTCGAGCCCCACGAGAGGGGTGGGCAGTCCGCCGGACAGGGTGTGGCTGAAGACCGTGACACCACCGGCGAACCCTTCGGTGCCGATCGTCTCCCCCGGGGTACCCA
Organism: Streptomyces sp. NPDC049627; assembly: GCF_044465645.1. Taxonomy (NCBI): domain Bacteria; kingdom Bacillati; phylum Actinomycetota; class Actinomycetes; order Kitasatosporales; family Streptomycetaceae; genus Streptomyces; species Streptomyces sp. NPDC049627. Next base: position 63,723 of record NZ_JBITLW010000003.1, on the reverse strand, counting down.
CCGCGAAGTAACGGTTCGTCCCGGCCAGCGAGTAGCCGAACCGGTCGTGTGCCTCGACGATGCCGGGCACCCCCGGGTCGTTCTGACTCACGGGGACCGTGGTCGAGCCTTGCACGTACTCGATGCAGCCGGCGTCGGCGTATGTCTTGCCGTCCACGGTGACGTTCTCGCCGGGTACGCCGACCACCAGGTAGGGCAGGCCGTTCGAGGCCGCACCCGCCCGCACCGCGTACCCGAACCAGTCGTACGCCTCGGTCGAGGTCTTCGAGTCGAGCTCCGCCTGGGTGTACCCCACGATCCGGGAGCCGGCGCCGATGCCGGTGGGCGTGCCGTGAATCACGTAGACGGCCCCGGCGTCGACACGCTGGGTTCCGTCGGTGTTGGCGATGTCCTCGAACGGGGCGCCGACGACAAGGTCGGTGCAGCCGTCACCGTCGGCGTCGTAGGAAGTGCGTGAGCTGCCGAAGCCGTCGCCGGGTTCCGGCGTCGCGGGCATACCGCTGGTCGCCTGGGAGATCTCCGACACACCCTTGCCGCCGCCGAGCACCACACGCACGAGCCCGGCTGCCTTGGCTCCGTTCACGGTGGCGTTCGGGTCGGCGATGACCGTGTCGGATATCCCGTCGCCGTTGAAGTCACTCGACGTCCCGGCTGTACAGGTAGCCGCCACCGCCTGTTGTGACGCTAGCGAGACCACCCCCGCAGCCACCAGGAAAGTGCTCGCGGCTGCAGCCAGCATTCCGGCCAGACGTGTACGCGTAGGCACACCCACCCCTTGTTCTGCCCTGAGCAGACCCGCCCCCGGCCTACTTTTGAGATCTTGTAAGCGCAGACTAAATATGGCGCCGGTAAAAGATGTCAACCCTCGATCCGAAGGTCACGGCGCATACGGCGAGCACGCAGAAGTGCGCAACCTTTGCGTCCACGCACCAACGAAGCGGATCATGGTGTTCCGGTCAGGAACAGGGCAAATCACCCCTCAAGCAGGCCGCCCTGACCTGGCGCTTCGGCGAGTGGTCACCTCGCAGGCACGAGCAGGTCATGGTATCTTCACATGGCCTGCGGCATCCTTCCCCGCGCAAATGGCGCGCTGCGGCACCTGTGCAGCCGAAATCGAAGCCATCCAAATTCGGGGTGTGCCCCGTATTTATTGGAGAGCGTAACGATGGCTGCCCCTACCGTTTCGGTAATTGTTGCCGCCTATAATGCAATGCCTTATCTGACGCGTTGCATCACTTCCGTTGCCGAGCAGAGCATCGGTCAGGGCGAGCTGGAGCTCATCGTCGTCGATGACGGCTCAACGGACGGAACGGCCAAGGAACTTGAGCGGCTGACCGGCCTTTACCCGGAGTTGCTGCGCGTGTTCCGGCAGGAGAATTCCGGCGGTCCTTCGGCGCCTCGCAATCTGGGGCTGGATCACGCCCGCGGACGGTTCGTGTTCTTCCTGGACGCCGACGACCACCTGGGGCCGGAGGCGCTGGAGCGCATGGTGGCCATGGCCGAGAAGAACGGCACCGACATCGTGCTCGGCAAGATGGTGGGCGTGGGCGGACGCACCCTGCCCCTGTCGATGTTCAAGCGCAACCAGCCGAGGACGGACGTCTTCGGCTCGCGCGTCTACTGGGCCCTGAACCCCTTGAAGCTGTTCCGCCGCGAGCTGCTGGAACGGCATGCGCTGCGCTTCCCGACCGGCCTGCCCATCGGCGAGGACCAGTCCTTCGTCGCCCTGGCCTACCTGCACGCTTCGGGCATCTCGGTGATCGCCGACTACGACTGCCTGTTCTGCTCGCTGCGCGAGGACGGCGGCAACGCCACGGTCCGCAACGGGGGCGCGGAGCCCCGGTTGCGGTTCCTGCCGGGCATGATCGACCTGCTCCTGGAGAACGTCCCGCCCGGCCCCGGCCGCGACCACCTGGCACACCGGCACCTGACCGTCGAGGTGCAGGAGATCCTCGGCCACATGGCCTCCGAACCCCGCCCCGAGCAGGAGAAGGCCCTCGCACGCCTCGCCGAGATCATCGCTCCCCTGTGGCACGAGGGGCTGAACGACCGCCTCTCCGCGATGGCCCGGCTACGGCTGCACCTGGTACGGCACAGGATGCTCGACGAGGTGCTCGAACTCATCCGGTTCGAGAGCGAGCTGGCCGACAGCAAGGTGGCCACCCCGGTCGTCGTCGACGCGGGCCGGGCCCTCGCCCGCTATCCGTTCCTCCGTGATCCCGCCCGATCCGTCCCCGACGACTGCTACGACGTCACCGCCCAGCTCGGCGTACGCCACCACGTCACCCGCGCCGACGTGCGCGGCTCCGTGCTGCACCTCGCCGGGCACGGCTACCTCCACCGTGTCGAGACCCGCGACGTCAGCACCGGCCTCGTCCTGCGTGAGCGCGACAGCAGGACGGAGTACCGGCTGCCCGTGACGCACACGCGCACACCCGATGCCGGCGCCGACGAGGACGAGGGGCGGTACACGTACGACCGGGCCGGCTTCGAGGCGGTCGTCGACATCACCACGGCCGCTGAGGGCGGACCGCTCGGCGACGGGCTGTGGGACATCTCCCTCGCGATCGGCGCCCAGGGCATCACGCGCGAGGTCCGCATCGGCAGCAAGCGGGCCGCCGACGTGTCCGGCAAGGCAGCCACGCACCTCGTGGACACCTCCGAAGGCGCCCGTGCCGTCACCCTCTACACGACCCACCCGCACGGCAACTTCACGCTCGACATCGGAGAGCGCAAGCACGCCGTACTGCTGCAGATCAGCGTCGACGACACGATCCGGTGGGCCCCCGACGCACCGACGGAACTGGAGATCACCGGCCGCTGCGCCCTCGCCGGGTACCCGGAGGGCGGCCTCACCGTGACGCTGGAGGACGGACAAGGGGGTGTCGCCGTCTTCCGGGCTTCCCACGGTCCCGATGGCGGCGGCTTCGTCGTCCGCGTACCCGTCACGGAGCTCCCCGCCGGTGTCTGGCGCGGTGACCTCCGGATCGGGACGTGGTCGTCGCCCCTCCCGGCGCTCCCCGGGAACCTCGCCCCGGCCAAGTGGCGCCGCCGCGCCCTGCCCTGGTACGCCAGGCACGCCCAGGACGGCGGCGAAGGGTTCGCGCTGCAGGTGGCGAAGACCGACCTCGTCCGGGCAGTGGCCAAGCGCTTCACGTCCTGAGCGCTGTCCCTAGCTGTCCGTCCTTCAACCCGGCTTCTTGGGGTTGCCCTGCCCCCGCCCCGGCTTGTCCGAGGTCGGGGCCGCCGTGGCGGTCGGGGTCGGGGGGGCCTCGCTGGTGGTGGAGGGGGCGGTCGAGGGCTCTTCGGTCCTGCTGTCGTCGGACTCGGCGTCGTCCGACGCGGACGGGCTCGGCGAGGCGCTCGGGGAGGCGCTGCGCGACGGATCGGCGTCGTCGGACCGGCGGACACCGGCCGAGGCACCCGCGGAGGGCTCCTGGGGTACCACCGAGTCGTTGGACGTCGTGCTCGTCCGGTCGTGTTTGGTCTGCGTGCCGCCTCCCGTGGAGGACCCGGACAGGGAGAAGCCGGCTATCAGCGCCGCCGCCGACACCACTCCCAGCGCTCCGGCCGCTATCGCCACGCGATGCGAACGCCAGGCGGCCGGCTGGTGCCGGCCTCGGTGGCTGCGGCGGCGGGGCGCGGCGTGGCCGTCGCCGTAGTCGCCGTAGTCGTAGCCCACCTCGTAGACGTAGTCGTAGCCACGGTCAGGGCCGGAGGTGCCGCCGACACCGCGGACCTCATGGGCACCACCGGCCCCGTCGACCACCGCAGGCAGCTCCGTCGTCTCGTCGTACGCGTTCTGCCAGCCATGCGCGGCCGCCGGGTCGACGTATGCGTCGTACGCGGGGGACTCCTCCGGCAGCGGGTGGTACACGGTCGGCGGCGCCTGGGCCACGTCGGGCTCCGGGCGCGCATCGGGGACGTCATACCCGCCGGTCGCCTGGTTCGCGGCGTTGGCGGCGTACATCCCGTTTTCGTGCTCCGGCGGTCTGGACATGACCGCGCATTGTAGAGACGGGAGTGGCCCGCGGGACAGCTACCGGCGATAACAGCACAAACCACCGCGTCTCACGTGTCGGAAAACACGGCCCAAGGGGCGTTACCGGGCCGTAAGCTCCTTGACATGCAGGTGATCCAGTCGACCAAGCTCGCCAACGTCTGTTACGAGATCCGGGGCCCGGTGCTCGAGGAGGCGATGCGGCTCGAGTCGGCGGGGCATCGGATCCTCAAGCTGAACACCGGCAATCCGGCCGCGTTCGGCTTCGAGTGTCCGCCCGAGATCCTGGAGGACATCCTCCGGAACGTGTCCACGGCACACGGGTACGGCGACGCGAAGGGGCTGCTCGCCGCGCGCCGGGCCGTCGTCATGCACAACCAGACCCTCGGCATCGAGACCGACGTCGAGCACGTCTTCATCGGCAACGGCGTCTCCGAGCTCATCGTCATGGCGATGCAGGGACTGCTCGACGACGGGGACGAGGTGCTGGTTCCGGCGCCCGACTATCCCCTGTGGACCGCCGCCGTGTCCCTGTCCGGCGGCACCGCCGTGCACTACCGGTGCGACGAGCAGTCCGACTGGATGCCCGACCTCGCCGACATCGAGCGCAAGGTCACCGACCGCACCAAGGCCCTCGTCATCATCAACCCCAACAACCCGACGGGGGCCGTGTACGACGAGGCCATGCTCCGCGGGCTGACGGACATCGCCCGGCGGCACAACCTCCTCGTCTGCTCCGACGAGATCTACGACAAGATCCTGTACGACGGCGCCACGCACACCCCGACCGCCGCCGTCGCCCCCGACCTGCTCACCCTCACCTTCAACGGCATGTCGAAGGCGTACCGCGTCGCCGGGTACCGGGTGGGCTGGATGTCCATCTCGGGCCCGCGCGCCCACGCCGACTCCTACATCGAGGGCCTCACGATCCTCGCGAACATGCGACTGTGCGCGAACATGCCCGGTCAGCACGGGGTCGTCGCCGCGCTCAGCGGCCGGCAGTCCATCAACGACCTCGTGCTGCCCGGGGGCCGGCTGAAGGAGCAGATGGATGTCGCGTACGGGCTGCTGACACAGATCCCCGGCGTGACCTGCGTACGGCCGAAGGGGGCGCTGTATCTCTTCCCGCGCCTCGACCCCAAGGTCTTCAAGATCAAGGACGACCGGCAGATGGTCCTGGACCTGCTGCGCCGCGAGAAGATCATGGTCGTCCAGGGCTCGGGCTTCAACTGGCCGGAGTCGGACCACTTCCGGGTGGTGACCCTGCCGACGGTCACGGATCTGCGGGACGCGATGGGACGGATCGGGCGGTTCCTGGACGGCTACAGCCAGCCGTAGATCAGCCGGCCGTAGATCTTTTGCGTTCGCTCAACTTTAGACGGAATCTAAGCTAGGATGGCTTCCTGACAGCACAGGAGGCCATCCATGTACGAACCGATCCGCACCAAGTCGGTCCACAGCACGATGGCCGGCACGACCTCCGACTTTCCGCACCGATCGCGCGAGGAGGAGCTGGACATCCAGCTCGCGGGGCACCTCGCGGCGCTGCTGGCCGTCACGGATGCGCTGCGCTCGCTCGAACCGTCCGCCGACCTCGACGCGGCCGCCGAGCGGCTCGCCGAGCAGGTGGCCCGGCTGCGGGGTGGAACGGCGCCGGTCAGGACGTCAACGGCCGGCGACTCGAAGCTTGCGGCACTGCATCGTCGCGCACATACCCTCGCCGGGCGGGCGCTGGTTGTCGCCGCCTCTCGTGCGGATACCGCTGCCGCGATCCTTGCCGCTGAGCGTATGGACGCGCATGCCGCTGCGCTGGCTGAGCCGCAGGAACTGACCGGCGTCGGCTGATCCCCCCTGAACGGCCCCGGTCCGCGTGCACCCGCAGCGACGCGCGGACCGGGTTGCCACAGTTTGTTGTTTCGCGGCTTACGGTCGTCTGTGGCTGGTCGCGCAGTTCCTCGCGCCCCTGAAGGGGCGCTTCCACTCCCCCGTGTCGTAACGGGACCGGTACGACACCTCCCGTTCATCCCTCCCGGCGGGGAATGTTGGGTTCCGCGAGCACTCTCCCCGGCGTGAGACGTATCGCAGGGATCGTCCTCGCGGTGCTGCTGATCGGCGGAGTGGTGGTTGCCGTCGTCGCGGGCCGCAGCAATGAGGACAAGGGCACGGCAACGAAGACCGTACGGATGGTGACCGGGTCCGAGAAGGCGGAGTTCTTCGCGGATCCCGACGTGGTGAAGGCCCTCGCCGCCAAGGGCTACACCGTGAAGGCCGAGACCTCCGGGTCGTGGGCCATGGAGGGGCTCGACCTCAAGGGGTACGACCTCGCGCTGCCGTCGAGTCAGGCGCCGGCCGTCGAGCTGGCCGCGAAGTACGAGGTGACGGGGACGCTGCCCCGCCCCTTCTACTCGCCGCTCGTCGTCGTGGCGCACAAGAACGCCGCCGAGGTGCTCGCGGCGAACGGGCTCGTCACGCTGGACGAGGCCCACCAGGGCACGCTGAAGATGGCCGCCTATCTGGACGCCGCCCGCGCCGACCGCACCTGGCAGCAGCTCAAGGGGGCGGCGAAGTACGGCGAGTTGACGGGAACGCTCTACCTGTCCAGCACCGACCCCGAAACGTCCAACTCCGGCGCCCTCTACCTCGCGGCCGCCTCCTACGTCGCCAACGGCGGCAAGGTCGTCGCCACCGGCGCCGAGGTCGATCGCACCGCACCCCTGCTGCACAAGCTGGTCAGCGTGCAGGGCGCCCAGCAGTCCGGCAGTGACGCCGCCTTCCGGGACTTCGTCAGCGGCGCCGGCAATCCGCTCGTCGTGGTCTACGAGTCGCAGGTCGCCTCGCTGCTGGCGGACGGGCAGAAGCCCGACGACCTGGTCGTGCTCTACCCGGACACCACGGTCAACAGCGACCACACCGTCGTACCGCTGACCGAGCACGGCAAGGCGATCGCCGAACTCCTCTCCTCGGACCCGGCGTTGCGCGAGCTGGAGGCCCGGCACGGGTTCCGCCCGCAGGGCGAGGCCACCGAGTTCACCGCCGGCACCAGCTATCTCAAGCAGGAACTGACCGGCGTCCGCCAGGCGCCCGTGCCCACCGCCAAGGTGCTGCACGAGCTGGCGCGACGGGCGCGCGGATAAGGGGGAACAGCACCATGAGCAGTCATGATGTGAGCAGCAACGACGACAGCTTCGTCCTCACTCCGCCCGAGCCCGTGGCCTCCGTGCCGCGCGAGAAGGCCGGCGGACTCGTCCCGGTGGACGACACCGTCCGTACCGACATGGCCAAGAAGGCCTCCGCCTACGTCGAGGTACTCGCCACCCTCGACGCCCGCTCCCCCGAGTTCGCCGGCAAGGTCGGTGAGATCACCGCCCTCGGCGCCGGAGAGATGCGGACGGCGGCCGCGCAGTCCAACCGGATGCTGGAGCGGACCGTCCGAAGCCTGCCGGACAAGGGCGGGGACGCCCAGTCGCAGGTCGCGGGCTCGCTCGTGGAACTGCGGCGCGTGGTGGAGGACCTGGACCCGCGGGACCTGCCCGCCGCCAGGGGGCGCAAGTTCCTGTCCAGGCTTCCCGGTGGCAACAAGCTGCGCGACCACGTCGCCAAGTACGCCTCCGCGCAGGGCACCCTCAACAGGATCGTGGGGTCGCTGCGGGGCGGGCAGGACGAGCTGCGGCGGGACAACGCCGCCCTGCAGACCGAGCGGGTGCGGCTGTGGGAGTCCATGGGCAAGCTCCAGGAGTACGTCGTGCTGACGGAGGCCCTGGACACCGCCGTCGAGCAGCACATCGCCGGGGTCGACGCGAGCGACCCGCAGCAGGCGGACGCCCTGCGGGCCGACGTCCTCTTCCCCGTCCGGCAGAAGCACCAGGACCTGCTCACCCAGCTCGCGGTGTGCGCGCAGGGCTACCTCGCCATGGATGTCGTACGGCGTAACAACGAGGAGCTGATCAAGGGCGTCGACCGGGCCGCTACGACGACCGTCTCGGCCCTGCGCATCTCGGTGATGCTGGCGTCCGCGCTCGACAGTCAGAAGAAGGTCGTCGAGCAGGTCAACGCTCTGCGCGGGACGACCGAGGACCTCATCCGGGGCAATGCCGAGATGCTCGCCACGCAGAGCGGCGAGATCCAGCGCATCGCCGCCGACCCGGCGGTGGGGGCCGAGACCCTGCGGTCCGCGTTCCAGCAGATCTACCGGACGCTGGACGCGATCGACACGTACAAGGTCCAGGCGACCGAGGCGATGGCGGTCACGGTGGAGAACCTGACGGCCGAACTGCAGTCCGCGAGCGCGTACCTGGAGCGCAGCCGGTCGCGCGGCGCGCTGGACGGGGGCCTCGCATGAGACGAAGCCTCACGGCGGTGGTCGCGGTCTCGGCCGTCCTGCTCACCGCGTGCAGCACGGCGAAGAAGTCCGACGACCCCACCGCCCCCGAACCCGGCACCCTCCGGGTCCTCGCCTCCAGCGAACTCTCCGACATGGCCCCCGTCCTGGAGCAGGTACGCAAGGACACCGGCATCAAGGTCCGCCCCACCTACATGGGCACCCTCGACGCCGTGAACCTGCTGGCGGCGGGGAAGGCCGACGGCCGGTACGACGCCGTATGGCTCTCCTCGGACGACTATCTGCGGCTGCGTCCGGACGCGGCGAAGGAGGTGGTGTCGGAGACGCCGATCATGTCGAGTCCGGTCGCGGTCGGAGTCAGGACGGCCACGGTGCGGGAGCTCGGCTGGAAGCCGGACAACGTCACCTGGTCCCGGGTCGAGAAGGCCGTCCGGGACGGCAGCCTCACCTACGGCATGACCGACCCGGCCCGCTCCAACTCCGGCTTCGCCACCCTCGTCTCCGTCGCCTCGGCCCTGTCCGGCGCCCAGTCCGCGCTCACCGACGCGGACGTGAAGAAGGCGAGCGATCGCCTGAAGGAGTTCTTCAAGGGACAGAAGCTGACCTCGGGGTCGTCGGGCTGGCTGGCGACGGCGTACAAGCGGCGCGGCACCGTCGACGCCCTGCTCAACTACGAGTCCGTCCTCAAGGGCATCCCGGGTCTGACCGTGATCCGCCCCAGGGACGGCGTCGTCACCGCCGACTACCCGCTCTCCTCCCTCACGTCGACGAACGCCGCGACCCGCGAGGACGTCCGCCGCCTCACCGAGGCCCTGCGCACCGAGGACATACAGCGGCTGATCACCGAGCGCACCCATCGCCGCCCCGTCGTCCCCTCCGTGCCGCCCGCGTCCGGCCTCGACAGCAGCCGGCGGCGCGAGCTGCCCTTCCCCGGCAGCCGTTCCGTCGCCGACGGCCTGCTCGACTCGTACGAGAACGAGCTGCGCCGCCCGTCCAGGACCGTCTACGTCCTCGACACTTCCGGCTCCATGGAGGGCGACCGCCTGGAACAGCTGAAGCGGGCGCTCACCGACCTCACCGGCGACTTCCGCGAGCGCGAGGAGGTCACGCTGATGCCGATCGGGTCGGAGGTGAAGAGCGTACGGACCCATGTCGTCGACCCGGCGGATCCGAAGGCCGGTCTCGACGGGATCAGGAAGGACACCAAGGAGCTCGAAGCCGACGGCGACACCGCGATCTTCAGCTCGCTGCAGAGGGCGTACGACCATCTGAGCACCGACAAGGACACGTTCACGTCGATCGTGCTGATGACGGACGGCGAGAACACGGCGGGCGCGGACGCCGCGGAGTTCGACACCTTCTACCGGAACGGTCTGCCCCCCGCCGGGAAGCAGATCCCCGTCTTCCCCATCCTCTTCGGCGACTCCGACCGCTCCGAGCTGGAGCACATCGCCGAGCTGACCGGCGGCCGCCTCTTCGACGCCCAACAGGGCTCGCTGGACGGCGCCTTCGAGGAGATCCGTGGCTACCAGTAAGGCACTCGCATACCTGGAGTCCTGCAAGAACCTCGCCGGGAGCGCGTGCGGGCTGGTCGGTCTCGTGCTGACCTTCACGGGCGTGGCGGGGCCGTACTGGCCCGTGGTGGTCGCGGGACTGTACGGCGCGGGCGCGCTGGTCGCCCCGCCGGAGCGGCCCGCGCCGCCCGACTTCCCGGACCCTTCGACGCAGCTCGACGAGGTGCGGGGCGACTTCGAGAAGCTGCGCGGCTATCTCACGGACGTCGAGCTGTCCGTCACGGCCGCCGCGCGGCTGCGGGAACTCACCGAGCTGGTGGCCGCGTTGCTCGACCGCGGCTGGGTCGCCGAGCTGCTCGCGCACGATCCGGAGGGCGTGCACGTGCTGTCGCGTATCGTGCGGCGCGATCTGCCCGAGGCCGTCGACAGCTTCGTACGGACGCGGTGGTGGACGCGGATGGCCCCGGGCACGGAGTCTCCCGAGCTGCATCTGGAGCGTCAGCTCGGTCTGCTGAAGAAGGACGCCGAGCGGCTGGCGGCGGGCCTGCGCGAGGTGGAGGCCCGCCGCCAGGAGTCCCACACCCGGTATCTGGAGGACCGGGGCGGGACCGGCAGCGGTCTTACCGCCTGACGTACACCGTCGCCTCGGCGGACGACGCGGTATGCAGGTCGTCGCCCGGCCAGCTGACCGTGTAGGTCGCGTCGCCCCGGGTGCGCGGCAGGTCGTTGATCGTGAAGGTGCCGTCGGCGCCGACGGTCACCGACGACAGCGTGCCGGTGCCGAGCCGGTCGGTCCGGGTGACCTTGAGGACCGCCCGGTCGGGCAGCGCCTTGCCCTGCGCGGTGAAGGTGCCGGTGATCTCGACGCCCGTGCTCAGCGAGCCCTCCTCGGGCGCGGTGAGCGCGATCGACGTGGGCGCCTTGCCGACGGACACCGTGGTGGTGACGTCCTCGGCGGGGCGGTGGGTCAGGTCGCCGAGGAAGGAGACGGTGTACGTGGCGTCGCCGAGGAGGTCGGGCTCGTCGAGGACGGTGAACGTGCCGTCGGCCTTGACGGTGAAGGTGCCGACGTCGTGGGTGCCGGTGGCGTCGGTGCGGGTCGCCTTGACCTTGAGGGGCTCGGTGGGCGCCGGGCCGTCCTGCTCCAGCTTGCCGCGCACGGCCAGCGGCTCGCCCGCGACGGCCTGGGCGGGGCTGTGGGTGAGGCCGCCGGTGAAGCGGGCGTCGTACTGGACGGCCGGGGGCTGGATGACGTGCAGCCAGAACTGGTTGCCGGCCGCGTTGGTGGTCACCGCGAACAGCCGGGAGCCGTCCGCCGACCACTCCAGGCCGCGCGGGGCGACCCGGTCGCCGTCGAGGCTGCCCTCGAAGGCGAACTCCAGCGGGGTGGTGGCGTCGGCCGGGTCGGCGGGCTGGACCAGCAGGTCGGGGGTGGCGCCGGTGGCGGCGGCCCCGCGCGCGATGTACTTGCCGTCGCCGCCGAAGGCGACCGCGCTGGCGGTGGCGTCGGACGGCAGGCCCTGGTAGCCGGTGCCCGCGTCCGACAGGTCGCCGGTGTTCAGCAGCCGGGTGCCGTAGGCGGCGTCGGCGACGGCGACCTTGCTGCCGTCCGCGGAGAACGCCATGTCCTTCAGGTTCAGGGCGCCCTTGCCGTCGGCGTCGGCGAACCGGCGGGCCGCGTTGCGTACGAGGGTGCCGCCGCTGGTGTCGTACACCGTCAGGAACGGGTTGGCGGCCTGCTCGTTGAGCGGCTGCCCCATCAGCATCCGGTCGCCCGGACCCGCCTCCAGCTGGAGCTTGCCGTAGTCCTGCCAGTTGGTGCGCGGCGCGGTGTTGTCGGCGGGACGGAAGGAGTCCAGGTAGGTCAGCGTCGTGTCGCACTGCGACGTGTAGTAGGAGTACGGCGTGGTGTAGTACACCGTGCCGCCGGAGAAGGCGAGGCTGCGGCCGCAGGTGTCGGTGGAGACGTACAGGCCGTTCGAGGTGTAGGTGCTGGTGTCGTAGCGCCAGAGCACCTCGCGTCCACCGACGTAGAGCGTGGATCCGTCGGCGTTCAGGGCCAGTCCGGAGATGTGCTGCTGGGTGCTGATCGTGGTGATCCGCTCGCCCTGGAAGTTGTAGACGGCGATGAGGCCGCTGTTGGAGTAGCTGCCCATGTTGCTGTCGGCGACGTAGACCCGCTCGTGCGCGGAGTCCACCGCCATCGCCGAGTACGACGAGATCGGCAGCTTGGCCACCGCGTCGGAGGCCGCCGCGTGCGCCGCGGGTGCGGCGGCGACGGTCAGGCCGGTCCCGGCGAGTGCGGCGGCCAGCAGCGTGGCCGCGAGACGTCTGGGACGGTGTGCGCCATCAAGGCGTGCAGTATTCAACTGTGCCCCCCACAGGCTGAATTGAGCGCTCACTGGGATGAGTGACGCTCCTGTGTTGAACATGTAACAGCCGTGAAGATCCCTCGATCAAGGGGGCGCGACCGCAGAAGGCTGCCGGATACAGGCGAGGGCCTGTCGTCACTCTCCTCCCGTCGGGGCGGACGGGATCATGCGACGACAGGCCCACAGCCCCGCACGTCGTTGTACGGAACCTCGCCGGTCTGTGGTGCGGTCACCGCGGCCGGCCGTGACGATGTTGCTGGTCAGGGCACACTCGGAAGCCGGCCGCGGCGTCTTGGGGGGCTGATCAGCCCAGGCGCTGCACCAGCGCGTGGTACTCGTCCCACAGCTCCTTCGGCGTGTGGTCGCCGAAGGTGTTGAGGTGGTCGGGGACGAGCGCGGCCTCCTCGCGCCAGACCTCCTTGTCGACGGTGAGGAGGAAGTCCAGGTCGGAGTCCGCCAGTTCGAGGCCGTTGGTGTCGAGGGCCTCCTTGGTCGGCAGGATGCCGATCGGGGTCTCGACGCCGTCCGCCTTGCCGTCGAGGCGCTCGACGATCCACTTCAGGACGCGGCTGTTCTCGCCGAAGCCGGGCCAGACGAACTTGCCCTCGTCGTTCTTGCGGAACCAGTTGACGTAGTAGATCTTCGGGAGCTTCGACTGGTCCTTGCCCTTGGCGACGTCGACCCAGTGGCCCATGTAGTCGCCCATGTTGTAGCCGCAGAACGGCAGCATCGCGAACGGGTCGCGGCGCAGCTCGCCGACCTTGCCCTCGGCGGCGGCGGTCTTCTCGGAGGCCACGTTGGCACCGAGGAAGACGCCGTGGTTCCAGTCGAAGGACTCCGTCACCAGCGGTACGGCGGTGGCGCGGCGGCCGCCGAAGAGGATCGCCGAGATCGGCACGCCCCTGGGGTCCTCCCACTCGGGCGCGATGATCGGGCACTGCGAGGCGGGGACGGTGAAGCGGGCGTTGGGGTGGGCGGCCGGGGTCTCGGAGCCCGGCGTCCAGTCGTTGCCCTTCCAGTCCGTCAGGTGGGCCGGAGTCTCCTCCGTCATGCCCTCCCACCAGATGTCGTTGTCGTCGGTCAACGCCACGTTGGTGAAGACCGAGTTGCCCCACAGCGTCTTCATCGCGTTGGCGTTGGTGTGCTCACCCGTGCCGGGGGCGACACCGAAGAAGCCGGCTTCGGGGTTGATGGCGTACAGGCGGCCGTCCTCGCCGAAGCGCATCCAGGCGATGTCGTCGCCGATCGTCTCGACCGTCCAGCCGGAGATCGTGGGCTCCAGCATGGCGAGGTTCGTCTTGCCGCAGGCGCTCGGGAAGGCGGCGGCGACGTACTTCGACTCACCGGTGGGCGGGGTGAGCTTCAGGATCAGCATGTGCTCGGCCAGCCAGCCCTCGTCACGGGCCATGACGGAGGCGATGCGCAGGGCGTAGCACTTCTTGCCGAGCAGGGCGTTGCCGCCGTAGCCGGAGCCGTAGGACCAGATCTCGCGGGTCTCCGGGAAGTGGGAGATGTACTTGGTCCGGTTGCAGGGCCAGGGGACGTCCTCCTGGCCCTCCTCCAGCGGGGCGCCGACGGAGTGCACGGCCTTCACGAAGAAGCCGTCCTCGCCGAGCTCGTCGAGGACGGCCTGGCCCATGCGGGTCATGGTGCGCATGGAGACCGCGACGTAGGCGGAGTCGGTGATCTCGACGCCGATCGCGGAGAGTTTCGAGCCGAGCGGGCCCATGCAGAACGGGACGACGTACATGGTCCGGCCGCGCATCGAGCCGCGGAAGACGCCCTTCTCACCGGAGAAGACCTCGCGCATCTCGGCGGGGTCCATCCAGTGGTTGGTGGGGCCCGCGTCCTCCTCCTTCTCGGAGCAGATGAAGGTCCGGTCCTCGACGCGGGCGACGTCGGTCGGGTCGGAGGCGGCGTAGTACGAGTTGGGGCGCTTGATCGGGTCGAGCTTCTTGAAGGTGCCCTTCGCGACGAGCTCCTCGCACAGACGCTCGTACTCGGCCTCGGATCCGTCACACCAGACCACGCTGTCCGGCTGCGTCAGTTCGGCGATCTCGTTCACCCACGAGACCAGTTCCCGGTGGTTGGTGGGGACGACGGGGGGAGCCGCGATGTCGCGCGCCACGGTTGCTCCTAAGTGAGGGATTTTGTCCTGAATATGCCCTTGTATGCCCCGTGGGGGCCGCGACCCGGATGCTGCGCGAACTGAAGCCGTCTGGATCTTCCGCGCTCATCCGGTGCCGACCGCACTCATTTGATCATCCGACGCGCCCGCCCATATGTCCAGAGGGCGTCACAGGTGAGCGGCGTGAGCATCGCCACTCATCCGGATGTTTTCGATGCGTCACCACGGCTTCACCCCTGGTGCGCCCCGACCGAGTACCCCGTGAGACGATGGCCACTTCCGGGCGCCCATCTGGTCGCGCTGATACGTAACTTACGGTTCCGTAGGTACGATTTCCCCCATGACTGCGCCCGTCCCCGACGCGCCCACGGACACGCCGGCCGCCGGCCGCGGTTCCGGCGCGCCCTCGTTGCCGCACCAGATCGCGCACCACGCCCAGCAGCTCTCCGAGGAGATAAAGCCCAAGCTCCGGGGCTGGCTGCATCTGGGCATGTTCCCGGCCGCACTCGTCGCGGGCCTGGTGCTCACCGCCCTGGCGGACTCGACCCGCGGCCGCATCGCCTGCGGGATCTACGCCCTCACGGCCTGCCTGCTGTTCGGCGTGAGCGCGCTGTACCACCGGGGCAACTGGAGCCCGCGCATGGACGGCGTCCTGCGCCGCCTGGATCACGCCAACATCTTCCTGATCATCGCGGGCACGTACACGCCGCTGACGATGCTGCTGCTCCCGGGCGCCAAGGGGCAGTGGCTGCTGTGGGGCATCTGGGGGGCCGCGGCGGCCGGCATCGTCTTCCGCGTCTTCTGGGTGGGTGCCCCGCGCTGGCTCTACACGCCCTGCTACATCGCGATGGGCTGGGCTGCCGTCTTCTTCCTGCCGGACTTCATGCACGCCGGCGGCATCGCCGTGCTGGTCCTGGTGATCGTCGGCGGTCTCCTGTACAGCGCGGGCGGCGTGATCTACGGCATCAAGCGCCCGAACCCGTCACCGCGCTGGTTCGGCTTCCACGAGGTGTTCCACTCCTTCACCCTGGCGGCCTTCATCACGCACTACGTCGGGATCTCGCTGGTGGCGTACCAGCACGCGTAGCACCGATCCGCTCCTTCAGGGCCACGGCTTCGAGCCGTGGCCCTTTTTGCATGCCGAAACCGATTGACAGTGACTCTATTTTGAGAGCTACTCTCATTTCATGGACACTCTCACTCCAGATCCCCGGCGCTGGTGGGCCCTCGCCGCCCTCGTCGCGAGCATGCTGACCCTCGGCTTCGACACGACGATCCTCAATGTGGCGCTGCCGACGATGGCCGCCGACCTCGGTGCCACCACCGGCGAGCAGCAGTGGATGGCGGACGCGTACGTCGTCGTCTTCGCGGCGTTGATGCTTCCCGCCGGCCTGCTCGGCGACCGGTTCGGGCGGCGGCTGATGCTGATCACCGGCCTGGGGATCTTCCTGGCCGGGTCGGTCGTCGGCGCGCTGTCCGGGGAGGTGAACGCCGTGATCGCCGCCCGCGCGCTGATGGGCGTCGGCGCCGCCCTGGTCACCCCGCTCGCGCTCTCCGTGGTGCCCACCCTGTTCGGACCCGAGGAGCGCACCAAGGCCGTCGGCATCGTCTCCGCCGCCTCCGCGCTGGGCCTCCCGCTCGGCCCGATCATCGGCGGCTGGCTGCTGAACCACTTCTGGTGGGGCTCGGTCTTCCTGGTCAACGTCCCGATGGCCGCGGTCGGCATCCTCGCCTGCGTCTTCCTGCTCCCCGAGACCCGCGACCCCTCCTCCCCCAAGGTCGACGCCCTCTCCACCGCGCTCACCGCGACCGGCCTCGGCGCCCTCGTCTACGCGATCATCGAGGCGCCCACCAGGGGCTGGGGCGACGCGCTGGTGCTGGGCATGCTCGGGGCGGCCGTCCTGCTGATCGCCGCGCTGGTGCTGCGCGAACGCCGGGTCGAGCGCCCCATGCTCGACATGACCCTGCTCGCCCACCGCGGCTTCCTGTTCAACACGATCGCCGCGACCCTGGTGACGTTCGTCCTGACCGGCCTGCTGTTCGTGCTGCCGCCCTACCTGCAGGCCGTTCTCGGCCACGACGCCCTGGGCACCGGCGTGCGGCTGCTGCCGATGATGGGTGGACTGCTGGTCGCCTCCCGCCTCGCCCCGCAGGTCGTCACCCGCTTCGGTGCGCGCGCCGCGGTGAGCGCGGGCCTGGTGGTGCTGGCCTTCGCCGGAGTCCTCGGCAGCCGTACGACCGTGGACTCCGGGTACGGATTCGTCGCGCTGTGGCTCTCCGTCACCGGCCTCGGCTTCGGTCTCTCCCTCATCCCCGCCATGAACGGCGGCCTGAGCGCCCTGCCCCGCGACCGGGCCGGCAGCGGCTCCGGGCTCCTGATGACCATGCGCCAGGTCGGCGGCGCGATCGGTATCGCCCTGCTCGGCAGCCTGCTCGCCGCCGCCTTCCGGGACCGGCTCGACGTCGCCGGGCTCCCCGGGCGGGCCGCCGACACCGCCGGGGAGTCCGTGGTCGCGGCGCACCTCGTCGCCGAGCGGGCGGGCTCGGCTCAACTGGCGGCCTCCGCGAACAGCGCGTACGTCCACGGCATGGGCGTCGTGCTGCTGGTGTGCGGCATCGCCGCCCTCGTCTCCGCGCTGCTCGCGGCCGCGTTCCTGCCGGCCACACCCCGCCCGACCGGGACCTCCGCGACCCCGGACATGGCTGCCGAGCAGGCCGATGCCCGACAATGACCGGCATGACCCCCGCACGCTCGCCCCTCTCCTCCGTCGACCGCTCCCGGCTGGGCCTACGTGAACGCAAGAAGATCAAGACTCGCGAGGCGATCCGGTCCGCGACCTACGCGCTGATCAAGGAGCAGGGCTACGACGCCACGACGATCGAGCAGATCGCCGACCGGGCCGAGGTGTCGCCGTCGACCGTCTTCCGCTACTTCCCGACCAAGGAGGACATCGTCCTCACGGACGAGTACGACTCTTTGATGCTGGAGGAGTTGCGCGCCCGGCCCGCCGGGGAGTCGTGGATGGACTCGATGCGGTACGTGATGCAGAAAGGCATCGACGCGCTGATGACGGAGGACCCCGAGGTGGTCCGGGTGCGGGCGCACCTCGCGGTCCAGGTCCCCGCCATCCGTTCCCGGATGGTCGAGAGCATGTCGGCGACCGGACGCCTGCTCCGCGGAGCGATCGCCGAGCGCCACGGCCTGGACCCCGACAGCCTGGAAGTGCGGGTCTACGCGATGTCCCTCATCGGCGGCCTGATGGAGGTCAACCTGTACTGGGGGGAGAACGACTGCGAGGGCGACCTCCGCGAGCTGCTGAACCGTGGCATGGGGGTCCTGGAGCACGGCCTCCCCACCGAAAACCCCTCGGGCCCGGCTCACCGCCCGTGACATCCTGACCGGGTGAACGGTCCCGAGATCCACGTCGAGTTCGCCCCCGAGCTGGCCCTGTTCGTCCAGCGTGAGCTGCAGCGGACGCTCGTCACCGACGGCGTCTCGTCGCTGGGCCACGTCGTCGAGTCGGCCGGCGTCCCGCTGACCGAGGTCGGCGCCCTGTGGGCCGACGGCCGCCAGGTGCCGACGTCGTACGTCCCCGCAGCCGGCGACCGGGTGGAGGTCCGGCCCGTCGAGCGCCCCCAGCGGGTACCCGGCGCTCCCCTGCGCTTCCTCCTCGACGTCCATCTCGGCACCCTGGCCCGCCGCCTGCGCCTGCTCGGCGTGGACACGGCGTACGAGTCGACGGACATCGGCGACCCCGCGCTCGCCGCCCGCTCGGCCGCCGAGCAACGCGTGATGCTGAGCCGGGACCGGGGGCTGCTGCGCCGGCGTGAGCTGTGGGCAGGCGCGTTCGTCTACAGCACCCGGCCCGACGAGCAGCTCCGTGACGTCCTCGACCGGTTCCGGCCCGAACTGCGTCCCTGGACCCGCTGCACCGCCTGCAACGGCCTGCTCAAGGAGGCCACCAAGGAGGAGGTGGCGGACCAGCTGGAGGGCGGGACGCAGCGGTCGTACGACGTCTTCGCGCAGTGCACCCAGTGCGGGCGCGCGTACTGGAAGGGCGCGCACCACGAACAGCTGGTGGCCATCGTGGAGCGCGCGTTGAGCATGCGTACCCAGCGGAGTTGAGTACCCGCGCCGATCACCGCGCCCGGGCCGGCGCGATGGGATGGCGGCATGAACACAGCGCAGCAGCAGTCCGCGTCCCGTCTTCTGACCGGTCTGTCCGTCACCAGCCTCGTGCTGCTCCTGCCGACCGTCGGCCTCGCGTGGCTCGCCGTGCTCGCCGGTGAACGCGGCAGCCGCTGCCTGACGTACGGCGAGCAGTGCTCGCAGATTCCGGGCAGCCTGCTCTACGGCCTGTTCTACGCCTGTGCCGCGGTCGGTGTGGCGGTACTGGTGTGGCCCCGGCACCGGGCGATGCCCGCCCGGGCCGGGGCCGTGGTGGTGCAGTGGGTCCTTCAGTTCGCGCTGGGCCTGCTGATCCTCAGCGGCGCCTGAGGTCCGCCTTTCCGCAGGCGAGCCCGTCCCTGTTCGGGTCGAGGCCCAGCGGGTCGTCCTTGCCGTTGACCTCGAGCCTGCCGTAGTCGTTCTTCTTCAGCCAGCTGCAGCGCGCGGCCGTGGTCTTCGCCACGCCCTTCGGGAAGTCCGTCGGCACGCACACGTTGATCGAGCCGTAGTGGCGGTCGCAGCCGGAGACGGTCGGGGCGACCTTCTGGGAGGTGCGCTTCTTGCCCGGGCCCGTGACCTTGCCCTGGAGGTCGTCGGCGAAGGCGTGGACGTGGGGTGAGGCGTCCGTGGCGGACAGGGTCTGCGGGCCCTGCAGATGGACCCACTTGGCGATCGACGGGACGCCGTTGGCGTCGACCGCGAAGAGCATGTACCAGCCGGGCGGGGCCAGGTTGGGGTTGCTCGTCACGTTCAGATCGACGTTGTTGCCGTCCACCGACAGCGGCAGGTCGACGAAGCGCTGGTTGGGGTCGGAGGAGTGGGTCACCGCGGCCGGGCGGATCAACTCCGCCTTGGCGACCGGCCGGTCGACGGTGATGCGCTGGGTGTCGCCGTAGGTCCACTCGGTGTCGATCACCGAAGTGATCGTGGGACGCGTGCCCTTGAGGAGATAGGGCGGGGTGTAGATCGACACGTTGTGGTTCCAGGTGCCGTTGCCCGGGTTGTCGCCGGTCGCCATGACGCGCCCGTCGGGGAGCAGGAACGCCGAGGAGTGGTAGCCGCGGGCCTCGGGGTCGGCGGCCACCGGGTCGAAGGTGCCGGTGTCCGGGTCGTAGAGCGAGGCCTCGTGGACGGGGTTGGCCCGGTTGTGCAGACCGCCGCCCGTCTCCAGCACCTTGCCGTCGGGCAACAGGACCGCGGAGACGTACATCTTGCCCTGGTTGCCCGTCTCCGGCTGCGGGCCGTTGCCGAGGTCGACGGTGCCCTGCGGGATCGGCGGGCCGGCCACGTAGGACGGGTTGGGCTGCTTGAGGTCGATGACGTCGGTCAGCCGGTTCGCCTCCGGGTTGGATTCGATGTTGCCGCCGCCGAGGGTGAGGACCCTCTGGTCCTGCGCCGGGGGCAGCAGCACGCTCGCCGACTGGTCGCGCTGGTCCTTGTTCTGCAGGCCCGGCACCTGGGTGACGGTGTTGGCCCCGTAGTCGTAGATCGCGCTGCCGGTGCCCGGGATGTTGTTGCCGAAGACATGACTGCCCGAGTAGAAGAGGCGGCCGTCCTGCATCAGGATCATCGACGGGTAAAGGCCCCAGTACGACCAGGTCTGGTTGACCTTCCACAGCGGCAGCCACTGCTGCTCGGCCTGGGAGAACAGCTCGGCGGTCACCGAGCCGGTGGAGTCCTCGCGCAGCCCGCCGAAGGAGATGACGTCACCGTTGCCGAGGACGGTCGCCGACGGGTACCAGTGGCCGTCGTTCATGTCGTTGGTCCTGCTGTAGGTCTCGGTGACCGGATCGAAGATGTACGAGTCCTTGAAGCCCTCGTAGCCGTGGCCGCCCACGACCGGGTACGCCTTGTTGCCGCTCATCACCAGGACCCGGCCGTCCTGGAGCTGGACGTGCCCGGCGCAGAACATGTCCTTCGGGGTCGGGATGACCTTGTAGGAACCGGTGGCGGGGTTGTAGACGGCCGAGGTGAAGGTGCCCGCGTTGAACTGCTCCTCGCTGTTGCCGGAGCCCGCGATCAGCAGCACCTTGCCGTTGTTGAGGACGACGGAGTGCATGGAGCGGACCGGGTTCCGGGTGGGCAGCACGTCCCACCTGCCGTTGGCGCACTGCTCCGCCGTGCCCGTGCACACCGGGTCGGGGACCGGATCGGCGACCTGCTCCATGGTGTAGTCGTCGGTGGTCGCCGAACCGGTGCCGTAGACGGAGACGCCCCAGGTGATGCGGTCGGTGCCGGCCGGGACCTCGGGGGTGCGGACCGTGGCCTGACCCCAACTCGACCGCAGTTCCAGCGTCTTGAGATCGGTCCAGTACTGCCAGCCCGCGGTCGTGTCGTGCCGGAACAGGGTGATGTTCGCGTCCGGCGTGGTCGTCTTGTACCAGAGTCCGAGGTCGTACTGCTTGCCCGCCGTCACCACCGGCGCACAGTCCGCCGACTCGGTGATCAGCGCCTTGCGGTCGCCGTCGACCCGGCGGGTGAGCGACACCTTCATCGCCTTGGACCCGCTGTGGGCGTCATTCGTCGTCTCGAAGGTGAAGTCGTTGTCGCCCCAGCCGGACTTCTCCCAGCAGTACGGCATGTCGCCGCTGCCGGCGGTCTCGAAGCCGGGGTTCTTGATGAGGTTGGCGGCGGAGGCGGACTGGGGGGAGGTGAGGAGCAGGCCTCCCGTGAGGCCCATGACGGCCAACAGGGCCGATCTCCTCCCGGATCGCGTACGGCGGGATCTCATGCAGTACTCCTTGCTGTGCGGCTCCTGCGCGGCAGATAGACCAGCGCCTCGGTACCGACGAAGCGCAGGACGAACGTGATGACCAGGGCCAGCGCGGTGGCGGGCAGCACCGCCAGCCCGAACTGCCCCACCAGCAGCGCGATCAGCGGGATGCGCAGCACCAGATCGGCGTTGGCGAGCAGCGCGAACCGTACGGTGCGGTCGGCCCAGTGGCGGTGCCGGCGGCGGTCGCGGAACAGCAGCTTCTCGATGAGCAGGAAATTCCAGGCCACGCCGAACTGGTTGGCGACGATCTCCGCGGGGAGGTAGTGCAGCCCCATCCGGGTCATCGCCCACAGCGCGGCCAGGTTCGGCACGAAGCCCGTGAGCCCGATCAGCCCGAACACCACCATCCGGGCCAGCGGGTCGGCCGTCCGCAGCCCGGCGAGGTGGCGCAGGAAGCGGCGCCCCTCCGCCGCCGTCGACTTGGACTCCCCAGCGAACCGCTCCTGGAAGACGAACGGCACCTCGGTGACCGTGCGCGGGCGGCTGCGGACCGCCAGCTCCAGAAGGATCTTGTAGCCGAGCGGCTTGAGCGCCTGGGCGGTGATGTCGCTGCGGCGGATGGCGAAGAAGCCGCTCATCGGGTCGCTGATGCCGTGCAGCCTGCGCGGGAAGAGGGACTTGGTCAGCCAGGTCGCCGCCCGTGACACGGCCACCCGGTAGCTGCCGGCGAGCCCGGCGCGGCTGCCGCCCTTGATGTACCGGGAGGCGACGACGAGCCCGGCGTTCGCGCGCTCGCCGGTGGCGACCAGCTCCGGGACCAGGGACGGCGGATGCTGGCAGTCGCCGTCCATGACGACGATCCAGTCCGACCCGGCCGCCTTCATGCCCTCGACGACCGCGCCGCCGAGCCCGCCGACGGGTTCGTCGCGGTGGATGACGGTGACGGGGAACGGGCAGTCCTGCGCGGCCTCCTTGATGACCTGCGGGGTGTCGTCGGTGGAGTCGTCCACGAAGACGACCTCGCAGGGCAGCCGGGACGGCACCGACTCGGTGATCTGGTGCAGCAACTGCCGTACGTTCGCGGACTCGTTGAAGGTCGGTACGACGATGGTGACCGCGCCGGGCTCGGGGATCTCGGCCGCCTGTACGGCCGGATCGCCGAGTTCCCCGGGGACGGTGGACTCCTGGCTCATCGAACCCCTCCCGAGGCCGTCTGGATCTTCCGGATCTCGATCCGGTCCGCGCCGGTGCCGAAGACGGCGACCGGCTTCGAGTGCTCCATCGCCGCCTTGACGTTCGGCAGGTCGGCCGCGTCCCGCCGTACCGTCGGGGAGGCGACGACGTAGTCGAGGTCCTTCCAGCCGCGCGGCATCGTCTTCGTCACGGCCGGGTCGAGGTCGGCCTTGTAGAACCAGATGACGCCGAGTCCGGGCCGGTACCCGGCGTGCACGAGGTCCAGCCACAGCGCGTCGTCGACGAGCACCCGGGTGTCCTGCGGGTCGTCCACCTCGGTGGACAGCCACTTGGAGGCGGCCTGGTAGGGCGCGTTGGCGTCGGCGGTGACGGCGGTGCGGTCGCCGTCGTACCAGCGCGGGACGACATAGGCGCCGGCGGCGATCGCGAGGACGGCCGCGAGGGCGTACCGGCCGCCGGTGACGTACCGGTGCTCGCCCTCGGACCGCCGGCGCCGCAGGACGGCGTGGGCGACGGAGGCGGTTCCTCCGGCGAGGACGAGGGCGAGGAACGGCAGCGCCTGGATGACGTACATGGCGGGCAGGTAGCCGCTGGGGCGCATGGCCACCAGGGCGAGGATCACCACCGCGCACGACGGTCCGGCCAGGGCGCGGGCGGTGACCGACCAGCGCCAGGTGACCAGGAGCAGCAGGCCGCCCGCGAGGCCGCCGAGGATGAGGACGCGGTCGTAGTAGAGCCACGACTGCAGGACGCCGTACGACCCGGAGCCCCGGTCGAGGATGAAGCCCGAACCGGGCCTGGTCATCTGGTACTTGATGCCGTCCCAGAGCGAGACGTGCCCGCTGCCCGGGAGCAGCTCGCCCTTCAGCAGGGCGAACAGGGGGTAGGACAGGCCGATCAGGGCGCAGGCGGTGACCGCGCCGGTCAGGGCGAACTTGCGGGTGTCGCGGTGGCTGTGGCGCCACATGGTGACGAAGACCGCGGGGAGGACGAAGAGCATCGTCTCCTTGGTCAGCACGGCCGTGGCGGCCGCGATCCCGGCGCCGAAGTGGTGCCAGAGGTGGCGGCTCGGGGAGGCGGCCAGGGCGAAGGCGAGGAGCGTCCACATCACCGCGAGGTTGTCGAGGAAGATCTCCCGCTGCAGGACCACCGACAGCGGCGACAGCCCGAACAGGACCATGCCGAGCCCGGCCGCCCAGCGCGGCAGGGACAGCCGGCGCCCGAGGACGTAGACGAGGACCGCGCTGACCGCGCTGACGACGAGCATCGCGGCGCGCATGGTGCCGACGGTCATCGACTCGGGGCTGAGGGCCGCCGGTATCCAGGTCAGCAGGGCTATCTGGATCCAGCCGAGGGGCGGATGGTCGTACCAGTAGGTGTAGTGGGCCAGGCCCCGGCCCTCCTGGACCGCCCAGGCCTGGGCGAGGTAGGTGCCCTCGTCGTCGCTGAGGGTGGGGTAGTCGGCGATGTTCCAGCCCTGCACGACGAGGATCGCGACGAGGAGTACGCCGCACAGGACCAGGTCGGGGCGGGAGGAGCGCAGGCGGTTCGGCGGGCCCGCCGGGCCTGTTCGGCCGGTCGAACGCGCTTCAGGGACAGCTTCTCTCTGCGCGGGGACCTGAGGAGTGGTCACCGCGGGAAGGGTGGAGGTCACGCAGGGACGTCCTCTCGGAGGTCTCGGGTCACGTCGGCGGTGGTGAGATGCGCGCCGACGTGGGTGGTCAGCTCCCAGTCGTTGCGGCCGCGTTGCTCACGCCATACGGCGCGGACGGCGGCCCCGGCGAGGAGCACCTGGTAGAAGGGGCCGCCCACGATGAGCTTCACGTAGTGGACGAAGCGGACGCGAAGCCCGTACTGCCTGCCGAAGTCGTGCAGTCCGACGACTTCGAAGACGAAGGTGACGAGCGCGGTGACGGCCGGCAGGAAGGTGATGAACGCGACGCTCACGGACACGTCGAGGAAGACGGCGATCGCGATGTTGAGCGGGATGACGAGCCCGGTGAAGGCCTGCATGAACGGCGTCATGAGGGTGTACCGGGCGAGCAACCGCTGCCCGAAGGTGGGCAGTTGCTTCCAGTCCTTCTTCCGGTAGACCTGAAGGAAGCCCTGGTTCCAGCGGGTGCGCTGCTTCAGCAGCGACATCAGGCTGCCGGGCGTCTCCTCCTTGGTGACCATGTCGGAGTCGTAGGCGACGACGACCTTCTTGCCGACGCTGGAGAGGCGAACCCCCAGGTCGCAGTCCTCGGCCAGGCAGTTCGGGTCCCAGCCGTCGGCTGCCCTGAGCACGTCGGTCCGTACGAAGACGGTGTTGCCGCCGAGCGGGATGAACCCCTTCTGGGCGTGCAGGTGCAGCCGGGAGCGGAACCAGAAGAAGTACTCCAGGCAGTTGCGCAGGCTGTACCAGCTGGAGTGGAAGTTGATGAGCTGGACCCCGCCCTGGACCACATCCGCCTCCGTCGTGCGGAAGGCGTGGTCGACATGGGCGAGGAGCTCGGGATGGACCTGGTCCTCGGCGTCGAAGACCCCGACGACGTCGCCGCGGCAGTGCGGCAGCGCCGTGTTCATGGCCTTCGGTTTGTTCTTCTTCTCGTGGGTGTCGACGACGACACGGACGCGCGGGTCGCGCGCGGCGGCCTTGTTCGCCACCTCCGTGGTCTCCGGGTCGTCGTGCCCGACGATGACGATGATCTCGAAGTCGGTGTGGGTCGACTCCAGCAGCCGCTGGATGGTGTGGTCCAGCACGGCCTGTTCGTGCCGGGCCGGCAACAGCAGCGAGAACGACACGTGCTCGCCGCCGTCCGGTCTGCTGAACCGGGTGGAGGCGAGCACTTCGGGCGTGCGCCACGCGTGCATCTGCCACCACAGGGTGAAGGCCGCCATCCAGAACAAGGCCAGTGAGACGACGGCTATGAAGACAGACGTCAGCAACAGATCCCCCCAGATCCCCAATGCCCCCTGCCGCGACAACAAGTCACATCTGTCGCGGAACTGTGTAGACATTAAGGGCGATCTGTGAAGTCCGCAGGCCGTTTCAGTGAAGAGCGCGTTTCATCACAACGGTCCCCGAGCGTGAACAATTCGAACACAGGCTGCGTAACTGCCCCGTGCCCGCTGCTGTTTCAGCTGCTCAGCGCGGTCCGCAACCGGTCCGGATCGGTGGTCGGTGCATCGCAGGTGAAGTTACGGCAGACGTAAGCGGCGGGTTGACCCTGCTGCAGGGGCCGGTCAACGAGCAGCGGAAACTCGTCACTCTCAGGAGTGCCCACGGCCACGACCGCACCCGGGGCCGTGCCCAGAAGTGCCGTGCGGTGCAGGGCCTTTGTGGCGGGGTCGCCCATCGCCGGGCCCACGACCGCGACCTCACGCGGCCCGTCCAGGTTGGCCTCGGCGACGGCGAGGCCCCAGCCGATGAAGCGGGGCACGCGCGGGCCGAGGGCCTTGACGACGCCCAACGCCTTCTCCGCGGCGGCCCGATGAGGCTCGGAGCCGGTCTGGGCGGCGTAGCTCAGCAGGGCGCCGGCCGCCGCGCTCCAGCCGGAGGGGGCGGCGTTGTCGGTGGGGTCCTGGGGACGGCGGATCAGCTGCTCTGCGTCGGCGGCGGTGTCGTAGAGGGCGCCGGACTCCTCGTCGGCGAAACGGGCGATGACGTGGTCGAGCAGGAACCCCGCGAAGTCCAGCCAGACGCCCTCGCCGGTGACGGAGGCGAGCGCGAGGAAGCCCTCGGCGACGTCGCCGTAGTCCTCCAGGACGCCCGCGTTGGCGCCGGCCTGGCCGTCCTTGCTGGTGCGGGTGAGACGGGCGGCGTCGTCGAGGTGCAGCCGTACGAGGAGGTCGGCGGCGCCGAGGGCGGCGTCCAGGAGGTCGGGGCGGTCGAAGTACGCGCCGGTCTCGGCGAGGGCGGCGATCGCGAGGCCGTTCCAGGCGGCGACGATCTTGTCGTCCCGGCCGGGGGCGGGGCGCTCGCTTCTGGCGGCCAGCAGCCGCTGCCGGATACCGGTGATCCTCTCGGCGTCGGCCAGGCCGTCCTGCTGCGGGAGCTGGAGGACGGAGGAGCCGTGCTCGAAGGTGCCGTCCTCGGTGACGCCGAAGTGCCGGGCGGCGAGCTCGGCGTCGTCGTCGCCGAGCACCTCGCGCAGCTGCCGCGGGGTCCACACGTAGTACGCGCCCTCGACGTGCCTGCCGGTGCCGTCGTCGCTGTCGGCGTCGAGCGCGGAGGCGAACCCGCCCTCGTCGGTGCGCAGTTCGCGGACCATGAAGTCGGCGGTCTCCAGCGCCACGCGCCGGGCGAGCTCCGACCCCGTGGCCCGCCACAGGTGGGCGTACACCCGGCACAGCAGGGCGTTGTCGTACAGCATCTTCTCGAAGTGCGGCACGACCCAGTCACGGTCGACGGAATAGCGCGCGAACCCGCCGCCGAGCTGGTCGTAGATACCGCCCCGGGCCATCCGCTCGGAGGTGTCCTGCGCCATCTGCAGCGCACCCTCGGCCCCGGTCCGCGCGTGGTGCCGCAGCAGGAACTCGATGACCATGGACGGCGGGAACTTGGGCGCCCCTCCGAACCCGCCCCTCTGCGCGTCGTACTCCCGGGTGAGCCCGAGCAGCGCCTGCGCCAGCTCCTGCTCGCCGGGTGCCTCGGTGCCGCCGTAGGAGATCTCCCGCCCGGCGAGGTCCCGCACGATCTTCCCCGCGACGTCGGCGACCTCGTCCCGCCGGTCGGCCCAGGCGCTGCGCACACCCTCCAGCACCTGCCGGAAGGACGGCATGCCGTGGCGGGGGGCGGGCGGGAAGTAGGTGCCGAAGTAGAAGGGCTCGGCGTCGGGGGTGAGGAAGACGGTCATGGGCCAGCCGCCCTGGCCGGTGGCGGCCTGGACGGCCTCCATGTAGACGGCGTCGACGTCGGGGCGTTCCTCGCGGTCGACCTTGATGCTGACGAAGTGTTCGTTGAGGAAGTCAGCGGTGGCCTGGTCCTCGAAGGACTCGTGAGCCATGACGTGGCACCAGTGGCAGCTGGAGTACCCGACGCTCAGCAGGACGGGTTTGCTGTTCTTGCGGGCCTCGTCGAAGGCCTCCGTCGACCAGGGCCACCAGTCGACGGGGTTGTCGGCGTGCTGGAGGAGATACGGGGACGTCTCATGGGCCAGTCGGTTCACTGTTCCACTCTCCCACGGGCTCGGGCACCGCGTAGAAACGCATGCTGACCGGGCGCGCCCCGTCGGGAGCGGTCTCGCGGGAGTGGCCGTGACGCCGGAGCAGTTCCTGGTACTCCCGCATGAAGGCGAGGAACTCGTCCCGTGTCATCCACGTGCCGTGCCGCTGCACCTGGGCCCAGCCCTCCGGCCCCCGGTACTCCTGGTGGGCACGGCGGAACAGCGCGGTGTCGACGTCGATCTTCAGCAGGGCCAGGTGCTCGGCGGCCGCGTACTCCTCCGGGGTCATCGTGGCCGGGTCCGGTGTGGTGTGACTCAACGGCAGCGTCCGCCACCAGCGCTCGCGCCCGCCCGACTTCTCCGGGATCTCCTCGATGAGCCGCTGCTCGGCGAGTTTGCGCAGGTGGTAGCTGGTGGTGCCGGAGCTCTCGCCGAGTTCCCGCGCGAGCACGGTGGAGTTCGCCTCGCCGTGCCGGCCGAGGTAGTCGAGGATCCGGCGGCGCAGGGGGTTGCCGAGGGACTTGTACAGGGCGGTGCGTTCGAGGCTGGTCAACTCGGAACGCTCGGCGCTGGTCTTCTCGGTCGGGCCGTCGGTCATGCGGTCACGGTAACCCCGGGAACCCTGAGCCCACCCTGAGCCGACCCTGATGTCTGCCGAGTTTTCTTTGCAGAACTTTCTCTGCGATCTAGCGTGGAGGCGAGGCGGCAGAAGAGGGAGCTTGAAGTGACGTCGGTGGAGAAGCAGCAGCGGAAGCAGCAGCCGTACAGGAAGCTGCTGCTGGGGTGGACGCTGCTCCTGCTGGGCGCCGCGGTGGCCGCGGTGGCCGTGCTGGTGAAGAGGTGGACGCTGGTCTTCCTGGCCGCGGCAGCGGTGCTGCTGGTGCCGTGGATGGTGGTGCTCGGCCTGACGCTGCCGGCCACCACGGAGGTGCGGCACTGGTCGCTGGCGTGGATCGGGCTCGACGTGCTGATGGCGGCGGGGTGTGCGGCCACCGCCCTGCTGGGCCTGCGCGGCGATCCGCGTGCCCGGCTGACGGCGTCCGCGACGGCGTCCGTGGCGGTGCTCGACGCCTGGTTCGACATCACCACCGCCGCGTCGGGCTCCGCCCTGTCACAGGCGTTGGGCTGTGCCGTCGGTGAGGCCGCACTGGCCTGCGCCTGCATATTCCTGGCGGTGCGGCGCTCGCCCCGATGACTCCCGCCGGCCACCCGTTGCGCCTTCCAGAGATGATCGCCGCCCTCTCGCGCGATCGCCTCGCCCGAAGGACACTCGTAGGCAATGGAGTTGCCGCCGGAGGGGGACGTGACATGCGGGACAGCCATCGGGCGGATGCCGAGCGGCTGTTGGCTCGGGCCGTGGAGGAGGAGGTGCGGCGCTCGGGCGGACGCGCCGACGGGCAGGTGCTGTTGTCGCGGGCGCGCGGGGCACTGGACTCCATGGCGCAGACGGCGGCCGAGGAGTACGAGCAGTACACCCGCGCGCTCGACGAGGCGGAGGCCGGCCGGCTGACGTTCGGGCAGCGGTTCGCGCGGGAGGGCGGCGGCGGTACGCCGCTGATGGTGGCGAGCGTCGCCGCCGTGGCGGCCGCCGTGTCCGACCTAGCGCTCGGCACCGGCGCGGGCACAGCGGTCGGGGCGGGCGTCACCGTCGGGGTGGTGGGCGCGGCGGCGACGGTCGTGAAGGTGGCCGGCACACATCTGCCCGCCGCACACCACCGTGCGGGCGCCGTCGGCCAGCCCGGCGGCCCGGAGCAGCTGCGTCTGCAGTGGCTGACGGCGCTGGAGGTACGGGGCATCCGTCCGTTCCTCGACCAGCAGCGGGTGCTGAGCGCGTCCACCGGCCCGAAGAAGGCGGGGCCGCGGCTGAAGGGCGCGGACAAGAGCGCGGCGGCCCGCGGGCGGAGCGTGCTGGAGCAGTCGTTCGGTCAGCTTCCGGAGCTGACCGGCCCGTTCGCGGGCCGCAGACAGGAGATGGCCCGTATCCGGCAGTGGGTGCAGGCGGCGCGGGCGAGCACGGAGACGAAGCCGACGGTCGTCGTCCTGCACGGGGCACCCGGCAGCGGCCGTACGGCACTGGCGGTCCGCGCGGCCCACGACCTGAAGGACCAGTTCCGCGGGGCGTGCGTGGTGGACCTGCGCGGCGACAGCGCGGAGGAGGCGCCGCTGACGACGAGAGAGGCGCTGCTGCACCTGCTGAACCGCCTGGGCGCGCCGCGCGAGCAGCTCCTGTTCCGTGAGCGCTCCTCGGCCGACCAGCAGGTCAAGCGGCTCAGCGAGCTCTACCACCAGCACCTCACCGGCCTCCCGGTCACCGTCGTACTGGACGACGCCTCGGACCCGGAGCAGGTCCGCACCCTCGTCCCCGAGCGGTCCGACAGCCTGGTCCTGGTCACCGCCCGCGAGCCCCTCGACCTGCCCGCGGACCTCGCCGCCCGGGTGCACCGGCTGCCGGTGGAGACGCTGGACGCGGCGGGCGCGGAGGAACTGCTGACCGCTGCGGCGCAGGACGCCTCGGGTCCGTACGACGCCGAATCCGCCGACCGGATACGCCAGTTGTGCGGCGGGCTGCCGCTGGCGCTGCGCATCGCGGGCTCCTCGCTGGGCCCGCGCTCACCGCGCACGCTGGCGACGGATCTGGGCGCGTACGGCCCGGTCGAGCCGGTGGAGCGGGTGCTGTGGCTGCGCTACACCGACCAGTCGGAGGCGGCGCGGCGTCTGCTGCGCAGGCTCGCTCTGGCGGGCCGGGCCTCGCTGGGCGCGGCAGCGGCGGCGGAGCTCCTGGCCACGGACGAGGCGGAGGCGACCCGCCACCTGGTGGCCCTGTCCCGGTCGGGCCTGATCGACCAGGTCCGCGGCAGCCGCTACCGCCTGCACGACCTGGTCCGCGCCTTCGCCCAGGCGCGTCTCCTCGACGAGGAGGAACCGGCGGAGCGTACGGCGGCGCAGGAGCGGCTCATCGTGAACTACGCGGAGCTCGCGGACTCGGTGCTGCGCCTGGTCGACGGCAACATGTCGACCCGCTCGGACCGGTTCAGCCCGCACGGCTTCACGTCCCTGGACGAGGCGCTGCGCTGGCTGGACGACGAGTCGAGCTTCATCACGGCGGCGCTGCGGCACGCGGAGGACGTGAACCAGGCGGCGGTGCTGAACCTGCTCGGCGCCCTGTGCGACTACTGCCTGCTGCGCGGCGACCTCTACCGCCTCGGCGAGATCAGCGAGCTGGCCCAGGCGGTGGACCAGGGACTGCTGGTCCGCTCGGTGCAGTGGCGCACGGGCATCGCGGCCCGCCAGCTCGGCGAGCTGGACAAGGCGCGCACGACCCTGACCTCGGTGGTCGAGCTCTACATGGACGCCCACCACGACGCGGGCGCGGCCCGGGCCCTGTGCTCCCTCGGCATCACGCTCCACCACCAGGGCCACCTCACCGAGGCGGCGACGAAACTCCGCGAGGCCCTGGACCTGCAGTCGGCCCCGGCGCTCGCGACGGACCGCGCCTGGACGATGCACGCCCTGGCGGCGGTGGAGCGGGACCGCGGCCGGGTGCCTGAGTCGCTGGACCTGCTGACCGAGTCCCTGTCCCTGCACCGGGCCGGCGAGTCGATCCACGGCGAGGCCTGGGCCCACTTCCAGCTGGGCCAGCTGAGCCTGCGCATGGGCGACGTACCGCGCGCGGAATCCGAGCTGCGGACAGCCCTCGATCTGTACGGCCGCACCCGCGACGCCCGCGGCGAGGCCTGGGCGCTCACCCAGCTCGCCCGCGCCCGCCTGGTCGCCGGCGACCCGTCCCCGGCGGTGGACGGCCTGCGCCAGGCGGCCGCCCGCCACCGCGACAACGAGGACGCGCGCGGCGAGGCCTGGTCCGTCTACTACCTGGGCCAGGCCCTGGAGGAGACCGGCAACCTGGACCTGGCGGTCCGCGAGCTGGAACGCTCCCGCACGATGTTCTCCCGCATGCAGGACGTCTACGGCCTGGCCTGCGCCCGCCATCACTCGGCCCGTGTCACCCGCGACCAGCGAGCCGCCCAGACCGGCTCCCTGAAGAACTCCGGCTTCGCCCGCCAGCTCCTGGTCGACGCCCGCGCCAACTTCCAGCGCATCGGCGTCGCGCACGGCGAGGCGTGGACGTGCCTGGAACTGGCCGTCGTGGACGCGGGGAACGCCCGTACGCCGCAGGCGCTGGCGCTGTGCGACGACGCCGTGACCCTGTTCGCGTCGTACGGCGACCGGCGGGGCGAGGACTGGGCGCGGTTCCTGCGGTGCACGCTGCTGCCGTATGCGGCGCCCGGGGGTGTCGAGGTCGGGACGGCGGTGGCGCAGGAGGAACTGGCGCAGCTGTCCCGCGGCGGGCATCCGCTGCGGGACGGGAAGCTGGACGACTATGTCGAGGCGTACCTGCTGTTGCTGGAACGGGGTGTGAACCTGGAAGCCGGCTGGCAGGCTTGGCGGTTGGGGATGGTGCCGAACCGGCATGCCCGAGAGGTCATGGGAGTGCCGGCCACGGCTTCACCTCGGTGAGGGGACTTGGACCTCTGACGCAGAGCATGCGCGAAGCAGCGGCGTGGGCGAGGTATGCGGCGGGGAGACCGACGTGAACGGACGCACGGCAGGGGAATTCCACGGCACGGCACCGGTCCAGCGGCAACGCCCGCCGACGGTGCTTCTCAGGGTGCTGCTCACGGCGTTGGTGGCGACGGCCACGTTTTTCCTGACGTCGGCTCTGACCGAGGACGCGAGCTGGGCGTGGCCGTGGACGGCATCCGTCGTCACCGGCAGCGCGGTGACGATCGTGCAGTACCTCGTGGCCATCGGGCACCGGTTCGAGACGGTCGACCGGCGCTTCAACGAGCTCCTCGCCGCGACCGAGCTCTTCAGCCAGGTCGACGGTTCGGTGCTCCGCTCCGACGAGGTGACCAGGCTGGTCCTCGGCTATACGAAGATCCGTGAGCGGGGCGGCGACATCGCGCAGGCCTTCGCCGAGAAGGAACTGGGCCGCCTCGCCAAGATGATGGAGGGCCTCGGCAACGGCAGCACGGATGACCCCGGCGAGAACCACGAGTGGCTGATCGACCTCACCGACTGCGTCAAGATGACCCTCGACGCCGTCAGCACCTCCGTGGACCGGGACTTCTGGTACAGCGGGCCCGCGGAGCGGTATCTCGCCGCGCAGGAGAAGGCGATCAAACGGCGGGGCGTGGAGATCCGGCGCCTGTTCGTCGTGCGGGAACCGGACGAGGTCACGCCGGAGCTCAGAGCGCTCGTCGAGAGCCAAGGCCGGCGCGGTATCGAGTCGCGCATCGCGGTGCGGTCGCTGATGGCGTCGAACCCTCGGGTGAACGACTTCATCGTCTTCGACGGGGAGCTGTGCTACGAGACCAAGCTGGATTTCCAGTCCATCCCGGACCGCACCTGGCTGACGGCTGACCAGGATCATGTCGATGACCGCGTCAGCCAGTTCGCCGAGCTGTGGGCGGAGTCGGAGCGCGGCTTGGAGAGACAGCGTGAGCCGGAGCCCCTGAGCACCGCTGGTGCGGTGGGGGTGCGGGAGAGGATCAGCCGAGCGGAAGCCTCAGGCTCATACCCGGGTCGGACCACGAGCTCGGGCTCGCCGGTGGGCTCGAGCCCGACCTCCGCGTCGGCTTCGTCCCCAGATATCTCCGTCTCCGGAGCCGTGCCGCTCCCCGCACACCTCTCCCCCTGCCAACTCCTCCTGACCCTGCTGGACGACGATCCCACCCCCGGGACTGACGCACGCATCGAGCTGCGAGTCCGGTCCGGTCCGCGACACCCGTGGTCACAGCCGGGCGCCGACCGTCCTGAACTCACCGCCGTGGCAACGCCGCTCACACCGGCGGAGATCGAGCCGGGCCGCGTCTCGCTGAGGCCTTCCCGCTCGGGGGGCGACGGCGCGGCCCAAGTCGTCTTCAGGGCAGAACGGGCCGGAACGCACCGCATCTCCGTCACCGTCCTCGACAAAACAACGGGCACGGTCCTGCAGCGGGTCGAAACGACGGTAGACGTCGCCGACGCGCCGGACGGGAACTCACCCGCCGCCCCTTCCACCCTGATCACGGAAGGGGAGTGATCACATGTCCCGCAACCTCGGCACCCGCGTCGTCCGGAACCCCAGCCATGACTTCACCCACTTCCCTCCACCCACCGCGCAGCCCCCTCACCTGGTCGTCGCCCTCAACGAGTACGGCCAGGACCGGATCTTCATCCGCCTGTACGGGCCCGCAGTAGAGACCTCACCGTACGGTGACCCCTCGGCGATCCTGGACGTGCGGCCGAGGACCGTACAGCTGCAGGGCGCGCGCCTGCGCCGACGCTGGAAGGCCGAGTTCGTCGACGCTCAGCCGCTGACCCCGGAGGGGTTGCCCGTCCGAGGGCGCCCCGAACGCCCGTACGCCACGCAGGTCGACCTCACCGGCGAACCCGAGGACGAACTGCTCCCGGTGCTGGAGGAGTTGGCCGCTCAGGGCGCCTACCTTCTGTTCAAGGTCCTCCTCGCGGGCCCCGACCAACGCACCTCACAGGTGCGGCGGGTGCTGACCGACCTGCTGAGCCGCAAGGACCTGCGCATCCGCTTCGACTCCGACACGCTGTTCCTGCCGTGGCCGCTGCTCTGCCTGCCGGAGCACGAGACACCCGATGGCGGCCTCGACGCGGTCTTCCGGCGCTTCCTCGGATACCGCCACCAGATCGAGCAGACGGGCGGGTACTACCCCGAACTGCCGACGACTCAGAGTCCCGCGCCTCCCCCGGTCTCTCCGTCCGTGAGTCTGAACCACGACACCAGAGTCGACGCCGCGGGGTGGACCAAGGCATCCGAGGTCGCGGCCGTC
The DNA here is from genome assembly GCF_044465645.1 of Streptomyces sp. NPDC049627. Taxonomy (NCBI): domain Bacteria; kingdom Bacillati; phylum Actinomycetota; class Actinomycetes; order Kitasatosporales; family Streptomycetaceae; genus Streptomyces; species Streptomyces sp. NPDC049627. The sequence continues at coordinate 29,303 of NZ_JBITLW010000003.1, read as the reverse complement.
CTGGCCAGGAACACCACCTACCGGGAGCGCTGTACCCACCAGGACCTGGTGAACGACATCGCGGCAGGGAAAGTGGACGAGCAGTTCATGTACTTCTGGTGCCACGGGTGGTTCCAGACCGAGGACGCCGATTCCCCTTTCTTCGCGGTGCAGTTGAGCGACGGACGCGACATCGACGCACAGACCGTGCTGGCCCGCTGCAGTGCCGACGCCGGCACACCGCTGTCCCGCAACCCGCTCGTGCTGCTCAACGCCTGCTACGCCGGAGTGCCGGGCAGCGCCGGACTGGCGCACCTGGGCGGAGCACTCATCCAGGTCGGTGCCGCCGGAGTGCTGGGGCCGCAGATCGAAATGCCGCAGGTTTTCGCGGCCGAGTACGCGCTGCTGTACGTGACCCGCTACCTGACCGGTGAGGAGACCGCAGGGGTGATCGCCCGCGACCTGGCGCGGCACTTCGCCGACAAGCACCGCAACCCGCTGGGCCTCGCCTACGCCCTGCACTGTGGGATGAACAGCCGTCTGGAGCGCGGCCTGTGACACCGACAGTGGTTGATCTGGACCCCACAGGCTGGCTTCTGGAGGAGACATCGGCGGGCCCGCGCCCCGTGCCCGCCCCGCGGCTCCCCACCCACTTCGCCGAGCGGCTGTCCCCACCGGCCTGGGCGACCGACCTGCTCGTCTACGTCCACGGCTGGCAGACCGCACCCGACTCCGCGCTCGCCACGGTCCGGCGGCTGCTGGACCTGACAGCGACCCAGTACGAGCGGCAATCGGCCCTGTATCCGGGCTTGCGGCCCTGGCGCCCCTGGACCGTGCTGATCCGCTGGCCCTCCCGTTCACTGCCTTCCCTCGGCGGCTATCGCCGCATCCGGGACCGGGCACACGCCATGAGCCGGGACGGCCACGCGTCCCGCGTCATCGGACGCCTCCTCGGCTACCTGGACGCCCGGCGTTCCGACCCGGCCGCGCCGCCCGTGCTCGCCAACCGGGCGGGGCAGTACCTGCACCTGCTCGGCCACTCCTTCGGCTGCCGGCTCCTGTGCGAGGCGGTGCAGTGGGCGGCGGACGAGGAACCGCTCACCCTGGGGTGGAGTACGCCGAAACCGCACGGTCGGCCCTTCACCGTGGACTCGATGCTGCTGCTCCAGATGGCGGCACCGCGCGACGCCTTCGCCGCCACCTTCACCGCCCTCGCCGAAGCTCCCCTGCGCGGCCCGGTCGTCGCGACGTACTCGCAGCGCGACCGTGCCACCGGCTTCTGGCATCTGCGGGCGGAACGGCGGGCGGGAATCGGATACGCCGGCATCGGTACGGCACCGGCGCCGGTCTCGGCGATCCGGATGCGGCCCCCCGGCGAGCCGTACCCGCTCACCGTCCTCGACCACCGGTTCGTCAGCGTGGACGCGAGTGACGTCTTCGTCCGGGGATCCGGCCCCGCCGGCGCCCACTCGGATCATCTGCGGCCGGAGACGGCCCACCTGCTGCTGTCCCTGGCCGACCACTGCCGGTGAACCCGGGCCGGTCAGTCCGCGCGATACGGCATGATTCCGTGACGCCCACAGGGCATCACGGAATCATGCCGTCGATGCGTCGCGTCGCCGTCAGCCCTTCGCGGCCGCGTCCCCGGACTCTGCCTTCGGATCCGGGGCTTCCTCGAAGTCGACCTTGCCCATGTGCCGGTTCATGGACTTCATCAGACCCCACACGGCGATCGCCATCACCGCGAAGACGATGAAGCCGAGGACGCCAGGGGTGACCTTGTTCTCGTCCACCTCCTTGGCGAGGGTCGCGAGGTGCGTCATTGCCAGGCTTGCGCTTGCGCTCATGTCAGGCATTGTCGCGGATGCCCGCAAAGAGGTCGTCCTCGGGGAGGGAGGTATCGACGAGGGACTTCGCGAGCTCGTACTCCTCCGTCGGCCAGACCTCCTTCTGGAGCTCCAGCGGCACGCGGAACCAGCCGCCGTCGGGGTCGATCTGCGTGGCGTGCGCGATCAGGGCCTTGTCGCGGATCTCGTAGAAGTCACCGCACGGGACGTGCGTGGTGAGCGTGCGCTGCTTCATGCCGAACTCGTCCCAGCGCTTGAGCCAGTCCCCGTAGGGGGACTCCAGGCCCCGGTCGAGCATGGCCTGGTGCAGCGCCTCGGTGCGGGGGCGGTTGAAGCCCTGGTTGTAGTAGAGCTTCAGCGGCTGGTACGCGGGGCCGAACTCCGACTCCGGGTACTTCTCGGTGTCCGCCGCGCCCTCGAAGGCGACCATCGAGATCTTGTGGGTCATGATGTGGTCGGGGTGCGGGTAGCCCCCGTTCTCGTCGTAGGTGGTGATCACCTGGGGGCGGAACGAGCGGATCTGCTTCACCAGCTCCCCGGCCGCCTTGTCGACGTCCTCCAGGGCGAAGCAGCCCTCGGGCAGCGGCGGCAGCGGGTCGCCCTCGGGCAGACCGGAGTCGACGAAGCCGAGCCACTCCTGCTTCACCCCGAGGATCTCGCGCGCCTCGTCCATCTCTTTCTTGCGTACCTCGTGGATGTGCTCCTCGATGTACTTGTCGCCCTGCAGCTTGGGATTGAGGATGGAGCCGCGCTCCCCGCCCGTGCAGGTCACCACCAGCACGTCCACCCCCTCGGACACGTACTTCGCCATGGTGGCCGCGCCCTTGCTCGACTCGTCGTCGGGGTGGGCGTGAACGGCCATCAGTCGCAGCTGGTCAGTCAAGACTCAATCCTCGTAGTCGGCGCCCGGTGTGAACCGGTGCGATCGGCGGCTTCTATAGTGACCGAATCGGGGGGCGGATAATTCCGGGGTACGGCCCCCAAGCCCCGTTTCGGGACATCCGTCCCGCCCCGGCCGGGAGGACGATCATGAGTACGGCGAGCACGCGGCTGCCCGAGGGTCGCTACGGCCGCTCCTCGGACGCGCGCGCCGACCGCACGCTCAAGGTCGTCGGCGCCGCCCTCGGGGTGGCCCTGTTGGCGCTGGTCGGCTACTTCGGCTACCACTACGTCGGCCAGAACAAGATCAGCGCCGAGGTGATCGAGTTCGACGCGACGAAGGACGCGGTGAAGGTCCATCTGGAGGTCCGCAAGGACTCCGGCGCCTCCGGCTACTGCACGCTGCGCTCCCAGGCGGCGAACGGCGCCGAGGTGGGCCGGGCCGACTTCCGCTTCGACGGCGACGCCACGCGGATCGACAAGGTCGTCACCCTGCGTACGACCTCCCAGGGGACGACGGCCGAGCTGCTCGGCTGCCACGCCGACTGACCGGGCCGTTCGAAACCGCGCGGCACTGCTCGACACCGACCGGTCCTGTCCGGAATACGTAGGCGCTGACCTGCGTTGACGCGATTCTGATGGCTTATGTCCTCCCCCTTCGGCCATTGAATTGTTAGGCTCGTGGTTTCGCCCATCCGTGAGGGAACATCCTTCTGGGTAGGGCGATGCTTTGTATTCCCAGTACCTACGAGGAGCACCTGTGACCCAGACCAGCGAGAACGTCACCTGGCTGACCCAGGAGGCGTACAACAAGCTCAAGGACGAGCTTGAGTACCTTACTGGTCCCGCGCGCACGGAGATCGCCGCCAAGATCGCGGCCGCGCGCGAGGAGGGCGACCTGCGTGAGAACGGCGGGTACCACGCGGCCAAGGAAGAGCAGGGCAAGCAGGAGCTCCGTGTGCGCCAGCTCACCCAGCTCCTGGAGAACGCCCAGGTCGGCGAGGCGCCGGCATCGACGGACGGTGCGGTCGCGCCCGGCATGGTCGTGACGATCGCCTTCGACGGTGACGAGGACGACACCCTGACCTTCCTGCTCGCCTCCCGCGAGTACGCGAGCGCCGACATCGAGACCTACTCGCCGCAGTCCCCGCTGGGCACCGGCGTCATCGGTCACAAGGTCGGCGAGGACGCCGAGTACGAGCTGCCCAACGGCAAGAAGGCCTCGGTGAAGATCCTGAAGGCCGAGCCCTACAGCGGCTGACCCGGTCCGTGCGGCGGCTGCCCCCGACCGACTACCTGTCCTTGACCGGCCCCCGGCGCCCACGTGGCGCCGGGGGCTTTGTCATGCCGTCGTGATGCCGTCGTTCGTCATGCAGTCGCCGAGCGGTACTTCCGAACCGCCAGGGTGCGGAATATGAAGATGATCAGGACCGAGTAGATCAGCGAGGCCCAGACCGGGTGCTGCATGGGCCAGGCGTCCGAGGGCGACACCCCGGGATTGCCGAAGAGCTGGCGGCAGGCCTGGACCGTGGCACTGAAGGGGTTCCAGTCGGCGACGTGCTGCAGCCAGGGCGTCATCCGGCTGGAGTCCACGAACGCGTTCGAGATGAACGTCACCGGGAACAGCCAGATCAGTCCGCCCGAGGTCGCCGCCTCGGGAGTGCGGACGGACAGGCCGATCACGGCACCGATCCAGGTGAACGCGTACCCGGTCAGGAGCAGCAGACCGAAGGCGCCGAGCACCTCGCCGAAGCTGGTGTGGGTACGCCAGCCGACCAGCAGGGCGACGATCGCCAGCACGAACAAGGTGAGCGCCGTCTGCACCAGGTCGGCGAGCGTACGCCCGGTCAGCACCGCGCCGCGCGCCATGGGCAGCGAGCGGAAGCGGTCGATGAGTCCCTTGTGCATGTCGTCGGCGATGCCCGCACCGGCTCCGGCGGTGGCGAAGGTGACGGTCTGGGCGAAGATGCCGGCCATCAGGAACTCGCGGTAGACGGAGGAGTCCGTGGTGCCGCCGATGTTCATCGAGCCGCCGAAGACGTAGCTGAACAGCACCACGAACATGATCGGCTGGATGAGCCCGAAGATGACCATCTCCGGGATGCGGGACATGCGGATCAGGTTGCGTTTCGCGACGACCAGCGAGTCCCGGATCGACTGGGTGACAGGGTTGCCGGGGGCCGCGACCCGCACGGCGTCGGTGACGGCGCTCACTTGGCGGTCTCCTTGTCCTTCTTCTCGTCCTTCTTCTCGTCCTCCACCTCGGCCACATGTCCCGTCAGGGACAGGAACACGTCGTCGAGGGTCGGGCGACGCAGGCCGATGTCGTCGATCTCGATGCCGCGGGTGTCGAGCTCGCGGATGACCTCGGCAAGGAGCTTGGCGCCGCCGGTCACGGGCACGGTGAGCTTGCGCATGTGCTCCTCGACCGTGGTCTCGCCCTTGCCGAAGCCGCTCAGCACCTCGGACGCGGGCTGTATGTCCTCGCGCTCGTGCACCACGACCTCGACGCGCTCGCCGCCGGTGCGGGCCTTGAGCTGGTCGGAGGTGCCCTGGGCGATGACACGGCCGTGGTCGACGACCGCGATGTCGTGCGCCAGGTGATCGGCCTCCTCCAGGTACTGGGTGGTCAGCAGCAGGGTCGTACCGCCCGAGACCAGCCGCTTGATGACCTCCCAGAGCAGCTGACGATTGCGCGGGTCGAGGCCGGTCGTCGGCTCGTCCATGAACATCACGGGCGGTGAGACCACCAGGGCGGCCGCGAGGTCGAGGCGGCGGCGCATGCCGCCGGAGTAGGTCTTGGTGGAGCGGTCGGCGGCGTCGGCGAGGTCGAACTGCTCCAGCAGCTCGGCCGCGCGGGCCTTCGCGGCCTTCGCCTTCATCTGGTAGAGCTGGCCGACCATCTGCAGGTTCTCGCGGCCGGTCAGATACTCGTCGACCGCCGCGAACTGGCCGGACAGGCCGATGGAGCGGCGTACGGCGTCGGGATGCTTGAGGACGTCGATGCCCGCGACGACCGCCGAGCCACTGTCGGGGCGCAGCAGGGTCGTCAGACAGCGGACGGTTGTCGTCTTGCCCGCGCCGTTCGGCCCGAGCAGGCCGAGGACCGTGCCCTCGGGGACATCGAGGTCGACGCCGTCCAGAGCCCTTACGTCGCCGAAGGTCTTCACCAGGCCTTCGGCATAGATGGCGCCTGGCATATGGGTCTCCACGTCGTTGGGGGATTACTGCCAATGCAATACGGACACACCATAACGCGATGTATCGCGTCTCTCAATGGACTTACTCGAACGAGTGACGAACGGGGGACGAAGAGCGGGCCGACCTCAGCCGATGACGGTGTAGCCCGCCTCGCGCAGGGCCTGGCCGACCTCGACGCAGTGCTCGGGGCCCTTCGTCTCCAGGTGCAGCTCGACCTCCGCCTCCGTGAGCCCGAGCCGTGGGTCGGTCCGTACGTGGCTCACATCGAGGACGTTAGCGTCCACCACTGACAACACCCCCAAAAGCGTGGCGAGCGCGCCCGGCCGGTCCGTCAGTCGCAGCCGTACGGCCAGGTAGCGGCCCTGCGCGGCCATGCCGTGCCGCAGGACGCGCTGCAGCAGCACCGGGTCGACGTTGCCCCCGGACAGCACGGCGACGACCGGCCCCTCGAAGGCGCCGGGATCGCTCAGCAGCGCGGCGACGGGGCTCGCCCCGGCCGGCTCGACGACCAGCTTGGCCCGCTCCAGGCACAGCAGCAGGGCGGTGGCCAGCTCGTCCTCGGTGACCGTGCGGACCTCGTCCACCAGGTCGCCGATGATCCGGAACGGCACGTCACCGGGCCGGCCGACCCGGATGCCGTCGGCCATCGTCGCCGGGTTGGCCACCGCGACCGGGTGCCCGGCCGCCAGCGAGGGCGGATACGCCGCCGCGCCCGCCGCCTGCACGCCCACGATCCGCACGTCCGGCCGCAGTGTCTTCACCGCCATCGCGATGCCCGCCGCGAGCCCTCCCCCGCCGATGCCGACGACGATCGTCCGCACCTCCGGGCACTGTTCGAGGATCTCCAGGCCGACCGTGCCCTGGCCCGCGATGATGTCGGGGTGGTCGAAGGGGTGGATGAGCACCGCACCCGTCTCGTCCGCGTACTCCCGCGCGGCGGCCAGCGTCTCGTCGACCACCTGGCCGTGCAGGCGCACCTCGGCGCCGTAGTCCCGGGTTGCGCTGATCTTCGGCAGCGGGGCGCCCTTCGGCATGAACACCGTCGAGCGCACGCCGAGCAGCGACGACGCGAGGGCGACGCCCTGCGCGTGGTTGCCGGCGCTCGCGGCCACGACCCCCGCCGCCCGCTCCTCCGGCAGCAGCCCGGCGATCCGCACGTACGCGCCGCGCAGCTTGAACGAACCCGTCCGCTGCAGGTTCTCGCACTTGAAGTGCACCGGCGCGCCCACCAGCTGGGACAGGTGCCTGCTGCCCTCCATCGCCGTCACCCGTGCCACGCCCGTCAGCATCTTCTGGGCGCCGCGCACGTCGTCGAGCGTGACGGGAGGCAAGGAGTCAGCCGTGCTGTAGCTCATGACACAAGTCTCGCAGTTCACAGGCGCCGGGCCCTGTTGTGACCAAGCACCGAGATGGGTTTGCGCAGCCCCGGTACACCCCGCGTCCGGGCCGCGTACCCTGTCCCCCAACCCAGCACCCCCTTCATGAAGTGAGCCCCCGGCCATGCCCACAACACCTGAAATGTCGATGGACATGACGACCGTCGCTGACAGCGGTCTCCTCGACACGCTGCAGCACGAGGTGGCGGTGTTCGCCCGCCGTGCCGAACAGACCCGGCTCGGTGGGGTCGGGCAGGTGCGCAACTCCATGGACCGCGCCGCATACCTGCTGCTCAACCGCCTGGACAAGGAAGGCCCCATGGGCGTCAAGGCGCTGGCCGCGAGCATGGGGATCGACTCGTCGACGGTCACCCGGCAGGTGGCGCCGCTCGTCGACACGGGACTCGTCAAGCGGACCTCTCACCCCGAGGACGGCCGGGCGGTGGTGCTCCAGCTCTCCCCGCGCGGGCAGTCGCGGCTGGAGGAAGTCCGCTCGTCCCGGCGTCAGTTGATGGCCGAGCTGACACACGACTGGGCCCCGGGGGAGCGCGAGGCGTTCTGCACGCTCCTCACGCGCTTCAACGTCGCGCTGTCCGCGCGGATGGCGGTCCAGGGCATCTCGGGCGCGGATGCGCCCACGCCGTCCTGAGGGTCGTTCGGTTGGGGGGCAAGGGCTCACCCGACCGCCTGCGGGCACGCACGCGTGCCCGGGTGATCCGCTCCCGGCTCTTGACCCCGGGCCGTAGCTGGCCTCATATGAAACCGGGCCCTCCTCTCGTGCGTGACCGACGTGTCACGTACGTGGCCGGGCCCGGTTCCTCAGGGGTGTTCAGGCGGGAGGGGCGGTGGGACGACGGCGTGCGGCCCAGGACGCCCGCCGGGCCCGGGAGTTCGAGGCGTTCGTCGCGGGCGCGGCAGGGCGGCTCCTGCATGCCGCCACGCTGCTCACCGCGGAGCCGCCGGAGAACAACCCGCGCGCGAGGCGCCTGCTGACGCTGTCCCTCGCGCACACCTACGCGTGCTGGGACCGGCTGCGCGGCGAGGACCCGTACGACCGGGCCCGCCAGTACCTTGCCGCCCGCTTCTCCCGGTCCGCCTGGCACAAGTACGGCGGCCCGGGCGCCCTCGCCCGGTTCCGCCCGCACCCGCAGGGGCCGCTCGCCCGGCTCTCCCCGCAGGAGCGCCTGATCCTGGTCCTGCGGCTGTACGAAGGCGTGGCCGAGGAGCAGGTGGCGGCCCTGCTCGGCCTGCCCACGGAGCGCGTTCTCGCGATCTGCGACCGGGCGACGTCGACGCTGCTGCATCCGCCGCGCGGCGCGGCGCCGGCCGTGCTCGGAGCCAAGGTGGTGTCGCCGTGAATCGACCTCAACGGGAAGCGGCCGTACGGCGCGTCATGGAGGGCACGCCGCCGCCGGTGCCGCCGGAGCTGTACGCGGAGGTCGTGCGGCGCGGCGGCCGCATGCTGCGCCGCAGGACGGCCGCCGTTCGCCTGATGTGGCTGCTGCTGTTCGCCGCGACGGTGGCGTTCGTGGTGTGGGCCGTGATGGCACGGCCGTGGGTGGAGCCGCCGTCGGAGACGACTCCACCGCTGACGGGCTGGTGAGGCCTTCGCGGTCTAGCCGAGCGCCTGCTGGAGGTCCTCCAGGAGGTCTTCGACGTTCTCGATGCCCACGGAGAGGCGTACGAGGTCGGCGGGGACCTCCAGGGCCGAGCCGGCCGCGGACGCGTGCGTCATGCGTCCCGGGTGCTCGATGAGCGACTCCACACCGCCCAGCGACTCGCCCAGCGTGAACACCTTGGCGCGGTTGCAGACCTCCACGGCCGCCTCCTCGCCCCCGGTGACCTGGAAGGAGATCATGCCGCCGAACGCCTTCATCTGCTTGGCGGCGACCTCGTGACCGGGGTGCTCGGGCAGGCCCGGGTACAGAACGCGCGTCACGCGCGCGTGCCGGCTGAGCATGTCGGCGATCTTCGTGGCGTTCTCGCTGTGCCGGTCCATGCGCACCGACAGCGTCTTGGTGCCGCGCAGCACCAGCCAGGAGTCGAAGGGCCCGGCGACCGCGCCCATCGCGTTCTGGTGGAAGGCCAGTTCGTCGCCCAGGTCCGCGTCGCTGACGATCAGCGCGCCGCCGACGACGTCCGAGTGGCCGCCCATGTACTTCGTCAGGGAGTGCACCACGACGTCCGCGCCGAGGGACAGCGGCTGCTGCAGGTACGGCGTGGCGAAGGTGTTGTCGACGACGAGCCTCGCGCCCGCGTCCCGGGCGATCTGGGCGACGGCCGCGATGTCGGTGATGCCGAGCAGCGGGTTGGAGGGGGTCTCCACCCACACGACCTTGGTCTTCGGGGTGATGGCGGCTCGTACCGCGGACGGATCGCTGGTGTCGGCGACCGACCACTCCACCCCCCACCGGGCGACGACCTTGGCGAACAGACGGAACGTACCGCCGTACGCGTCATTGGGGATGACCACATGGTCGCCGGGGCTGAGCAGCGTACGCAACAGGCAGTCCTCGGCCGCCAGTCCGGACGCGAACGCAAGGCCGCGGCGGCCGCCCTCCAGGGCGGCGAGGTTCTCCTCCAGCGCGGTCCTGGTCGGGTTGGCGCTACGGCTGTACTCGTAGCCGCCCCGCAGGCCGCCGACGCCGTCCTGCTTGTAGGTCGAGACCTGGTAGATCGGCGGGACGACCGCGCCGGTGAGGGGATCGGCGGTGTTGCCCGCGTGGATCGCCAGGGTCTCGAAGTGCTGACTGATGTGCCTGTCACTCATGGGCACCGAGCGTAATGCGCGAACGGAGTGGATGCCGTCCGACGGGTTCACGGGGCTGGAAACCGAGGCCGGCTGAGCGTGTCCGGCGTTGCTGTGGGCGGGGCTGGATCCGCGCGGCCCGGCGCTGACGGGGTGCCGCCGGGCCCGCCCGCGCCGCCCCGGCGGCACGACTGCCCGCAGCTACAGAACCCTTTCTCCACAGCCCCCCGACCTCGTTGGCCATTTGTCGGAGGCGTCTGGAACGCTGGAGGCATGGAGATTCTCTGGGTCCTGATCGCGCTCGTCATGCTCGGCTTCGTGGTGCTGCCGTTCATGAGGCGCAGGCGGGGCATGATCGAGCAGGTCCCGCCGGGCCATCCGGACGCCGCGGACCCGGCGAACTACGGCTTCGTCCGGCAGGAGGAGCTGGACGTCCGCATGCCCGGCCCCGACCAGGACCTGCTGGACGTCCTGGACCTGGTGCAGCGCACGCAGGACTACCGCGCGGCCTCGCAGCTGCTGGCCGGCACGGAGGCGGAGGGCGAGCTGCGCTGGCAGCGTGTGCAGGCCTTCGCCGGCGCCGCGTCGCTGGAGCTGCAGCAGCGCCCGGGCGGGGTCAGTGAGTCGCCGGGCGGCCAGTGGCTGCGCGTGTGGCGGGCCGAACAGCCCAAGGACGCGGGCGGCGCGGCCGTACACGCGGAGTTCCTCGTGCAGCAGGCGTGGCGCACGGCGACGCCGGGCACGGACGAGTTCCGGATCATCATGGAGGAGGCGAGGTCGGCCTGCGCCGACGCCGCGCTGCTCGCCCCCGGTGACCCGATCCCGTACATCATCGAGCTGTCGGTGGCTCGTGGACTGGCCTACCCCCGGCCGGAGTTCGAGCAGCTCTGGCTGAAGATCCTGGACCGCGCCCCGGCCCACATGGGCGCGCACCTGGCGGCCCTGCACTACTGGTGCGAGAAGTGGCACGGTTCCCGCGAGCTGGCGAACGACTTCGCTCAGGCCGCGGCGGCCCGTGCCCCTGAGGGCTCCCTCCTCGCCGCCATGCCGCTCTTCGCGGTGTTCGAGCATCTGCCCGAGGTGAACCTGGTCAGCGGCTTCTACCAGAGCGAGGTCGTGACGAAGGCGATCCACGGCGCGCTGTACGCGGTGAACTCGGCCCGCCCCGACGACCCGATGCTCGCGCACGTACGGCATCTGCTGGTGTTCTTCCTCGTGCGGGGCGAGCGCTGGGCGGAGGCCATGAACCAGCTGATACACGTCGACGGCCATGTCGGCGCCCTCCCCTGGACCCTGTCCGTCGACCCGGCCGCGGAGTTCGCGGTCTACCGGGCACTGGCGGTCGCGGGCTACGAGGCGAACGGCGGCAGCCCGGCGACCCTGCCCCACTGATCCACTGGCCGTACGTGGAATCCGGCCGTACGTCGAAGGGGTGCCGCCCGGTGGGGCACCCCTTCGTCGATTCCGTCGATGTGGTTCCGGTCAGCCCTCGGCGCGGGCGGGCAGCCGCCATCCCGGGCGCGGGAAGTGGCAGGTGTAACCGTCCGGGTAACGCTCCAGGTAGTCCTGGTGCTCGGGCTCGGCCTCCCAGAAGGGACCGACCGGCTCCACCTCGGTGACGACCTTGCCGGGCCACAGGCCGGACGCGTCCACGTCCGCGATCGTTTCCTCGGCGATCCGCTTCTGCTCGTCGTCCACGTAGTAGATCGCCGAGCGGTAGCTGAGGCCGATGTCATTGCCCTGGCGGTTCTTGGTGCTCGGGTCGTGAATCTGGAAGAAGAACTCCAGGATTGCGCGGAAGTCGGTCTTCTCGGGGTCGAAAAGGATCTCGATGGCCTCCGCGTGCGTGCCATGGTTGCGGTACGTCGCGTTCGGCACGTCACCCCCGGTGTATCCGACCCGGGTCGCCGTCACGCCCGGGAGCCGGCGGATCAGGTCCTGCATCCCCCAGAAACACCCGCCGGCCAGCACGGCCCTCTGCGTCTGCGCCGCCATCGCGACCCTCCCATACCTCTCAACTTGCCGACCCGGACTGCTCGGCCCACAGCGCCGGCATCCGATACCACCCTCCTCAACGCGTGAGACTCCCCGGCGATTCCACGCCTCAGCGCCGCGCATTGAGCACCGGCTGGTAGTAGCCGCTGGTGGGTGGGGCGGGGCGGGGTGGGGTGCGGCGCCCTCCCGGGCTCTGAGCCGCGCCTCCGGGCCAGTGACCCGGCGCCTCCCCACGCCACCGCGCGGGCGCCACCCTCCCGGGCCGGTACGCGGCGCCCTCCTGGCCCGGCAGGGGGCACCCCCCTTCAGGCCCTGCACAGCGCCTCCGAGCCAGTGACCCGGCACCTCCCCACGCCACCACGCGGGCGCCACCCTCCCAGGCCGGTACGCGGCGCCCTCCCGGCCCGGCAGGGGGCACCACCCTCCAGGCCCTGCACAGCGCCTCCGAGCCAGTGACCCGGCACCTCCCCACGCCACCACGCGGGCCCCACCTCCCCACGCCACCGCGCGGGCCCCACCTTCCCTTCCCAGGCCACGGCGCGGCTGCCCTGCCCTCCCCCCTGCCCGGCCGTCCTCCCGGCCGTCCTCCCGGCCGGGCAGAGCGCATCGCCGCCGCGTGTCCCTCAAGCCGACGGCGTCGAGCTGCTCCCCGTCCCCGCCTTCGTCGCGTCCGTCCCCCAGCTCGCCAGCAGCCGCAGCGACTCGGCCGACGGTGAGCCCGGCTCCGCGTGGTACGTGATCAGGACCTGTTCCGTGCCGTCGGACAGGCGGAACGACTCGAAGTTCATGGTCAGCTCGCCCACCAGGGGATGCCGGATGCGCTTGACGCCGTAGGTCTTCTCCTTGACGTCATGGGCGGCCCACAGGCGCCGGAACTCCTCGCTCTTGACGGAGAGTTCACCGACCAGGGCGGCGAGGAGCGGGTCGTCCGGGTGGCAGCCCGCGTCCATGCGGAGGTAGCTGACCATGTCGGACGCCTTCTGGTCCCACTCGACGAACAGGTCGCGGTACTCGGGCCGCAGGAAGACGAGGCGGGCCCAGTTGCGCTCCTGCACCGGCAGCTCCGCCCAGTCGCCGAAGACCGCCGCCGCCATCCGGTTCCAGGCGAGGATGTCCGACCGCCGCCCGGTGATGTACGCGGGAACGCCGTCGATCGAGTCCAGCAGCTGCCGCAGCGCCGGCCGCACCTGCTCGGTCCGCGCCGCCTGCTTCTTCTTGTGCTGCTTCGGCTTCGCGAGGTGCGTGAGGTGCGCGTGCTCGGCATCGGTCAGCCGCAGCGCACGGGCGATGGCGTCCAGGACCTCCGCCGATACGTTTCGGCCGTTGCCCTGTTCCAGACGCGTGTAGTACGCCACGGACACCCCGGCCAGCTGCGCGAGCTCCTCACGCCGCAGACCGGGCACCCTGCGGTGCCGCCCGAAGTCCGGCAGCCCGACGTCCTCCGGCTTCAGCCGGGCACGCCGGGTGCGCAGGAACTCGCTGAGTTCGGCGCGCCGGTCCAGACCGGCCCCGGTGTCGGCGGCGGGTCCCGTCACGGATTCGGGCTTTTCGTCCATGCCTCAAGTATTCCCGGTCGTACGCACACGAGCCTGACCCCGCCAGTGGTAGGACCGGCGGACGTACGTACAACCGAGGTCTGGGTGACTCCCGCGCCGCCCGGCAGGCTGAATGCCGTGCCCGGACGGACAGTACGGAACAGTACGGACAGAAGGCAGCCGGGCGCACAACCCCGCTAGGAGATACCCGGCATGACCACCGTTGCCGCATACGCAGCACCCGCCGCCAAGGCTCCGCTGGAGCGCACCACCATCGAGCGCCGCGAGGTCGGCGAGTTCGACGTCCTGATCGACATCAAGTTCGCCGGTATCTGCCACTCCGACATCCACCAGGCCCGGGAGGGCTGGGGCGAGGCGATCTTCCCCATGGTCCCCGGCCACGAGATCGCCGGCGTCGTCTCCGAGGTCGGCTCGGGGGTCACCAGGTTCCAGGTCGGCGACCGCGTGGGCGTCGGCTGCATGGTCGACTCCTGCCGTGAGTGCGAGAACTGCAAGGCCGGCCGGGAGCAGTACTGCCTCAACAGCAGCATCGGCGGCACGTACAACGCCATCGGCCGGGACGGCACGCCCAACTACGGTGGCTACTCGCAGAAGATCGTCGTCGACGAGAACTACGTCGTCCGCATCCCCGACGGCCTGTCCCTGGACGTCGCCGCGCCGCTGCTGTGCGCCGGCATCACCCTCTACTCCCCGCTGAAGCGCTGGAACGCCGGACCCGGCAAGAAGGTCGCGATCCTCGGCCTGGGCGGCCTCGGCCACATGGGCGTGAAGATCGCGCACGCCCTCGGTGCCGAGGTGACGGTCCTGTCGCAGTCCCTGCGCAAGCAGGAGGACGGCCTCAAGCTGGGTGCCGACCACTACTACGCCACCAGCGACCCGAAGACCTTCGAGGAGCTGCGCGGCACGTTCGACCTGATCGTGTCCACGGTCTCGGCCCCGCTGGACTTCAACGCCTACCTGACGCTGCTCAAGACGGAGGGCGCGCTGGTGAACGTGGGCGCCCCCGAGGAGCCGATCTCCCTCAACCTCTTCTCCGTGATCGGCGGCGGCAAGACCCTCGCCGGCTCCATGATCGGCGGCATCGCCGAGACCCAGGAGATGCTGGACTTCTGCGCCGAGCACGGCTTCGGTGCCGAGATCGAGCTGATCCGCGCGGACGAGATCAACGAGGCGTACGAGCGGGTGCTCAGCAGCGATGTGCGGTACCGGTTCGTGATCGACACGGCCACGATCTGACACCCGTACACCGGTGGCCACCCCGGTGGCCGGTACGCCGACAGGCCGGCCGTACGACCGAGGGCCCCGGAGCCGCACTGCTCCGGGGCCCTCGCCGTGTCGCCGTACGACGTCCCGGCGGGGTTACGGAGACGGAAGACGGAGTACCGCAGGAGTAGCGCCGCTCCCTCCCTACGGCCGATGTGCCGCCCGGCAGCCCTGCCTAGCGTGGAACAAGGAGCCCGTCCGAGCCGTGCACACGAGGAGGCAGCCCCTGATGACCGTCCAGCTCAACCACACCATCGTCGCCGCGCACGACAAGAAGACGTCGGCCCGGTTCCTCGCCGGCATCCTGGGCCTGGAGGTGAGCCCGCAGTACGGCCCCTTCATCCCGGTGCAGATCCCCAACGGCGTGACCCTGGACTACCTCGACTCACCCGGCGCGATCACGCCGCAGCACTATGCCTTCCTGGTGTCGGAGGACGACTTCGACACGATCTTCGCCCGGATACGGGAGGCCGGGCTGACGTACTGGGCCGACCCGTACCACCGCCGCGAGGGCGAGATCAACCACAACGACGGCGGCCGCGGCGCCTACTTCGAGGACCCCAACGGCCACAACCTGGAGATCCTGACACGGCCGTACGGCAGCGGCGGCTGACGTCGCTCCCCGACCCGACGAGCCGTCACCCCTGATACGGCGGCGCAGCCCCCCAGTTCCACCGCGGCACCGGCTGCTCCGCCGGCGGGACCGCGTCCGGCCCCGAGAAGTAAACCGCCAGCCGCGTCCCCCACTCCACGTACGCCAGGAACGCCGAGCGGAACTCCGCGTCCGTCGGCAGGCCCGCCTCGTCGGCCGCGTCCTGGATGAGGTTGACCCAGCGGCGGCGCTGGGGTTCGGTGATCGCCCGGCCCAGGTGCTTGGCGACCATGTGGCCGTGGCCGCCCTGGGTCTCGGAGTAGGCGGGCGGGCCGCCGAAGACCTCGCCGAGCCAGAGCGCCACGTGTTCCGCGTGGGCCGGGTCCAGGTCCTCGAACAGCGGGGCCAGGAGGTCGTCCTTGCGGACCTTGTCGTAGAAGACCGACGTCAGGCGGGAGAACGTCTCCGCGCCGCCCGCCCAGGCGTACAGCGTCGGCACCGACGCACCCGTGCCGCGGACCGTCGTCGGCTTGTAGTGGCGCATCTCCTCGATGTGCGAGACGTACGGACGGATCTCGGCGAAGAAGTCGGGGAACAGCTCCGACTTGCGGAAGCCCTCCAGGTGGTCCTGCGTGGACGTCCAGGTGATGCGCAGGACGTAGTGCTCGAAGTCCTCCTCGCAGCGGGCGAGTTCGTAGTCGACGCAGTGGGGCGACGCGGCCAGCTGGGCGGCGGCGCGGGTGTAGGCGGCCAGGAACTCCGCCGACTTCTGCTCGGGGATGCGGTACCGGATGTATTCGACCGTGTGAGCCGTCATGGCCTCACGGAAGCACGAAAACCGGCCGGACGCTCCTCCTCCGCCGGCTTCAGGAGCGCCGGGTCACCGCGACGTCCAGCTCCAGTGCGACCTTCTCGCCGATCAGGAGTCCGCCCCAGCTGACGCCCCAGTCCTTGCGGTTGATGATCGCGCTCCCCTTGAAGCCGACCCGGAGGTCGCCCCGCGGATCCCTCTCGGCGCCGGTCAGCTCGAAGTCCACGGTCGCGGGCTGGGTGACACCGTGGACGGTCAGGTCACCGGTGACCTCGAAGCGGGTCGCGTCGACCTGCCGCACCCCGGTCGAGGTGAAGGTGATCGTCGGATACCGCTCGGCGTCCAGGAAGTCGGCGCTGCGCAGGTGGTCGTCGCACTTCTGCTTGCCGGTCCTGACGCTCGTCGCGCGGATCACGAGCCGGGCACCGGACCGCGACGGGTCGTCGCCGTCCAGGTGCGCCGCCCCTTCGAAGTCGTCGAACCGTCCGCGCACCTTGCTGACCATCGCGGCCCGGGCCACGAAGCCGATCCGGGTGCGGGCGCTGTCGAGGACGTAGTCGCCGGTCAGCTCGCTGAGCGTGGTGGTGGTCGTCATGCTGGGTCACTCCTTGGACATCGGTCTCACGCATACGACGACCCGGGCTCCCCGAATGTGAGGCGCGGCCCGGCGTCACATTCCGGCGTGCCGGCCCGTCGGAGTAAGTGGTGAAGGCGGATACGAGCGAGGGAGCCAGCGGCACGATGACCGATCCCGGGCTGAGCATGACCGATCCAGAGCTGAGCGCGATCATGAGTGAGCGACGGCAGCTGATCAATGTCGCGTACCGGCTGCTCGGCTCCTTGGCCGACGCCGAGGACGTCGTGCAGGAGACGTACGCCCGCTGGTACGCCATGTCCCCGCAGGCGCAGCGGGCCATCGCCTCCCCCGGCGCGTGGCTGACGAGGGTCGCGAGCCGGATCTGCCTCGACCTGCTCCGCTCGGCACGCGCCCGGCGGGAGCGCTACGTGGGCGAATGGGTGCCGGAGCCGCTGCCCGACCGTACGGAGTGGCTCGACGGGGGACGGGACGCCGGTTCGGCGGACCCGGCCGACCGGGTCACCCTGGACGAGTCGGTCAGCATGGCCTTCCTCGTCGTACTGGAATCGATGACCCCGGCCGAGCGCGTCGCGTTCGTCCTGCACGACGTCTTCCGCTACTCGTTCGCCGAGGTGGGCGAGGTCGTCGGCCGTACGCCGGCGGCCTGCCGCCAGCTGGCCACGTCGGCCCGCCGACGTATCCGCGCGTCCCGGGCTCCCGCGACCGTGACTCCGGCGGCCCGGCGCGCCGATGTCGTCCGGGACTTCAGGCGGGCCTGGGAGGCCAAGGACCTCGATGCCCTCGTCCGCCTCCTCGACCCCGACGCCACGGCGGTCGGCGACGGCGGCGGCCTGGTCAGCGCGGCGCTCCAGCCGGTCGAGGGCGGCGAGCGGATCGCGCGATACTTCGTCGACCTCGCCGTCCGGGCCCCCGTCATGGAGGTCCTGGAGCGTACGGTCAACGGCCAGCCCGGACTGGTGGTGCAGCAGGACGGCGTCACCGTGTCCGTGCTGGCGTTCGAGGTCGCGGGCGACCGGATCAGGCACGTCTGGGCGGTACGCAACCCCGAGAAGCTCCGGCCCTGGACGACCGGCTGACGCCCGCACCGCACGGGAAAGCCCCGCCGGAAGCTGCACCTCCGGCGGGGCTTTCGCTCAAGTGGGACCTACGAGAGTGGGACCTACTTGAGTGGGACCTACTTGCCGTAGTACGCGTTGTAGATCGAGACCGTCGACTTGTTGCCCTTCTTGTCGGCGACCTTGGCGTGGAAGGAGATCGCCTTCCCCTTCGCCGGGTTCTTGACAGTGATCTTGCCGTTCCTGACGTCGACCTTCTTCCAGGTCTGGCCGTAGTCGTACGACACGTACACGTGCAGCGACCTGAGGTTGCTGCCCGCTGCCGCGCCCACGACGCTGACCGGGAAGGTCTGGGTCTTGTCGGCCTCGACCCTGCTGTCCAGGCCCGTCTTCGCGTTGAAGCGGACCGTGGAGGCCGGGAGCGTGACCAGATCGGCCGACTTCTTGGAGCGGAAGGTCCAGCTGGCGTCGATCCGCGTGGAGGCGGCCGCCACCTTGGTGCTGCGCTTGACCGAGGTCGTCAGCTTGTACTCGGCCTCCGCGCCCGGGACCGTGAACGGCTCGCCGAACAGCGGGTCCTTGTTGGTGCCGATCTTGGTGCCGTTGCGGTACAGGTTCGTGGTGACCGAGGTGAAGTCGGACGAACCCGCGTGCTTGTTGGCGTCGGCGAACAGGGGCAGCGAGCCGTAGATGTCGTTGCCCTCACGGAACAGGCCGAAGTACTTGTTGAGGTGCGGGCCGAAGACCGCGGTGTTGAAGGTCTTCGCGTAGCTCTCGCCCGCCTTGAAGACCTGCGGGTCGCCCAGGCTGTAACCCGCGTCGATGATCGGGATGCCGTCCGCGTCCTTGCCGCCGTACTGCATGAAGTCGAACGTCCACTTGATCTTGTCGGACGTCGACAGGTACACCGTCCGCGAGCCGGGCAGCTTCTGCTCGATCGGGGTGCCGAGCGCGGCGTCCTCCGGGAAGATGCCCAGGGGCAGGAGGGAGCCGGTCTTGCCGGGCGTCGGGGCGCCGAGGCTGTTCTTCACCTTGGCGAGGTCGCCCGCCTTGAAGTGGCGGACCTTGTCGCCCTTGATCTTCTTGAGCTTGGTGGTGGTGGCGACGTCGTACTCGGCGTCGTTCCCCTTGGTCCACTGCCCGTTCCAGGTCTGGCTCAGGCCGCTCGGGATCTCCGGGCCGAGGTGCGCCATGCGCAGGTCGGCGAAGGAGGTCAGAGCGAAGGCCACGCCGATGCCCGCCTTGTCGTAGAAGTAGTTGCTGCCCGCGAACACCGGCTTGGCCTGCGCGTCAGGCACGGTGATGTCGGCCGCCTTCGTCGTGCGGGCGTCGATCGTCACCGAGGTGTTCTTGGTGACGCTCAGCTTCGGCTGGACCACCCAGTCGAGGCCGCCCTCGAACTTCACCCAGTCCTTGGCGATCCAGGCGTCCAGCAGATAGGTGCCCTTGGGCAGCCGCATCTTCGTGGTGCCGGACGCGACGGGCGGCACCTGGAAGGTGCGGTCCGTCCCCAGGCCGGTGTAGCCGAACAGGGCGGTGTTGTAGTCGGGGGCCGGCTTGCCGTCCTTGTCGATGTGCTTGACGGTGACGTCGTACGACTCGATCTCGCGCTGCACCGCGGCGGCCGTACGGACGCTCTGCCCGCCGCCCGTCGCCGTCACATACGCGGAGTAGGCGCCGTCGAGCGTGCCGCCCAGCTTGGTGTTGACGGTGAGGCCGACAGCGGCCTTGCCGCCCGCCGGGACCGTCACCTTCGTCGCGCCGAGCTTGAAGAAGCCTGCCGGAGCCGCCTGACCCTTCGGGTCGGTGGCCGTGGCGGAGAGCGTGAGCTCGACGTCCTTCGTACCGAGGTTGCGGTACGTCAGCTCCTTGGTGACCGGCGTGTCGTCGGTGTGCGGCCACTGCTGCACACCGAAGCTCAGCGACACCGGGTCGGCGATCACGGTCTGCTTGATGGCCTTGTCGACCTGGATACGGCCCGAACCCTGCTCGAACGGCGTGTACTTGCCGCCCTTGGTGGAACCGGTCAGCGCGCCCTTGAGCTCGGTGTACGACCAGTCCGGGTGCTGCTGCTTGAGGATCGCCGCCGCGCCCGCGACATGCGGGGTCGCCATCGACGTACCCGAGATGGTCAGGTAGCCGGCCGGGTTCTCGCCGACCTCCTGCTCGATGAGGCTGCCCTTGGCGGAGGCGGCCGTGATGTCCACACCGGGCGCGGTGACGTCCGGCTTGATGGCGCCGTCCCCGAGCCGCGGGCCGGTGCTGGAGAAGTCGGCGAGCTTGTCCTTGTCGTCGACGGCGCCGACGGTGAGCGCGGCGTCCGCGCTGCCGGGCGAACCGACCGACTCCGGACCCGAGTTGCCCGCCGCGATCGCGAAGAGCATGCCCTTCTCGGCGGACAGCTTGTTGACCGCCGCCTCCAGCGGGTCGACCTCGGGCGTGTCCTGCCCGCCGAGGCTGAGGTTGACGACGTCCGCGCCCTGCTCGGCCGCCCACTCCATACCGGCCAGGATGCTGGAGTCGTCGCCGTAGCCCTGGTCGTCGAGGACCTTGCCGCTGATGATGTCGGCGCCCGGTGCGACGCCCTTGAACTTGCCGCCGGACTTGGCGCCGGTGCCGGCCGCGATGGACGCGACGTGCGTGCCGTGGCCGACCTTGTCGTCCGCGGTGGCGGCCGGCGAGAAGTTCTTGGCCGCGACCACCTGGTCCTTGAGGTCCGGGTGGGTGGCGTCGACGCCGGTGTCCAGGACGGCGATCTTGACGCCCTTGCCGTCGTAGCCGGCCGCCCACGCCTTGGGGGCGCCGATCTGCGGCACGGACTTGTCGAGGCTGGCCTTGCGGACGCCGTCGAGCCAGACGTGTGCGATACCGGAGGCGGTCTTGTTGCCGTTGGTGAGCGCGTCCCACAGCTCGGGCGCGTCCTGTTGCGGGGTCTGCACCGCGTCCGCGTTCAGGGACTTCAGGGTCCGGCGGAGCTTGCCCGCGTCCCGGACGTCCGCCTTGGCGCCGGCGGCGGCGCCCTGGTAACCGACGATGACCTTCAGGCCCTTGGCCTGGGAGGTGCGGGTCGCGGACTTGCTCAGCTCGGTGACGTCGAACAGCCGCTGGTCGAGCTTGCCGGTGGCGACCAGACGGGCCGCGTCGGCCGGGATCACCAGGGTGTGCCCGTCCGCCTTGCGTATCTGTACGGGTATGTGCTCGCGCCCCTTGGCCCGCTCCAGGCCGACCACCCGGCCCTTGGAGTCGACGGAGACCCGGTCACCCGTGATCAGGGTGATGCGGTGGGGGGACGTGAACGAGGAGGCGGCGCCGGTCGGGCGCTGCTCCGGTTCGGCCGACGCCGGGCTGGTCATGCCCGCGGCGAGGGCGACGGCGGCCGCCGTGGCGACAGTGGCCGCGCATGCTCTTTTGACTTGTCTGCGCAAGTTTCCCCCTTGCAGAAGTTCCGGGCGAATACCCCGTTCACCCGGCCGGGGGAGGTCTCGTGCGCGTACGCGTCACCCCCCGGAATACGCAGTATGCCGAGGGGTGATCAGGCACCTCAATACATGAGAGAGAGATGAGAGGCGCGCCTGCCGACTGTTACGCAACAGCGAACTCCGTTACAGAACGGTCAAGTTACGCCCCCGCATTTTCCTTGACAGTGATCTGCCCCTTACGGATGGTCGCCAGCCGCGGGGCCTTTCTCGCGATCGCCGAGTCGTGGGTGACCATGATGAAGGTCAACCCCAGTTCTTTCCACATGCGTTCGAGTACGTCCATGATCTCGTCGCGCATCGACTCGTCGAGGTTTCCGGTGGGTTCGTCGGCGAGCAGTACCTTGGGCTGCTTGACGAGCGCGCGGGCGATGGCGACGCGCTGCTGCTGCCCGCCGGACATCTCGGACGGCAGATGCGTGAGGCGCTCGCCGAGGCCGACGGACTTCAGCGCCTCGGCGGCCCGTTCGCGCCGGTCCTTCGGCTTGACGCCGAGCGGGACGAGGGCGGTTTCGACATTCTCCTGTGCGGTGAGGGTGGGGATCAGGTTGAAGCTCTGGAAAACGAACCCGATGTTCTCACTGCGGACCTTGGTGAGCCGGGCCTCGGAGAGCTTGGCCAAGTCCGTACCGTCGAGCACGACTTCGCCTGCGGTGGGCCGGTCGAGTCCGCCGAGCATCTGGAGGAGGGTCGACTTGCCACCGCCGGTGGGGCCCTGGATGACGAGCCGGTCACCGTCGGCGATGGTGAGGTCGACTCCGTCGAGGGCGTCCACGGATTCCTTGCCTCGGGTGTAGCGCTTGGTGACGTTTTTGAGTTCGTACATGGGGTGGCTCCTGGGAGTGGTTCGGGGGTGGTGCGCATCGTGTTCGGCTGCGGGTGCGTGGGGGCTGGTCGCGCAGTTCCCCGCGCCCCTAGGGGGTGGAAGTCGCGTCGGCCGTAACTGCGGGTGCGTGGGGGGCTGGTCGCGCAGTTCCCCGCGCCCCTGGGGGGGTTGCAGTCGCGTCGGCTGTAGCTGCGAGGCGCCGTAGCCGGCCAGCGGGCGTCGCAGGCCGCGCAGCCGCCACCACTGCATAACTGCGGGCAGGCGTGTCGCTGGGGCGGCGTCCGTCCCAAAGAGAGCGGCACCCGCCGGCGCGGGTGAGCGACGCCCACCCCCGCCCCAGCCACGGCGACGCCGGCTACTCGACGCGGCGCAGTGCATCCGCCGGGCGGAGCCGTGACGCCCGCCAGCCGCCGAACGCGCCGGCGATCAGCCCGCCCGTCACCGCGAGGCCGACCGCGAGGGCAACCGTCGTCAGACTCACGGGCGCGGTGAGCGCGACGTCCAGCGTCCTGGACGCGGCCTGCCGCGCGGGACCGCCGAAGCCCCCGCCCCCACCGGGGCCGTTCATGCCGCCACCGGCTCCCCCGCCCAGCTGGGCCTGCAGGGTGGGGCTGATCGCCGTCACGGCATACGCCCCCGTCAGACCGACGGCGATCCCCAGCGCACCGCCGAGCAGCCCGTTGACCACCGCCTCACCGACCACCTGCCGGGTCACCCGCCCCGACTTCCACCCCAGCGCCTTCAGCGTCCCGAACTCCCGCACCCGGCGCGACACCGCCGAGGAGGTCAGCAGCCCGGCCACGAGGAACGCCGCCGCCAGCACCGCGATGGACAGCCACTTGCCGACGCTGGTCGCCAGTGAGGACGCCGTCGACAGGGAGCCGGACACCGTGTCGGCGAGATCCGCGGAGGTCGTCACCGTCGTACCGGAGATGTTCTTCTGGATGGCCGACTTGACGGAGTCGATCCGCTGGGAGTCGGTCGCCTTGACGTAGATCGTGGTGACCTTGTTCTTCGCGTCGGCGAGCGTCTGCGCCTGCTTCAGCGGGATGTAGAGGTTGGCGGCCGCGTCCCCGCTGTCGGGCGTGGCGATGCCGATGACCTTGAACTTGGTGCCCTTGACGGTGACGGTGGAGCCGACCTTGAGCTTCTTCTCCTTGGCGTAGGAGGTGTCGGCGACGACGACCCCGGCGTTCGTCTCCGTCGTCTTGAAGGTGCGCCCGCTGGTGATCTTCGAGGAGGTCAGCGGCCCGAGCGCCGGCTTGGTGACGTCGGTGCCGTAGACGGAGTAGTTGTTGACGTCGAAGTCTGCGCCACCACCGCGCACTTCGCCCTGCGGCTGACCGGTGCCGCCCGAACCGCCCTGCCCGGGGCCTCCGCCCTGCTCGCCCCCGCTGCTCTGGCCCTGCTGGAACTGCCCGCGCGTGAACTGGCCGCTGACCTTGATGACCTGCAGACTCAGCCCTCCCACGGCGTCCGAGACCCCGCTCTGGGCGCCGACCTCGGTCACGGTCGAGCTCGACAGCGTCTGGAAGCCCTGGACCATGACGCGGTCGCTGGACTGCTCCTCGTCGGAGTCGCTGTCCCGTGCGTCGAACTGGAAGCGGGGCCGCTCCGAGCTGTCGCCGGCCGGCTCGGCGGCCTTGGTGACGGTCATGTCCGTGCCCAGGCCGTACAGGGACTGCAGGACCTTGTCCTGGGCCCTGCTCATGCCGGAGGACACGGAGTTGACCACGATGACCAGCGCGATGCCCAGCGCGAGGCCGGAGGCGACGACGAGGGCCGCCTTTCTGCGGCGGCGCAGCTCGCGCCTCAGGTAGGTGAAGAACATGCGCCGCAAGCTAGGTACGGCGCGTGATGAAGGAATAAGGCCGAAATAAGAGATGAATGAGAAGGCGGGGGCCGCCCCCGGAAACACCGATGCCGCCCCTGAGGGCGGCATCGGTCAGCTGTGAGGCGGCTGTGGAGCCGCGCTGGGGTCGTCGGTGCGGGGCCGCCGTCAGACGGCCGAACCGGCCTTCCACTGCGCCCAGTCCATGTTCCAGCCGTTGAGGCCGTTGTCCGGCGAGACCGTCTTGTCGCCGGTGTTCTGGACGACCACGACGTCACCGAGGATCGAGTTGTTGTAGAACCAGTAGCCCGCGGTGCCCTTGTCGTTGGCACCCTTGGTGTCGGACAGGCCCACACAGCCGTGGCTGGTGTTCACGCTGCCGAAGATGGACTTGGCGCCCCAGTAGTTGCCGTGCACGAAGGTGCCGGAGTTGGTGAGGCGGATGGCGTGCGGCACGTCCTTGATGTCGTACTCGCCCTTGCCGTCGTCGTCCGTGAAGCCCACGGTCGCGCCGTTCATGCGCGTCTCCTTGAACTTCTCGGACATCACCATGATGCCTTCGTAGGTCTTGTTCTCCGGGGAACCGGCGGAGATCGGGATGGTCTTGACGACCTTGCCGTCCTGCGTGACCTTCATCTGCTTGGTCTTCGCGTCGACGTAGGAGACCTGGTTGCGGCCGATCTTGAAGGTGACCGTCTTCTGCTGGACGCCGTAGACACCCTTGGCGCCCTCGACGCCGTCCAGGGACATCTTCAGGGTGACGGTGGCGCCCTCCTGCCAGTAGTCCTCGGGCCGGCAGTCCATGCGGGTGTCGTTGAACCAGTGGCAGACGACTTCCTGACCGCTGGTGGTGGAGACGGTGACGCCCTTCTGGACGGCCGCCTTGTTGCTGATCGCCTTGTCGAAGTTGATCGACACGGGCATGCCGACGCCGACGGTGGAGCCGTCCTCCGGCGTGAAGTAGCCGAGGAAGCTGTTGGCCGGGGAGACGGTGGTGAAGGAGGCGTTCTCATGGGCCTCGAGGCCCTTGGCGTCCTTCGCGGTCACCGCGATCTTGTAGGTCGTGGAGCGCTCCAGCTGCGTGCTGGGCTTCCAGCTGGTCTTGTCGGCGGATATCTCGCCCTCGACCGCGGCGCCGTCGGCGGTCGTCATGGCCACCTCGGTGAGCGTGCCCTTGCTCACGGTGACGGCGGCGGAGTTGTTGATGGAGGCGTTGTCGGTGCCGTCCTCGGGCGTGATCTTGATCTGGGCCTCGGAGGTCTTCTTGGCGGCCGCCTCGTCGACCTTGGACTGCGAGGAGTCGCCGCCGTCGCTGCCCGAGGCGTTGTCGTCGCCGCCGGAGCAGGCCGAGAGCACCAGGACACCGCCGAGCAGTGCGGACGCGACCGTGAGGCCCTTGCGCCGCTTACTGTTCGTCATCACACGCTTCTCCATTGTTCCCGAATCCCAAAAACCCCGAGAGTCCCCGTCAAGAATCTTCAACGCTACGACCGGTTCGTCCCGTTCCACATACCTGGTATGTGTGGGGCACACCACGCCCGCCATGGCGGAAGCCGTGTGACGGATGGTGCGGGTGTCGGTCAGTGCGCAGCTTGAGACGACGAAACCCCGGGCGGCGGTTGCCGCCCGGGGTCACGTTTTCCCCAAGACGCCTCAGCCGACCCTGTGCGGTGCTTCGTCGTCGAAGTCCTCGTCGACATCATCGTCGTCGAGGTCCCACTCGTGCGAATCCGGGTCGTGGTCGATGCGTTCGCTGGACCAGGAGGCCTGGGCGAGTTCGATCCCCGGTACGTCGCTGACCAGGTCGAACGGATCGACGAGATAGGCCAGCGCCTCGGCGGTGTCTTCCGTCACACTGCCCTCCGCGTGGGCCCGTTCGTCGGCCGGCATGGTGCTGTCGCCGGCGATGCGCTGCAGCGCGGCCCTGGTGAGCGCGTCCTCGTCGTCCACTTCGAGAACGACTTCCACCCGAAGCCGTACAAACCGTGATGTTTCTGGAGTACTCATGCCCCGGAGCGTACGGCTCATCGCTCCCGTGACTTTCCCGTGACCCGCGACTTTCACTAACATCGCCCCACACGGCCAATTCGCCAGCGCCACAAGGGGATCGATATTCCGTGTCCGCCGCTCACCGATCGTCGTCCACCGCACGCCGATCGCTGCTGACCGCCACCGCCGCGGGGGCCCTGCTGGGCGCCCTGTGGTTTGTGCCCTCCGCCAACGCGACCGGCGAGGAACCGGCGAGAACGGAGCCTTCGGCGGCCCCGTCGACGCAGCTCACGCAGCAGGCGCGGGCCGCGTCCGAGGCCGCGGACACGAGCGCGGACGACACCCGGCTCGCCGACACCGGAAGCTTCGACACCACGCCGTACATCGTCGGCGGCACCGCCTTCCTCGCGCTGGGCGCCGGTTTCGTCGCGTACTCGGTGCGCCGGGAGCGCCTCGGGTTCTGAAGCCGGCACGCCCCGGCTGCCGCACGGCCCGATGCCCGGAAAGCGTCGGTTTTTGAAATCACTTGACGATCCTTTCACCTGGGCTTCATAGTCCGCGCATGAAGAGATCATCGGGCGTGCGTGTGGCCGCCACGGTTGCCGTGAGCGCGCTGTCGCTCGCCCTTGTCACGGGTTGCGGAGGCGACTCCGGCGGTTCTGACGCGAAGGCGCTCAGCTCCGCGGAGTTGAAGAAGGCGATCATCGCCCAGGGCGATGTCGACGGCTACAAGGTGGACGCCTCCGGCAAACAGCTGCCGAAGTCCAAGGAACAGGTCACGAGCAGCGAGGAGAAGTGCCGGCCGCTCGCCTACGCCATGGGCGGTCAGGCGCCGGGCGACTCGGCGTCGAACGCGGCCGTCATGGCCACCGAGGAGAAGAAGCCCACCGACACGGCCTCCAAGTCCCTGGAGGACCTGGGCGAGGGCGACTTCGAGGACTCGTTCTCCGAGGCGATGAGCCTCGACCTGACGGTCGTCGGCCTCTCCTCGTACGACGGTGACGGCGCCGAGCAGACCTTCAAGTCGGTGGCGGACGCGGTGAAGAGCTGCTCCGGCGGCTTCCCCCTCACCATGCAGGGCACGGACCAGAAGGTCACCAAGCTCACCTCGGAGAAGGCGTCCGGGGCTGGTGACGAGTCGGTGGCGTTCACCGCGGTCAGCGATCTGGAGGACGGCGACGTGGGCACCACGCACGTCGAGGTGGTGCGCCACGGCAGCACGATCGCCACGTACTACACGATGAACCTCGGCCTGATGATGACGGACAAGCCGTACGACGTCCCGGCCGCCCTCATCGACGCGCAGGCCAAGAAGCTGAAGTAACACCGGCTCAGTCGCACGGGGGCCCTGTCGGCCGTACGACAGGGCCCCCGTTCCACGTCTGACGGGTCTTCCACGTCACCGAAGTGCGCCGGGTGTCACTGAAGCGGCCCGGTGACCTTCTCCGCCGCCGCGACCAACGCCCCACCGCGCACGAACGCGTCGGCCGCGGCGAGGTCGGGGGCCAGGAACCGGTCGGGCCCGGGCCCCTGGACTCCGGCGGCCCGGGCGGCGTCGATGACCGCCTGCGAGGCCGGTGCCGGGGCGAGCCCTTCGCGCAGCTCGACGGCGCGCGTGGCGGCGTACAGCTCGACGGCGATGACCCGCGTGAGGTTGTCGACGGCGGTACGCAGCTTGCGGGCGGCGGACCAGCCCATGGAGACGTGGTCCTCCTGCATGGCGGAGGAGGGAATGGAGTCGGCGGAGGCGGGCACGGCCAGCCGCTTCATCTCGCTCACCAGGGCGGCCTGGGTGTACTGGGCGATCATCAGCCCGGAGTCGACCCCGGCGTCGTCGGCGAGGAACGGCGGCAGCCCGTGACTGCGGTTCTTGTCGAGCAGCCGATCCGTCCGCCGCTCCGCGATCGACGCGAGGTCGGCGGCGGCGATGGCGAGGAAGTCGAGCACGTAGGCGACGGGCGCCCCGTGGAAGTTGCCGTTGGACTCGACGCGCCCGTCAGGCAGCACGACCGGGTTGTCGACGGCGGAGGCCAGCTCCCGTTCGGCGACGACCCTCGCGTGCGCCATGGTGTCCCGCCCGGCCCCGGCGACCTGCGGGGCACACCGCACCGAGTACGCGTCCTGCACGCGGGGCGCGTCGTCCTGGTGATGCCCGGTCAGCCCCGAACCCTTCAGGACGGCGAGCATGTTGGCGGCGGAGGCGCCCTGTCCCGGATGCGGCCGGATGGCGTGCAGCTCGGGCGCGAGCACCTTGTCCGTCCCGAGGAG
Source organism: Streptomyces sp. NPDC049627 (assembly GCF_044465645.1). Lineage (NCBI taxonomy): Bacteria > Bacillati > Actinomycetota > Actinomycetes > Kitasatosporales > Streptomycetaceae > Streptomyces > Streptomyces sp. NPDC049627. The sequence continues at coordinate 1,012 of NZ_JBITLW010000003.1, read as the reverse complement.
CGCTTCGAGGCTCAGCGCGGCCGTGACATCGGCGGACTTGTACAGCATGTCCAGATCGGCGAGGGCCATGATCAGCATGCCGAGCATGCCGTCGGTGCCGTTGAGGAGGGCGAGCCCCTCCTTCTCCCGCAGCTCGACGGCCGCGATGCCGTGCGCGGCGAGCAGCTCACCGGCGGGCCGTACGACCCCGTCCGGTCCCTCGGCGTCCCCTTCTCCCATCAGCGTGAGGGCACAGTGCGAGAGAGGAGCGAGATCACCGGAGCACCCCAGTGACCCGTATTCATGAACGACAGGCGTGATACCGGCATTGAGAACATCGGCCATGGTCTGCGCGACCTCGGGCCGTACGCCCGTGTGCCCCGAGCAGACCGTCTTGAGCCGCAGGAACATCAGCGCCCGTACGACCTCCCGCTCGACCCGCGGCCCCATCCCCGCGGCGTGCGAACGAACGATGTTGCGCTGCAGCTGGGCCCGCAGCTCCTGGCTGATGTGCCGGGTCGCCAGGGCACCGAAGCCGGTGGAGACGCCGTACACGGGGTCGGGCTTGGCGGCCAGCGCCTCCACGATCTCGCGGGCCGCGGCCAGCGCCGCGACCGCCTCCGCCGACAACTCGACCCGGGCCCCGCCGCGCGCCACGGCGAGGACGTCGGACGCGGTGACCCCGGACGTCCCCACCACCACAGTGTGCATATCCATATTCAGGAGCGTACGCAGTGAAGACGAAGATGTCACTAGCGGGAGCCGCATGCGGCCCTTACCGGCAGGGGGGCGGCCGCCCCTCGACACCGGCCCGCATCATTCAGCCCGTCCGGCGCTTGAGGACGAGGCCGCGCCGCCCCGATCCCCCACCCACCCGCAGGGGCGGCCACCCCTCGACACCGGCCCGCATCATTCAGCCCGTCCGGCGCTTGAGGACGAGGCCGCGCCGTCCCGATCCCCCACCCACCCGCAGGGGCGGCCACCTCTCGACACCGGCCCGCGTCTTTCAGCCCGTCCGGCGCTTGAGGACGAG
>NZ_JBITLW010000002.1:689839-924459 GCF_044465645.1 Streptomyces sp. NPDC049627 | reverse complement strand
GTCGGGGCGTTTGAGGGTGGGTGGAGCCGTCCCGATCCCCACCCACCCGCAGGGGGCTCCCCCTCTCGACGCCGGTGCCGGCGATTCAGCCCGTCCGGCGTTTGAGGACGAGGCCCCTTCAGGGCCGAAGCGGGGGTCTGGGGGCCGCAGGCCCCCAGCACGGCCCGCGCCGACGCCGGAGTGCCGCAAACACCGGCGCGCGGTGGTTCCGGCCCGACCGACGGAGTCACATGCGGGAGACGTTGCGTTCGTACACCAGTCGCAGGCCGATCAGCGTCAGCCACGGCTCGTGTTCGTCGATGACCGAGGATTCGCCGAGGACCATCGGCGCGAGGCCACCCGTCGCGATGACCGTCACGTCGTCCGGGTCCTCCGCCAGCTCACGGGCCATGCGGTTCACCACGCCGTCCACCTGGCCCGCGAAGCCGTAGATGATGCCGGACTGCATCGCCTCGACCGTGTTCTTGCCGATCACGCTGCGCGGGCGGGCCACCTCGATCTTGCGGAGCTGGGCGCCCTTGACGCCGAGCGCCTCGACCGAGATCTCGATGCCGGGGGCGATGACCCCGCCGATGTACTCGCCACGCGCGCTGACCGCGTCGAACGTCGTCGCCGTACCGAAGTCGACGACGATGGCCGGGCCGCCGTAGAGGTCGACCGCCGCCACCGCGTTGATGATGCGGTCGGCGCCCACCTCCTTGGGGTTGTCGGTCAGGATCGGTACGCCCGTCTTCACCCCGGGCTCCACCAGCACCGCGGGGACGTCGCCGTAGTAGCGGCGGGTCACTTCGCGCAGTTCGTGGAGGACGGACGGCACCGTCGCGCAGATGGCGATGCCGTCGATGCCATCGCCCAGTTCCTCGCCTAGGAGCGGGTGCATGCCCATCAGGCCCTGGAGGAGGACGGCCAGTTCGTCGGCCGTACGGCGGGCGTCCGTCGAGATGCGCCAGTGCTCGACGATGTCCTCGCCGTCGAAGAGGCCGAGGACGGTGTGGGTGTTGCCTACGTCGATCGTGAGGAGCATGCCCGTTCCTACTCCGCCGCTCGCAGGTCCAGGCCGATGTCCAGGATCGGCGAGGAGTGGGTGAGGGCCCCTACGGCCAAGTAGTCGACGCCCGTCTCGGCGTACGCCCTGGCGTTGTCGAGGGTCAGGCGGCCCGATGCCTCGAGGGCTGCGCGGCCGTGGACGAGCGCCACCGCCTCCTCGCACTCGATCGGCGTGAAGTTGTCCAGGAGGATCAGGTCCGCGCCCGCGTCGACCACCTCGCGCAGCTGGTGGAGGGTGTCGACCTCGACCTCGATGGGGAGGTCGGGGAAGGCTTCGCGGACCGCCTTGAAGGCCTGTGCCACGCCGCCCGCGGCCACCACGTGGTTGTCCTTGACCAGGGCCGCGTCCGAGAGGGACATGCGGTGGTTCACTCCGCCTCCGCAGCGGACCGCGTACTTCTCCAGGGCGCGCAGGCCCGGGGTCGTCTTGCGGGTGTCCCGGACCTTCGCCTTCGTGCCCTCCAGCACGTCCGCCCACGCGCGCGTGGCCGTCGCGATGCCCGACAGGCGGCAGAGGATGTTCAGCGCGCTGCGCTCGGCCGTCAGGAGGTCACGGGTGCGGGTGGTGACGGAGAGGAGCTTCTGGCCCGGCTCCACGCGGTCGCCGTCCTCCACGTGGCGCTCCACCTCGAACTCGTCCTCGCAGACGATCGAGACCACCGCTTCGGCGACCCTGAGGCCCGCCACCACGCCCGCCTCGCGCGCGACGAAGTCGGCGGTGGCGGTCGCGTCCTCGGGGATGGTCGAGACCGTCGTCACGTCCACGCCGTGCGCCAGGTCCTCCTGGAGGGCCACATTGGCGATGTCCTCGACCTCGACGGGGTCGAGGCCCGCCTCGGCGAGGAGCTGTGCGAGTGCGGGGTCGAGCCCGCACTCCAGGTACGCCTCGCCGTCGGGGTCCGCACCGCAGGCGCAGTCGTCGCCGCAGCCGCCGTTCGGGGCGAGGGGAAGGTCGGGGGTGGTCACTTCTGTCACTGCTCCTGCTGTGGCTGCCGGGTCGGGGGGAAGTCTGCGGTGTCGGTGGTGTGCACGGCCAGTGTGCGGTCCGGGTTCAGGCGTACGACGATGTGGCGGCGCCAGGCCGTGTCGTCGCGGTCGGGGCTGTCCTCGCGCCAGTGGCAGCCCCGGGTCTCGTCACGGAGCTGTGCCGCGGCCACCAGGACGCGGGCCACGCACAGGAGGTTGGTGGCCTCCCAGGTGTCGACGCCGGGCTCGGCGGTCTTGCCGTTCTCGGCGAGGGCGTCACGGGCGTCGGTGTGCAGCTGCTGGATCTGCTCGGCGGCCTTGGCGAGGGATTCGGCGGAGCGCAGGACGCCGGCGCCGTCCGTCATGATCCGCTGGATCGCGAAACGGGCCTCGGGGGTGAGGAGCGGGTGCTCCGGCGTTTCGGGGTACGGCACCGGATGCGGCACGCGCGCGTGGAGGCCGTTGGCCGACCGGGCGGCTGCGATGTCCTCCACGATGCGCTCGGCGTAGACCAGGCCTTCCAGCAGGGAGTTGGAGGCCAGGCGGTTGGCGCCGTGCACGCCCGTGCAGGCCACCTCGCCGCACGCGTACAGGCCGGGGACGGTCGTACGGCCGTGGGAGTCGGTGCGCACGCCTCCGGAGGCGTAGTGGGCGGCGGGGGCGATCGGGATCGGGGTGGTGACCGGATCGATGCCGTTCGCGCGGCAGGCGGCGAGGATCGTCGGGAAGCGGTGCTCCCACATGTCGGCGCCGAAGTGCCGGGCGTCGAGGAACATGTGCTCGGCGTCCTGCTCCTGCATGCGCCGCATGATTCCCTTGGCGACGATGTCCCGGGGGGCGAGTTCGGCGAGTTCGTGCTGCCCCAGCATGAAGCGCACGCCGTCGGCGTCGACCAGGTGGGCGCCCTCGCCGCGGACGGCCTCGGAGACCAGGGGCTGCTGGCCCTCCGCGTCCGGGCCGAGGAAGAGGACGGTGGGATGGAACTGGACGAATTCCAGGTCGCTCACCTCGGCGCCCGCGCGGAGCGCGAGGGCCACGCCGTCGCCCGTGGACACGGACGGGTTGGTGGTCGCCGAGAAGACCTGGCCCATGCCGCCGGTCGCCAGGACCACGGCGGGAGCGTGGACGGCTCCCACGCCGTCGTGCTGGCCCTCGCCCATGACGTGCAGGGTGACGCCCGCGGTACGGCCGTCCGCGTCCGTCAGGAGGTCCAGGACGAGCGCGTTCTCGATCGTGCGCAGGGCACACGCGCGTACCGCCTCGACCAGGGCGCGGGAGATCTCCGCGCCGGTCGCGTCGCCGCCGGCGTGGGCGATGCGGCGGCGGTGGTGGCCGCCCTCGCGAGTGAGTGCCAGTTCCCCTTCGGAGGACTCGTCGAAGTGCGCGCCGGTCTCGATCAGCCGGCGTACGGCGTCGGGGCCCTCCGTGACGAGGATGCGTACGGCCTCCTCGTCGCACAGGCCCGCGCCCGCGACCAGGGTGTCGTCCAGGTGCTGCTCGGGGGTGTCGCCCTCGCCGAGGGCCGCGGCGATGCCGCCCTGGGCCCAGCGGGTGGAGCCGTCGTCGAGGCGGGCCTTGGTGACGACGACGGTCTGCAGGCCGGCGGCCTCGCAGCGCAGGGCGGCGGTGAGGCCGGCGACGCCGGAGCCGACGACCACGACGTCCGCGGAGATGGACCACCCGGGCGCGGGCGCGTGCAGTCGTATGCCTGTGCTGGTCACGAGGCGGCTCCGAAGGTGAGGGGAATGTTGTCGATCAGCCGGGTCGTTCCGACCCGGGCGGCGACGGCGAGGACGGCCTCGCCGGTGAAGTCGTCCTCGGTGACCGGCGTGAAGTCCGACGGGTCGACGAGGGCGACGTAGTCCAGTTCGAGCGGCGGGTCGAGGCGGGCGGCCTCGTCGAGGACCAGGCGTGCGGCCGCGAGGACGGCCGCCGGGGCGCCGGGGACGGCTTTGGACACGGCGTGCGCGTCGGCCGCCGCGCGGGACTCCCCTATGGCGCTGAGCGCCTCGGCACGCGCGCGCGTGGCGGGCACTTCGCGCGCCCGTGCGCGCAGCGCCTCCTGGGCCGCATGGCGGTCGCGGCCGGCGAACAGGGCCTGGGACAGCGCGAGCGCGGTGCGCCGCTCCTTGGGCGAGAGGTAGCGGTTGCGGCTGGAGAGCGCGAGTCCGTCCTCCTCGCGCACGGTCGGGACGCCGACGATCTCGACACCGAAGTTCAGGTCGCGCACCATGCGGCGGATCAGCGCGAGCTGCTGGGCGTCCTTCTGGCCGTACAGGGCGACGTCGGGGCGGGTGAGGTGCAGCAGCTTGGCGACGACGGTGAGCATGCCGTCGAAGTGGCCGGGGCGCGAGGAGCCCTCCAGGCGCTCGCCCATGGGGCCGGCACTGATGCGGACCTGGGGCTCGCCGCCGGGGTAGACCTCGTCCACGGCCGGGGCGAACACGGCGTCCGCGCCCGCCTGTTCGGCGATCTTGAGGTCGGCGTCCAGGGTGCGCGGGTAGCGGTCGAGGTCCTCGCCCTTGCCGAACTGCAAGGGGTTCACGAAGACGGTGACGACGACCTCGCCGTCCGATCCGGCGATCTCGCGTGCGGTGCGGATGAGGGTGGCGTGTCCCTCGTGCAGGGCGCCCATGGTCATCACGACGGCTCGGCGGCCGTCGCGCACGCGCGCGTGCAGTTCACCGGCGGTGCGCAGCAAGGTGGTGGTCATCGGGCGTCTCCCTCGGCGCCGGTGGTCCCGTTGGCGAGTACCCCGAGGAGGTCCTCGGCGAGCTCGGGCTTGAGCAGTCCGTGGGCGAGTGCCCGGTCGGCGGTCGCACGTGCCATCGCGAGGTACCCGGCGACGGTCTGCGGGGCGTGCCGGCGCAGCTCCGTGACGTGCGCGGCGACGGTGCCCGCGTCCCCGCGCGCGACGGGGCCGGTCAGGGCCGCGTCGCCGGAGCGCAGCGCGTTGTCGAGCGCGGCGCCGAGCAGGGGGCCCAGCATGCGGTCGGGAGCCGCCACGCCCGCCTCGCGCAGCAGCTCCATGGACTGGGCGACGAGCGTGACCAGGTGGTTGGCGCCCAGCGCGAGGGCCGCGTGGTAGAGCGGGCGCATCTCCTCGGCGATCCACTCGGGTTCGCCGCCCATCTCGATGACGAGGGCCTCGGCGGCCAGCCGCAGTTCCTCGGGCGCCGTGACGCCGAAGGAGCAGCCGGCGAGACGCTGGACGTCCACGGGGGTGCCGGTGAAGGTCATCGCCGGGTGCAGGGCCAGGGGCAGCGCGCCCGCGCGCAGGGCGGGGTCGAGGACCTTGGCGCCGTACCGCCCGGAGGTGTGCACCAGCAGCTGGCCCGGCCGTACGGCCCCGGTCTCGGCGAGGCCCTCGACCAGTCCGGGCAGCGCGTCGTCCGGGACGGTCAGCAGCACCAGTTCGGCGCGCGCGAGGACTTCGGCGGGCGGCACGAGCGGCACGTCGGGGAGCATCCGCTCGGCCCGTCGCCGGGAGGCGTCGGAGACCCCGGAGACGGCCACCGGGCGGTGTCCGGCGAGCTGGAGGGACGCGGCGAGCGCGGGGCCCACGCGGCCGGCGCCGACGACACCGACGGTGAGCCGCGCGGGGCGGTCCTTGGGATCTGGCTGTTGGCTTGTACTCACTCGACGGCGGCCTTCCCGTTCCAGTCCGCTTCGGGTACCGGACGATTTCTCGTCATGTTAACGCTATCGGTTCGAGGGGTGTTCGGTTGTCCACAGGCTGTGGGTTACGCCACGCCTTCGTGTGAGCGCCGTCGGGGCGGGGCAGGGCGTGCGAAATGCGGGTGCCCGCCGGGGCGGACGCGCGGGATGATCCGGGGCATGAGCGATACGGCGGGGCAGGGCGGCGGACAGCGGGCAGGGGCGGAACTGGATGAGCAGTCACCGGGCCGCCCGTCGCCGGAGGGGCGAACCTCGGGCGAGCCATTGTCGGGCGGGCAGCTGCCGGACGACGAGCGGCGCAAACGGCGCCGTGAACGGCGCATCGCCGCCCTCCGCGGCGCGCAGCATGCACTCGCGCGCCCCGGATTCCTGAGCACCCTCCGCGAGCGCCTGGCGCTGCTGGACGAGGCGCGTGCGCTGGATCTGCACGACCTGGACGAGTCGGCGGACATCTACGGCGACGGCATCGTCGAGGCCCTGGAGGGCAAGACCGCCGGGCTGCTCGGCACGGAGGCCGCCGCGTTCTTCCCGACGGGCACGATGGCCCAGCAGGTGGCCCTGCGCTGCTGGGCGGGCCGCACCGGCAACCCGACCGTCGCCCTCCATGCGCTGGCCCACCCCGAGGTGCATGAACGGCATGCGTTGAGCCAGGTCAGCGGACTGCGCCCGGTCCACGTGACGAGCGAGCCACGCCTGCCCACCGCCGCCGAGGTACGCGACTTCGACGAGCCCTTCGGGGCGCTGATGCTGGAACTGCCCCTCAGGGACGCCGGTTTCGTGCTGCCCTCCTGGGAGGAGCTCACGGAGGTGGCGGAGGCGGCGCGGGAGCGCGACGCGGTGGTGCACTTCGACGGTGCACGCCTGTGGGAGTCCTCCACCCACTTCGGCCGCCCGCTGGAGGAGATCGCGGGCCTCGCGGACAGCGTGTACGTGTCGTTCTACAAGTCCCTCGACGGCTTCGGCGGCGCGGCCCTGGCCGGCCCGAAGGCGCTGGTGGACGAGGCGAAGGCCTGGCGGCACCGCTACGGCGGCACGGTCTTCCAGCAGTTCCCCACCGCGCTGTCGGCGCTCGCCGGCCTGGAACGGGAACTGCCCCGGCTGCCCGAGTACGTGGCCCACGCGCGCGTGGTCGCCGCCGCCCTGCGTGAGGGGTTCGCGGCGGCCGGGGTGCCGTGGATGCGGGTCCACCCCGAGCCGCCGCACACACACGAGTTCCAGGTCTGGCTGCCGTACGACGCCGATGTCCTCGCGGAGGCGGCGATCCGCCAGGCCGAGGAGACGAAGACCGTCCTGTTCGCCAACGCCTGGGACGCCAAGGGACCCGGCCTGGCCTTCACCGAGGTCTCCGTACGGGCCGCCGGTCTCGGGTGGACGGCCGACGACGTGAAGGAGGCCGTCGCCCGGTTCGTGGCCCTGCTGACCGAGGAGGTCAGCAAGTAGAGAGGAAGATCATCCAGTGGAGCGGGGCCGGACATGCAGCCACCGCCCCAGCGCCTGCCGCATGCGTCCGCGGGCCGGGCGCCCGGCGACGACCGCCCGGAACTGCCGGTGGTCGCGCCACTCACGGACGACCTGCCAGTCCTGCGTGCCGGGCGCGGGCGGGGCGGGCTCTCCGAGCTGCCGGGCCCGGTAGGTGTCGAGGACGTACTGCTGCGTGATGCTCATGGCGGGTCGCCTTCTCGGGACGTAGGAGGCATGGGTGGTCGTGATCGGGCTCCGCGGCTGCCCCGGTGGTCCCAGGTTGCGCCGCCCCGGCCGCCACGTCGCGTCGATTGACGGCCGCCGTCAATCGACGGCCGCGTTGTCAGTGGCGGGGTGCACCATGAGGGCATGAGCGTGAGCATCGACATCACGGGGCTGCGGCCGGAGAGGCTCGTCGTCGTGCCCTCCCCCCTCGCCGAGCTCGGCATGGCGCTGCACGCGCTGTCGGAGCCGGGTCACCACCCGGGCCTGCAGGGCTGGGTGACGGGTGTGACGGCCCGGCTGGACTCGCATCTGGCCGACCGGATGTGCGAGGCGGACTTCCTGTGGCGGACGACGTTCTCGGACCTGTTCCTGCCCTTCGCCGGCATCGCGGGCGGGGACACGCTCCCGGGCGCCACGCTCGCCGAGGAGCTGGACCTGCTGGACAAGCTGACGGACGAGCAGTTCGTGGACGCGGCCCTGGAGTTCACCTGCGCGCTCCCGTACAGCACGCAGTCACCTCCCGTGCTGGCCGACTCGGAGCTGCGCGGGCGCGCTCTGGAGCTGGCCGCCGCGCGCGGGCCTCAGCAGTTGCGGTTCAGCCGGCGGCTGCTCGACGATCCGCCGCGCATCCGGGCCTGGCTGCGGCAGTTCCTGGAGGACTGCGACGAGGCGTTCTTCGCGGACGCCTGGCCCCGGCTGCGCCACCAGCTCGCGGCGGACGCCCGCCACAAGACCGACCTTCTGCGGCACAAGGGGCTGGCCGAGGCGCTGACCGCGGTGTCTCCGGCGGTGAGCGTCGACGAGGCCTCCGGCCGGGTCACCATCGACAAGCTGCGCCTGGGCCACACCGCCCTCAAGAACAGCAGCCTGCTGCTGGTGCCGACGAGCCTGGGCTGGCCGCATCTGCAGGTGCTGGACCGGTACGGCTGGCAGCCGGTGCTGCACTACCCGGTCGGCTCCCCCGGGCTCGCCGCCCCGCCTTCGGTCGACCAGCTGGCCCTGAGAATGACCGCCCTGTCCCACCCGGTGCGGATGCAGCTCTGCCGCAACCTCGCCCGCAGCACGTACACCACGAGCGAGCTCGTGCAGATCCACGGCATGACCGCGCCCGAGATATCCCGGCACCTGAGCGTCCTCAAGAAGGCGGGCCTGATCACCACCCGCCGCCGGGGGCGGTACGTCCTGCACCAGCTGGACGCCACCGCGGTCGCGCGGCTCGGCAGCGACTTCCTCGAAGCGCTCCTGAGGTGAGCCGTCAGTCGAACCGGATGTGCCTGATCCCGACCCCCACCTGCCGCAGCCGCGTCCGCAGCGCCCCCTCGTGGTTCGGCCGGAGCCTCAGCCCGGCCAGGACGGCGATCCGGTCCGCCGTCTTGGGCACGGTCGAGTGGTCCGTCCACAGATGCTCGGCGAACTCCGGCTCACGCAGCCGCTCCAGGCAGTGGTCGAGCTGCTGTACGGCCCAGCTCTCCCGGCGCAGACCGGCGTTCTTTCCGGCGACGTACTGCAGGAGGTGACCGAAGCCGCGCTCGCGCAACCGCTGCAGCACGGTCTCCCGCTCGGCGAGGAGCGTGAAGTGCCGTACGTCATGGCCGAGTTCGCGCAGCCGGCCGACCGTCTCGGCGAAGCAGTCCGAGTCGGTGACCGTCATGGGGGCGATCACCACGCCGTCGTGCCGGGTGAGCGCGAGGTCGAGGACCTCGACGACACCCTGCCGCCAGGACGCCAGATCCTGGAAGTTCCCCCTCAGTTCCGGCGGAAGCATGCGCCGCAGGCCGAACCCGGCGTGCTCGGGATCGCAGATCACGCTGCCGGGCAGGCGGCGCTGGATCTCGTGGGCGGTCTGTGTCTTGCCGCCCCCGAAAGGGCCGTTGATCCACAGGAGCATGCGCAGACCCTAGTGGCCCTGCCCACCGGCCCGTACCAGCCCCGTCTCGTAGGCCAGGACCACCACCTGCACCCGGTCCCGCAGCCCCAGCTTGGTCAGGATGCGGCCGACGTGCGTCTTCACCGTCGCCTCGGACAGCACCAGCCGGGCCGCGATCTCGCCGTTGGACAGGCCCTGCGCGACCAGCACCATGACCTCGCGCTCGCGGTCGGTGAGCCGCTCCAGCTCCTTGTGCTGGGGCTCCTTGCCCGCGGAGGGCAGCATCGGCGCGAACCGGTCGAGGAGCCGCCGCGTCGTCGACGGGGCCACCACCGCGTCACCGCTGTGCACCGAGCGGATGGCGGCGAGGAGCTCGCCGGGCGGCACGTCCTTGAGCATGAAGCCGGAGGCGCCCGCCTTCAGCCCGGAGAAGGCGTACTCGTCGAGGTCGAAGGTGGTCAGGATCAGCACCTTGGGCGGCTCGGGCTCCGAGCAGATGCGGCGGGTGGTCTCCACGCCGTCCAGCTTCGGCATGCGCACATCCATCAGGACGACGTCGACGGGAGTCGAGCGCAGCACCTGGAGGGCCTCGACGCCGTCGCCCGCCTCCGCGACGACCTCCATGTCCGGCTGGGCGGCGAGCACCATCCGGAAACCGGTGCGCAGCAGCACCTGGTCGTCGACGAGCATCACGCGGATCGTCATCGGGGTCCTCTTCCGTGTCTTCCGTATCCGTCTACGTCTTCCGTATCCGTATCCGTCTACGGTCGGTTCTACAGGGGCCGTTCTTCAGGGGCGTTACAGGTGTCAACAGGGGGCGTGCGCAGGCGTCAGTGTGCCGGTTTGAGCGGCAGCAGCGCACTGATGCGGAATCCTCCGCCCGGGCGCGGCCCCGCGTCCAGGGTGCCGCCGACCATGCCGACCCGCTCGCGCATCCCGATCAGGCCGTGTCCCTTGCCGTCGGCGCCGCCGTCCTCGTACAGCTCGTGCGGGGCGCCCTTGCCGTCGTCCTCGACGAGCAGGCCGAGGCCGTCGTCGAAGTACACCAGGCGCACGCTCGCGCCCGCGTTGGGCCCGCCGTGCTTGCGCGTGTTGGTGAGCGCCTCCTGCACGATGCGGTACGCCGTGAGCTCGACGCCGCTGGGCAGCGGGCGCGGGGTGCCCTCGACCTTGAAATCGACCGGCAGACCGGAGTTGCGGCACTGCTGGACGAGGTCGTCGATCTGCTCGACGTCGGGCTGCGGGACGTACTCGCCGGTCTCCTGGTGCTCGCCGGTGCGCAGGACGCCGAGCAGGCGGCGCATCTCGGCGAGGGCCTGGCGGCCGGTGGAGGAGATGGTCTCCAGGGCTTTCTTTGCCTGGTCGGGGGCGGCGTCGAGGACGTAGGCGGCGCCGTCGGCCTGCACCACCATCACGGAGACGTTGTGCGCGACGACGTCGTGCAGCTCCCGCGCGATCCGGGCGCGTTCGGCGGCGACCGCGACCTTGGCCTGCGCCTCGCGCTCCTTTTCGAGCCGGGTCGCGCGCTCCTCGAGCTGCTCGTAGTAGGCGCGGCGGGTGCGGATCGAGTCGCCGAGGACCCAGGCGAGCGCGAACGGCACCGTCATGAAGATCACCAGGGCGACATTGCCCAGAACGCTGGCGTCCTTCTCCGGCCAGCGAAGCTGCGCCAGGGGCGCCGCGAACAGGCCCATGCCCAGCGCGAGCCGGGAGGCCCAGCGGGCGCCGGTCGCGGCGACGGTGTAGGTGATCACCAGGAAGGCGAAGTTGGCGGGCGTGGTCTCCACGTCCAGCACCAGTTGCGCCAGTCCCACGCCGATGGCCAGCAGCAGCATCTTCTCCGGCATGCGCCGGCGCAGCGCGATCACCAGGCACAGCAGGAGGACGACCGGGATGATGGCCGCCTCCGATTCGGTGCCCCTGGACTCCTGCCCGCCCACCTGCTGGACGGCCATGGTCATCACAGAGATCCCGAAAAGGAAGACGGCCCAGAAGCTGTCGACCCATGTCGGGTGCCTGCGGAGGAAGTCATAGAGGCGCTGCACGTAACCCAGCGTAGGGAAGCGAGATGCGTGCAGGGGTCAACCGGAGGGCCGATCCGCGTCACGCGCGCGTACTCCGCAAGGTGGAGGCTGTGTTCCCCTGTGCGCTCGGCACCTGTCCTAGCCTGGGCCGGTGACGGCAGAGACGACGGACGAGTGGCGCGGATGGCGTGCGGCGGCGGAATCCGCCCTCTACGGGCCGCACGGCTTCTATCGCAGGCCCGAGGGGCCGGCCGGCCACTTCCGTACGTCCGTCCACGCGTCGCCGCTCTTCGCCGGTGCCGTGGCCCGGCTGCTGTGCCGGGTCGACGAGGTGCTGGGCAGGCCCGCGTCGCTCGACTTCGTCGACATGGCGGCAGGGCGGGGCGAGCTGGTCACCCGCGTCCTGGCCGCGCTCCCCGTCGACGTGGCGGCACGCACGCGTGCGTACGCCGTCGAGATCGCCGGCCGTCCGGAAACCCTCGATCACCGGATCGAGTGGCTGCCCGAGCCGCCCCGGCGGGTCACGGGGCTGCTGTTCGCCAACGAGTGGCTGGACAACGTCCCCCTGGAGGTCGCGGAGGTGGACTCCGCGGGCGTACCGCGCCAGATCCTCGTACGACGGGACGGTACCGAGCGCCTCGGGGAGCGGATCACGGGTGCCGAGGCCGAGTGGCTGGCGCGTTGGTGGCCGCTGGGGCGCGCGGAGGGAACGCGGGGCGTGGAGGAGGCGTGCGGCGCGGAGGACGCGCTGGTGGTGCAGGGGGCGCGGGCCGTTCCGGACGCACCGGCCATGGAAGGGCTACGGGCCGAGATCGGCCTCCCGCGGGACGAGGCCTGGGCCACCGCCGTCGCGACCCTGGAGCGAGGGCTCGCGGTCGCCGTGGACTACGCGCACACGGCGCGGACCCGGCCGCCCTTCGGAACGCTCACCGGCTTCCGCGAGGGGCGCGAGACGGCGCCCGTGCCGGACGGTTCGTGCGACATCACGGCGCATGTCGCGCTGGACGCGTGCGCGACGGCGTGCGCTCTGCCCGGCGCGCGCCTGCTGTCCCAGCGCGACGCACTGCGCGCCCTGGGCCTCACCGGCACTCGCCCCCCGCTGGAGCTGGCCTCCACGCACCCGGCCGAGTACGTACGAGCCCTGACGACCGCGGGCGAAGCCGCGGAACTCACCGCGCGGGGCGGGCTCGGCGACTTCGGATGGCTGGTGCAGCCGGTGGGGATCCCGGACGTACTGGCGGGCTGAACAGCGGTGCCCTACTTGTCGATGTCCCCCACCACGAAGAACATCGAGCCCAGAATCGCCACCATGTCCGCGACCAGCGTCCCCGGCAGCAGCTCGACCAGCGCCTGGATGTTGTTGTACGAGGCCGAGCGCAGCTTCAGCCGGTACGGGGTCTTGTCGCCCTTGCTGACGAGGTAGTAGCCGTTGATGCCGAGCGGGTTCTCGGTCCACGCGTACGTGTGGCCCTCGGGCGCCTTCAGCACCTTGGGCAGCCGCTGGTTGATGGGCCCGGGCGGCAGCTCGGCGAGCCGGTCGAGGCAGGCGTCGGCGAGGTCGAGGGAGTTGTGGGTCTGCTCCAGCAGACACTCGAACCGGGCGAGACAGTCACCCTCCTGCCGGGTCACCACCTTCAGGACGTCCCGCAGCTCGCCGTAGGCGAGATAGGGCTCGTCCCTCCTCAGATCGAAGTCGACGCCCGAAGCGCGCGCGAGCGGCCCGCTCACGCCGTACGCGTGCACGGTCTCCGGCGCGAGGGCGCCCACGCCCCGCGTGCGCCCCCGGAAGATCTCGTTGCCGAGCACCAGGTCGTCGAACCGGTCCATGCGGGAGCGCACGTCGGCGACGGCGGCACGCGCGCGCGTGGTCCACCCGGCCGGCAGGTCCTCCTTCAGGCCCCCCACCCGGTTGAACATGTAGTGCATACGCCCGCCGGAGACCTCCTCCATCACATGCTGGAGCTCCTCGCGCTCCGTGAAGGCGTAGAAGATCGGCGTGATCCCGCCCAGTTCCAGCGGGTAGGAGCCCAGGAACATCAAGTGGTTGAGCACGCGGTTGAGCTCCGCGAGCAGCGTCCGGGTCCACACCGCGCGCTCCGGCACCTCCATGCCGAGCATGCGCTCCACGGCGAGGACGACGCCCAGCTCGTTGGAGAAGGCCGACAGCCAGTCGTGGCGGTTGGCGAGCATGATGATCTGCCGGTAGTCCCGCGCCTCGAAGAGCTTCTCCGCGCCGCGGTGCATATAGCCGATCACGGGCTCCGCGCGCGTGATGCGCTCACCGTCCAGGACGAGCTTGAGCCGCAGCACGCCGTGCGTGGACGGGTGCTGGGGCCCGATGTTGAGCACCATGTCGGTGCTCTCCGCGGCGCCGCCGATACCGACCATGGTCTCCGTCGTAGGAGTCATGGACACAGTCTCTCCTACGTACGCTGGCCTCATGGAGACGGGGAGCCCGGAGAACACGGGAACGGCGGGAGACGAACGGGTGGGGACCGACGAGGGGCAGCCGGATCCGGCATGGACCGGGCTGCCGCCGGATCTGCTGCGGATGCGCCGGATGCTGCTGGTGGTGTGGCTGGGCCTGCTGACGGTCGCCGGGGCCCTGCTGCCCGGCATCCTCGCCGGCCCCGCCTGGGCCGCCTTCGCCCTCCTCCCCCTGGCGCTGATGGCGTGGGGCTGGGTGATGCTCGGCCGCAACTGGCGTTCGTGGCGCTACGCCGAGCGCGCCGACGACCTGCTGATCAGCCGGGGTGTGCTGTGGCGGGAGGAGACGGTCGTCCCGTACGGCCGCATGCAGCTGGTCGAGGTCACCTCGGGCCCCGTGGAGCGCCACTTCGGCCTGGCCAGCGTGCAGCTGCACACGGCAGCGGCGGCCACCGACGCGACCATCCCCGGCCTGGACCCGGCGGAGGCGGAACGGCTGCGCGACCGGCTCACCGAGCTGGGCGAGGCCCGATCGGCGGGCCTGTGACGACGCCGGGCGTCGACGACGCCGTACGCGAGCGGCGTCCCGTGAGCGAACGCCGGCTGCACCCCGTCACACCGCTCAGGCGTGCGTGGGCGCCGGTGGCCGTACTCATCGGGTGGGCGGTGCACGACCCGGACCAGGCGCAGCGCCAGCTGACGAGGCTGACCACGACCACCCTCCTCCTGGCCCTCGCGGTGGTGATCCCCGCGGCCGCCCTGTACGGCTTCCTCACCTGGTGGTACACGCACTTCGCGGTGACCGACAGCGAACTGCGCATCCGTACCGGCCTGGTGTTCCGGCGCACTGCGCACATCCGGCTCGAACGCATCCAGGCCATCGATGTCACGCAGCCGCTCCTCGCGCGCGTGGCGGGCGTGGCGAAGCTGAAACTCGACGTCATAGGCGCGGACAAAAAGGACGAACTCGCTTTCCTGGGCGCGGAGGAGGCACGCGTGCTCCGCGCCGAACTCCTCGCCCGGGCCGCCGGTTTCGCCCCCGAGACGGCACACGAAATAGGCGAGGCACCGTCCCACCAGCTCCTCCGGGTCCCCCCGAACGTCCTGGCCACTTCCCTCGTCCTCACCGGCGCCACCTGGGGAACACTGGCCGCCGCCCTGGTCGTACCGACCGTCCTCTGGCTGGTCACCGAAAGCGCGTGGACGGTCCTGGCCACCGCGATTCCTCTGTTCGGCGCGGCGGGGGCGAGCAGTGTGGGGCGTTTTGTCGCCGAGTACGACTGGACGGTGGGCGAGTCACCGGACGGGCTGCGCATCGACCACGGCCTGCTGGACCGCGCACACGAAACGGTGCCGCCCGGCCGGGTCCAGACCGTCCGGCTCGTAGAGCCACTGCTGTGGCGCCGACGCGGCTGGGTACGGGTGGAACTGGACGTGGCCGGCTCCTCCAACTCGATCCTGCTCCCGGTCGCCCCGCGCGAGGTCGCCGAATCGGTCGTCGCGCGCGTGCTGCCCGGGGTGACCGTGCCACCGCGCACATCCCTGACCCGCCCGCCTCGCCGGGCGGGTCGATGCGTACCGCTGTGGTGGCGTGGGTACGGCCTGGCGGTCACGGACACGGTGTTCGCCGCCCGCACCGGCCTCTTCCGGCGCAGCCTGGCGCTCGTGCCGCACGCCAAGGTCCAGAGCGTACGGATGACTCAGGGCCCGTGGGAGCGGATGTGGGGCGTGGCCGACGTCCACGTGGACACCGGGGCGAACAAGACGGTGACGGCCCGTTTGCGGGATGCCGGGGAGGCGGCGGAGCTGCTGCGCGGGCAGGCGGAGCGGTCGCGCACGGGGCGGAGGGATGCGCGGCCGGATCGCTGGATGGCGTGAGCCCGGTCAGGCGGGCACGCGGCGTTGTGGCACCTCCCGGCGCCGCCCCGACCCGCAAACGACCGCAGGCGCTACGCGAACCCCTGCTCAGCGGCACAGGCCGCCGCAGGCGTCCCGCCCCACCGACGCGTCAGGAAACCGCGCTCCGCAGCCCCTGCACATCGATCTGTTCCGTCTCGTCGTGAGCCGTCAGGTCGATGACCTGCCCGACCCCCCGGGCGTCCTCGTCCGCCGGCTTGAAGTCGGCCTCGGACTCGGCCTTGTGGAGGGCGAGGGCCTCCTGGCCGACGACATCGGCGAGGTCCTCGTTCTGGACGGACTCCAGCGCGGAGGGCGCCGTGCTGCCCTTCTTCGTACCGAAGAAGTCGAACCCGCCCTCGACCGCCGGACGCCGCACGGGCGTGGCCGGTACGACGGCCACGGCGGTCGGCGCGATGAAGTGCCCCGCGGGCTGCTGGGCCGGCGGCAGGGCGGGCTGGGCGGCCTGGGCGGCCGCGCCTGCCGAGGGGTTGGCGGCCGCGCGCTCGTGCCCGTCGGCCGCCTCGGGCTTCCCCTGCGCTTCGTCCTCCAGCACGGACGCCGACTCCGTCCCCGTTGCGCCGCTGCCCACCGCCTCGGCGGCCTCCGACCCGTCGTGCACGGGCTTGCCGTCGGAAGGCCCGTCGCCCTTCGGCGGCTGGTTCTTCGGAGGCTGCTTCTTCGGAGGCTCGTTCTTCGGAGGCTCGTTCGTCGGAGACTCATCCGTCGGCGACTCGCCCTTCGCGGGCCCGCCCTTCGAATCTACGTCCTCGAAGGGCTCGTCCTTGGAGGGCTCGTCCATCGAGGGCTCGTCCGGTTCGTCCGCAGAGGCCTCGCTGTCCGCCGCGTCCTCCTCCTCGTCGAACCGCGCCAACGCCGCCTTGGCCCGCAGGAACAGCCGGGATCCTTCCGGAGAGAAGACCGCAGGAGCCGCCGACGTCTCCTCGTCGGCCTCGCCCCTCGCACCTTCGGCGTCGGCCTCAGCAGGGGCAGCCACAGCCCCTTGGGCCGGCACCGGGACCGGCGGCAACGCCCGCGCGGGCACAGCGGCCTCGATCTCCAGAACCCGGCGCTCCTCCAGGACACTCGCCCGCTCGGTCTCCGCCGTGGCGTACCGCCGCAGCAGCGCCGCATGCTCGTTGCGCAGCCCCGCGAGCTCCGCCCGCTTGGCCCGCAGCCGCTGCTCCAGCTTCACCCGCAGCTCGCGCGACTCCTCGAGGTCGGTCTCCAGCTCGGCGACCCGCTCCTCGTACCGCCACTCGTCGCTCGCACGCGCGCGCGTGAGGTCGGCGACCTTCTTGCCCGCCTGCGTGTCCCAGCGACGCATGACGACCGCACCGACGACCGCCGTCGCCGCGGCGGCCGCGGCAAGGCCGCGCAGCACCATGGGCTCGGTGAACACCCAGGGGGCGAGGGCGCAGACGACGGAGACGCCTGCGATCGCCGACGGGGGCAGCAGCCTGTGCAAGGGCGGGGAATGACGGTGACGTCCACGTGGCATGGCCAGAAACTTACCGCGCGTAGGCGAATCTTGTTGCCCCGCCCCGTAAAAAGACAGCCATCCCGAGACGTTCACGCGACATCAGGAATCAGACGTGCCACCGAATTGACCAGGAAGCAAGATCACAAAGCCCCGGCCGCTGACGCCGGCCGCCGGTCGCCCACCGGTCACCCGCCACTCCACCTGCCACATCACGCCCCGCTCGGCCCTCCGCTCGACCCTCCGCTCAACCGCCCGCTCATCCACTCCAGCGCCCCCGGAATCTCCCGCCGCCAGGTGTTGAAGTTGTGCCCGCCGTTTTCGAGGATGATCGACGAGATCCGCGTAACCCCGTTCGCCTTCACCCCCTCAATGAACTTCAGCGTGTTCTTGTAGTTGGGTTCTCCGACCTTGCTGCTGCTGACGAGCAGTGAAGTGTCCGGCGCGGGCATGTGCTTGAGGTACCACCCCAGGTTCGCGCGATTGCGCAGTTCCTCGTCACCGTGGAAGAGATCGCCCGTCGTGGGGTCGCTCGGCGCGTTGTAGTACGCGGAAAGCCCCGCCCCGGCGGCGTACACCCCGGGATGGTGCATGGCGAGCTTGAGCGCGCAGTAGCCACCCGTGGAGTTCCCGATGATGCCCCAACCGCCCTGCTTCCGGCTCACCCTGTAGTGGCCGCTCACGGCATCGGGCAGGTCCTTCGCGAAGAACGTCTCGGTCTGCGGGCCCCCGGGGATGTCCACGCACTCCGTGTCCCTCGGCGGCGCCACCGTCGGCCGCAGCATCACCAGGATCATCGGCTGCATACGGCCTTCCTTGGCAAGCGTCGAGGCCGTACGCGGATAGTTGAGCTTGGTCACCAGCTTCTCCGCCGTACCCGGGTAACCGGTCAGAACGACAGCGGCAGGGAACGCGTGCTTGCGGTACTGCGGCTGAAAGTATTCGGCCGGCAGATAGACGTACGCGGGCGTGGCGATGTGCGTCTCACGACCCACGATGTCGACCTTCTGGATCTGCCCGCTCACCTCCGGCCGGGCACTGGCCGCCCCCGGCACCCGCCGCGTGTCGACGACCCGCAGCGGCCCGCGCCCCGGCGTGTGGTCCACGACGACGCCCTGGCCCTTCTCCTGCCCGAACAGGTCGGCCCAGCTGGCGTAGAACCCGAAGGACTGGTTGGCGCCGAGACCGACCGCAGCGAAGAGCATCAACTGAGTGGCGAGCAGCAGCCCGACCCTGCCTGTCATGGCCCGCCAGCCGCGCCGAGCCAGCCGTGGCCACAGCCACACCGTGCCGACGAACAGCCCTATGGCGGCGGCGACCGCCAGCGCCAGCACATTGTCGCTCGTGAGACCCATCGATGGTTACCTGTACGCACTTTCCGCCCGGACGCCTCGGCCGCGCGGACACGTGCTCCCCCGCGCTGCCTCCCCCACACCTTCGCAAGGGCTTGCCCCGGACTTTCCTTGGCTTTTGAAACGGTTTTGGGAAGCCGAGTGAACCTCTCCCCTCGAGACACCGTCCTAGAGGGCGCAATGTCGCCGGATGCCCGAATCGGCACCGGGTCCAAGATCTCTCGCTCAACTGTGGGATGCGATGTCTGTCAGGACAGATGTGGAAATGTCGGGCAAGGTTCCGGAACGATCGAGCCAGGTGGGGCATCTGCCCGGCCGGGTACGGCACCTCCTGCGCGGCCCGCGCCCCGAGGCCGTACCCGTCCTCGTCGGCAGGGCCTGCACCCTGGTGGGCCTGCTGAACATCGCCGCGGGCGTCTTCCCCCGCTTCCGGCACAGCCGTATGCACGCCATCGCCGAGGTGCTGCCGGGCTCCGTGGGCCCGTTCGCGGCCGCGCTGGCGCTCGGCACGGGCGTGCTGTTGCTGCTGCTCGCCCACGGCCTCAAGCGCGGCAAGCGGCGGGCGTGGCGCGCCGCGGTCGTCCTGCTCCCGGCCGGAGCGGTGGCGCAGTTCACGTACCGCCACTCCATCGTGGGCGTGCTCATCTCGCTCGCGCTGCTCTGGGCTCTGCTGCGGCACCGCGACCAGTTCGCGGCGCTGCCCGACCCGCGCAGCAGGTGGCGCGCGCTGGCCAACTTCGTCCTCATGAGCGCCGGTTCCCTCGCCCTCGGCCTGGTCATCGTCAGCGCCCACCCGAACACCCTGGTCGGGGACCCGAGCCTGGCCGACCGCATCACCCATGTCCTGTACGGCCTGTTCGGCTTCGAGGGCCCGGTCGACTACCAGGGCAACACCTCCTGGACGGTCGCCTTCTCCCTGGGCGCCCTCGGCTGGATCACCGCGGTCACCACGATCTACCTCGCCTTCCGCCCCGAACACCCCGCCGCCCGCCTCACCGAGGACGACGAGGCCCGCCTGCGCGTCCTGCTGGACAAGCACGGCGGCCGCGACTCGCTCGGCCACTTCGCGCTGCGCCGCGACAAGGCCGTCGTCTTCTCCCCCAGCGGCAAGGCGGCGGTGACCTACCGCGTCGTGTCCGGCGTGATGCTCGCCAGCGGCGACCCGATCGGCGACGTCGAGGCCTGGCCGGGCGCCATCGAGCGCTTCATGGACGAGGCCAAGGCCCACTCCTGGACCCCGGCCGTCATGGGCTGCTCCGAGACCGGCGCCGAGGTGTGGACCCGCGAGACCGGCCTGGACGCCCTCGAACTGGGCGACGAGGCGGTGGTGGACGTCCCGGATTTCTCGCTCGCCGGCCGCGCGATGCGCAACGTGCGTCAGATGGTCAAGCGCATCGAGCGCGCCGGTTACGAGACCCGGGTACGTCGTGTCCGTGACCTCGGCGAGACGGAACTGGAGCGCATCCGGCAGGCCGCGGAGGACTGGCGCGGCACCGACACCGAGCGCGGCTTCTCCATGGCGCTGGGCCGCGTCGGCGACCCCGCCGACGGCGACTGCCTCATCGCCACCGCCCACAAGGCGGACGAGGAGCCGGGTCCGTACGGCGACCTCAAGGCCATCCTCCACTTCGTGCCCTGGGGCACGGACGGGGTCTCCCTGGACCTCATGCGCCGCGACCGCTCGGCCGACCCCGGCATGAACGAGCTGCTGATCGTGGCCGCCCTCCAGGCCGCCCCGAAGTTCGGCATCGCGCGCGTGTCGCTGAACTTCGCCATGTTCCGCTCGGCACTGGCACGCGGCGAGAAGATCGGCGCGGGACCGGTGCTGCGCGCCTGGCGCGGGCTGCTGGTGTTCCTCTCCCGCTGGTTCCAGATCGAGTCCCTGTACAAGTTCAACGCCAAGTTCCAGCCCCGCTGGGAGCCGCGCTTCGTCGTCTACCGCGCCTCCGCCGACCTCCCCCGCCTCGGCTTCGCCGCCATGCAGGCGGAGGGCTTCGTCAACCTGGCCCTGCCGCTGCCGCGCGCCCTGCGCCGCCGTACGACCGCTCCGCGCCCGTGCGCCCACCGGGTGGCGGAACGGGAGGCCCAGGCGGCCTGACCGGGACCGCGGCCACCCGAGACCGGCCCGAGCGGAAGCCTCACCCCGCCCCACACACCCAAAGGCTCCCGCTCGGGCCACCGCGCATCGCGGCACCGCCTTGGGCCTACGCTGAACATATGAGCAAGCAGAGCGGACGCGGGCGCGTCGCGGGCCTCCCCGAGTGGGACCGGTGCGCGGTCATGGGAGTGGTCAACGTGACCCCCGATTCCTTCTCCGACGGCGGCCGCTGGTTCGACACGACGTCCGCCGTCAAGCACGGCCTCGCCCTCGTCGACGAGGGCGCCGACCTGGTCGACGTCGGCGGCGAGTCCACCCGGCCCGGCGCCACCCGGGTCGACGAGGCCGAGGAACTCCGCCGCGTCGTCCCCGTCGTCCGCGGCCTCGCCTCCGAGGGCGTCACGGTCTCTGTGGACACCATGCGCGCCTCCGTCGCCGAGCAGGCCCTCGCCGCGGGCGCCGCCCTCGTCAACGACGTCAGCGGCGGCCTCGCCGACCCCGCCATGATCCCCGTCGTCGCGGACGCCGGCGCGCCCTTCGTCGTCATGCACTGGCGCGGCTTCCTGCAGGGCGGGAACGTGAAGGGCAGGTACGAGGACGTCGTCACCGAGGTCGTCGACGAGCTCCACGCGCGCGTGGAGGCCGTTCTGGAGGGCGGCATCGCCCCCGACCGCATCGTCGTCGACCCCGGCCTCGGCTTCTCCAAGGACGCCGAGCACGACCTCGTCCTCCTCGCCCGCCTCGACCGCCTCCTCGCCCTCGGCCGCCCGCTCCTCGTCGCCGCCTCCCGCAAGCGGTTCCTCGGCCGGGTCCTCGCCGGACCGCAGGGCGCGCCCCCACCCGCGCGAGAGCGGGACGCCGCCACGGCCGCCGTCTCGGCGCTCGCGGCACAGGCCGGCGCCTGGGCGGTGCGGGTGCACGAGGTGCGCGCCACGGCGGACGCGGTGCGCGTCGCACGGGCCGTCGAAGAAGCGCGCGGCGCTGAAGGAGCGCGGTGAGCGCCCCCCACACCGATGTCGAACAGGTGGAGGCCGCCAACACCGCCTTCTACGAGGCGATGGAGCGCGGCGACTTCGAAACGCTGTCGTCGCTCTGGCTCACCCCGTCCGACCTCGGCGTCGACGAGACGTACCACGACCCGGCCGACGCCGGCGTGATCTCCTGCGTGCACCCCGGCTGGCCGGTGCTCACCGGACGCGGCGAGGTTCTCAGGTCGTACGCCCTGATCATGGCGAACACCGACTACATCCAGTTCTTCCTCACCGACGTGCACGTCTCCGTCACCGGCGACACCGCCCTGGTGACCTGCACCGAGAACATCCTCAGCGGCGGCCCCGCCCCCGACGCCGGGGAGGAGCTCGGCCCGCTGGTGGGCCAGCTGGTGGTCGCCACGAACGTGTTCCGGCGCACACCCGACGGCTGGAAGATGTGGTCCCACCACGCCTCGCCCGTTCTGGCCGAAAACGACGAGGAAGACGGCGAGGAGACCCCCACCTGAGTGGGTAGGCGACCGGCGAGGACGCCACGGGCACGGAACGGGAGCGACCCGCGCGAGCCACCCGCAAGGGGGCGCGTGGGGCGCCGCCGGGACCAAGAAGTGGTTGGAATCACGCCGCTCCGGGTAGGGGCGGCTACCAACCCGTGAGCCGCCGGGTTCCCCAGGGGAAACACGCGATGAATCCTCCTGGCCCCGGACCGGGCCCACGCCCCCGTGGCCCGGCCCTGTCAGTGCCCGCAGGTAGATTCGTTCGAGGCCGGCATGCCGCCCGCACACGGCAGCGCCCGGCCGTCACCGACGATTGCAGGAGTGATTCGCGTGGATCGTGTCGCGCTGCGCGGCCTGAAGGCCCGCGGGCACCACGGTGTGTTCCCCGAGGAGCGCGAGGAGGGCCAGACCTTCGTCGTGGACCTCGTGCTGGGCCTGGACACCCGCCCGGCCGCCGCCGACGACGACCTGGCGAAGACCGTGCACTACGGCATCGTGGCCGAGGAGGTCGTGGCCGTCGTCCAGGGCGAACCGGTCAACCTCATCGAGACGCTCGCCGAACGCATCGCCAAGGCCTGTCTGAAGCACGAAGGGGTCCAGGAGGTCGAGGTCACCGTCCACAAACCGGACGCGCCGATCACGGTCCCCTTCGACGACGTGACCGTCACCATCACCCGGAGCCGAGTATGACCGCGTTCTTCACCGAAGGTCACAGCGACCCGACCGTACAGCCGGTACCCGCCTCCGTCGTCGAGAAGGTCGACGCCGCCGACACCACCCTCCACAACCCGAAACGGGCCGTGATCTCCCTCGGCTCCAACCTGGGCAACCGCCTGGAGACCCTCCAGGGCGCCATCGACGCCCTCGAGGACACCCCCGGCGTCCGCATCAAGGCGGTCTCGCCGGTGTACGAGACGGAACCCTGGGGCGTGGAGCCGGGAAGCCAGCCGTCCTACTTCAACGCCGTCGTGGTCCTCAAGACCACGCTCCCCCCGTCATCCCTCCTGGAGCGGGCCCACGCGGTCGAGGAGGCCTTCCACCGCGTACGGGACGAACGCTGGGGTGCGCGCACCCTCGACGTCGACATCGTCGCGTACGCCGACGTCGTCTCCGACGACCCGCACCTCACGCTCCCCCACCCGCGCGCCCACGAGCGCGCCTTCGTCCTCGCCCCCTGGCACGACGTCGATCCGCAGGCACAGTTGCCGGGCCGCGGCCCGGTGGCCGCCCTCCTGGCCGCCGTCACACGCGAAGGGGTCACAGCGCGCCATGACCTGGAACTCCGGCTGCCCGAGTAGTCGTTAAGGTCAAGACGACACAAGTCCGCGGGGACCCGGCCCCGGGGGAGCTGAAGGGACACCGTGAGAGAGCTGCGCATCAGGATGCTGGCCGGTGTGTTCATCGTCGCCGGAGTCCTGTCCTGGGCGGGCGCCCGCCTCTGGAACTCCGTCGGGACCCTGCCCAGCGTCCCCCTGGCCGCCCCCATCGTCCTCGCCCTGATCGCCGTGGTGCTCCTGTCCACGGCGATCTCCATCCGCGCCCGCCTCAAGGCCCAGCGCGAACGCCGCCCCGAGGCCAAGGGCGTCGACCCCCTGATGGCCGCCCGCGCGGTCGTCTTCGGCCACGCCAGCGCCCTGGTCGCCGCCCTGGTCGCCGGCATGTACGGCGGCACCGGCGTCTTCCTCCTGGAGTACCTCGACATCCCCGCCCGCCGCGACCAGGCCATCTACGCCGGCTTCTCGGTCCTGGCCGGCATCGCCGTCATAGCGGCGGCCATCTTCCTGGAACGCGTGTGCAAGCTCCCGGAGGACGACGAGCACGATGGGGCGGGGGCGACGCCGACGGTGTGATGGCGCCCGGGCTACCAGGGCTGGCGGGCAAGGTGGCCGTTCACCAGGAAGCCCGGGTACGGATCGAGGCGGTAGCCGTAGAGCGTGAACGGCTTCGGGCTTTCGGCTCTGCGCAGACGTACCTCGCGCACTTCGACCCATGAGGACTCGACCAGCCCCAGCGGATGCCGCTCGGGCTTGTACGTGCCCCGTGCCGTCCAGCTGTCGGCCACGACTAGATGTGAGGCCAGCCCGCTGCTCCGTGGTGTGAACTTCGCCCCGACCACCTGCGCCAACTCGGACAGGAACGCAACATTGGCGCTGACCAGCAAGCGCCCGGCCCAGGTCTTCGGACGGAATCCGTCCCCATCCGTGTAGCCGTCGAGAAAGCCTTCGAACGTCTCCCTGTCCCGAAGAACGACACGCGGAAAGCGCTGCCGCATGTGATGGGCGTCCCCGCCCACGTACTGCCTCATCAAGTCAGCCAGATACGACGAGACCACGCGCACTCGGAAGCCAGGGGTATCGCGCTGAAGGTAGCCGGAAGGACGCGTGACTGCCTCCAGGCGGGCCGGCAACCCGGTTGCAGCGGTGAGGGACCTCGCAAAGCGCGCCGCGAACGCCTCGTCATTGACCACCAGCGACACGTAGTTTTTGCCGACCGTCCCGTCCGAGCAATTCGCGCCGAGCATGTAACCGAATTCGTAGCCCGGCTTGATGGTCAACCGCTCGCGACGCAACTTCCGCGCCTGCGTCCAGGCGAGCACGGTCCCCTCGGCGTCTCTCGCATGGACCCACCCGTCAGGCGTACCCAGCAACTGATCAGGCGCCACAGTGAACGTCACATGGTCGGTCATCACGTCCGCCACATCGCGGACCTTTGCTGTCACCACGTGTGTGACTGTCGTCTGAACCGTACGTTCCCCGTCCAGCGTCCAAAGTCGGCAGCCCACCCGAACGCTCCGCGCCTGCAAGCGCCCGCCGACCCCATTCACCGTCTGCTTGCTGGGTAGCCCACACCCCACCGCGATCCCCCTTGATCAGCGATCAACTCACTGATCAAGGACGCTACC
This sequence comes from Streptomyces sp. NPDC049627, assembly GCF_044465645.1. Classification (NCBI taxonomy): domain Bacteria; kingdom Bacillati; phylum Actinomycetota; class Actinomycetes; order Kitasatosporales; family Streptomycetaceae; genus Streptomyces; species Streptomyces sp. NPDC049627. Next base: position 899,550 of record NZ_JBITLW010000002.1, on the reverse strand, counting down.
GGGCACCACTGACAATCGGGTCAGCGCGCCAGTATCAGGCTCATTGCCTCGGCCCGGGTCGTAGCGTCCCGAAGCTGACCACGCACCGCCGACGTCGTCGTCTTCGCACCCGGCTTACGGATGCCGCGCACCGACATGCACATGTGCTCGGCCTCGATGACGACGATCACGCCCCGGGCCTCCAGGATCGTCATGAGGGAGTCGGCGACCTGCGTGGTGAGTCGTTCCTGCACCTGCAAGCGGCGAGCAAACACCTCAACCAGCCGGGCAAGCTTCGACAGGCCGGTGATCTTGCCGCTTTCCGCCGGAATGTACCCAATGTGCGCTACGCCATGAAATGGCAACATATGATGTTCGCACAAAGATACGATTTCGATGTCCTTGACCAAGACCATCTCGTCATGCCCGATATCGAACGTAGTCGTCAGGACATCCTCGGGCTGCTGCGTATGCCCAGCCAACAGCTCCCGATAAGCCCGCGCAACCCGGGCCGGAGTCTCCCTCAGCCCCTCCCGATCAGGATCCTCCCCGACCGCGATCAGCAGCTCACGCACGGCGTTCTCGGCGCGCTTCTCGTCGAACTCGCCGATGAAGCCGTCGCCATCCAGCGTCACGGGGTCGGTCATGTGGTGCCTCGTTCCTGTGCGGGTCGCGCGCGTGTGGGCCACGAGCGCGCGTGATCTGCGGGTATACCAAAATGCCGCGCCCCCCAAGGCTAAAACCAGGGGGGCGCGGCATCCATTCCGGGCCCGGTGAGGTCACCGGGGCGGGGCGGCGTCAGCTCTCGGGACGCTCCTCGGGGGCCGGCTCGGTCGCCTGGGCGGGCTCCGCCGCCGTCGACTTCGCGGTGCTGATCGCCGGGGTCGCGCCGTTGGCGCCGTTCGTCAGTGCGAGCTCCTTCGGGGAGAGCACCGGCGGACGGGTGGACGGCGTGCGGCGGGAGGAACCGGTCCAGGCGGGCCGCGGCGGGCGCTTGACGATGGGGGCGAAGATCTCGGCGATCTCCTCCTTGCCCAGCGTCTCCTTCTCCAGCAACTGCAGGACGAGGTTGTCGAGGACGTCGCGGTTCTCGACCAGGATCTCCCAGGCCTCGTTGTGCGCGTTCTCGATGAGCTTCTTGACTTCCTCGTCCACCAGCGCGGCGACCTCTTCCGAGTAGTCGCGCTGGTGAGCCATCTCACGTCCGAGGAAGGGCTCGGTGTTGTCGCCGCCGAACTTGATCGCGCCCAGGCGCTCGGTCATGCCGTACTGCGTGACCATCGCACGGGCCGTGGCCGTGGCCTTCTCGATGTCGTTCGCCGCACCCGTGGTCGGGTCGTGGAAGACGAGCTCCTCGGCCGCACGGCCGCCCAGCATGTAGGCCAGCTGGTCCAGCATCTCGTTGCGGGTCGTGGAGTACTTGTCCTCGTCCGGCAGAACCATCGTGTAGCCGAGGGCGCGGCCTCTCGACAGGATCGTGATCTTGTGGACCGGGTCGGAGTTCGGGGAGGCCGCCGCGACCAGGGCGTGTCCGCCCTCGTGGTACGCGGTGATCTTCTTCTCCTTGTCCGACATGATCCGGGTCCGCTTCTGCGGGCCCGCCACGACGCGGTCGATGGCCTCGTCCAGCATCTGGTTGTCGATCAGCTTCTTGTCCGAGCGGGCCGTGAGCAGCGCGGCCTCGTTGAGGACGTTGCTCAGGTCCGCGCCGGTGAAGCCGGGCGTGCGGCGGGCGACCGCCGACAGGTCGACGTCCGGGGCGACCGGCTTGCCCTTCTGGTGGACCTTGAGGATCTCCAGACGGCCCTGCATGTCCGGGCGGTCGACCGCGATCTGGCGGTCGAAGCGGCCGGGGCGCAGGAGGGCCGGGTCGAGGATGTCGGGGCGGTTCGTCGCGGCGATGAGGATCACGCCGCCCTTGACGTCGAAGCCGTCCATCTCGACGAGCAGCTGGTTCAGGGTCTGCTCGCGCTCGTCGTGACCGCCGCCGAGGCCGGCGCCGCGATGGCGGCCGACCGCGTCGATCTCGTCGACGAAGACGATCGCCGGGGCGTTCGCCTTGGCCTGCTCGAAGAGGTCACGGACTCGGGAGGCACCGACACCGACGAACATCTCGACGAAGTCGGAACCGGAGATCGAGTAGAAGGGGACGCCCGCCTCGCCGGCGACCGCCCGCGCGAGGAGCGTCTTACCGGTGCCGGGAGGCCCGTAGAGCAGTACGCCCTTGGGGATCTTGGCGCCAACGGCCTGGAACTTGGCCGGTTCCTGGAGGAATTCCTTGATCTCGTGGAGTTCCTCGACCGCTTCGTCCGAGCCGGCGACGTCGGCGAACGTCGTCTTCGGGGTGTCCTTGGTGATGAGCTTCGCCTTGGACTTGCCGAAGTTCATGACTCGGGAGCCGCCGCCCTGCATCTGATTCATCAGGAACAGGAAGACGACCACGATGAGGACGAAGGGCAGCAGGGAGAGCAGGATGCCGACGAACGGGTTCTGCTTGGACGGCGAGACCGTGTAGCCGTCGGGGATCTGCTTCTGCTCGTACTTGTTCTGCAGCGTGTTGGCGATGGTCACGCCCTGGTCGCCGATGTAGGACGCCTGGATCTTGGTGGCGCCCTCGACCTTTTCGCCGTCCTTGAGCTCGGCCTTGACGGTCTGCTCGTCGCCGGTGGTCAGTTTGACCGACTCGACCTTGTTCTCATTGATCGCCTGAACGACCTGGCCGGTGTCCACCGTCTTGTAGCCGCCGGACGAGCCGACGACCTGCATCAACACGACCACGGCAAGGACGGCCAGCACGATCCACATGACCGGCCCACGGAAGTATCGCTTCACGTCCATCCATACGGAGCGGTGCCGCCCCGTCCCTCCTGCCATAGTGAGTTTGATAAGACAGTTCTTCTGACGGTACCCCAGCTTTGACACCCGTAGCCGCACGGGCGGGCTGGCAAGCCCGTCTGCATGCTCCAACGCCGCGAGGCCCGCCGGGGTTCCCGATCTTCGTACGAGGCTTGGGTCCTGGGGTCCGGTTCCCCGGACCGCCGGACTCAGCCGCCGTAGACGTGGGGCGCGAGCGTACCGACGAACGGGAGGTTGCGGTACTTCTCGGCGTAGTCGAGGCCGTAGCCGACGACGAACTCGTTGGGGATGTCGAAACCGACCCACTCGACGTCGATGGCGACCTTGGCGGCGTCCGGCTTGCGCAGCAGCGTGCACACCTTCAGGGAGGCGGGCTCGCGGGAGCCGAGGTTGTTGATCAGCCAGGACAGGGTCAGCCCGGAGTCGATGATGTCCTCGACGATGAGGACGTGCTTGCCCTTGATGTCGGTGTCGAGGTCCTTGAGGATCCGCACGACACCGGAGGACTGGGTGCCGGCGCCGTACGACGACACGGCCATCCAGTCCATGGTGACGGGGGTGGACAGCGCCCGCGCGAGGTCGGCCATGACCATCACCGCGCCCTTGAGCACGCCGACGATGAGCAGGTCCTTGCCCTCGTACTCCGCGTCGATCTTCGCCGCCAGCTCGGCCAGCTTGGCGTCGATCTCTTCCTTGGTGATGAGTACCTGCTTGAGGTCGGCACCCATGTCTTTCGCGTCCACCCGCATCACTTTCGGTCGTCCCACCGGCCGGTCCCGGCCGCTCTCACGACCCCGATGGAGGGGCCGGTGGGAGGTCCGGTTTCAGCCTTGCCGAATCACCAGTCTGCCACCCTGGCGCTGGGCGACGACTTTGCCGGGGAGATTGATGGCTCCCTGGCCGCGCCAGCCGGTGATCAGGCGGTCGACTTCCTCGATGTGGCGAGCGAAGAGGGCACCGGCGGGCGCCCCGGCCTCGATGGCGGCGCGGCGCAGGATCCGGCGGCGTACGGCGGGCGGCAGCGCGTACAGCTTCGCGCACTCCAGGAGGCCGGCCGAGTCGCGTACGGCGGCCTCGGCCTGGCGGGCCCAGGCGTCGAGGGCGTCGGCGTCGTCGCGGGAGAGCTGGGCCGTGCGGGCGAGGGCCTCCACGACGCCCTTGCCGAGGGCCTTCTCCAGGGCGGGCAGGCCTTCCTGGCGCAGCCGCGACCTGGTGTAGGCGGGATCGGCGTTGTGGGGGTCGTCCCAGACCGGCAGGGACTGGACCATGCAGGCCTTGCGGGCGGTCTGCCGGTCGAGCTGGAGGAAGGGGCGTCGGTAACGGCCGCCGGCCCCCGAGACCGCGGCCATTCCGGACAAGGAGCGGATGCCGGAGCCGCGGGCGAGGCCGAGCAGGACGGTTTCGGCCTGGTCGTCGCGGGTGTGGCCGAGCAGGACGGCGAGGGCGCCGTGGCGCTCGGCGGCGTCGTCGAGGGCGGCGTAGCGGGCGTCTCGGGCGGCGGCTTCGGGTCCGCCTTGGCGGCCGACGGTGACGGCGATGGACTCGACCGGGTCGAGGCCGAGTTCGCGCATGCGCAGGACGACTTCTTCGGCGCGCAGGTCGGAGCCGGCCTGCAGTCCGTGGTCGACGGTGACCGCGCCGGCGCGGATGCCGAGTTTGGGGGCTTCGAAGGCGAGCGCGGAGGCGAGGGCCATGGAGTCGGCGCCGCCGGAGCACGCGACGAGCACGAGCGGGGAGGGGGGTCGCTCGTGCGGGGCGGCGTGCGGGGGCTCGTACGACGGTTCGTAGGCCGTGCCGTGGGTGGCGGCGCCGTGGGAGGCCGGGGCCCGGGTCGGGTCGTACGCGGTCGTGGCGAGCAGGGTGGTCGCCGACGTCACAGAGGGCGCCGTCGGCGGTGTCACGGGCGGCGTCTCGCAGGAGGCCGCGCGCGGGTTGCCGGGCGCTGGTGCGTCGGTGCTGTGGCTGTGTTCGGTGAGGAGGTCGTGGAGGACGCGGCGGACCGCCAGGCGTATCGCCGCGACCGCAGGATGGGGACCCATGTCCGGTTCCCTTCATGAAATTGTCGGGGGGTGAGCCCGAGCTCGGTCACTCAGAGTGTGTAGATGGTGACAGAACCGGGCCGTTCCCCGAGCATTGCACGCCTACCCATCGCCCACGGTCCCTCGGACGGGTGATTGGAGGGGCGTTCGCCTGCCGTCGGCCGGATTCGGTGCACGACGTTCGTATGAGATGCACGACTCCCGTGCGATTTCACGACTCCGCCTTGCGGTGCACCCGCGCGATCCAGTCCGCCGGTTTGGCGATCTCCGCCTTGGTGGGGAGGGTGTTCGGGGACGTCCACACGCGGTTGAAACCGTCCATGCCGACCTGGTCGACGACGGCCCGTACGAAGCGTTCGCCGTCGCGGTACTGCCTGAGTTTGGCGTCCAGGCCCAGCAGTTTGCGCAGGGCCATGTCGAGCCTCGACGCACCCTTGGCGCGCCGCTGCTGGAATTTCTCGCGGATCTCGGCGACGGTCGGTACGACCTGGGGGCCGACCCCGTCCATCACGAAGTCGGCGTGGCCCTCCAGGAGTGACATCACGGCGGTGAGGCGGCCGAGGATCTCCCGCTGGGCCGGGGTCTGCACCAGTTCCACGAAGGACCGTCCGCCGTCGTCCTCCTCGGCCTCGGGGCGGCCGCCCGCGAGCGACTGGGCGGCCTCGCGGATGCGTTCCAGGACGGTCATGGGGTCGACGTCCGTCTCTCCCAAGAACGACTGGATTTCGCCCTCCAGGTGGTCCCGCAGCCAGGGCACGGCGGTGAACTGCGTGCGGTGGGTCTCCTCGTGCAGGGTCACCCACAGGCGGAAGTCGTGGGGATGTACGTCGAGTTCGCGCTCGACGTGGACGATGTTCGGGGCGACGAGCAGGAGGCGGCCGCCGCCACTCGGTGAATCCGAGGGGCCGCCCGCGGGGAGTTCGCGGGTGGAGGGGGCGAAGGTCTCGTACTGGCCGAGGACCCGGGAGGCCAGGAAGGACAGCAGCATTCCGAGTTCCACGCCGGTGACCTTGCCGCCGACGGCGCCGAGTACCGCGCCGCCGGGGCTGCTGCTGCGGCGTTCCTGCATCTTTTCGAGCAGGGGCTTGAGGATCTCGCGGAAGCCGGCGACGTTCGCCCGGACCCAGCCGGGGCGGTCGACGACGAGGACGGGGGTGTCGTGGGTCTCCTCCGTGCCCATCCGAGTGAAGCCCCGGACGTGCTCCTCCGAGGCTTTGGCGTGTCGGCGCAGCTCGGCGACGACGGCACGGGCCTCGTCGCGGCTCACCTCGGGGCCCGGCCGTACGAGCCGGGTCGCGGTTGCCACCGCGAGATTCCAGTCGACCATCTCGGCACCACCGATGCTCGTCATGTGTCAACCGTACGTGAGCGTTCCCACTTGGGGCAGGCCGTGAGGGGTTGGCTCGGTTGGCGGTGACTTGTGTGGGGCCCGGCGCCCTACGGCTGGACGCAGCCGCAGGACGACAGTGCCGTCGCTGCCTTGTCCAGGGCCGACTGGGCCGCGCCCGGGTCCGTCGTGTTCGATGCCATGAAGGCGAAGGCCAGGAGGCGGCCGTTCTGGTCGACCACTGTGCCGGCGAGGGTGTTGACGCCGGTCAGGGTGCCTGTCTTGGCTCGTACGATGCCTGCCGCGCCGTCCGTGTAGCGGCCGGCCAGGGTGCCGGTGAAGCCCCCCACCGGGAGGCCGGTGAGGGTGGGGCGGAGTTCGGGGTGGGCCGGGTCGGCCGCCTTGGCGAGGAGGGTCGCGAGCAGGCCGGCCGTGAGCCGGTCGGCGCGGTCGAGACCGCTGCCGTCCTTGACGTCGATGCCGGTCACCGGCACTCCGAGCTTCTTCAACTGGGCCTCGATCGCCTCGCCGGCGCCCTCGAAGTCGGCGCGCTTCCCGCTCGCCACGGCCGTCTGGCGGGCCAGGGCCTCGCCGATGTCGTTGTCGCTGTTGGTGAGCATGCGCTCGACCAGGGCCGAGAGCGGGGGCGAGGAGACCTCGGCGAGGGGCTCGGCGCGGTCGGTCGCCTTGGACGGGCCGGGGGACGTCGTCCTGACGCCGTGGTCCGCGAGGAAGGCCGCGAACCTGGTCGCCGCGTCCTTCGCCGGGTCCGCCACCCGGGGCGCCGGGCCGCTGCTGGAGCCGTCCGTGCGGGCCTCGTCGGCCATCAGGGCGGTGACCCGCGCGAGGTTGTCGTTCACCCCGATGGGGTGCAGGTCGGAGCCCGCGTAGAGGGTGGTGTCGTACGAGAGCGTGACCTCGCGCACGTGCCGCTTCTTCAGGGCCTCGGCCGTGGCGGCGGCCAGCTCGCGCAGGCTCGCCCAGCCTCCGTCCTGCTTGCGGGCCGTCAGCGTGGGGTCGCCGCCGCCGACCAGGACCAGTTCCTTCGTGCCGGGTTCCAGGGCGGTACGAGTGGTGAGGCGGTGGTCGGCACCGAGTGCGGCGAGGGCGGCCGCGGCAGTGGCGATCTTCGTCGTCGAGGCCGGGGTGAGGGATTCTGCGGCTCCTTCGCCGTAGAGGCGCTCGCCGGTGGCCACGTCCACGACCGCCGCCGCCCGGCGGGTGCCGAGGCCCGGGACGTCCAGGAGCGGCTCCAGGACGCCGGCCAGGGCCTTTCCGTTCGGGGCCGACTTCACGGTGCTGGTGCCGCCGCCCAGGCCGGTGAGGACGGAGGCCGCGCTGGGGGCGGGACGGGGCGCCTCGGCCGCCGTATCGGACGTATCGGTCCTACGGCCGTGATCTGTGCCACCCGTGCGCTCCCGGGCGGCCGCCCAGTCCCGCTCGGCCGTACGCTGACCGGTGGCGTCCCAGGGGCCGGCGGCGGTCACCACTCCGGCGGCCAGCGCCAGTCCGGCGGTGGCGGCGCCCGCGGTGTACTGCCAGGTCTTCGGCTTGCGTGTCCGCGCGGCCTGCGGGGCGACGGCTCGGGTGAGCCGGGCGGCCCGGGGTTTCGCGGCCCTCGCGGCGCGTGCGAGACGTGGGCGTACGGCCTCGGCGGCGCGCGCCAGACGCGGTCGTACGGCGTCCGCGAACCGCGTCACATGCGGTCTCGCGGCTCGCCAAGGCCTCAGCTCTGGCACGACCACCAGCCCCTTTCGCGATCACACACCTGCGTGAGGGACACTTAACCACCAGAACTATGTGCTGATCATGGAGGAGCCACCGGTGGAGTTCGACGTCACGATCGAGATCCCGAAGGGTTCGCGGAACAAGTACGAGGTGGACCACGAGACCGGTCGGATCCGCCTGGACCGTCGCCTCTTCACCTCGACCGCCTACCCGACCGACTACGGCTTCGTCGAGAACACCCTCGGCGAGGACGGCGACCCGCTGGACGCGCTGGTCATCCTGGACGAGCCGACGTTCCCGGGCTGCCTGATCAAGTGCCGCGCCATCGGCATGTTCCGGATGACCGACGAGGCCGGCGGCGACGACAAGCTGCTGTGCGTGCCGGCGACGGACCCGCGTGTGGAGCACCTGCGTGACATCCACCACGTGTCGGAGTTCGACCGCCTGGAGATCCAGCACTTCTTCGAGGTCTACAAGGACCTGGAGCCCGGCAAGTCGGTCGAGGGTGCCGACTGGGTGGGCCGTACCGAGGCCGAGGCCGAGATCGAGCGGTCGTACAAGCGCTTCAAGGACCAGGGCGGCCACTGAGCCACGGTCTGAGGCATCGGTCTGAGGCATCGGCTCTCAGCCATGTGAACGGGCTGCACGCATGCGCGTGCAGCCCGTTCGTGTGTCTGTGCGCATACTGAGTGCGGCAGGAGGTGTCGTACAGGGAGCGCTGCACAGGTGACGGACGCGGAGGACCGCAAGCCGCAGTCGGACGAGGCCAGGATGGCCTTCACGCCGCCCGCCGGGGTCGAGGTGGGGGACAGCGAGTCGGAGACCACGTCGGAGTTCGCCCTCCCCAAGGGGCTGGACGTACCGCAGCCGACGTCCCCGGAGCCCGAGGGATCGGCGTTCAGCACGCCGAGGGGCATCGGCCCGGAGGACGCCCTGCCCGCGTTCACTCCGCCGAACGGCATCCCGATGGTCCGCCTGACCAAGGACCTGCCCTGGCAGGACCGGATGCGGACGATGCTGCGCATGCCGGTGGCCGAGCGGCCCGCGCCGGAGCGGATGCCGAAGGCGGAGGAGGAGGGGCCGGCCGTCCCGCGCGTGCTCGACCTGACCCTGAGGATCGGCGAGCTGCTGCTGGCCGGCGGTGAGGGCGCGGAGGACGTGGAGGCGGCGATGTTCGCGGTCTGCCGGTCCTACGGCCTGGACCGCTGCGAGCCGAACGTCACCTTCACCCTGCTGTCGATCTCGTACCAGCCGTCGCTGGTGGACGATCCGGTGTCGGCGTCGCGCACGGTACGGCGGCGCGGCACCGACTACACGCGTCTGGCCGCCGTCTACCGGCTCGTCGACGACCTCAGCGACCCGGAGAGCCACATCTCCCTGGAGGAGGCCTACGGGCGGCTCGCGGAGATCCGCCGCAACCGGCACCCGTATCCGACGTGGGTGCTGACCGGAGCGAGCGGGCTGCTCGCGGGGGCGGCCTCCGTGCTGGTCGGTGGTGACGTGATCGTCTTCATCGCGGCCATGCTGGGCGCGATGCTCGGCGACCGGCTGGCGTGGTTGTGCGCGGGGCGCGGGCTGCCGGAGTTCTACCAGTTCACGGTGGCCGCGATGCCGCCGGCCGCGATCGGGGTGGCGCTGACGCTGGCGCACGTCGATGTGAAGGCGTCCGCGGTCATCACCGGTGGGCTGTTCGCGCTGCTGCCCGGGCGGGCGCTGGTGGCGGGTGTGCAGGACGGGCTGACCGGGTTCTACATCACCGCCTCCGCGCGACTGCTGGAGGTCATGTACTTCTTCGTCGGCATCGTCGTCGGGGTGCTGGTGATCCTGTACTTCGGGGTGAACCTCGGCGCCAAGCTCAACCCCGACGCGGCGCTGAACATCTCCGAACGGCCGTACTGGCAGATCGGCGCGTCGATGCTGCTGTCGCTGACCTTCGCGGTGCTGTTGCAGCAGGAGCGGTCCACGGTGCTCGCCGTGACCCTCAACGGGGGTGTCGCGTGGGTGGTGTACGGCGCGATGCACTATGCCGGTGAACTCTCGCCGGTCGCCTCCACGGCTGCGGCGGCCGGGCTGGTGGGGTTGTTCGGGCAGTTGCTCGCCCGGTACCGGTTCGCGTCGGCGTTGCCGTACACGACGGCGGCGATCGGGCCCCTGCTGCCGGGGTCCTCCACGTATTTCGGGCTGCTGTCGATCGCGCAGAACGAGGTGGACGCGGGGCTGGTTTCGCTGGCCACGGCTGCGTCGTTGGCCATGGCCATTGCCATTGGGGTCAATCTGGGGTCGGAGATCTCTCGGTTGTTCCTGAGGATTCCGGTTGCGGGGCGCAAGGCCGCCAAGCGGACGCGGGGGTTCTGACGCCGGTGCCTGCTGGCTCGGGACTTTCTGTCCAACGGCGGCTGCGGGTTGTTCGGGGTTGATCGCGCAGTTCCCCGCGCCCCTTGCGGGGCGCTTCAGTACCCCTGGTTCGGCGGGTACTGCTGGTTCTGCCGGCCGTAGCCCTGGGGGTACTGCTGGGCGTACGGCTGCTGCGGGGGCTGCTGGCCGTAGTACTGCTGGTCGGAGCCGTACTGCTGGTCCTGGTTGCCGTACTGCTGGCCCTGGTTGCCGTACTGCTGGTCCTGGTTGCCGTACTGCTGCTGGGGCTGGGGCTGGTCGTCGGACGTGATGCGGCGGAGTTGGGTCGTCGCGTCGTCCATCAGCGGGGGCTGGGGCCGGTGCCGGTCGGGGGCCGGGGTCTCGGCCGCCGCGCGCTTCTTCTTGGCGCGCTCTCGCAGGTACTCGATGATGATCGGGACCAGCGAGACGAAGATGATCAGAACGAGGATCCCCTCGACGTTCGTCCTGATGAAATCGATCTGGCCGAGCCAGTAGCCCGCGAGAGTGACGCCGGTGCCCCAGGCGATGCCGCCGACGACGTTGTACGTGAGGAACGTGCGGTACTTCATGCGGCCCGCGCCCGCCACGATGGGGGCGAAGGTGCGGACGATCGGCACGAAGCGGGCGAGGACGATCGCCTTGGGGCCGTACCGCTCCATGAACTCGTGGGCCTTGTCCAGGTTCTCCTGCTTGAAGAGCTTGGAGCCCGGCCGGTTGAAGAGCTTCGGGCCGAGGAACTTGCCGATCATGTAGCCGACCTGGTCACCGATGACGGCGGCCAGGACGATGAGCGTGCAGACCAGCCACAGGGGCTGGCTGATGTACTGGCCCTGGGCCACGAAGAGGCCCGCCGTGAACAGCAGCGAATCGCCGGGCAGGAACGCGAAGAGGCCGGACTCGGCGAAGACGACCAGCAGGATGCCGGGGAGGCTGAAGGTCTCGATCAGATAGTTCGGGTCGAGCCACTCGGGGCCGAGCGCGAGCGTGGTCACGGGATTGTGGCTCCTGCTGGGAGGGGGCGGGCGGGGCAGCGGGCTGCTCAAGAATTATCAACGCTGCACCGGCGGCCCAGGTTCCATGGACCCCCTCAGGATGCACTGTGCCCCTGCCGGGACAAAGCTGTGAGTCATGGGCATCGAAGAGTACGGCGGTGGACAGGGGCCCCGGCCCGACGTTCTGGTCGTGACGACGAACGACGTTCCCGGCCACCGCGTCACAGAGGTTCTCGGTGAGGTCTTCGGGCTGACGGTGCGCTCGCGTCACCTCGGCAGTCAGATCGGCGCCGGGCTGAAGTCACTGGTCGGCGGTGAGCTCCGGGGCCTCACCAAGACGCTGGTGGAGACCCGCAACCAGGCCATGGAGCGGCTCGTCGAACAGGCACGCGCGCGTGGCGCGAATGCGGTGCTGATGTTCCGGTTCGACGTGACGGAGGCGGCGGACGTGGGCACCGAGGTGTGTGCCTACGGGACCGCGGTGGTCCTGGCCCGGGAGTGACCCGTACGGGTCCCGGGCCAGGACCCTTATGCGGTGTGGCGGTCGGCGTTCGCGACGATCGCTTCCCTCAGGTGCTCGGCGAGACCCGGGTGCATGGCGTCGTAGAACGCCTTGAAGCGCTCGTCGGAGACGTACATCTCGCCGAAGCACCGGTGCATCTCGTAGGGGACCTCGAAGTAGTACCTGCTGATGTGCTGCCGGTGTTCCTCGGCGAGGTCCATGGCCGCCTCGCCGGACGGCTGCTCGCCGGCCGCCACGAGGGCCGCGTACCGCTCGCCCCAGTCGTCGACCTCGGCCTGGATGCGCTTCCAGTCCTCCTTGGTGTACGTGGCGGCGCGGCGCTGGGACTCGGCGTACGCCTCGGTGTTGCCCCAGCGCGCCTCCGCCTCCTCGCGGTACTGCTCGGGGTCCTTGTCCCCGAAGACCTCGAAGCGCTCCTCCGGCGTCAGATTGATCCCCATCGTGCGTGCCTCCATGGCGTGCTCCACGGCCGCCGCCATCTTCCGCAGCTTCTCGATCCGGGCGGTCAGCAGCTCGTGCTGCCGGCGCAGGTGCGCGCGCGGGTCCGCGTCCGGGTCGTCGAGCAGCGCGGCGACCTCCTCGAGCGGGAAGCCGAGCTCGCGGTAGAACAGGATCTGCTGCAGCCGGTCGAGGTCGGCGTCGCTGTAGCGCCGGTGGCCCGCGTGGCTGCGCTCGCTGGGCACGAGCAGGCCGATGTCGTCGTAGTGGTGCAGGGTGCGCACCGTCACTCCGGCGAAGCCGGCGACCTGTCCCACGGAGTAGCTCACTTCCGCTCCCTTCTCGGTACGCACTCCACGGTGAGCCCTCACGTCGCGTGAGGTGCAAGCCCGGTGGCCCGGATCTACCGTCGTATGTATGCCACTGCATCGCGGGAACAGCGAAACACCGGACGACCGGGGTGGCGGCCGAAGGCTCGCCGTCAACCCCTTCTACGGCGAGGCGAATCCGCTCGGCGACATGACCGAGGCCCCGCCCACGCACCGGCTGCCCGACACTCCCCTGGCCCCCTCCACGGCGTACCAGCTGGTCCACGACGAGCTGATGCTGGACGGCAACTCCCGGCTCAACCTGGCCACCTTCGTCACCACCTGGATGGAGCCGCAGGCCGGGGTGCTGATGGCGGAGTGCCGGGACAAGAACATGATCGACAAGGACGAGTATCCGCGCACCGCCGAGCTGGAGAAGCGGTGCGTGGCGATGCTCGCCGATCTGTGGCACGCACCGGACCCGGCGGCGGCCGTGGGCTGTTCGACGACCGGGTCGAGCGAGGCGTGCATGCTGGCCGGGATGGCACTGAAGCGGCGCTGGGCGCGCCGCAACGCCGACCGGTATCCGTCCCGGGACGCCCGCCCGAATCTGGTCATGGGCGTCAACGTCCAGGTGTGCTGGGAGAAGTTCTGCACGTTCTGGGAGGTGGAGGCCCGGCTCGTGCCCATGGAGGGCGAGCGGTTCCATCTAGATCCGCAGGCGGCGGCCGAGCTGTGCGACGAGAACACCATCGGGGTCGTCGGGATCCTCGGCTCCACCTTCGACGGCTCGTACGAGCCGATCGCGGAGCTGTGTGCCGCCCTGGACGGTCTGCAGCAGCGGACCGGGCTCGACATCCCCGTCCATGTCGACGGCGCGTCCGGCGCCATGGTGGCGCCGTTCCTCGACGAGGACCTGGTGTGGGACTTCCGGCTGCCGCGGGTCGCCTCGATCAACACTTCGGGGCACAAGTACGGCCTGGTCTACCCGGGTGTCGGCTGGGCGCTGTGGCGGGACGAGGAGGCGCTGCCCGAGGAACTGGTGTTCCGCGTCAACTACCTGGGCGGCGACATGCCGACCTTCGCACTGAACTTCTCGCGGCCCGGCGCCCAGGTCGTCGCGCAGTACTACTCGTTCCTGCGGCTGGGCCGGGAGGGCTACCGGGCCGTGCAGCAGGCCTCGCGGGACGTGGCCGGGAAGGTCGCCGACGCCGTGGAGAAGCTCGGTGACTTCCGGTTGCTGACCCGGGGCGACGAGCTGCCCGTCTTCGCTTTCACGACGGCCCCGGACGTGCGGGCGTACGACGTCTTCGACGTCTCCCGGCGGCTGCGCGAGAGGGGCTGGCTGGTCCCGGCGTACACCTTCCCGCCGAACCGCGAGGACCTGTCCGTCCTGCGGGTCGTCTGCCGCAACGGCTTCTCCGCCGACCTCGCCGAACTGTTCGTGGAGGACCTGACCCAGTTGCTGCCGGAGCTGCGCCGGCAGCCGCATCCCCTGACGCAGGACAAGGGGGTGGCCACCGGCTTCCATCACTAGGTCGGGCTACTGGGTGGCCGTCAACGGCTCAGGCGCGCGAACCGGCGTACGGCGAGCGGGAAGAACACCGCCAGGAGCAGCAACGGCCATACGATCGCCGCCCCGAGGCTCTCGGTGCCGGTACCGCCGAACAGTTCCCGTACGGCCGTCGCCGTATGGGACATCGGGTTCCACTCGACGGCCGTGCCCAGCCAGCCGGGCATGGACCCGGGGAGGGCGAGGGCGTTGGACAGGAAGCCGATCGGCCAGACCAGGATCTGCACCGCCTGCACCATCTCGGGCTTCCCGGCCAGCAGCGCCAGGTGGATGCCGATCCACAGCATGGCGAAGCGGAAGAGCAGGAGGAGTCCGACGGCGCCGAGGAAGGCCCCGGGGCCGCCGTCCGCGCGCCAGCCGAGGGCGTGGCCGACGCCCATGAGGACGAGCAGGGCCAGCGCCGACTGGAGCATGTCGGCCGCCGAACGGCCCACCAGGACCGCCCCGTTGGCCATCGGCATCGACCGGAAGCGGTCGATCACGCCCTTGTTGAGGTCCTGGGTGACCGCGATCATCGTGCCCTCCAGGCCGAAGGCCATGGTGAGCGCGAGCATGCCGGGGACGAGGTAGTCGATGTAGGAGCCCTCGACGCCCCGGCCGCCGCCGATGAGGTAGCCGAACATCAGCAGCAGCATCACGGGGAAGACCAGGTTGACGACGACCTGCACGGGCTGCCGCGCCCAGTGGGCGAGTTCACGGCGGGTCATGGTCCAGGAGTCGCTGAGTGCGTAGGTGATCATGCCGGCTCCTTCGCTCGGTGCTCGTCTCCGGTGAGGTGCAGGAACACCTCGTCCAGCGTCGGACGGCGCAGTACGACGTCCTCCGCCTCGATTCCGGCCTCCTCCAGGGCGCGTACGACGCCGGAGAGGGCCGCCATCCGGTCGGTGACCGGGGCGCTGAGCAGGCGGCGGTCGGGGTCGACCGAGACGCCGGCGGCCGGGAATGGCAACAGGGCGACCGCCGCGCCCAGTTGGCCGGCGTCGCGGACGACCACGTCGATGCGGTCGCCGCCGGTCAGCGCCTTCAGCTCGTCGGCCGTGCCGCCGGCGACGACCCGTCCGGCGTCCACGACCGAGATGCGGTCGGCGAGCTGGTCGGCCTCTTCGAGGTACTGCGTGGTGAGCAGGACCGTGGTACCGCCGCCCACCAGAGAACGGACCGACGACCAGACCTCGGCGCGGCCGCGCGGGTCGAGGCCGGTCGTGGGCTCGTCCAGAAAGAGCACATCCGGATCGGTGATCAAGGATGCGGCCAGGTCGAGGCGGCGCCGCATGCCGCCGCTGTACTGCTTGACCGGCTTGCGGCCGGTGTCGGTGAGGCCGAAGCGCTCCAGGAGCTCGTCGGCACGCACGCGCGAGGGGCGGGCGCCGAGGCGGTACAGGCGGCCGAACATCTCGAGGTTCTGGCGGCCGCCGAGCTCCTCGTCCAGGGCCGCGTGCTGGCCGAGGAGGCCGATGCGCAGGCGGACCTCGTACGCCTGGCGCACCACATCGTGCCCCGCCACCTCGATGCGGCCCGCGTCCGGGCGCAGCAGGGTGGACAGGACGCGGACCAGGGTCGTCTTGCCGGCGCCGTTCGGGCCGAGCACTCCGTGCACCGTGCCGCGTTCGACCTGCAGATCGAGTCCGTCCAGTGCCTTCTTGTCGCCGTACTTCTTCTGTGCGCCTTCGACGATGATCGCCGTGTCGGCCACGGGAACCCCCTCGCTAGTCAAACTTGACTACCTGCTCGAAGGTAGACCCCGCCGACCCGTTGGTCAAACTTGATTAGCGAGCGTCCTCGGGATGGGACTCCCCCGTCGCATACGGATTCTCCTGGCCCTCGGCCAACACACCCACGAACGGATTCCCCTCGTCGGCGAACGTGTAGGCGCCGCCCTCGACGCGCTCGATCAGGCCGCGGGTCCACTCGCCCTCGGAGTCCGCGGTGTGGACCCACATGTTCATGATCTCGCCGATGTGTCCCAGCTGCTCGGGACCGTCCTCCGGCACATAGTGCTCCAGGACCGAGGCCCGCCACTCCTCGATCCGCCGGGTCCGCTCCTTCAGCAGCGTCACCGCCTCGGCCCGCGGCAGGTCGACGAAGAAGCCGATCGCCGCGGTCTTCATGTCCCCCCGCTGGTCGTAGGTGACCAGCGCGTCACGCAGCAGCCGGAAGTACTCCTCGGTGCCCCGCTCGGTGACCTCGTACTCCGTGCGCGGCGGTCCGCCGGCCGTGGACGGCGCGATCTCGTGCGCGTGCAGCAGCCCCTGCTTCGCCATCTGCTTCAGGGCGTGGTAGATCGAGCCGGGCTTGGCGTTGGACCACTCGTGGGCGCCCCAGTACTCCAGGTCGCCCCGCACCTGGTAGCCGTGGGCGCGGCCGTGCATACGGACCGCGCCGAGCACTAGGAGACGGATCGCTGACATGCGGTCCAGGTTAGAACGGGAAGCCGCTGCGCCCGTGCTGCACCGAGATCCACTTGATCGTCGTGAACGCGTCCAGCATCGTCTCGCCGTTCAGGCGGCCGAGACCGGAGTGCTTCTCGCCGCCGAAGGGGACGATCGGCTCGTCGTGGACCGTGCCGTCGTTCACATGGAACATGCCGGTGTCGATCTGCTTGGCGAAGTTCACGCCCCGCTCGATGTTCCCGGTGTGGACGGCGCCGCTCAGGCCGTACGGGGTGTCGTTGACCAGGCGTACGGCCTCCTCCTCGCCGTCGAAGGGGACGAGGAAGGCGACCGGGCCGAAGACCTCCTGACGCAGGAGGGCCGAGTCGGCCGGGAGGCCGGTCAGGACGGACGGCTCGACCAGGTTGTCCGTCGTCGTGCCGTGCACCAGGGCCGTCGCGCCCTCGGCGATCGCCTGCTCGACCGTTGCAGAAATCGCCTCCGCCTGCGAGGAGTTGATCACCGGGCCGATGACGGTCTCCGAGTCGCGCGGGTCGCCCGTCTTGAGGGTCCTGACCTTGGCGACGAACTTCTCGGTGAACTCGTCGGCGATCGAACGGTCCACGAGGACCCGGTTCGCGGCCATGCAGACCTGGCCCTGGTGGACGTACCGGCTGAAGACCGCCGCGTCGACCGCGTAGTCGATGTCGGCGTCGTCGAGGACCACCAGTGCGCTGTTGCCGCCGAGTTCGAGGACCGAGCGCTTGAAGTGGGAGGCGCAGACGGTGGCGACATGGCGGCCGACCTTGTCCGAGCCGGTGAAGGAGATGACCTTCGGGACCGGGTGCTCCAGGAAGGCGTCGCCGATCTCCGCGATGTCGGTGATGACGACGTTGAGCAGGCCGGCCGGCAGGCCCGCGTCCTCGAAGATCTTCGCGACCAGGGAGCCGCCGCAGACCGGAGTGTTCTGGTGGGGCTTGAGGACCACGGCGTTGCCGAGCGCGAGGGCCGGGGCGACCGACTTGATCGAGAGGAGGAACGGGAAGTTGAAGGGGCTGATGACGCCCACGACGCCGACCGGGACGCGGTAGACGCGGTTCTCCTTGCCGTCCGTCGGAGAGGGGATGATCTTGCCCTCGGGGCGCAGGGCCAGGTGGATCGCCTCGCGCAGGAACTCCTTGGCGAGGTGGAGTTCGAAGGCCGCCTTCAGCCGGGTGCCGCCGAGCTCGGCGATGATCACCTCGGCGAGCTCCTGCTCGCGGTCCTCGATCAGACGCAGCGCCTTCTCGAAGACGGCGCGGCGGGCGTACGGATTGGTCGCGGACCACTGCTTCTGGGCGCGGGCGGCCGCCCGGTAGGCCTGATCCACCTCGTCGACCGTGGCTATGGTGATCGACGCCAGCTTCTCGCCGTCGTACGGGTTGAAGTCGATGATGTCCCAGGAGCCGGTGCCCGGGCGCCATTCACCGTCGATGTACTGCTGAGCCAGGTCGGTGAAGTACGACGACATGTGATCCCTCATCCGTAGCAGCCACCCCGATCAACTTGATCGACTTGATCAACTTCACGGTCTGATCACACGTCATCGTACTTGCGTTTCAAGTGAGTTGGGTGGCTCCGCCGGTGAACGAAGGGGAATCCCTAGGAAAGCTGGAGAAGGCCCCGCAGCAGGTCCCGGCTCTCGTCCGGTCCGGGGCTGTCCTGCTGGAGCTCCTTCAGCGCCTTCTCGTACTGGGTGACGTCCTCGTGCTTGTCGAGGTAGAGCGCGCTGGTGAGCTGTTCCAGGTAGACGACGTCCGAGAGGTCCGACTCCGGGAAGCTGAGGATGGTGAAGGCGCCGGACTCGCCGGAGTGGCCGCCGAAGCTGAACGGCATGACCTGCAGCCGTACGTTCGGGTGCTCGGAGACCTCGATGAGGTGCTGGAGCTGGCCGCGCATGACCTCGCGGTCGCCGTAGGGGCGGCGCAGGGCGGCCTCGTCCAGGACGATGTGGAACTCGGGAGCGTTCTCGGAGACGAGGTACTTCTGCCGCTCCAGGCGCAGCGCCACGCGCCGCTCGACGTCCGCCTCGCTGGCGCCCTTCATGCCGCGCCGCACGACCGCGCGGGCGTATTCCTCGGTCTGCAGCAGGCCGTGCACGAACTGCACCTCGTAGACCCGGATGAGGCTGGCGGCGCCCTCCAGGCCGACGTAGGTGGGGAACCAGCTGGGCAGGACGTCCGAGTAACTGTGCCACCAGCCCGCGACGTTGGCCTCGCGGGCGAGGGAGAGGAGCGAGTTGCGTTCCTGCTCGTCCGTGATGCCGTACAGCGTCAGCAGGTCTTCGACGTCCCGTGTCTTGAAGCTCACCCGGCCCAACTCCATCCGGCTGATCTTCGACTCGGAGGCGCGGATCGAGTAACCCGCCGCCTCGCGCGTGATCCCGCGTGCTTCCCGCAGTCGCCTCAGTTGCGAGCCGAGCAGCATGCGCCGCACCACCGATCCGGGCTCTCCCGCGCTCACGTTCGCCAGCCTCCCCAACCGTCTCCAGGGCCCGCAGTCTGCCACTAAATCACTTCGAGCAGTACTCGTCCGATTACAGAGATGGAAAGAAGACAAGGATTCCTGTCAGGGAGCCGTGACGGAGGGGATACGGAAAGCAAGGAGAGGCACGGAAGTTGGCGGAAAAAATGGCCAAGAAGCGGTACGGGAACGTCCAATTCGGTCACGTGCACGTGCATCTGCCCTTGCATCTGCTCTGCGCATCCGAAACCATGGTCCCGCGCAACCGCTGCATCGCAACGACCGCGAATTCCCGGGAGTGCCTCGCATGGGGACGAATGGATCGACCATGCTCGAGCCGTTACGGCAGGGCCTTCCGCCGCTGGATCCCGCAGCCGTGTCCAGCGCCGCCTCCTGTGCTCTGCCGGCCCGCTACGAAGCGGTGCGTGAGGCGCGGAAGTTCACCCGGCGCACTCTTGACCAGTGGCAGTTGGGGTATCGCTTCGACGACGTCTGCCTCGTGGTCTCGGAGTTGGTGACCAACGCCTTGCGGCATGCGCTGCCGGCGAGCGCGCAGCGCATACCCGAGCAGACGCCGCCCGTGCGCTTGCATCTGATGCGGTGGACCGAGCGGCTGGTGTGCGCGGTGCGCGATCCCAGTCACGAGAGCCCGGTCGCGCGTGACTCCGACGACTTCTCGGCCGAGTCCGGTCGGGGGTTGTTCCTTGTCGACTCCTTCAGTGACGGCTGGGGATGGCATCCGCTGGCGGGGACGCTCAGCGGGAAGGTCGTATGGGCGCTGTTCCGCGTCCAGGGGCCGTCGGAGGGTGGGGCGGCTTCGGGCTCGGGCACCGCTTCGGGCTCGGGTTCGGCCTCGACGGACTGATACTGCGCGGCGTTTGCTGACGCCGCGGTTCTACGCGCGTTGCGCGGGGCTGGGGCGGTTCTTACGGTACGAAAGGCGCCGATCGCCCCGGTTCTGTCAGCCGACGATCAGGTGGTCGAACTCGCCGTCCTTGATGCCCAGGAGCATCGCCTCGATCTCGGCGCGCGTGTAGACGAGGGCGGGGCCGTCCGGGAAGCGCGAGTTGCGTACGGCCACGTCTCCGCCGGGGAGTCGGGCGAACTCGACGCAGGAGCCCTGCGAGTTGCTGTGCCTGCTCTTCTGCCAGGCCACGCCGGTCAGAGCCGTGGCTGCCATGCCGTTGTACACGTCGTGGTCCACAGGTCGCTCCCCGGTGGTGCGGTGGCTTCTAGGCCATTGATGCGAGAGGTGGTGCAGCGGGTGGTGCCGCTGGTGGTGCAGTGGTCAACTGCTCCCGGATCATAGCTTTGTTCACGTGCAGCTGCAGGAGCAGATGCACGTGCACGCGGGGGGTTCCTGCGGTTACTCCTGTGACGTACGCGGCCCCATATGCGTTCCAGCGCATGCCCCAGGCATCGCATCACATGCGTGCATTAGCAAGAGACGCGTTCGGGGGCGTTCTTGTTCCACGCCAAGTGACGTTGTGTGAAACGTAGTTGGGCGTGTGCGGGTAGCGCCTGCAGCATCGTCGCGGGTCGGGGCCGCGCCAGGGTGTGACCCGGCTACGGCAGAAACGGGCCATGGGATGATCTTGGTCTGGGTCTCGTCGCCCGACTCACCGGCGAGAACGATCATGGTCGTAAGCGGGGATGATCAGGTCGGGCTGGATCTGCTGGTGGCGTGGCAGGGTTCACGGGTGCTCGTACGGGGCGGGTGCGTCGGTTGTCTGCGGGCGTGATCCCAGTCGGCCCGGACCTCGTCTCGTGAGTCGTCGATGGCTGGGCCCGTCGGTCAGTCGACGCCTTCGACGATGCGGAAGTCCCGCTCGAAGCCGTCGGGGAGGGCCACCAGCGCCTTCTGGTAGGCCTCGCTCTCGTATGCCGCGACGGCCTGTTCAAAGCTGTCGAACTCGATCAGAACGACGCGTTCGGTGATTCCGGCCTCGTGGGCGACGACTCGACCGAAATTGGACAGGACGCGCCCGCCCCCAGCCCGGACAGCCGGACCCGCCAGCTCGTTGTAGGCAGTCAGCCCCTCAGGGTCGGAAATGGCGGGGTAGACGCTGACCCAGTAGCCCTTGGCCATGGAAACCTCCTGCGTTCAGCCGGACATGGCCGACTTCGAATTGATGTTCAGGTTGATCGATCCCGGCGACGGAGGGCCGGGCATCGGTGAGGACGTGACGATCCGGCCTGGTGCGGCTCTGCCACCCGCGACTGCCGGAGACGGAAACAAAGGCCTCCCGGTCGACGGGGTCGGCCATGGCGGGCATTCCAGCCCGTCCTCGCAAGGAGGAGACACGGCCCCAGCGCCGTGACCGCACGCGGGCAGTTCCGTCTCGGGAGTGAAGAAGCGCACCTGGAGCACGGGCTGCCCGATCCCCCTCCTGTCTGCCGGATCGCGGTCATCCGAGAGGAAGACGGCATGCGAGGCGCCGACCAGGGCAGGCACGAGGCGGCGCTCGCCATCGGTCAACGGTCTGCCGGCCCGCCTCCAGGGCGTCTCGTCCACGACTGCCGTCGGACTGCCTCCACGGCCCTCACGCAGGCATGCGTGGACGATCGTGACGGGCAGGTCGTCGTGGCCGGCAGGCCGGGTAGGGCGCGTCATCGAGTGCGGGGCGGGAAGTCGGCGAAGCGTGGTGCGCCGGGCTCGTTCGGTATGCGAGCAGTGCGGGCGGCGAAGCCGACGGCGTGATACCACCCGGGCCCGGCTGTCCGGCATTCGTCGGCGGGACCGCCGTGCACCAGCGAAGTCGCCTGCTCGTGAGTGAGGCCGACTCGCTCGGCGAACGTCAACGACTCGTAGCGACCCCACTCGCGCATGGCGCCGGCCATCGGGAGGCTTCTGGCGAACATCCGGAACAGCCCGATCGGTGGGGCCTCTCCGGGCATCATGCCCGCGAGCAGTGCGCCGACCTGGTCGGTATCCGGCGGTTCCAGCAGGGCTATCCGCGGCATCGGCTCTCCCGTCGAGCTCGTTTCGAAATTAGAAACGCCGGACGGATGTTAGTGTTTCGAATACCGAAACACAAGGAGGCGTATGTCAACGCCGCGCCCAGGAACACCGGTTCGTGGATCGACGACCGGCCGACCGATCATGGCCGCGATGGACCTGTTCGGCCGCCGGTGGGCGCTGCGAATTCTCTGGGAGCTCCGTTCGGGCCCGCTCGGCGCCCGCGCGCTGTTGGCACGGTGCGAAGGCATGTCGTCCAGCGTCCTCTACCAGCGGCTCCGCGAACTCGCATCGAGCGGGATCATCGCCCCTTCGGCCGATGGCTACGAGCTCACCCGGCTGGGGACAGCACTCGGTCACGCCCTCCGTCCGCTCGACGAATGGGCGGCCATCTGGGCGCAGGAGCAAGAACACCACGATCAGGAGCCCACGCAGACCTGAAGATGACGCCCCACCGGGTTGGCAGTGATGTGACAGCCCCCGACTCGTGGACACATGGACAAACGCGGCCTGCGAAAAGCCAGTTCGTGAGCGGAGTATTCGCCGAAGCGGCGACTGTGCTCGGTCAGATACGGCGAGACCTGCGCCAGGTCCTCCGGGTCGATGTCCAACCCTTCGGCCTGCAGCCGGCGCACGATCTCGGCGATGTCGAGCGCGCTGTGGAAGATCACCGCGTTGGACAGCAGCGCGTTGAATTTCGCGGTCTTCTCCTGCTCGACGGGGTCGTTGTCGGCGATCACGCCGCCGTTGCCGAAGCCGACCCACTGGGAGAACCGGTTGAACGACTCGCCCTTGTGCGTCGCCGCGTGGACGAGGCCCCTTCAGGGCCGAAGCGGGGGTCCGGGGGCCGCAGGCCCCCGGCACGGCCCCGAAGGGGCCTCGGTCAGCGGCCGGTGTACGGGAGGAGGGCCATCTCGCGGGCGTTCTTGATGGCCTGGGCCAGTTGGCGTTGCTGTTGGGCCGTTACCCGGGTGACGCGGCGGCTTCGGATCTTGCCTCGGTCGGAGATGAACTTTCGGAGGAGGTCGGTGTCCTTGTAGTCGATGTAGGTGATGCCGGCCTGGTCCAGGGGATTGGGGCGGGCTTTCGCCGGCTTGCGGGCGGACGTGCGGGGCATGGGGTCAGACCTCCAGGAGGGTGTCGAAGGCGGGCGGGAGTTGTTTCCAGGCGTCGCGGCCGGCGGCGTACTCGGCGTCCGTGAGGAGGCAGGACTCGAGGAGGTGGGTCAGGCCGTCGCGGTCGAGACCGGGGGACGTGAAGACCAGGTGCTGGCAGCAGTCGCCGTGCTCGGGGTGCCAGTCCAGCGCGGCGGCGGCACGGCGGACCGGCGGGACCATGTCCCAGGCCGCGTCGGGCAGGGAGGCGAGCCAGGGGCCCGCGCTCTCCACGCACAGGGCGCCGCCCGCCGCGTCCCAGTGCAGGAGGACGTCGGGTTTGTCGGCCAGCCAGAAACGGCCCCGGCTGCGGGCTGCCGCGCAGGTCAGGTCCTCCAGCGCCGAGTACAGCCGCTCGGGGTGGAAGGGGCGGCGGCGGTGCCAGACGAGGGTGGAGACGCCGTGTGCGTCCGCCTCGGCGGGGAGCAGGGCGCACGCCGGATGCTGGGCCGCAGCGGCCGATTCGACGTCGAAGCCGGCCAACGCCGCCTGAGCGAGGAGAGAAAGGGGGCGGCGACGCGGGGGCGGAACCATCAGGTCGTCGGCTGCGGCGCCGGGGGCCGACGCTGCCGCCGGGCCGCCCCCGGTGATCGGGACCTGGCGGGCGGTCGGGTGGAGCTGGGCGAGCAGTTCGCGGTCCTCGTCGTCGGCCTCCGGGGAGTCGGCGAGGGCGAGCACCGGGGCGTACTCCAGCTGCCGCGCGAAGGTGTCGGCGACCGTGCGCTGGTCGGTCGCCGCGGCCGCCAGGCCGCCCTCGGCCAGGTCGTCGCCGTTGCCCAGGTACGGCAGGACCAGCGCCGGGTCGACCGCGGTGATCACGCCGGTGACCGTCAGCCCGCCGGCCGTGACCACCTCGGCCATGGCCTTGGGCTCCACCGAGTCCCACAGTTCGACGACCGCCATGCGGGTGCCGCCCGCGTCCCGGATGCGCAGCAGCTCCGGCACCAGGTCCTCGCGCAGGGCGCAGCAGGCGCAGTCGTTCACGAGGGGCGCCTCGCCGGCGCTGACGATGCCGGTGGCGTCTCGGATCGTACGGACGACCGTGCCGGCGGCGGCCGTCGCCAGGTCGTGGTGGAGTACGACGCTGTCGGGGACGTCGGCGAGCAGCTGGTCCACGGTCGCCCTGCGGGCGTCGGCGTGCAGGCCGCCGACGATCACGACGGAGAGCTCGGGCACCTCGTCAGCCCTGCTTTCCGTAGCGGCGCTCGAAGCGCTCCACGCGGCCGGCCGTGTCCAGGACGCGGGCCGTGCCCGTGTAGAAGGGGTGGCTGACGTTCGAGATCTCGACGTCGACGACCGGGTAGGTGTTGCCGTCCTCCCACTCGATCGTCTTGCCGGTCGGTACGCCGGCCAGGGTCGAGCGGGTCAGGAACGCGTGGCCCGCGGCTCGGTCGCGGAAGACGACGGGGCCGTAGGAGGGGTGGATTCCCTTGCGCATGACGGTCCTCAGCGCTCCTCTCGGAAGTCGACGTGGCGGCCGGCGACCGGGTCGTGCTTGCGCAGGGTCATGCGGTCCGGGTCGTTGCGGCGGTTCTTGCGGGTCACGTAGGTGTAGCCGGCGGTGGACCGGAGCTTGATGACCGGACGGAGTTCGTTGCGTGCCATGCTGCTATCTTACTGAAAATGAATTCCATTAACAGCTACGAGCGAGGAGAGGTTGGTCACCCGTGTCCGCCCACTGCATGCTGACCGGCGCCCGGCCCGGCTTCGGCAACACCATTTCCCACTCCCACCGGCGGACCTCCCGCCGCTTCGACCCCAACATCCAGACCAAGCGCTACTGGCTGCCGAGCGAGGGCCGGTATGTGCGGCTGCGGCTGAGCGCCAAGGGCATCAAGACCGTCGACGTCATCGGCGTCGAGGCGGCCGTCGCCCGTATCCGCGCGCGGGGAGTGAGGGTCTGATGGCCAAGAAGAGCAAGATCGCGAAGAACGGGAAGCGGCAGGAGATCGTCGCGCGGTACGCCGAGCGGCGGGCCGAGCTGAAGGAGATCATCCGCAGGCCGTCGTCCAGCGACGCCGAACGGCTCGCCGCGCAGCGCGAGTTGCGCAGGCAGCCGCGGGACGCCAGCGCCACGCGGGTGCGCAACCGGGACCAGGTGGACGGGCGGCCGCGCGGGTACTTCCGTGCCTTCGGACTGTCCCGGGTGTCGCTGCGGGAGCAGGCGCACGCCGGGTATCTGCCGGGCGTGCGCAAGTCGTCCTGGTAGGTCCGGCACGTTCCGGGGCCGCCGGGGGACTGCCTGGTAACTTGCTGCGGTCGTTTCGGTCAGATGGCCGATTCGGCCGTATGCCGACCGCTACAGCTTGGGAGCTACCAGTGATCTCGGCGACTTTCTCGCGTACGCGCACGATGCCGGGCCGGCGGATGCGGGTCGCGGCCGTGGCCGCCTCGCTTGCGGGTGCGCTCGCCCTCACCGCGTGCAGCGGCGACGGCGGCTCCGACTCCGACTCCGCCTCCACGGACGACTCCAGTCCCTCCGCGACCGCCAGTGCCGACACCGGCGGCGGGACCGGCGGGCCGGCCTCCGCGGCCGGTGAGCTGGAGGGCAACTGGCTCGCCACCACCGGCGGCAAGGCGGTGGTGCTCATGGTCAACGGCACGCAGGCAGGGCTCTTCGCGACCGGCGGGACCGTGTGCAGCGGGACCGCCGGCGAGCAGGGCGGGATGCGGATGATCCGCCTGAAGTGCACCGGCGGCGGCAAGGACCGGGCGTCCGGGACGGTCGACTCCGTCGGCAAGACGTCGCTGAAGGTGACGTGGGAGGGCGGACTCGGTACGGAGACGTACACCAAGGCGGAGGGCGGCAAGCTGCCGCCGGGGCTGCCCACGGCCGTTCCGGGGTCGTGACGCCGGATGCGGTGACCGCACGCGATCATCGACGTCACAGCCTTGCCGACGTCACTCCCCGAAGGACACCATGCGCGCCACCTCCCTCACCGTCGCCGCCCTCGCCGCGGCCCTCCTCCTGACCGCCTGCGACGACGGCGGGGACGGCGGAGGCACGGACAACAGCCAGGCCGGCAAGGCCGGTTCCGCCTGCCGGATCGGCGGCATGGCCGTGCAGGTCGGGCCCGCCAACGCCGCCCCGGCCGCCGGGGACACCGGCAACGTGCCCGTCACCCTCACCAACAAGGGCCCCCGGTGCACGCTGCGGGGCTTCCCGGGCGTCGACCTGTACGCCTCCGACAGGTCGGCCAACCTCCTGCCGCAGGAGGGCGCCAAGGCCGTGAAGCTGACCCTGGACGAGGGCACCGCGGCCAGGTTCGTCATCACCTACGAGCGCGGCGAGGCCGGCGGCAAGGACACCCTGGACGCGAAGACGCTGAAGATCGGCCTGCCGGGGGCGACGACCCAGCAGAGCTACAAGTGGTCGTACGGACCGGTCCAAGGTGAGGACAACCCGGGCGTCCTCAAGGCCTCGGTCAGCGCTTTCGCGCAGGCCGGGGACTGAGCCGGGGGCGGCCTTCCACCTGCGCCCGGTCGGCCGCCTGCGCACCCTCCACCCAGCCCGCCTCGTCGGTGACGCCGCGCAGGCGGGTCGTGGTCGTCTCCGGGAACATGCGGTCCAGGCGGTCGGTGACCGCGACCTCGCGGGAGGCGAGGACCGGGAGCAGGTCCTGGGTGACCTGGGTCTGTGCCGCCGCGGCCAGGCGGGTGCCCGTGCGGTGGGCGTAGGCCGCCAGGAACGACTGGCGGAAGGTCTTGGTGCGCTTGCGGCCGCCCGCGCGCTGGGCCGCCTCCGCCTTCGTCAGCGCGGTCTGGGCCTGCACGAGGAGCGAGGTGTAGAGGAGCTCGACCGCCTCCAGATCGGCTTCGAAGCCGACGACCGTGGAGAAGCCGAAGGGTTCGTTCCACACGGCACGGCAGTGGTTGGCGGTCGCCACCGCGTCCAGCAGGACGGCCTTCGCCTGCTCGTACGGCGGCTCCACGCCGATCCGGCAGGCGCCCGGGGCGTCCTTCGCGGTGTGCTCGCGGGTCGCGATCAGCGCCTCGTCGATGCTGTGCCGGGCCATCAGCTCCTGCGCCTTGGCGCTGAGCGCCTCCGCCTCCTCGGGGAAGCCGGTCGCCTCCGCCTTCGCCAGGAGCGCGCGGATGCGGGTGAGCATGCGTGACTCGGGCCGGGCGGCCTCGCCGGCCGGCCCGGCCGCCTCCTCCAGGGGCTCCAGCGCGGGCAGGCCCAGCAGGAGGCGGTACAGCTCCAGGACGGCGGTCGCGTGCGAGAAGCGGTCGGTGCGGGGCGGGGCCTCGGTGGGCAGGTCGTCGAGCTGCGCCGTCCAGCGGGGGCCACGGGGGCGGTCGTACGGCTGCTGCGCGCGGATCAGCGCCGAGAGCAGTCGTACGTGGACGTCGTCCAGGTCGCGCCGCACGAGCCGTACGACGTCGGCGGGCTGCCAGCCGCGCCGCCAGGCGGCCGCCACGAACTCCTGTCCGCGCCGGGCGAGTTCGGCGTCCGTGGCGGGGTCGGCGGCGAGGAGGGAGGCGCCGGTGTCGAGGGCGGTGTGGCCGGTGTCGTAGAGGGCGGCCTCGAAGGCGCGGTCGACGGTGCTGGGCGTGCTCACCAAGGGATGGTAATTGCGTTGTGGGAGGAGGAGGACCGCCCCTACGTTCCGCCGTCATGGAGTCCATGGAGCAGATCCGCCCCGTCCGCTTCGACCACCCCGACGCCGTGAGACTGTCCGCCCTCGCGCAGGCCGAGTACATGCGGCGTTACGGATACGACGACATGACCCCGCTGCACCCGGGCCACTTCGACCCGCCGCACGGCCTGTTCCTCATCGCGCACCTCGGCGACAAGGCCGTGGCGTGCGGCGGCTGGCGTGCGCAGGAAGAGGACGAGGAGGGGTACGCGGACGGCGATGCCGAGGTCAAGCGCATGTACGTGGCGCCCGAGGCCAGAGGGCGGGGGCTCGCCCGCCGTGTTCTGCGAGCGCTGGAGGAGAGCGCGCGGGCGGCCGGGCGGATCCGGATGGTCCTGGAGACGGGCACTCCCCTGCCGGAGGCCATGGCGCTCTACACCTCAAGCGGGTATGAGCCGACGGCCAACTTCGGGCCGTATCGCGGCTATTCCGACAGTCGCTGCTTCGCCAAGAGGCTATGACGACCCTGTCAACCACGGGTTGACACTCCCGGAGTGTCAACCTACGGTTGACACATGTCGACGAACCCGAGCATCACGTCATCCGTACGTCTCGACGAACTCATCGCGGCCATCAAGAAGGCCCACCACGAACCCCTCGACCAGCTCGAGGACGCGGTGATCGCCGCTGATCACCTCGGCGACGTGGCCGACCACCTGATCGGGCACTTCGTGGACCAGGCACGGCGGTCGGGGGCCTCCTGGACCGACATCGGCAAGAGCATGGGCGTCACCCGGCAGGCCGCGCAGAAGCGGTTCGTGCCGAAGGAGTCGACCGACCTCGACCCCAGCCAGGGCTTCCAGCGGTACACCCCCCGTGCCCGCAACGTGGTCATGGCCGCCCACAACGAGGCCGTCGCCGCCCGCAACGCCGAGGGCCGCCCCGAACACCTCGTCCTCGGCCTGCTGGCCGAACCGGAGGGCCTGGCCGCCAAAGCCGTCGCCGCGCAGGGTGTCCTCCTGGACACCGTTCGGCAAGCGGCCACCGCCGCGCTGCCGCCGGCCGTCGAGGAGGCACCGGACCTCGTCCCGTACGGCTCCGACGCCAAGAAGGTCCTGGAACTGACCTTCCGCGAGGCCCTGCGCCTGGGCCACAACTACATCGGCACCGAGCATCTCCTGCTCGCCCTGCTGGAGTTCGAGAACGGCGAGGGAGTCCTGTCGGGCCTCGGCCTGACCAAGGCCGCGACGGAGGAGTACCTCGCCGCGGCACTCGCCACGCTGAAGATGACGTTCACCGAGGAGGGCGGGGTGCAGAGCTGAAGCCGTTGTCAGACCCGGGTGCCACACTCGCTTCCATGACCGACCGGTGGGCGCTCGCTCCGGCCGAGGACGGCGGCGTGGAGCTCGCCCCCCTCGGTCCGGACGGGCTGCTCGCCGGGCCGGTGCGGCGGGAGGCGGACCCGGCCGAGGCCGTGCGCGGGCGGCCGGAGGTCACGCGGTGGGTGTGGCGGTCCACCGCCGAGGTCTATCCCCGCCTGCTCGCCGCGGGGGTGCGAGTGGAGCGGTGCTACGACATCGAGGACGCCGAGACCCTCCTGCTCGGCCACGAGGGGCGGTACGGGGAGCCGAGATCGGCCGCCGCCGCCCTCGCCCGGCTGCGGGGCGGGCCGGTACCGCCCGATCCGCCCCAGCGTGCGGCCGAACCGGGCTCACAGTCCTCGCTCTTCGAGCCCCAGGCGGTGCACGTCCCGCTCGCCGACCTCGTCGAGGTCTACGCCGACCAGCAGCGCCGGCACGACAGGGCCGCGCACCCCGAGCGGATGCGGCTGCTGACGGCGGCCGAGTCGGCGGGCATGCTCGTCGCCGCCGAGATGAACCGGGCCGGGCTGCCGTGGAGCGCCGAGGTGCACCGCCGGGTGCTGCACGAGTTGCTGGGCGAGCGGTATGCCGGGGGCGGGGAGCCGCGGCGGCTGGCCGAGCTGGCGGACGAGGTGTCGGCGGCGTTCGGGCGCCGGGTGCGGCCCGATCTGCCGGCGGACGTCATCAAGGCCTTCGCACAGGCCGGGATCAGGATCAGATCGACCCGGCGCTGGGAGATCGAGTCCCTCGACCATCCGGCCGTGAAGCCGCTCGTCGAGTACAAGAAGCTGTACCGGATCTGGGTGGCCCACGGCTGGTCCTGGCTGCAGGACTGGGTGCGCGACGGGCGGTTCCGGCCGGAGTTCCTCGCGGGCGGCACGGTCACCGGCCGGTGGGTGACCAACGGCGGTGGCGCGCTGCAGATCCCGAAGGTCATCCGGCGGGCGGTCGTCGCCGACCCCGGCTGGCGGCTGGTCGTGGCGGACGCCGACCAGATGGAGCCGCGGGTGCTCGCCGCGATCTCCCGGGACCCCGGGCTGATGGAGGTGGCCGGGCGGGAGACGGACCTGTACCAGTCCGTCTCCGACCGCGCGTTCTCCGGCGATCGCGCGCAGGCCAAGCTCGCCGTGCTGGGTGCGGTCTACGGGCAGACCTCCGGCGACGGGCTCAAGAACCTCGCCGCGCTCAGACGCCGCTTCCCGAGGGCGGTGGCGTACGTCGACGACGCGGCGCGCGCCGGTGAGGAGGGGCGGCTCGTGCGCACGTGGCTGGGGCGGACCTGTCCGCCGGCGGCCGGGGCGACGGACGACGCGGCCGAGGAGGCGGGGATCCCGGTCCCGGACACCGGGGCCGAGCCGGCCGACGGCACCGGGCCGCAGGAGTGGGTGCCGGGCTACGCCTCCACCAACGCCCGCGCCCGCGGCCGCTTCGCGCGCAACTTCGTCGTCCAGGGCAGCGCCGCCGACTGGGCCCTGCTGATGCTCGCGGCGCTGCGGCAGGCCTGCGCGGGCATGGCGGCGGAACTGGTCTTCTTCCAGCACGACGAGGTGATCGTGCACTGTCCCGAGGAGGAGGCCGAGGCCGTCGTGGTGGCGATCCGCGAGGCGGCGGACCTGGCCGGGCGGCTGACGTTCGGACGGACGCCGGTGCGGTTTCCGTTCACCACCGCGGTGGTGGAGTGTTATGCCGATGCGAGGTGATCTGTGCAGGTGGGGAGGGACCGACCGAACGAACGACGCTCCCGCCGCACGAGGTTGACCGGATGTCAGTCATCCATCCGCATGGCTTAATCTGATCACTACATCGGATCCGGCCCGACGGTGCGCGCGTATGACGCGCAGCTCGGGGGAGTGCCGCCGCCGTGGCCGGATCCGGGGATAGGGGCCCCGGTCGGCGGAGGTGAACGGCCGGGGCCCTCATCCCGCTCACCTGGGCCCCGCCGTTTGGGTCATCCCGGCGTCGCGGGTCCGGCAGGCGCATCCGCCGCATTGTCGTCACTCGCCGACTCCCCACGCTCGAACCGGCCGCCTTCGGCTCGCGCGGGGCACCCGATCACTCCCGGCTCGGGCCGGCTGAAAGGCGCCGCACCTCTCAGCGGCCCGCGCCACACCGCAGGGCCCGGCCCCGCTCGGTCCTCCACCGGGTCAGATGACCGGTGGCCGTCCCAGCCGGCACAGCCGCCACACCGTCCGCCACCGCATGGGACGTCGCTCGCCCGCCGGTTCCCGCAGGCCTTCCAGGAAGCCGCCGAACCAGGCGCGCAGCCCGCCGAGCGACCGGTTGCGGGCGAGGGTGAGCAGGATCCAGACGCCCAGGTGGACGGGGATGAGCGCGAGCGGCAGCCGGCGGCGGGTCAGCCAGACGCGGTTGCGGGCGTTCACCCGGTAGTAGATGGCGTGCCGGGCGGGCGAGGTCTTCGGGTGCTGGAGGAGGAGCTCGGGGGCGTAGAGAATGCGCCAGCCGGCGTCGGCGGCCCGCCAGGCCAGATCGGTCTCCTCGTGGGCGAAGAAGAACTCGGCGGGCCAGTCCCCGGTCTCCGCCAGCATCGCCATGCTCAGCGCGTGTCCGCCGCCGAGGAAACCGGTGACGTAGCCGCCCCGGAGCGGATCCGACTTGCCGATCCTGGGCACGTGCCGCTGCTGGGTCTCACCGTGCTCGTCGGCGATGCGGAAGCCGACGATGCCGAGCCGGTCGTCGGCGGCGTACAGGTCCCGTACCCGGCGCAGCACGTCGGCGTCGACGAGGAGACCGTCGTCGTCCAGCTCGACCACGACGTCGACGTCCCCGAACTCACGGAGGCGGGCGAGGGCCGCGTTGCGGCCGCCGGGGCAGCCCAGGTTCTCGTCGAGCTCGATCGGGGTCACCTCGCCGGGCAGCGACAGCCGCTCGGCGAACTCGGGCAGCGGGCAGCCGTTGCCCACGATGACGATCCGGCGCGGGGCGAGGTCCTGTTTGGCCACGGACCGCAGCAGCGCGTCGACCTCGTCGGGACGGTTGCCCATGGTCACCACGGCGACCGCGATCGTCGGTTCCGTCATGCCCTGCACCCACTTCGTCCCGGCTGCCGTTACCGGCGCGATGCTAGTGGTTCACGGGGAGGACGTCTCCCGTTCCCCGTATCCGCCCCCTAGCTACGGCGGTTCTCCCTGCGCCGTACGAACTTCAGGCCCGACCAGTCTTCCCCCAGCGCCGCGACCTTGACATCGACCACGCCGAGCGGGAGGAAGAGATCCCGCAGCGCGTTCTCGGTGATGTCGCTGACATGGCCGGCCGCCCGCCGCGGCCAGGCGATCCACAGCATGGCGTCGTCGGCGAGGTCATCGGCCAGCGCGGGACCCTCGGCGACGAGATCGCCGTACGACCGGTAGAACGCGACGGCGACGTCCGCGCCGCGCGCGCTTCCCTCGGCCACGTCGCAGCCCTCCGGCAGCCCGGGGATGTCCCAGCGGGGCGGCGCGTGACGGAGCCGGACCCGGTGGCCCGGCTTGATGCCGATCTTCCTGGCGAGCGGCGTACCGGAATAGCCCATGACCCGACCCCTCCATCCGTCTGGCTGCCGTCGATCCATGCACAGGAAACCGACTTGTCCGATTCTCGCGCGACGCGCACGCTGGAACCGTGAGTAACATCACTCGTGCGAGTTGAGCACTTATGGCCACTTCTGATCACAGCCTCGGTCACAGCGGGTGGTCACCAGATGCCGCGACAGCCACCGTCAGCCTGGAGGGCATCGTCACGGGGTGGAGCGAGGGCGCCCGGCGGCTGCTCGGGTACCGCCCCGCCGAGGTGGTGGGACGGGCCGCGGCCGACCTCCTCGTGGACCGGGAGGCGACCGGCTTCTCCCCGGTCGGCTCCCCGGAGTGGAGCGGCACCGCGGACCTCAGGCACCGCGACGGCCACCGCGTCGGGCTGACCCTGCACGCCCGTCCTCTGCTGGACGGCGCGGGCGCGGCCCAGGCGTTCGTGGTCACCGCCACCACCGGAACCCCCGCCTCGGAGCACGACCGGCGCCTGGTGGAGTGGGCCTTCGCCCAGTCCTCGATCGCCCTGTCCACCTACAGCGCCGCATCGGGCTCCTGGCGGCTGAACACGGGCGCGGACACCGACCCGCTCGGCCGGGCCCGTACCGACGAGGGGTTCCTGCGGTGCGTGCGGCATGTCGCCGAGGCGGCCGTGCCGATGCGGTACGAGGGGTTCGCCCCGGCGCCGCACACCACGGGCCGGCAGCGCTCCTGGATCGTCGAGCTGTGGCCCGTCCGCGACCCCGGGACCGGCGAGGTGGCCGGCGTCGGCACCGCCGCCTTCGACAGCAGCGAGCAGCACGCCGCCCGGCAGCGGCTGGCCCTGCTGAACGAGGCGGGCGGCCGCGTCGGCACCACGCTGAACGTGACCCGCACCGCCCAGGAACTCGCCGATCTGGCCGTCCCGCGGCTCGCCGACTTCGCCAGCGTGGACCTGCTCGACTCGGTGATGCGCGGGGAGGAACCGGTGCCGGGGCCGGTCGACTCCGCCGTGGTGCTGCGCCGGGTCGCCCACCAGTCCTCCTCCGAGGACCGGGGCGTGCCCGAGGCCGCCGTCGACCTCGGCGGGATCGACACCTACCCCCCGTTCTCACCGCCCGCCCGCTCCCTGACCAGCGGACGTCCGGTGCTCAGCGGCGCGGACGACCCCGACTTCGCCCGCTGGGTCGGCGAGCACGAAGCGCGGGCGGCCGTCGTCCGCGAGCACGGC
This sequence comes from Streptomyces sp. NPDC049627, assembly GCF_044465645.1. Lineage (NCBI taxonomy): Bacteria > Bacillati > Actinomycetota > Actinomycetes > Kitasatosporales > Streptomycetaceae > Streptomyces > Streptomyces sp. NPDC049627. The sequence continues at coordinate 865,755 of NZ_JBITLW010000002.1, read as the reverse complement.
TTCCACTCGGTGGTGGCCGCCCCGCTGCGCGCCCGGGGCATCACCCTCGGGGTCGCGGTCTTCGTGCGCGGCAAGAACTCCGCGCCCTTCCAGCACGACGACCTGATCCTCGCCGAGGAGCTCGCGGGCCGGGCCGCCGTCGGCGTGGACAACGCCCGCCGCTACACCCGCGAGCGCACCAACGCCCTCACCCTCCAGCGCAGCCTGCTCCCCCGCGACCTGCCGAAGCAGGCGGCCGTCGAGGTGGCGTACCGCTATCTGCCCGCCGGCACGGGCGCCGGCGTCGGCGGCGACTGGTTCGACGTCGTCCCGCTGTCGGGCACCCGCGTCGCCCTGGTCGTCGGCGACGTCGTCGGGCACGGCATCCACGCCTCGGCCACCATGGGGCGGCTGCGCACTGCCGTGCGCACCCTCGCCGACGTGGACCTGCCCCCGGACGAGCTGCTCACCCACCTCGACGACCTGGTCACCCACCTCACCTCGGACGACGACCACATCGTCCGGGACCTGCCGTACACCGGCGGGATCGGCGCGACCTGCCTGTACGCCGTCTACGACCCGGTCTCCCGGATCTGCACCCTGGCCAGCGCCGGCCACGTCCCGCCCGCGGTGCTGCTCACCGACGGGTCGGTCAGCGTCGTCCGCCTCACGCCCGGCCCGGTGCTCGGCGTCGGCGGTCTGCCCTTCGAGGCGACCGAGCTGGAGCTGCCCGAGGGCAGCCTGCTCGCCTTCTACACCGACGGCCTGATCGAGAACCGCGAGCACGACGTCGGCCTCGGCCTGGAACGGCTCTGCGCGGCCCTGGCCTCCCCGGTGCCGTCGCTGGAGGTGACCTGCGACGCCATCCTCAAGGACCTGCTCCCCGACAGCCCCGCCGACGACGTGGCCCTCCTCCTCGTGCGCACCCGCGCCCTGCACGCCGACCAGGTCGCCGCCTGGGCCCTGCCGTCCGACCCGGCGATCGTGGCGGACGCCCGCGCGCAGGCCACCCGGCAGCTCGCGGCCTGGGGCCTGCAGGAAGCGGCGTTCGTCACCGAGCTGGTGGTGAGCGAGCTGGTCACCAACGCCATCCGCTACGGCGACGTACCGATCGGGCTGCGCCTGATCCGGGACCGCACGCTGATCTGCGAGGTGTCCGACGCCAGCAGCACGGCCCCGCATCTGCGCCGCGCCCGCTCCTACGACGAGGGCGGCCGCGGGCTGCACATGGTCGCCCAGCTCACCCAGGGCTGGGGCACCCGTCAGACCCCCACCGGCAAGACGATCTGGGCCGAACAGCCCCTGCCGGTCGGCTGACCGTGACCGGGGGACCGGTGGTCAGACCCGCAACGGGTTGGAGCGCACGGCCGCCATCAGATACCAGGCGGTCGCCCCCACATGCCGGTACGGGTAGTACCCGAACCCGAACCCGGTGTCGAGCGGGCTGCTCGCCGCGACCACGCCGGACCGCTCGGGAAGCGCCCGCCCGCCGGCCGTCTGACCGGCGCCGAGCAGGTCCTGAGCCCGCTCGACGGAGTCGATCAGCCGCCGGGCCCGCGCCTCGTCGCCCCGCGCGTGCCGCTCCCGCAGCGCGAGCGCGAGATGAGCGGTGCCCTCGAACCACACCCCGTTCCGGTCGGGCCTGGGCTGTGAGTCGGCGATCGGGGCGTCCTCGTTCGCCAGGAGCCCGGCGGAGCTGAAGGTGACCCCTTCGTACGACTGCCCCGCGGGCACCGTGCTGTTGCGCCGCCCGGCGTGGTCGAGGACGGCCAGCTCGCGCGCGGCCCAGTCCAGCGACCGGGCGTGGACGCGGGAGTCGAGGGCGAGGTACGTCCAGGTCTGGGTGTCCTCGGGAACCGGCGAGGTGTTGACCGTCACCCCGTCATTGGTCCCGGTGTAGAAGAAGCCGCCGTCCGGCTCCCACATCTTCTCCAGGAAGGCCCGGGCACGAGCCCGCCGCTCCCGCCACACCCCGTCCCCGGTGAGCCGGGCGAGCCGTCCGAAGAGGCAGACGAGGTCGGTGTTGTGCTCGGTGGAGGTGAACGGCAGCTTCTCGTCGGCCCCGTTCACCCCGAACTTGTACCCGCCGAGGGGTTCGCCGGTACGGCCGTTGCGCTCGACCCACTCCCCGATCCGCACGGCACCGTCGAGGAACCTGCGCTCCCCGGTCCGCCGGGCGAGCGCCGTGAGCGCGATCCCGGCCCAGGCCATGTCCCCCACGGCCGTCCCCGTGAAGCCGAACTGCGTCCCGACATTGGCGGTCCCGTCCGCCCGCACGAACCCGTCCGGCTGCCGCGAGCCGTCGTAGAAGGTGTACGGCCCGACGTTGTACGCCTGCCGAAGCCGGCCGTCGGTGTGGACGGGGTCGTGCTGCTGGGCGTACAGCAGCGCGTCGCCCAGCGCCACGGCCCGGGTGCGCCCGTCGGACGTGCGTGCGGCGAGGAGGGCGAGGATCGCGAGGGCGTTGTCGTACGTGAAGGCGGTGCTGAAGAGACCGGCCTGGTCGGCGTAGCTCTGGGCGAGGCGGATGGTGCCGTGGTCGGGGTAGGCGTCCATGGCGGCGGCGAGGAAGGTGTGGGCTCGGCGCCGGGCGGAGTCGACGCCGGCGTGGGCGGCGCCCGCACCGGTCGCGGTGAGCACGGCGGCGCCGATGCCGGCCCCGATGAGTGTGCGACGGCTGAGCGCCGCGCCCTGCCTGTCGGCCATGCCGGTCATGGGTCTCCCTCGGTCCTGAGAGCGCTCTCAACGATGCGCGCTCATTCTGCTGGTGCACCCGGGGCGGGTCAACGCCCTTGACGGCGGCGCGGATTGGCGTGACAGCGGGCAGGGGGGGTGTGCACGCCGGGACGCCACTGTGACCGGCACCGAAGCGCCGGTCACCAGTGGTTGCGTGCCGCGTGGGGCAGGAGATGCGGCCCGGATCGTGCTCAGTAGTGCACGCGGCGGTTCTCCGGCGTCACCCGGTAGCGGATGTTCCACAGGCTGCGCCGGACGTACGTGCGCTGGAGCCAGCGGTCGCGGCCGTCGTAGCGGGCGGTGAAGGAGGTGCGTGCGTGGACTCCCTTGCGGTTGTTGATCAGCAGTGCCTGGCCCGGCCGGAGCCGGACACCGTGGGCGACGGCGCGGCACACCTCCTGGAGCCGGTCGAGGGCGACCCGGGCGCCGGTCGTGAGCGGCTGGACGCCGTTGGCGGAGATGGCGATCTCCGGGTACTCGTCGTTACCGCTGATCAGCGGCACCGGGTCGGAGAGCACCTCCGCACCCCCGGCGACGTCACGGACGTAGCTGCCGGGCGCGTTGAGCCGGAACAGCGGTGAGCGCAGCGTCTCCAGCACCTCGGGGGCGAGCGCCGCCGAGATGTCGCGGGCGTCGGCGTAGTGGGTGCCGGCGATGCCCTCGTGGTCGGCGCGCAGGCAACTGAGCACCAGGAAGTCGGGATTGGCGACGTCGTAGCGCCCGATCACGTCGTGCATGATGTCGCTGTGGAAGTTGAGGAAGACTTCCGAACCCTGATTGGTCTGCGTCATGGCGCCGCCCGGGACCGGGATGACGTCGTGGACGAGCTGCCCCGACTTCTCCGTCCGTACGCCCAGGGGTTCGCCGAGCAGCCCGCTCAGGCCCAGGAGCACTCCCTCGGCGACGAAGCTCCGCTTCTCGCGGCTCGGTCCGCCGTCGGCGGGGGTGTCGGGCAGTCCCTCGTCGACCGGCAGGTTGTCGACCAGCGTGACACCGGGGGTGTCGATGTGGCGGCCGAAGTCGAGGATCTGCTGCAGGATCGGCGTCGGCAGCCCGGCGAAGATCTGCAGGTAGCGGGTCATCGACCGGTCGATGTCGGCGTTCGGGTCGCCCACTTCGGCCAGCCCGGCGCCCAGGGCGTCGCGCACCTCGTCGGGCAGTTCGACCCGGGAGAAGGTCCGCACGGGCGTGGCGGTCCCTGACACGGCGCCGGCGCGGTCGGCGTCGAGGGGATGGTCGGCAAGGGTGGTCATCCGGTGTCACACTCCCAGCAACTCGGGTTCGGGGAACAGGGCGTCGGGGTCCTGGAGTTGGTCGTGCAGGCGCTGCGCCAGATGCAGCGCCTCGTCCTCGCTCGCGGCGAGATGCGTCGCGACCTTGCTGCCGCGCAGCGCCGTGACCGGGATTCCCGCGAAGCCGCCCGGGGTCAGGCCCTGCCGGCGCTGGAACTCCTCCAGGTCGACGAAGCCGCCGATGACGGCCACCAGCGGACCGGTGGTCAGGCGGATGGTGTCGATGTTGGCGCCGTGGAAGGCCGCGAAGGCCCGGTCCGCCGCGTCCTCGGAGTCGTACCGCAGCACGGTGGAGCGCTGGTTGAGCACGACGGCGGAGGCGGAGGTACCGCGTGTGCCGATCACCGAGCCTTCCGGGAACGGGGCGCGGTTGAGCCGGCAGACGATGTCGATGCGGTGCTTCTGAGCGAGCCGTACGGATCGCCGGTGCAGCACCTTCGCCCCGTACAGCGACATCAGGGCCGCGATGTTGTACGAGACCTCCTTCAGCAGCCGGGTGCCGGTGACGAGGTGCGGGTCGGTGCTGTAGATGCCGTCCACATCGGAGTGGATCTCGCAGCGCGGGGCGCCGAGCGCGGCGGCGATGGCCACCGCGGACAGGTCGGAGCTGTTCTTGCCGAGCCAGGTCGGGCGGCCCTGGGCGTCGGCGGCCTGCCCACCGGGGACGACCACGATGTCGTTCTCCCGCAGGGCGTCCTGCAACGGCCCGGGATCGGACTGCTCCAGCCTCGCCCACATGAACGCCGAGTTGGTCACGAGCCCCAGCTGGTGACCGGCGAGCACGGTGGCGCGGCGGCCCTGCCGGTGCAGGGCGGTGGCGAGCAGCTGCGCCCCGATGGTGTCGGCCAGCGTCAGCAGGCCGGCGACGGTCTCGTCCTCGGGGTGCGGGTTGATCTGGCTGAGCCGCTCCCGGAACTGCTCGGTCTCCCCGGGCTGTCCGCTGACCACGACGACCAGCTTGGTGCCCTCCGCGTCGACGCGGCGCCCGAGAGCCTCGGCGAGCGATCCGTACGCCGCGAGGGTACGGAAGCTGGAGCCGCCGAACTTCAGCACGGCCGGAGTGGTCACAGGGTGCCCCGTTCCAGCAGTTCCTCGGCGATCTGGAAGGCGTTGAGGGCGGCACCGATGCGCAGGTTGTCGGCGACCAGCCACAGCCAGAAGGCGCGGGGATTGCTCTGTGTGATCCGGACCCGGCCGACGTGGACGTGGTCCGAGCTGCCCACGGTCGCCGGCGTCGGGAACTCCTTCAGGTCCGTGCGGTCATGGACGGTGACCTCCGGCAGACCGCCGAGGACCTCGACGAGTTCGGCGCGGTCCACCGGCTCGTGGCACTCGATGTAGACCGCCTCGGAGTGGCAGTTCACCACGGGCACACGGACACAGGTGGTCGTGACGTCCAGGTGCGGCATTCCGAGGATCTTGCGCGACTCCTGGAGCATCTTCTGCTCCTCCAGCGTGAAGCCGGAGTCCAGGAAGCGGTCGATCTTCGGTATGACGTTGAAGGCGAGCGACGGCTTGAAGTGCTCCGGCTCGAACGCGGAGTCCGGCCCGTCAAGGGTCGCCTGGGTGGACTCCTGCAGCTCCTCCACGCCGGTGTAGCCGAGGCCGGAGGCGGCCTGATAGGTGCTGACCACCGCGTGCCGGATGCCCCAGCGGTCCTCGACACCGCGCAGCAGCCGGACCAGGGGAATCGTGGAGCAGTTGGGGTTGGCGATCACGCCGCTCTTCGGGCGCCGGTCGAGCTCGTGCGCGTTGACCTGCGGCACGACGAGGGGTGAGTCCGGGTCCATGCGGAAGGCGATGGTGTTGTCGATCACCAGGGTGCCTGCGGCGGTGGCGACGGGCACCCACTTCTCGCTCACCGACGTGCCGGCGGAGAAGAAGGCCACGTCTGCCTGGGAGAAGTCGAAGGTCTCGATCGCCTGGACCTCGTACTTCGCCCCGTCCACCGTGAGCACCCGGCCCGCCGAGCGGGAGGAGGCGACGAGGTGCAACTCGCGGTAGCGCAGCCCCCGTTCCTCGATGAGCTCGATCAGGGTGCTGCCCACGGCACCGGTGGCTCCGACGATGGCGACGCGGGGGGCGGTGGGCTCCGCGGGGTCCGTTACCAGGGTCATCGGGACTCTCCCATCGTGATCTTCTCGGCGGCGGGGGCGGCGGTGGCGGGGGCGGGGGAGGCAGTGGCGGCGGCCGGCACGGGGCGGGCGGCGGACGACGTGGCCGACGGAGCCGCGGACGAGGTGTCGCCGCGGCGCGGGGTGAGCCGCCAGCCGAGGTTGACGCCGAGGCTCGCGGCGACGATCAGCGGAATGCCCAGCGCCTGCAGCAGGCTGATGCTGTGCCCGTACACGGCCCAGTCGCAGAGCATGGCGACCGCCGGGTAGATGAAGGCCAGGACGGCGATCTTCGGGGTGGGCAGCTTCTGGTACGAGGAGTACATGAGGATGTACATCAGGCAGGTGTGGATCAGGCCGAGGCCGACCAGCCAGCCCCAGTCCGCTCCGAGGCCCTTCATGTCGGCGAAGGAGGCGAAGGGCAGCAGCAGGGGGATGCCCAGCGTCACCTGGATCAGCGCGACCAGATGAGGCTTGACCCCGGTCACCCGCTTGGTGATGACGGTGGCGAAGGCGTAGAAGAGGGCGGCCAGCAGCGCCTGACCCAGGCCGATCAGGTACGCGCTCTGGCCGCTGTCCTGGAAGTCGGAGACGGAGACCCCGGCGACCAGGATCAGCCCGATGAAGGCGATCCCCAGCCAGCCGAACTTGGTGCCGGTCAGCTTGTCCCGGAACAGCAGCGTGCCCAGCAGCACCACGTAGAACGGCTGCGTGTGGTAGACGACGGTGGCGACGGAGATCGACGTCGACTCGTAGGCCTCGAAGAGGAAGGCCCAGTTGAAGACGATGAAGACGCCGCCCAGGGCCGCGAGGCCGAGCTTCTTCGCGGTGAAGCCGTGGTTCTTGAAGAACCCGCGCACGGCGCAGTACAGGCCCAGGGCGACGGCTCCGAAGACGCACCGGAAGAACACGACGTTGAACGGAGAGGCGCCGGACTCGATGACGAAGATGCCGAGGGTGCCGGAGAGCACCATGGCGATCGTCAGTTCCACGGTTCCTTTCAACTCGGTACCGGTGGAACGGGTGTCAGTACTCATGAGGGTTCCTTCCTCGCGGGGGGGGGCGGACGGCTTCGTCAGTGCAGGGGGACGGCGTAGTGCAGGCCGCCGCGGGTCCACAGCTCGTTGAGTCCGCGCGGCACGCCCAGTCCGGAGGCACCGCCCAGATTGCGCTCGTACACGTCGGCGTACGTGCCGACGGCGTCCAGGACCCGCGCCGCCCAGCCCTCGTCCAGGCCCACCGCGCTGCCGTGCGGCCCCGCGAGCCGCGCGGCCTCGGCGAGGGCCTCGGCACGACGGCCCGGGCCCGCCTCGTCGACGTGGTGTTCGGCGGCGACCAGCAGCTGCAGCACCCAGCGGCACAGCCGGTACCAGTGCGGGTCGCTGTCGCGGACGGCGGCGGCCATCGGCTCGCGGGAGATCGACGTGTCGAGGACGCGGTGGGCCTCCGGGTCGGGAAGCGCGGCCCGCTCACCGGCCAGGGCGGTCCGGTCCAGGACGTAGGCGACGCACTCGCCGCCCGCGTAGCCGGCCAGGGCCGCGGCCGGCGTCGGGAAGGTCACGGGCTCGACGGACAGGCCCCGCCTGCCGTACCAGGCGGCGAGGTTGGCGGCGCTCGTGGTGCCGGCCTGCACGGCCAGCCGGGCCCCGGCTAGCTGCGCCGGGTCCTCGATCCCGCTGTCCGCGCGGACCAGGAACCCTTCGCCGTCGTAGCAGGTGACCCCGGCGAACAGCACCGGCCACCGCGCCTCGCGGCCGAGCGTCCAGGTCAGGTTGCAGACCGTCAGCTCGGCCTCGCCCGCCGCGAGCGGGTCCAGCCGCTCGGCCGGGTCGGTCGGCAGCCACCGGACCGCCTCGGGGTCGCCCAGGGCCGCGGCGGCCACGGCACGCGCCACATCGGTGTCCAGACCGGTCCAGCGGCCGCCGTCGTACTGCGAGAGCCCGAGGATGCCCCGGCTGACGACGGCGCGCAGGGCACCGCGGTCGCGGACGGCGTCGAGCGTCGGGGACGTGGTCCGGGTGGTGGCGGTGGCGGTCGCTGTGGTCATGAAAGGCTCCACTGGGGGACTCGGGTCAGCTGCTCACGGTCGAACCGCCGCTCGTTGTAGGCGAGCATGTCGATCAGGCTCTGCGCGGAGAGCGGCCGTGCGGTGGCGGTGGACGGCTCGGGCTTCAGGGGCATCGCCCCGGGCTTGGCCCACCGCAGCAGGCCTCGGGGGTCCACGTACGCCCGGGACTTGTTGGCGTTGTCCTGGTGCAGGCAGAACGGCACGTCGAGATGGCCGCGGGCGAAGGCCCGCACGAGCGCGGTGCCGACCGTGGGGCCGAGTTCCAGCGTGCTGTCCACCAGCATCCGGGCCTCCTCGTACACGCCCGTCGACGTGGCGGCCCAGGATTCGCCGCGGGCGGTCTCGTCGGCGGCGACGGCCGCGGCGAACTCCAGCGCGTCCACGTTCTCCGCGACGGTCGGGATCCGGTACGCCTCGGCCGGCGTCTTGACGATCAGCCGCTCGGCCCCGCTGCGCACCGCGAGGCGCGCGCTGTCCTCCAGGATCCGGAAGGACCCCACCGGAGTGCGCGGGTAGACGCCCATGTACGTGTAGAGCACGACATGCCAGTCGGTGCCGCCGAGCCGCTCACCCGCGAGCCGGCGCAGCGCGGCCAGCGCCTCCAGGTCCTGGCCCGGGCTGGTCTGCTGGGCATAGCTGACGGAGATGCTGGTGAGGCCGTGCTCCTGGAAGAACATGCCCTCCAGCACGCTGAGCGCCACCAGGAGGCTCGGCGGGCACAACTGGCCCAGCATGCAGCCGCCGAAACTCTCCAGGTGCATCTGCTCGTCCTGGGCGGCGAGCAGTTCGCAGCAGCGCGACCAGGCGTCGACGGCCTGGGACAGCGGGGCCCTGCTGTAGGGCAGGCAGTACGAGACCGGGCCGCCCTCGGTGGCGTCGATGCCCGCCGCCACCATCGCCTCGAACAGCGGGTACGGCAGCGCGGAGCCGTGCCTGACCTGGACCGGGAAGTCCGCTCCCGCGAGGCCGTCGAGCATCTGCCGGGTGGCCTGCGGGCCGTGCGCCACGAGCGGGAAGCCGTTGAGGTCGGCTCCGGTGCGCAGGGCGCTGCGGGCCGATTCGTGGTCGTTGACCCGGGTGTAGCTGTCCAGGGTGACGGTGCCGACGGCGGTGGCCTGGGCCGCGCGGACGGCCCGTAGACCCTCGCGCATCACGGGGATCTCGGCGAAGCCCATCCTCGGCTGGACGACGAGCCGGCCCTCGTCCTTCGCCCGGTGGACGAAGGCGGAGAAACGGCCGCGGCGCGGCGCGGGAATCGCCGGGGAGCCGGGCGCGGAAATCGCCGTGGAACCCGTGGTGCGCGCGTCGGTGACGGCCCCGTTCATGCGGCCGCCTCCACCGTGGAGAGCGCGGGCCGGGAAACCGGACTCAAAGCCGCGAGGAATTCCTGGAAATCCTGCAGACCGCCCTCGGACTCGAATACGGCGTCGAAACCGCCCGCGGCCAGCTCTTCGATGAATCTGACGTTTTCCGCACCGCGCACCCCGAGCTTTCCACCGATGACGACGCGCAGTTCCCTGAGGTCGGGTTCCTTGCGTATCTTCCGGATGAGCCGGAGCCCGTCGAGATGACCGTGCCCGTTCACCGTGCTGAGGACCAGGACGTCGGGTTTCTCCGCCCGGCATTCCTCGATGATGACCTCGTCCGGCACGCAGGCCCCGAGATTCCGCACCTCGCCGCCGTGCTCTTCGAGCAATAGCTGGAGAAACACCAGGTTCCACATGTGGGCGTCGGAGGACACGCTCGACACGATGAATTTCTTGCGCTGGCGCATGACATTCGACACGAGTTCTTCTCCATACGGTGAGCGACGGGCCTCGAAAATCATGTCCGGGTGCGCACAATCGCGTCCAGGGACGACGGCATGGAAAACGCGATGCCGGTTATCAATGCCTTCGATCCGACGGCTTGGATCGGACGGCTTGGATCCGACGGCTTCGATCCGACGGCTTCGATCAGACGTCCGGCGAGGCGTACTCGGCCGCCATGCACTCCATCGTCCGGTCGATGAACAGGCGCATTTCGCGGGTGAGGTGCCGGCCGCGCCGCCAGGCGAGCTGGGTGAAGACCTCGAACGGCGGTTCCCAGGCCAGCGTGGCCAGGGACCCCGCGGCGATGTCGTCGGCCACGGTCATCGTGGGCAGCAGGCTCACCCCGAGCCCCACCGCCAGGCCCCGCTTGATGGACTCGATGTTGCCGAACTCCAGGAACGGCACCGGCTCTCCCGTGCCGTCGTTGAGTTCCGCCTCGAACAGCTCGCGGTAGGCGCAGCCCGCCTCGGGGGCCAGTACCTGCACCTCGCGCAGCTGATCCAGGGTCACCTTCTCCTCGGCGGCCAGCGGATGGTTCGGCGCGGCGACCACCACGAGCGGCTCGCGGCCCAGCACCTCGCTCTCCACACCCGAGTGCCGGGTCTCCGCCTCCATGAGGAAGCCCATGTCGAAGGTGCCCTGGCGCAGCGAGTGGAGGGTCTCCGCGCAGAGGCTGGGCCGCAGCACCAGCTGCACATGCGGATAGCGGTGGTGGAAGAACTCCAGTACCGGGGGCATCCGGTAGGAGGTGACGCTCTCCATGGTGCCGATCGTCAGCAGGCCCGAGGGCTCCCCCTCACCGACCGCCACACCCCGGGCCTCGCCGGCGAGCGACAGCATCTGCTCGGCATAGGGCAGCAGCCGCTGACCGGCCTGGGTGAGCTGGATCCTGCTCCCGAACCGTTCGAAGAGCTCGACGCCGAGTGAGGTCTCGAGGCTCTTGATCTGTGCCGTGACGCTGGACTGCGCGTACTTGAGCTCGGTCGCGGCGCGCGTGAAGCTCAGCAGGGTGGCGACCTTGTGAAAGGTCGTCAGTTGACGGATGTCCACGGTGGCTCCTAGGCGAGTTTCGATGATGGGTGACGAGGTCGGGCAGGTCGCTGTCGCGCCGAGGAGTGCAGCGCCCTTCACAGGCGCGGGGCTGCATCGGTGTGCGGCTCCGCCGCGGGGGCGCGATCCAGCCACAACGGACCCGCAGACGACGGACGACCGATCGCGGCACTCCCCGCGGAGCGGTTCGCGGCACTCCCACGGAGCGCTGCCGCTTGGCCAAAGTTTTACGGGGTGGGCGCGGCAGGCCCCTTGTCGTCCGCGACCACGTGGGAGCCCGTGCCCTGCCCGGCGGCCGCGATCGACCCGACGGTCCCGCCCAGCCCCAGCACCAGGGCCACTGCCGCAAGGAATCCGATGAGTCGCGCCGGCTTCTCGCGCATGTCTTTCTCCCCCTTGGATCGGTGAGTTTCTCGCTCGACGTCACCGATCCTGAGCGCAGCCCTTACCGCACCGTTCCCCTCCCATTACCGCCCGCGACCGCTCCGTTCCCGTACCGCGGGGCGGGCGAACCCCCTATGATCGCGCGGCGGGGTCCCTGCCAGGGGCTTTCGCCTGACGAGGGGGACATCAGGGGGCATGGTGGGGGAAGCCGAGCAAGGAGAGGTGCGCTTCAACGTCCTGGGACCGCTGGAGGGTTGGTCCGGATCCTCGCGGCTGCGTCTGGGCGGAGCGGTCCAGGAACGCGTACTGGCGACCCTGCTGCTCGAACCGGGCAGGATGGTGCCGGTGACCCGGCTGGTGGAGTCGGTGTGGGACGACACGCCCCCGACGACGGCCGCGCACCAGGTCCGCAAGGCCGTTGCCCATCTGCGCCGGCGCGTCCCGGACGGCAACGACGTGCTCATCACCGACGGTCCCGGTTACCGCGCGTCGGTGACCGGCACCCAGCTGGACCTCATCGAGTTCGGCACCCATCTGCGCACCGCGGGCCGAGCCGTCTCCGAACGACGCACCACCGACGCCGTCACCGCGCTGCGCCGCGCACTCGCGCTCTGGCGCGGCCCCGTCCTGTCGGGCACCGGCGGCGCGGTGATCGAGGCCGCCGCGACCGCCCTGGAGGAGCGCCGCCTGGCCGCCGCCGAGCAGCTCCTGGAACTGCGTCTGGGACTCGGCGAGGCCGGGGAACTGGTCGCCGATCTGCGCGACTTGATCGTGCAGCACCCGTTGCGCGAGTCCCTGCGCGGCCATCTGATGCTGGCCCTGTACCGCAGCGGCCGACAGGCCGAGGCGCTGGACGAGTACCGACGGGTCCGCGCCTTACTGGCCGAGGAGCTCGGAATCGACCCCGGCCCTCAACTGACCAGGCTCTACGAGGGCATCCTGCGCGAGGCCCCGGAACTGGCCGCCCCCGAACCCCCGGTGCCCGCCCCGCCCCCGCCCGCTCCCGCGCAGTCCACGCCTGTGCCTGCCGCATCCGCGTCCGCGGCCACGTCCGAGAGCTGGCCCACGGCCACGGCCCCCTGCACGCTCCCCTACGACCTGTCCGACTTCACCGGCCGGCAGAAGGAGCTCGGCGCGCTCCTCGACTGCATCAAGGGCAAAAACGGTTCAGCAGAGCGGGGGCACACCCCGATCGTCGCGATCGACGGCATGGGCGGCAGCGGCAAGACCTCCCTCGCGGTGCGGGCCGCCCGCCAGATGTCGGACCTCTTCCCCGACGGACAGCTCCACATCGACCTGCGCGGCTTCACCCCGGGCGAGCGGTCCGTGACACCCGCCTCCGCACTCGACAGCCTGCTGCGGGCGCTCGGCACACCCGCGGACCGCATACCCGACGACGTCGAGGGCCGCGCCGCGCTGTGGCGGTCCACGCTGGCCGACCGCCGCGTCCTGCTCCTGCTCGACAACGCGGTCGACGCCGGCCAGGTCCTCCCCTTGATCCCCCCTGCGCCCGGTTGCCTCGTCCTGGTCACCAGCCGGGCCAGACTGCTGGACCTCGACGGAGCCGAATGGATCTCCATCGGACCCATGTCGCAGGAGGACGGCGCGCTGCTGCTCAAGGAGATGCTCGGGGAGGCGCGCGTGGCCGCCGAACCGAAGGCGGCGGCGGAACTCGTCGCCCTGTGCGGACGTCTCCCGCTCGCCCTGCGCATCGTGGCCGCCCGGCTGCGCAACCGGCCCCGCTGGACCGTGCAGTACCTGGCCGACCGGCTGTGCGACGAGACCCGGCGGCTGGAGGAGCTCAGCGCCGGCGAACGCAGCGTCGCGGCGACCCTGCGGCTGTCGTACCAGGCAATGGCCGAGGAGCACCGCACCTCGTTCCGCGTCCTGGGTCTGCACCCGGGCACCGACATCGACGTCCACTCGACGGCCGCCCTCCTGGACAGGGACACCCGCGACGCAGAGGCCGTACTCGAACGCCTGCTGGACGTGCATCTGCTCCAGCAGCCCGACATCGGCCTGTACCGATTCCACGACCTGGTACGCAACTTCGCACAGAGCCAGCGCGGACCCGCCACCGAACGGGACGACGCGGCAGCCGTCGAGCGGCTCCTCGGCTACTACCTGACAGCCACCGAAGAGGCGTGCCAGGTGCTCTTCCCGGGGCGCAAGCGCAGTTCCACGGGCATCGCGGCCCACGTCGGCGAACTGCCGCCCCTGCAGAGCCCGGAACAGGCCGCCCAGTGGTTCGACCGCGAGCACAGCTGCCTGCTGGCGGCCGTCGCCCTGGCCGACGCGTACGGCCTCGACCGCCACACGGTGTGCCTGACCCGCAACATCGTCTTCCAGCTCAACGCCCACGGCCGCTTCGAGGACTTCAGATACCTCAGCCAGGTCGCGGTCTCGGCCGCACGCCGGGTCCAGGACCTGGCCCTGCTGGGCGCCAGCCTGTCCAGCCTGGGCATCGCGTGCTGGAAGCTCGGCCGCTTCGACGAGGGGATCGAAGTGGCCGGCGAAGGGCGCGACATCGCCGTACGCCTGGGCGACAAGTACACCGAGGCGCACGGCGAGTCCACCATCGGACTGCTGCTGACGGTGCTCGGCCAGCACGCGGAGGCCCTGCCCCGCCTGGAACGCGCCATGGCCCTGGAGCGGGAGCTGGACATCCCGCGGGCGCATGCGGAGACCCTCACCATCCTCAGCACGCTGTACGAGCAGTGGGGCAGATACGAGGAGGCGGCCTCGGCGGCGCGGCGCGCCCTGGAGATCCACGCCGAACTGGACTACCGCAACAACGAGGTGATGGCCCTGACGGATCTCGCCTTCGCCCATGTGGGCCTCGGCGAGTACGACGACGCCCGCGCCTGCCTGGAACGGGCCCGCGGCCTGTGCGACGAGTCGAGCCCGCCCGGCGACTTCGCCCTCGTCCTGGCCCTGTCCGCCGAGGTCGCCCAATGCCTGCAGCAGGGGCCGGACCTCTCCGGTCTCACCGAACAGGCACTGGAACTCGCACGGACGAGCGGCAGCCCGACCCGTCAGGCGAAGGTCGAGAACCTCGTCGGCCGGTTCCACCGCCGACGGCACGAGTACGACCGGGCCATGACCCTGCACGCCCACGCCCACGAGCTCGCGTCCGCGATCCGCTACCGCGCCGAGGACGCCCGCGCCCTGTACGGCATGGCCTGTGCGGCGCAGGCACTCGGCGACACGGCCTCGGCCGCCGAGCACCGGGCCGCGGCGGTCGCGCTCTTCGACTTCATGGGTTCACCCCCGCACGGCTTCGGCTGACGCCCCTGTTCTCAGCGGTCCGTTCTCAGCGGACCCGTTTTCAGCCGTCCCACTGTCGCCGTACGGCGGTGAGGCGCTCGGCCACTTCTTCCGGCGAGGCGCCGTCGACCACGAGCCGGACGGCGCGGCCACCGGAACCCGCCTCGGTGTCCACGACGCCGACCTCCCGGACATGCGCCAGGGTGCGGACACCGTCCAGCCGCGCGGCTGGTTCCGGACCGCCGGCGGGAAGCGCCAGCGTGGCGAGGGCCGCGAACCGTGCCGCGTCCGGCTTCCGCGGTGTCCGCCCGGCCAGTGCCGCCAGGACGTCCTCCCCGGGATGGCGGCCGGTGGCGACCCGCATCAGGAGCCTGACCGCAGGGCCACTGGGCCGCGCCCGGGCCGACGCGATCCGCGGCCCGCTCTCGGTGAGCACGACCTGGGTGTGCGCGAGCCCGGACTCGTAGCCGACCAGATCGAGCAGGGAGCGCACGGTCGCCCGTACGCCGGCCCGGTCCGCGTCGGACAACGGAGCCGGATACAGCAGATCGGCTCCGGCGGGCGCGGCACTGCGCAGCGCGGTCATGCCGACCACCTCGTGCATGCCCGCACAGGTCAGCGTCTCCACACTCACCTCGGGCCCGGTCAGGAACTCCTCGACGAGATACGGCCCCGCCTGCGCGCCCGCCGTCCACTCGTCGAGGTCGGCCCGGTCCCGGACGACCGTGACCGCCCTCGGGTCGCTCCCGCGCTTGACGACCAGCGGCAGCGCACACCGCTCGGCCAGCGCGCGTACCCCGTCGGTGGACTCGGCCGGCATGGCGCTGACCACGGAGACACGGCTCTCGTTGAGGATGCGCCGCATGGCCACGGGATCACCGAGCCTGCGCACCACCTCGGCGCGTCGCGGTGAAAGGTCCACGAGAGCTGCCTCGACGGCCCGTTGAACCGCCTCGGATCGGCCGAAATACAGGATGTGTTCGATCCCGTACTCGACCGCGCGGTCCCTCAGCAGGGAGCGCAGCGCGTCCCCGCCCTCCGTTCGCACCGAGCTCTGCCCGGACTCCTCGGCCGGCACCGACCGGACCTCGAGCCCCACCGCTGCCGCCGCGTCGACGACCTCGTCCTCCGGCTCGACCAGCAGCACCCGCTCCCGCTGCGCGTTCTCCCCCACTGCCCTCTCCTCCCTGCCCTGGAGTCAAGGACACTGCCGCCTCGCCTTACCGATGACTTCCCGGTCCGGTCCCGCGCTCAGCTGTCGTCGACAGTGAGGTGGTACGTCGTGTCCACCCAGAATCCGCCGGTGGTGCGCGCCTTGATCTCGAGCACGTAGTAGCCGACGGGCAAGGGATCGAAGGAACACCACAGCCCCCAGGCGATGCGCCGCAGCAGGGCCGCGCGAAAGGGCTTCGACGTGAACTCCTGCATCGGCAGAGGAACCCCGTTCAGGAACGCCTTGGCCTCGGCGACCTCCATCACCATCGGCTCGCGAGAGGTCAGCGTCTGCGGCCGCTGCGTGTTGAACACGGGGAAGAAGACCGGCCGTCCGTAAGGCATCGAACAGCGCCGCACCACGCGACCGCCGTAGGTACCGGCCAGGAACCAGACGTCGTCGGGCTGACGCCAGCCCGCGAACTCCCCCGTCCGATCCCTGACCGGGCTACGGTCATCGGGCGCCGACAACGCCCACTGCCACCACCGGGCAGCCAGCTCACCACCACGCTCGGGCCCCAACTCCTTGAAGCCACCCCCGACCGACACGGATTCGCTCACGACTCCCCCACCCCTCCCACTCGCTCATACGCGCGATCACGCGGGCGAGACCCTACAGGGCGGCTTCGAAGAGGCCGATCACTGGTCAGCGGTACACAGTGACAAGCGAAGCCAGCAGCAGTGCGGCAGCGCCCGAGAGTCCCAGGATCCTGTAGCGGCTCCATACGGCCAGTGCGAGGAAGGAGGCCCACGCCGCGCCCGTGATGGTGGCGGCCCACAGGCCGGCGGTCGCCTGCGCGGCGGCGAGAGGGATCGGCGCCAGCAGGATCGTCGGCGGGACGACCGCGAGCCGCGGCCGGATGCCCAGCTGCTTGTAGACGACGATCAGTGTGATCAATGCCGTCGCGAAAGTGAGAGGGATGGCGGCCACATCCCACCAGGTGAAGCAGAGGCCGTCTGTCGTTTCGCATGCCTGGTCGTTGTGCTCCTCGACCCAGGCGAAGAAGAGGCAGGTACCACCGGCCAGCACCGCGCCGGTGACAGCTGCTCCGGATACGCGTGGCGCTATGGGCCGGGGTTCTGCGGAGGGCGTGTTCATGCCTACAGACTTCCTTGAACGGGGGCCGGGGGCCTGAGTAGGAATACTCAGGCCCCCGGCCGGTTGTTCCTGCCTGTTACCTCCCCTGAAGCGTCTGCTCCAGGGCGTTTGCGTAGAGGCGAGCTCCCGCGGGCTTCGGGTGGAACGACTGCATGGAAGGCTTCGGAGCGTCGTTGTCCGCCTGCTCCCGCCCCCTCTCCACGATGCCGTGGATGCCTTCGGGACTTCCGCAGACGCCCTTGCCGTCGAACTCGTCCCGCGGGCCGGAGAAGACCGCCCAGGATCCGGCGTCCGCGGCGGCCCCCTTCATCTCGGTCGCGAGGTTGTCGGCCAGATCGCGGATCCAGAAAACGCGCAGGCCGCAGACATGCTCTGCATATCTCGAGTGCGGCCGGAGCGACGACGTCATCTGCGGCACGAGGCCGAAATCCGTGTCGCCGCTTACCAACTCTCACCTGAGGCCGAGGTGATTGGGGTAACTACCGCGTACCGGCGGAGCTTGACCCGCTCCGTCGCAACAGCCAAGCTCTGACGCTGGCTTCGGGGAGACAGACGCCGGTCCGATCGTGGGTGGCGAGCAGCCCACTGGTCCTCCACCGCCGCGGGCCGCGAGCCCACCCCGAGCCCGCCCTGAGCCCGCCTCGTGGAGCGCGGCGGTGCGGCGCGAGACAGACTCACGCCCCAGCCACATGGATCAGCCCTCGCTGTCGCGCGGGGTGATGCGAAAAGCAAAGGGAGCAGTCCCGGGGTCCAGCGCAGTAGCGCCCCCGTCCACGGTCAGCACCGCGCCGTTGACGAAGGACGCGGCCGGCGACAGCAGCCAGGCGATGGCCTCGGCCACCTCACGAGGCTCGCCGGGCCGGCGTGCCGGCAGCAGCCGAGTGGCCTCCTCGTATGCTCCGTCCACCCCGGCGGAGGCCCCGGCCTCCTCGGCGAACCGGGCCATGCGGCGGTCGGCCATCTCCGTGCGTACCCAACTGGGGCAGACGGTGTTGGCCCGCAAACCCTGAGGCCCGTAGTCGACGGACAGCGACCGGCACAACTGCAGCAGTGCCGCCTTGGACGTGGCGTAGGCGGCATTGCCCACCCCGTTGCGCAGGGCAGCGACCGAAGCGACCGCGACGACAGATCCGCGGGCCCGGAGCAGGTGCGGCAATGCCGCCCGCATCAGAAGGAAGGGGCCGGTGAGATTGGTACGAAGCACCGTCTGCCAGTCCTCGTCGGACAGCTCCCCGACACCTCCGCTACGTGCCACTCCCGCATTGAGGACCAACCCGTCGAGCCGGCCGAATCGCCCGACCGCGGTCTCGACGAGGTGCTCAACGGCCTCCGGGTCGGCGGTATCAGCCGGGCAGGCCAAGGCTCCGGTTTCCTCAGCGACGTGGTGCAAGGGCTCCGCTCGTCGCCCGGAGACGACAACGTCGTGCCCGGCCGCCCGAAGCAGCCGCGCGGTCGCCGCACCGATCCCCGTCCCTCCCCCTGTCACGACCACAACACGCTGATCCGGCATGGGTGTTCAGCCTCCTGGCACGATCGGATCGGGCGACGTGATCTTACGACGCTGAGAACCGGCGACCGGAGGCCGTGCGGCTGACGCGACTACTTCAAGCCGCCGGGAGTTCAGCCGAGCTCTTATAGGAACCCAACAGAAACCCTGACCTCCAAACCTTCACGGCTGAAGGGTCCAGGGTGCCGACACACCGACTTCCCGACAAGACCAGAGCAGCGGAATCACCGCCCCATGCAAAAGACCAGGTCAGAGGGGCATCTGACCTGGTCCTGAGTGGAGCCGCCTTCGGGATTCGAACCCGAGACCTACGCATTACGAGCCCGATAGGGATCGTGCCGGGGTGTGTCACGTGATCACACCAGATCCCGTTTTCGCAGATCAGAGCGCATGTCGCGGTCCCGCTGCTCGTGCCCCGTGTTGCACCGTCCAAAGGCGTCCGCGCTCCCCTTGCGCTCCCCTGGTCGCCGCCGGTGACGCTCCAGTCCCGGACAGCGACCCTAGCTCCCTGCCCGGGGCCGAATTGTGAGTATCGGACAATGCGAGCCGGGCGTCTGCGCCTTCTGCGGCCTCTACTGATGAGCTTGCGTATTCAACCGTCGCCAGTTCCCTCGGAAGTCCAGCCTGACCGTGACCGTAGGTGGCCACCGACCGCCAAGCGAGTTTCGGCATCGGGTCGTTCAGACCGGCCCGCTCGCCGGGCCGGGGAGCATCGCTACCTGACAGTCACCGTCGAGCCTGCGGCAACTTCTGGTGTCCCGCCGACGCCCCAAGCGGGCCGGTGAGCTGGGCGAAGAGCGGTGCGGCCGGAACCAACGCCGCGTCGAACGTTTCCGTCCAGCCACCGCACGGCACCTGCGCGGCCGTCCGGAACGAACGGGGATGAGAGTCCAGGCGCAGTTGATTGATTGCGGCCTGCTCGACCTTGTACGGGTCGCGTCTCGCCGAGGACACCGTTGGTGAATTCGGCGATGTCCTCGGCGGGACGCCATCGGACGTGATCACGCATTGCGCCGCACGTACGAGGCTGGCACCCGCCCGCAACGGCGAAGAACTGAGCCCTGCTGAGTGACGTGATCGCGTAGGCGATCAGGTTCATCGAACTCCTCCTTGGTCTCGCAGCGCTCGCGATCCGGGGGCGTGTGAAGCGGTGAGCAACTCTGCTGGGCGCCCTTGTCCCACAAGGAGGTGGACCCCATGCTTCCGTCCATGGATCAAGGCATAGCGGCAGTTCTGGGCGCGTCAGTCGGCGTTATCGGCGCCATCGGGGGGTCGGTCCTCACCTACATCGGAGTACGGCACCAAGCACGTACTGCTGCGGCGCTGGAGTACCAGAAATCTGTATGGGCCGAGCGAGTAGATCTATACGCAGAATTCATCGAAAAGGTAGAGGATGCGCACCATCAACTGATCGACATTCGCTCACATGTGGCGTCGTTTCTTGCTAAGCTACGGGATCTCAACTTCCAGGTGAATCCGGAGATTGAAGAGGAGGCCCAGGAGATCCTGTCTGCGGTAAGGGAAGCGCAGATACCGCTGCGCGATGTATTCAAGCTCGCTTCCAGGGTCAGAATCTTGGGCCCGCAGTCACTCAATGACACCGCAGGTGCTGTAGCAGAGGTACTTAATTCACGATTCCGCACTTTGGCACGTGAATTGAGTGCGATTACTAGTGGCGATGAAGCAACAGCAATTCAGCTTCACGAGCAAGAATCGTCGCACACCTCACGATTCGTGCGTGCTTTCGGCGGCTTCTCGGCCCGAGCAGCCCATGTCATCGAGGGGAACGATCCGCCGTACGTCCCATGGAACGACGATGACACAGGGCACCAAACCCCGGGCGAGGGTCGGCGCGACACATGAACCACCCTGGCGTGCCCCCACTCGAGCCGAGAGAGCGTCCCTGTCCTCGTAGCCGGTTCTACTCAGTCTCGCGGCGCTCGCGATCCGGGTGTGTGGACGCGGGGGGAGCGAGGGTGTTCCGTCTCGGCCGATGACTCCACACCCGATGGCGCCGGGCGTGCGGGAACGGCACCCGCCATGACCCTCGCCACGAGAGGATGAGCCCGTGATTGACGACCTAGTGGTGTTCCTCCGTGCCCGGCTGGACGAGGACGAAGAGATCGCCAGGAAGGCCACAGCCCGCCAGCCGGGCGGGGAGACGTGGATGTATGACGGAACCGGGGTCCGCGCCGGGAGCGACCTCAAGGTCGCATGGCCCCAAGTGCCGGTCATCGCTGAGCACATTGCCCGCCACGATCCGGCCCGCGTCCTGGCCGAGATCGATGCCAAGAGACAGGTCATCGCCCCGTACGCCGTAGCGCTGGAAGAGCGCGAGTCGGTAAGGGCGCGTATGCGGAAGGTTCTCGACAGCGATCAGGATGAGTTCATGCGACTGCACCGGCAGGAGAGCGAGCTGATCGAAACCGCTCGCGTCCTTGCCCCGGCCGTGCAGGCGCTCGCCTTGCCATACGCCGACCACACCGATTACCGGGAGGATTGGCGGCCGTAGCTGGTACGAAACTCTGGACCCCCCTGAAGGCGTGAAACAGCCCGGCTGCTCCCGGCGTCCAACAGTCCGCCCGCGGAGCGTGACTCCCGTGGGCAGCCCCGCCGAGTCCGCCTCAGCATCCTCGTCGAAATCGAGGACGACGAAGGCCACCACGGCCGCGAGCACAGCACTTGGCGGGACACGATCCTTGTACGCGGCTTCCCCCGTGTCGAAGTTTCCCTTCAACGGTCCAGCCCAGGCTCTCGAACCGCGTCAGGCGGTTCTCAGGTGTTCTGACCGGTGATGCCGATCTTCGTGCCGCTCAGGTCGGCGTGCGCGAGGCCATATAGCCATGCGGGCGCACTCGGGTCCAGTCCGTACCTAGCGCAGCGCGCCAGCACTCCCCTCGTGTACGGACGTTGTTTAGCTTCGGCGAGGAGACCTCGCCGCTTCGTTCGCACAGGGCGAGCCAACGCGTCCGGATGTTCGTGAACGGCTCCATCGGCTCGAACCCCGCACGCCTCATGTCCCGCACGGCCTCCTGCGGGTCGCCGGGCCCGTAGCGCTTGCAGAACGCCGTTTCTGCCCGTCACGTTGTCGTAGCGCGGCGCCACCAGGTGCCCCATCCATCTGGACGCACTGCGACAGCCACGGCCGGCCCGTTCCGGGATAGTTCACCAGCGCCCGGAACCCACGACGCAGCATCTCCGCCACCGCCTGCCCCGGGTCCAACGGGGCCTTCTTCGCGCACCACGTACAGGCCCCCTGGCCACTCTTCACGTTTTTCCGGTTCGGGTAGACGACTCGCTTGCCCTGTTGCAACGGCCGTGGACGCGCTCCGCGCCCATGCCGACCAGTACCCGGAATCCCGCAAGCCACCGCAGTCGCCACCTGACCTCTGGGACAATCAACCCCAACCGGGCGCACCCCTCGGCCGTTCGCCTGCACACCTTGAAGGAACGCAGGCCGGGCGGGACGCCAATTGGAGGTGCCGTATGCAAAAGATCATCCGGATCGTTCGAACGATAGACGACCCCCGCCTTGAAGTCGGCCTCCCCTCCAAGACGTTCCGTGAGAACCGCAAGTGGCTCAAGTCAGCCATCCCGGGCAAGCAGATCCAGCCATATTGGGACGCGGACGCGCGTTGTTGGCGAGTGGCCAAAGCCAATTTCACTGACCTTGTCCACGCCATGGCCGACAAGTACGGCAAGGTCAGAGTCGAGATCGAGTACAACCCGAGGGCGGTCTGCACCGAGTCCTGCAAGAACGCCGACGGGAACGACTGCGCGTGCTCCTGCCTCGGCCGATCCCACGGCGGTGGTACATGGTTGGACGGCTGGATAGACCTCGGAGAGATCGCTGTCCAACACGAGGGGCGCACGCGCATCGCGTATGACGTCCGACGCGACCTGCGGGCTAGCAAGCTAGCCAGACCGGCGATGACGACGCCCAGCGGGCTGGGCCGGGAACAGTGGTACTGCCCCAACGATGACCAGTGGTCTGACGCCAGCGACTGGACGACGGAGGTCGAGGACGAGCCGGGGCACTGGGAGTCCTGGCACAACTGCCCGAATGGCCATGGCTTCCCCGGCCTTGCTCCCTACTCCCGCCCGAACGCCATGACGAAGGCCCGAGCCGGGGACGGTACTCCGATCAAGAACCGCCCTCTGTCTCATAGGGCGTCAGCGCAGGCGGAGTAAGGCTCGTTGACTGGTGGGCCATCAGTCAGTCTTAGCGATCACTAACGTCGCTGAGCATCGTCCAGCGCATGCGACGCGATGGCCCCGGGCTTCTGAACGCGGGCGGCGCCGTAGCTGCACTCGGTGAAGGACTGGCGCGGTACCGTGTCGCGCCATGACGTTGAGGACCAGCAGGGAACTTATGGCCTGGCAGCCGCCCACCGGCTGGCGCGGACTGAGCCGCGAGCAACGTCACGCCTACCTCGAGCGCCACGGCATACAGATCCCGCTGAAGCCGGCCGACTGGGAGCAGATGGACCACGACCAGCGCATGGCCTACTTCGCCTGGCACGACCGCATCCTGAGCGACACCCCCGAAGCACGGGCGGCCCAGGAGCGAGAGCACCGGCAACGCCTGCGGGCCTGGAACGTGCTGATGGGCTGGTGGATTCTCTGCCTGATGGTCGGGCTGGGCATCGTCTGGGGAACCGACGCCCTCGGTGACGCCGGCATCGGGATGCGCATCGGCATCACGCTGTTCACGGGCGTGGGGTACACCGTGGCGATCTTCATACCGATGCAGCTCGCCCGGCCCGTTCCACCCCGCACCTGATCGGGCGCGGGCGCTCCGCCGAAATCCGGTGGCAAAGGGAACCACCGCCGTGTCAGGGTCCGACTACCGAAGGGGTGTAGCTCAGCCCGGCCAGAGCAGCGGACTCCAAACCCGCACGCCGCAGGTTCAAATCCTGCCGCCCCTGCACAGCACAGCGGCCAGGCGCCCTGAGCGCCTGGCCGCTAGCTCATGACGGCGTCGGTAGATACACCCGAACAGGCGTTAGCACTAAGCAGTTGATCTCGCTCTGCTGACGGCTCTCGACCGTCTGGTGCCGCGAGAGCGACAATCATGGCAGGTGGCATCGGCCAGGTCCCGATGGCTGAACTCTCGCGCTTCGCAGGCAGCTACAGGCACTCGACGCCCGTCGTGCGCAGTACTCTCCGGGCATGTCCGCGGCAGCCACCCTCTACGCGATCTCGGCGGTGCTGGAAGTGGGCGGCATCGTCAAGACGGTCTGGGACATCCGCAATGCACGCCAGAATTTGCGCGATTTCATCCGGCGCCCTCGCCACGTGTACGCCTCGGACGCGGCAGTCGCTGCCGAGGCGTACAACGTCGGCGTCGTCACGAGCGAGCCGAAGGCACTCGAACAACGTGTCGAAGACTTAGAGGAGTGGAAGCGCACCCTCCCAGAGGCACTTGACCGTCGTGACCGGGAGGTTGTGACCCGCCTGGAGACTCGCCTGCAAGGTGACCTTGATGCCAGCCGACGGACCGTGCAGGCGCAACTCATGGAGGTCAGCGAGTACCTGGAGGGCGGATTGCAGTCGGCGACGGTCAGCTACTGGGGTCCTGCTGCCTTGTTTGTCGGAGTGGTCGTCGGCTTCTGCGGAAATCTCGCCGCGCTCGGCTGAGTGTGTCCAGGCAACAGCTGGCTGCGCCCGGACTCCTGTCTCTGACAGAGGGTCGGTAGAGCACGCCCGGCCTCTTCGTACGGTGTGGCGGCAGCAGGATCACTCGGCACCTCCGGCCCGGGCCTGGGCACCAGGCACCTGGGCCGCACCGTCGGTCGTGCCGTCCCCCGTCGGGCGCACCAGGTCGGTCACCACCTCATCACTGCTCTCGTCCAGGACCTGCCGGGTGAGCCGTTCCAGCGGCTCCGGGTCGCTGTCACACTCCAGACCTCAGGCCGAAAACACTCACCGTCCAAAGTGGAGCGCAGCCGACACCAGGCGGGTGGGACGTAACTTGCTGATCGGCACATTCTGGCCAGCGCAGGGTGATGGAGTGACCACCGTATCCACGGCTGCTCACCCATCAGATCACGCCACCTCACCCCCTTCCGCGTTGCGGCTGCAACCTGCGATGCGAGAGGATGTTCGACGAGCTGTGAGGCGAACGTGACGCGTGATCACGTTGCAACAATCGAGCAGCTGCAGTGCACAACAGGCTTACGGGGGTGGGTGAATGAAGTTCGACATGGGGTCGACGACCCTGTCGGATCTCGGGAAGAGCACCGTCGGTTCCAGTGAGGACCTAGGCACGCTGATCAAGTGGCTGATCCAGGCGGCGGAGCCATTGGAGGGGAAGTTCAACGGGGCGGGCAAGGCCGCGTTCGACACCTTCAAGATCCATGCTGACGAGATCACGGATGCGCTGAACAGCTCGCTCAACGCGATCCTGGGCGGTCAGTCCGGCATGGACACCGCGTTCGGCACCGGTGACGTGGAGTTGGAAGACAACGCCAACCAGAACATGGGCGCCGCCAACTTCGACGCGGCTCGATTCGGCGCGCGGTAACTACGGAATCGCGCACGTAGTCGTCTGCGAAGTCATCTTCACCGTCACCGTTTCAAGGGGAATCCGACCATGGGGCAGAACCAGGACCGCCGTTCGTACGACACCGGTGCCTCCAGCGAAGTGCAGATCAGCCTGCAGGGCATCATCGGCCAGTTGGAGCGCGTACTGACCGACCGTGAGCGTGCGGTGAAGGCCGCGATGGCCGACTTCACCGCGGACGGCGTCGCCGACGAGTACCACGGCAAGGAGATGCGCTGGCACCGCGCCGCCGGCGAGGTCCGCGAGATCATCCGGCTCGTGCGCACGACGATGGAGCAGAACGACGGGACCGCGCAGTCGACCCTGGCCAAGGCGAAGGCGGCCGTCGACAACATCGGCTGACACCTTGCGCGCAGCGGTGCGGGAACAGGGAGAGGGAAGCGGGGGCTGACGCATGCCGAGGTGGGACGTATCTCCGTCCGGGGTCGGAAGTGTGGTCTCGAATGTCGGAGAGGTCGTGAAGGTCCTGGACGACATCCTCCAGGCGTACGGGAAGGACTTGGAGGGCGCGGCCACGGCGGCCGGGACGCTCGCTCCGGGTGGGGCGAGCGGGGAGCACAAGGGGCAGACTGGGCTGGTGGCCGCCGCCATTGCGGAGTTCATCGAGGGCACGGCGAAAGAGCTGCAGTTCATCGGCGTGCGCGTAGGGAAGTCGGTCAACGGCGCGGTGGAGGCCACCGTGGCGTACCGGGACGGCGACCTGGAGATGGCGGCCGAGGTGCAGCGGCGGGCGTCCGGGCTGGTCATGCCTGACATGCCGGCCGGCTGGAAGGCAGGCCGTCTGTGATCGAGCCGGAGTCCATTCCGCTGTTCACCGGCAATCTCGGCCAGTTGGAGCTGCACACCGACGCCCTGCGGGTCGAGGCGGACGGCATCCGCCAGGCCGGCGCGGAGGCCCATCGGCAGTTCCAGGGGCTGTCGGCCTTCTACGAGGCGCCGGAGGCGGAGACGCTGTTCGCGTCCACGGCGCCCGCGCGTGATGGCGCGGACGCCTTCGCGGACAAGGTCGCCACGGTGGCCGACGCCCTGTCGACGTACGCGGCCGAAGTCGCGCCGATCATCAAGCGGTTGGAGCGCCTGCAGAGCAAGGCGACCGCGTTCGTGGCGGGCCTCAAGACGCCCAGCGGGGAGTTCGACGAGAACTGGACCGATGACGCGGACAAGGTGGAGCAGCACCAGGCGCTGATGCACGACGTGAACGTCGCGCAGGCGGCGTTCACGGCAGCGGAGATCGCCTGCAACAACAAGATCACGGCACTGGTGGGCGGTACCCAGTACGTGATGAACACCGGCGACAAGCAGTTCATGCCGCTCGGCGCGGAGCTCTACGGCTACAGCGCCGAGGTACTCGATCAGGCCAAGGAGCTCCCCTGGGGCACACCGGTGGCGCAGTCGCACGACTGGTGGGACCCGGACGACCTCGGCTACTACGCCAAGAGTTTCTTCTGGGACGGGCTGATCGTCGACAACATCTGGGGCGCCGTCGACGGCCTCGCGACCCTGGTCGGCGGCCACGGCTCGGACAAAGCGGGGCAGGCATGGGAAGGCGTGGTGCGGGCGATCGTCGGGGCTGAGACCTATCTCATGGAGTCTGGCGGCCAGAAGCCGACCGGTGTCTTCGCGACCGACTTCGCCCAGGACAGCAAGGAGTACGCCAAGGAGTTCGGCAAGTCCTTCGTCGCCTGGGACAAGTGGAAGGAAAACCCGGCCCGCGCCGCGGCCACCGTCGTCTTCAACGCCCTCACTCTGGGCGCCGGCCCTCTCAAGATCGCCGCAGCGGGCAAGGCGGGCACCGCCGCCAAGGTGGCCACCACGGTCGCGAAGGTCGGCGAGGTGATCGACCCGGTCGGCGCGGCGGTCAAGGTGACGGGGCACGCCGTGCCAAAAATCGCCGAGGTCGCGGCGAGCCTGCGGGGCGTGGACGACATCCCCGACCTGTCCGCCCCGCACAGCGTCCTGGAACTCTCCGACGGTTCCAAACTCGTGATCGAGGACGGCAAGTTCATCGCCTACGACAAACACGGCGACCTCGTCGGCGAGGCACCGAAGCAGGAACACTCGGTTCCCGAGAGGACGGTATCGGCGCGGGAGCGGGAACTCGCCGCGGCCGGCGCGATGTCGCGGGGCTCGGGGGAAGCGTCCGGCGGGGCCGGGGGCACCCATGCGGTCGGTTCTGAGGCGTCCGGTTCGGGCGGTGCCGGGGCGGTCGGCGACAGCCATGTCGGTACAGGCTCCGGGGGCAGCGGCCTGGACGGTGTGACCGGCCCGGACAGTGGACCCCCTGGCCAGCACTCGGGGGCTCCGCGCCCCAGCTTCATGCGGGACGGGGTCAATCCTTACGGACCTCGCGGAACGCTCACGCGGGAGCAGATCGAGGAGATCCAGGTGTACCGGGCCAACCACGAGCCCGGGTACCGCAAGCAGTACTACCGGAAGAACGGCACGCGCCTGGACCTTGAGCTCCACGACGAGAGCGGGTACACGCCGCCCCAGCTCACGCGGCTGTCGGACAACGGTCCGTGGATTCGTGCCAAGGATGTTCCGGAACCGCCCAAGCCGTACTTCCGTGACGCCGAGTACATACGCGTGGGCGCGGACACCGTGACGAGTGCGGACAGACTCGGGGTTCTGCAAGACGCCGCGTGGGAACGCCATGCCGCCGTTCAGTACGACAACCTCGTCTCTGACTGGAAGGCGCAGACGGGCGCCGCCCACGAACAGCACGGCACCGTCGACACGGCCGCGCAGTGGGGAGAGGCCAAGGGGGCGTACAAGGAATCGCATACCGCGATGGGGGACGCTACTGAGGCGTTCGGCGAAAAGGCAGCGGAGTATCACTACATAGCCGAGAATTATCCGGACTTCGAGAAGCAGACGCTGCTTGGGCCGGAGAACGGCAACAACCAGTTCGACCAGGTGTGGAAGCACGAGGACGGTCGAATAGTCGTCATCGAGGCCAAGAGCAGTCCCGATACCGAGCTGGGCCGACGCACCCTTCCTGGCGGTAAGCAGGTATCCCAAGGTAGTAGGGAATACTTCCTCGACATCCTCCAGGCGATGAGGAAGCGCGGCGAGCACGACCTCGTCTCGGATCTCAGAAAGGCCCTGCGAGACGGCAAGCTGGAATACGTCGTCGTCAAGGGGGAGAGAAACGCGGGAACGTACACTGGTTACCGGTATCGACGGTTCGACATCAGCAGGGGGACCCTTCCGTGACCGTACAGATCTCCCGGCACCTCGCACCGCGCCCTGATGCTGCGGAGTTCGCGGCGCGGGTGGGGGCGGACTTGGCCGAAGAGATCGACGATCTCGAAGGCTCACCGAGCATGATCGACTTCACGTTCAACACCGCGCTGATGAATCTGCGTGCCCGCTGTGTCATCGACCCGCGAGCAGCGAAGGCGGAGACGTGGGACGCCACTGTGAACGCGATGCAGTTGGGCTCGGCGCTGTTTGCCGTGGGCGGTGCGAGCGAGGGGTTCGTCGAGTGCCGTATCAACTACAAGGTGCGCAGTCTCCCGGCCGTCGGTCCACTTCCGGCGGCCGATGCGGGCAACTGGCTCACCGCCTTCTGGTTGGCGGTCATCTGCCGCGAGCCGCAGCGCATGACGGAGCTCTGTGAGATCCCGCTGGAGCGGCTGCGATCGCCGGAGGGGCAGTACGACGAGTACATCTACCACTGGGTGGACACGCTGCAGACGTACTGGCTGCGGCGGCCCGGGCTGGTGGAGAAGCTCACCACCACGCTGGAGACGTCCCACCCCGACGTGGCCCGCATCACCCCTCGCGATCTGCTCGACGGCGTGCTCTATCCGCCGATCCACCTCTTCTCCCGCTTGATCGCGAACGACTGGGACGGCTTCTCCTCGGGCTTGATCGAGGCATTGAAGCTGCATAAGGCGTACTGGACCCTGAACGAGGAACGGGCGGCGGACATCGACGGCAGCATCGCCCTGGGCCCGCTGGCGATGGCGTGCTGGGCCTTTGACGGGCAGGTCGCCCTCGGGGTGGAGTCGGAGTACCTCCCCAAGCACCTCGTCGAGCACAGTTGGTTGGGCGAGTTCCCGACGTGACGGCCCAGGACTACGACAGCCAGCTCCTGGAGTCGGTGTCGGTACGCCGTCGCCGCCTCCGCGACGCACTGCTGTTCGGCGCAGAGCGGCAGCGGCGTTCCACCGACGAGAGGTTGGGGAAGCTGTTCGCCGGCGTCGTGATCGCGGCCGTGGTGTGCGCGGGGTGCGTGGGCTGGTCCTTCGTGTCGCATCGAGTCATCGGGAAGAGCCCGTACGGGACGTCAGTACCGTCCCAGCCCTCCACCCCACCACCGCCTTCGTCGCCCTCAATGACCTCATCTACCCGGTGATAGGTTCGAACGCGTGATATCCACGGGGACATTGAGCCGTTCAGCGGCCGGCCAGCGTACGGCGCTCAGCCGGGTCACCCTGGTCGGCGAGCGGCGCCGGGTCGACCTCGTGCTGCCCTCGCTGGAGCCGATCGGGGTTCTCCTGCCGGAGATCATGCGGGTGCTGGACGACCGCGTGGGCGCGCGGCCCGAGCCGCGGCATCTGGTCACCACTGACGGCTCCGCACTGGAGCCCGACTCTTCGTTGGCGTCGGCCGGTGTGCCGGACGGGGCCGTGTTGCGGCTGGTCCGCGTGCAAGACGCGCCGTCGGCTCCTGTCGTGCACGACGTGAGCGACGAGGTCGCCGACGATCTCGACGTACGGGCATGGCGGTGGCGTCCAGCGGTGCGCAGGGTCGTCGCCGGGGCCGCGACCGTGTTCTGGGCGGTGGCCGCAGGCGTGCTGGCCCGTGAAGAGTTCGATCTGGCGGCGGTCGGCGCCGGGTTGCTCGCCGTCGCGGGTGTGGCTGCGCTCGCCGGAGTGCTGTGCGGGCGTGTGCGGCGACAGGGCCTCGCCACGACTTTGATCGTCACTGCTGGCGCCCTGGGCGTTCTCGGCATCTGGACCTGTGGTGACGCCTATGGCTGGTCTGGTCCGCAACGGCTCGCGGGTCTCGCTGTGTCCGTGGCGACTGCGCTGTTGCTCGCCGGATGGTTCACGCCGTTGGGACGCGGGGCGCTGTTCGGGGCCGGGGCGGTCGGTGGGTGTCTCGTGCTGTGGGAAGTGGCCATCGGGCTTCAGGACGGGGCGGGGTCGGCGGCCGGGCAGGCCCGGGCCGGCGCGTTGCTGGCGGCTTTCTCCATCGTCGTCCTGGGCGTGCTGCCGCGGCTGGCGCTGATGGCGTCGGGTCTGACCGGGCTGGATGACCGGCGTACCGGTGGGGCGTCGGTGAGCCGGTACCAGGTGGCCACCGCGCTGGCGGCCACCCATCGCGGGCTGGTGATCGCGACCGTCGTGCTGGCCACCTCAGCGGCCGTGGCCGGCGTCATGGTGTTGCGCTCGGTGTCGGTGTGGACGGTGCTGCTCGGTGTCATGGTCATGGTGGCGCTCGGGCTGCGGGCGCGGGCGTTTCCGCTCACCGCCGAGGTCGTAATGCTGCTGGTGGCCGCGAGCGTCGTCGCGGTGCGGCTCGTCGTGGTGTGGCTGGAGCGCACCGGGACAGCCGGGCCGGTTGGCGTAATGGCCCTGCTCGCGGTCGTTCCTCTCGTGGTGCTGAGCGTGGAGCCTGCCGAGCATGTGCGGGTGCGGCTGCGGCGCATCGGTGACGCCCTGGAGTCGGTCGCCGTGATCGCCATGCTTCCGCTGGTCATCGGCGTGTTCGGGGTGTACGGGCGGCTGCTCGGCACCTTCGCGTGAGGACACGGAGATGGGCATGACCGGGGGAGGAGACTGGCAGCACGATCTGTTGCGGGAGCTGGCCGGCGGTTCCTCTGAGGAGGCACCGATCCAGTCCTCTCCCGCCGAGCCCGACGCGGTCCCCGGCTCCCCCGCGCAGCCGGAGACGGCGCCGGCAGCGGTTCCCGAGCCCTCTCCCGCTGCTCCTCCCGTCCCTCGCCAGACCCACGACCCGCAGGCCCCTGCCCCAACTCCGCAATCCCTCCCCACCGTCGACCCCCGTCTCGCCATCGCCCTCGGCCGCCCTCAGCACGGCGACTCGGTCGCACGTCGCGCCGGGCGCTCCCTGAGACAACTCACCGCCTCCGCCGGACAGGAGGTCGCCGAACAGACCCGGTTCGCCCAAGAGTTGCAGCAACCGGTGACGACCGGCCGGGTCATCGCGGTGACCTCGATCCGCGGCGGCGTCGGCAAGTCGACCGTGTCCGCGCTGCTGGGCCGCACCTTCAACCACTACCGGCACGACCCGGTGCTCGCCCTGGAGGCCGACGCGGCGCTCGGCACGCTCCCGGTGCGGCTGGGCGCGGACACGGTGCGCTGGTGCTGCGCGGACCTTGCCCGGATTCTCACCCCATCCATGCGCCTGACCGACGTCACCGGCTACCTGGTGCCGGTGGCCGACGGCGGCTGGCTGCTGCCCGCGGGCCAGGGCCGGGTCGGCGCCCCGCTGGACCTGCGCACCTACATGACGGTGACGACGGCCCTGCGGCGCTATTTCGCGGTGACCGTGGTGGACTGCGAGACCCTGCCCGGTGAGGTGGCGCGCGCCGCGATGGACACCGCCCACGCACGAGTGGTGGTCGCGCCGATGACCGCCGAGGGCGTGCACGGCACCCGACAGGTCCTCGACTGGCTCGGGCACTTGCCGCACTCCGCCCTGGACACCACCGTCGTCACCCTCAGCGCTGCCTCCCCCGACACCACGCTCGACGTGAAATCGGCCGCCGCGCACCTGCGCGAGCCTGGTGTCCCGGTGATCCCGCTGCCCTACGACCGTCATCTCGCCCAAGGAGGCCCCATCCACACCGCCATGCTGGGCCAAGCCACCCGCGACGCGGCCGTCCGCTTGGCGGCCGAGGTGATGCAGCGGGCGGTGCGCGTCCGGTGACCCAGCAGATCGTCCACAGGCCCGCGCGGTCCACCCGCCCGCTCTCCCCTGCCGAGCCGCGCACCATCGAGGCGCCTCCGAACCTGCCCGAGGGCAAGATCGGCAACGCGGCCACCGCGCTGCTGCCCATGGCCGGTGTCCTCAGCTCAGTGGTGCTGATGACCGTCGTCCGCAACAGCCAGTTCGCCGTAATCGGTGCGATCGTGCTGGTCGTGGCCCTGCTTGGGGCGGTGGCCCTGTTCCTGTCCCAGCGGGGCAAGGGGCAGCGCACCCGTCGCGCCCAGCGGGAGCGGTATCTGGAGTATCTGGAGGGGCTGCGCGAGGAGTTGGGCAGAGCCGAGCGGGAGCGGCGGCACGCCGCACGCGAGCTGAATCCGCCGCCCGAGGCGCTGTACGACCTCGTACGCGACCCGGCGCGGCTGTGGGAGCGCCGTCGTCAGGACGCCGACTTCCTGCGGGTGCGGGCGGGCGCGGGAGACGTACCCGCTCAGAAACTTGCGATCGGGCAGAACAGCGCCGGCGGGGTGCTCACCCCGCCCGATCCGTTCATGCTGAACGAGGCCCGCGCGTTGCAGGGCCGCTTCGGCACGATCACGGACTTCCCGCTCACCGTGCCGCTGGACCGGGCCGGGAACGTCAGCATCGTCGGCGACCGGGAAGGTGTGCTCAGGGTCGCCCGCGCCTTGGTGCTCCAGACCGCGGTCACGCATGCGCCCGACGACGTGGCGCTCGCCCTCGCCACGACCGACGAGCCCGAGTGGGCCTGGGCCAAGTGGCTGCCTCACGTCCTCGACACCCAGGTGTACGACGGCCCCGTCGCCGCCCGCCGGATCGCCCCCGACCTGGCCCAGCTGGCCCGCCTGTGCACGCCCGATCTGCGACGGCGCGCCGCATACGCGGCCGAGGTACGCCGCGGCCTGTCCGGCAGGGACGCGCTGCGACTGACCTCGCGCATGCTCGTGGTCAGCGACACCTACGGTGACACCTCGGCCGAGCTTCCCCGCCCGGACTCGGCGATCGGCCTGCCCGACATGGGCGTCACCGTGCTGCATCTGCTTCAGCATCAGGTACACGAGCCGGACCAAGTCAGTGTGCGTATCACCGTCGACGGCGACCGGATCACCGTGGAGGACCTGCGTACGCCCGCCGCCCCGGCCGCCCACGGCACGTCCGACGCCGTGACCAACCCCGGGGCCGAGGGCATCGCCCGCATGCTGGCGCCGCTGCGTCTGTCGGCCGAATCGGTGGACGAGGGCACGCCGGTCTCCGGGCCAGTGGACTTCCCCGCTCTGCTCGGCATCGACGACCCGGCCGCGCTGGACCTCGAGACGCTGTGGGCGCCCCGCGGTGAACGGGACTTCCTTCGCGTCCCCATCGGCCTGACCGACCGCCACGAGCCGGTACTGCTCGATCTGAAGGAGTCCTCCCAACTCGGCATGGGTCCGCACGGGCTGTGCGTGGGCGCCACCGGCTCCGGCAAGAGCGAGCTGCTGCGCACCCTGGTCCTCGCCCTCGCGGTCACCCACTCCCCGGAGGACCTGGCCCTGGTCCTGGTCGACTACAAGGGCGGTGCCACCTTCGCCCCGTTCGCCGAACTCCCGCACGTCGCCGGGGTGATCACCAACCTGGAGAACCAGGCCGGCCTCGTCGAACGCGTCCACGCCAGCCTGGCCGGCGAGGTCAAGCGCCGCCAGCAGGTCCTGAAGG
Source organism: Streptomyces sp. NPDC049627 (assembly GCF_044465645.1). NCBI lineage: Bacteria > Bacillati > Actinomycetota > Actinomycetes > Kitasatosporales > Streptomycetaceae > Streptomyces > Streptomyces sp. NPDC049627. The sequence goes on along the minus strand of NZ_JBITLW010000002.1, from coordinate 832,058 downwards.
ACGCCGGGAACGTAGCCGACATCGGCCAGTACGCGGTGCTGCGGGCCACGAAACGCCAGGACTTGGAACCTCTCCCGCATCTGTTCGTCGTCATCGACGAGTTTGGCGAACTCATCACCGCCAAGCCGGACTTCATCGACCTGTTCCTGTCCATCGGCCGCATCGGCCGCTCCATCGGCGTCCATCTGCTGCTGTCCAGCCAGCGCATCGAGGGCGGCAAGCTCAAGGGCCTGGACACCTACCTGTCGTACCGCCTGGGCCTGCGCACCTTCTCCGCCGACGAGTCCCGCACCGTCCTGGACACCACCGACGCCTTCCACCTGCCGCCCCTGCCCGGCTTCGGCTACCTCAAGGTCGACACCTCCACCTACGCACGCTTCAAGGCCGGGTACGTCTCGGGCGCCTACAACGGTCCGGCCCTGCACAAGGAGCGCGACGACGAGCCGCTCGCCCAGCCCTATCCGACGTACAACACACCGCAGCAGGCCGTGGCCGCGGAGGAGCCCGCCGCCACCAAGCGCGAGACCGGACCGACCGTCCTGTCCGTCATGGTCGGCCAACTCGCCACCGCCGCCCCACCGGTACGGCGCATCTGGCTGCCCCCGCTGCCAGACGCCACCACCCTCGACGCCGCCGCGGGCCCCCTCCACGCTGGCCCGGACGGTCTGCGCCTCGCCCACGGCGACGGACCACTCCGCATCCCGCTCGGCATCCTCGACGACCCGGCCCGCCAGTGGCAGCGGCCCTGGCTGCTGGACCTGACCCTCGCCGGCGGCCATGGGGCGGTCATCGGCGGCCCGCAGTCCGGCAAGACCACCCTGCTGCGCACCCTCGCCCTGTCACTGGCCCTCACCCACACCCCGTACGACGTCGCCGTCTATGGCCTCGACCTCGTCGGCGGCGGCCTGTCTGCCCTGGCCGAGCTGCCACACGTCGGCGGCATCGCCTCCCGCGCCGACCACGAACGCGCCGCCCGTACCGTCGCCGAGGTGCGCACCATGCTCGCCCAGCGCGAGGAACTGTTCCGCGAGCACGGCATCGACTCCATCGACCAGCTCCGCCACCTGCGCGCCCAGGGACGGCTGCCTGAACTCGGCGCCACCGACATCGTGCTGCTCATCGACGGCTTCGGCGCACTGCGCGAGGAGTTCGCCGACCTCGACGACGCCGTGGCCGACCTGCTCAAACGCGGCAGCGGCTACGGCATCCACGTCGTCGCCGGCATGCTGCGCTGGAACGACGTCCGCATCGCCACCCAGTCCATGTTCGGCACCCGCATCGAGCTACGCCTGAACGACCCGGGCGACTCCACCATCGACCGCAAGCTCTCCGAGACCCTGTCCCCCGACAACCCCGGCCGCGCGCTGACCGACGGCAAGCTGTTCGCGCAGGTCGCCCTGCCCCGTATCGACAACCGGCCCGCCACAGGCGACCTGGGCCCGTCCCTGGAGCGCACCGCCCGCACCATCCGCGCCTCCTGGCATGGCGACCTCGCCCCGCCCGTCCGGGTGCTGCCCACTCGGCTGCCCGCCGCCAAACTGCCCACCTCGGTCACCGAACCAGTGAAGGTCCCCCTCGGCGTCGACCAGGACACCCTCGCCCCGGCCCTCCTCGATCTGTTCGGTACCGACCAACACCTGCTGGTCCTCGGCGACAACGAGTGCGGCAAGACCAACCTGCTGAGGCTGATCGCCACCCAGCTCGTCGAGCGGTACGGGGAGACGGAACTCGTCTTCGGCATCTTCGACCCACGCCGCGGCCTGCGCGGCGCGATACCCGAGCCCTACCGCGGCGGCTACGCCCACAACGCCAAGCTCGCCGCCGCCCTGTCCACCGGCATCGCCACCGAACTGGAAAAACGCCTGCCGGAGACGGCCGACCCCGACGCGCCGCTGACCGCCGAACCCTCCTTCACCGGACCGCGGATCGTCATCCTCGTCGACGACTACGACATCCTCACCGCCGCCGGACAGCAACCCCTGGCCCCCTTCTTGCCGTACCTGTCCTCCGCACAGGACATCGGCCTGCACTTCGTGCTCGCCCGCCGCACCGCCGGCGCCTCCCGCGCCCTGTACGAACCGCTGCTGACCGCCCTGCGCGAAACCGGCACCGCCGCGCTCGTCATGACCGGCGAGCGCACCGAGGGCCAGCTCTTCCCCGGCCTGTACGCCTCGCAGCAGCCGCCGGGACGCGGCACACTCGTCCGCCGAGGCCGCCCCCACCAGCTGATCCAGACCGCCCTGACCGCTGAAGAGGCCGACGCAGAGTGACGAAGGACGTCATCGCCCTCACCCCGAAAATGCCGGACCTGCCCACCCTTCTGGCAGGCCTGTACGCCGGCGGCCCCGACCTCGGCGTGAACACGACGGCCGACGGCGCCGTCGTCCAACTCTGCGCCCCCGACGGCCGCCCCCTCGTCTCCGTGGAAGCCCCCATCCTCGTCCAGGTTCCCGGCGAGACCACCCGCCTGCTGGGCCACCCCGTCGGGGAAGGCCCGGTGTGGTGGACCGAGGCCCGCGCCTCCACCGCCATCACCGAGGCCGGACGCCTCGCCGGCTCCTTCGCCGGGCGCCTGGCCACCGTCCTCGACGGCACGGTCTGGCCACCGGAAGCCGCCACCACGGACGTCGTCCCCGTCCCCACCGACGTGTCGGCGATCCCGGTGCCCGCCACCTCCACCCCCGCAGTGGACGTCCTCACCGACTCCACCGCCGTGGTCATCCAGGACCGCCCCCTGGTCGCCATGACCAGCTGGCTCTCCGACGCCCTGCGCACCACGACCGCCACCGACCGCGCCCTGCAGATCGTCACCCCGCCGACGGCACGCCTCACTCTGCCGACCCGCACCGCCCTGCACGGTCTGCCCAACCGCTGGGTCGTCCAGGACCCCGAAGACGGCTATTACGACGGCCTGTCGGGCGCCGTACTCCACTGGAAGAACGGCACCTTCACGCCCGTACACGACGACAACGGCACCACCCGGATCGCCGACGCCTTCACCGCCACCGCCGACTCAGGCGACCGCCAGCTGATCCTCACCCTCCGCACCCGCCACCCCGCCGACGCGGACCTCGTCCTCGGCCGCGCCCTGGAAACCGCCTTCCAGCACCTGACCGGCGCCCCGCCCGCCGGCTGGAGCACCGCCGAACCGGTCAACCTCCCTTGGTCCACCCGTCAGTTGACCGACCTCGCCCGCGCACGCGCACCCCAGCCCACCTGGCTGATCGCCGTCGGACAGCCTGCCCACCCCGCTCTCGCGACCACGCGCGTGCTCCGTACAGCGGCGGGCGTGGAAGAGGACATCACCCTCGCGCTTGGTTACGGCAGGAGCGAGACACCACCCCTGCACGACATCGAGGCTCTCGCAGCCGAGCTCGACGCTGAGCACGGTCTCATCACCCTGTTCACGTCGCTCCGTGCCGCCCGCCGCGACCTCACCGTCCCCGCACGGCTCGACCCCCCTCCGGTCCCTGTGTCCTTCACGCTCGGCCACGACGAGGCCAGTCGCATCGGTTCGCCCCGCGCCGAGCACCCACCACTCGGCCCCACCCCCACGCGGCTCGGCCCCTCGGCCGCACCGGCCCTCCATTACCCCCTGGGGGATGGAACCGACCCCCAGGCCTGGTCTACGTTCCAGCAGCTCACACAGCACTTGAAACAGCAGGCGTAGTCCGACAAGCGCATTCGGAGCTGCGCTCAGGCCCTAGATCGCTTCGGGTACGACTAGAGGCCCTTCCCTCTCGACGTACGCGTGACCCTGCGCGAATCAAGCGGTCACCGATGGTGACCATGGGACTTCCCCACTCTCTACCGAGACACGGGGCAAACCTGCTCTGTTGATGTCCCCGCCCTTCGTGTGACCCTGTTCGGTCTCTTCGCGTGATCTTCTGCGGCGTGTCGTGGTGGCCCGGGAGTGTCGTGGAGAGCCTGCGTGAGCCATGAGTTCACGCGAGAGGAAGAACGAAGTTGGGTTTCGCGGAGAGGCGCGGGAACTACTGGCGCGGCCGATACAAGATCGCGTCTGGCGGGCACAACACAGTTGTCGACGCGAACGGCAGGGCGATTCGCTTCGCCACCAAGGGCGAGGCACAACGGGCGGCGGCCGAGGCCGAGGACAAGTACTGGCGTGGCGACTCGCAGGATCCAGCCCCCGGTCAGGAGAGTTTCGGCGAATACGCGAACCGCTGGTACGAGGCTCAGGACCTGGCCGCCTCGACCATGCAGAACTACGAGCGCCACATCAAGGAGCATCTGCTCCCCGAGTTCGAGGACATCGCGCTGGCCGACATCCTGCGCGCGGACGTCGACCTCTGGGAGAAGAAGGAGAAGGCCGTGTACGCGGCCTCCAGCGTCAGGACCTGGCGCTCGACGCTGCACGTGATCTTCGAGGACGCGGTCGACGAGGGCCTGATCACGTCCAACCCGGCGACCAGGCGGCGAGGGCGCGGCAAGCGCGCCGGTCGCTCCCGCGACCGCGGCCCGGAGAAGGTCATCACCGATGCCCTCGGCATCCTGCTGACCGCCGAGCGGGCCGCACTACTGTCCGGCCGCGACGACGAGTTCGTCGCTGTGGTCCTCAAGGGATACACAGGCATGCGCTGGGGCGAAATCGTCGGTCTGGAGACGGCATTCGCCCGTCCCGGTTCGATCCGCATCGAGTGGCAGCTGTACGAACTCGACACGGGCGAGTTGGTGCGCTGTCCGCCCAAGGACGACAGCTACCGCACCATCGACGTGATGGACTGGCTGTCGGCCCTGGTCGCCAACCACGTCGCCCGCACGAAGCCGAAACCCTGCCCGTGTCACGGCAAGACCTACGTCTTCCGGGGGCAGGGCGCGACCCGGACCGGTAGCCACCAGGGCGCGAAGCTCGTCGACGTCGCGCGCCGCGCCGAAGTCTCCACGGGCACCGTGTCCAACGTCCTCAACCACCCCGACCGGGTCACCGAGGCCATGCGGGTCAGGGTGGAGGAGGCCATCGCGGAACTGGGGTTCGTGCGGGGCGGCGCGGTGTCGGAGCACACTGCCCACTGGCGTCGAAACGGCTTCGCGACGTGGTTGTTCACCCCAGCGGTCTCCGGCTGGTACCCGAAGAAGGCACCTCAGCCGGCCCGCCCCGTACCGCTGCTTGGTGATCCGTGGCCAGGCGTCCCGTCCCGAGGACGCGGCGCCAGTGAGCGGGCCAATGCATGCTGGCTCCCGATCGCCAAGGGCCTCACACCCCACGGCCTCCGCCACACCCACCGGACCGTGATGGAGGACCTCGGCACCGAGAACGTCCTCATGGACCGACGCATGGGCCACTTCGACGGCTCCGTCTCGGCACGCTACGCCCACGTCACTCCTGGCATGCGCAAGCGCCTCATGATCGGGCTGACGAATCAATGGGAGACGGCACTCGACGCCCGCCTTGCGATGAGCCCCAGGTCACCAGTGCGCGTACTCGACGATCTCCTGCGCGCACGCGCGTCCGTGGTCCAATCTCCTCGCCATCGATCCAAACCTAGCTGCCGATCACGATGGCGGGGGCCAGCCCGCAGGTGTTGAGGCACCCTCCAATGTCCGTCGGGTAGGTCTCCGCAGAGCAGCGTGGGCATACGGTTCAATGCTGCTGTACGTCGATCCGCCCCTCGACCCACGGGAAGCGCCGATGGCACTGCAGTCCTGGACCAGCCAGCGGCATCGGACTGCCATCGGAAGGGTGGGACTCTCTGCCCCCGCCCGTCAGGCTGTGCTGGACCTGCAAATGGCCGACGGCGTTCAGGTCCTGGACTATGGCTGTGGGCGTGGTGGCGATGTTCGGGCTCTTGAGCACCTCGGACTTGACGCCTCCGGTTGGGACCCTGTGCACCGTCCGGACGGAGAGCTCAGGTCTTCCGACATCGTGCTCCTCACGTACGTCCTCAACGTCATCGAGAGCCCTGATGAACGGCGCGCAACCCTCGCAAAAGCGTGGGAGCACACGAAGGTTGCTCTCGTTGTTTCTGTCAGACTCCGTTGGGAACGGAACCAGGTCAAAGGCACGGAATACGGCGACGGCATCCTGACGAGCCGCAACACCTTTCAGCACCTCTTCGCCGCGAGCGAGCTACGGGACCTCGTCGAGGACGTGACGGGAGTCCGCGGCCTCTCGGCAGCCCCTGGCATCGTTTACGCCTTCAGGAGTGACGAAGCACGCCTCGCGTATCTCGCTCGTCAGGTCACGCCGGACGCCGCCTGGCTTGCTTCCGATGACACCGCTTCTGCGATCGCTGCCGTTGTGGACCATCTCGAGCAGCGCGGCCGGCTCCCGCAGTTGGAAGAGATGCCGCAACCTGTCATGGGACTCCTTCGCCACATGCGGCCGCAGGAACTCAGGAAGCTCGCCGAGCAGGCTGCGGATCCTTTGAAGGTTGAGGCCGGAGCCAAGCGCTCAGCTCTCGACACCCTGCTCTTCCTCGCAGTCGAGCTCTTCCACGGCCGCGGTCCGGCTAGCAGCCTCCCGATCCCTGTCCAATTGGACATCCGGGCCTTCTTCTCGTCCTACACAGAGGCATGCCAGCGGGCCGATCGACTCCTCTTCAAACTGCGCGACGACGCGTACGTGCGCCGCGCCATGAACGGGTCGGTAGCTGGCAAGTTCACGGCCACAGCCTTGTATGTGCATCGCAGGGCGATGTCCAGGATCCCGACCATCCTGCGGCTGTACGAACAGTGCGCGAGCATCGCTGCTGGCCGTCCGCCCACGTGGTCCGTCGTCAAGCTCCGCCACCAGGGCCGTGGTGTGAGCTGGCTCGATTACCCCGAGTTCGACTCAGATCCCCATCCCCGGCTCTCATCCTCCTACTCGGTTGACTTGAAAACCCTGAAGTCGTCCTTCATGTCATACGCAGACTCAACGAACCGGCCTCTATTGCACCGCAAGCACGAGTTCCTTGCCCCGGACGATCCAGATGTCCCCAAGTACCAGCGGCTGACCGAGGCCGAGGTCCGCGCTGGCTTGTACGAGCATCCACACCTCATCGGCAACGAAGAGGGATGGGAACGAGAACTCGCGCGCACCGGCCGATCGCTCCGGGGGCACCGGTTGGTCCGTCGCTCTGAGAGCTGACCAATTAGCTCGGAGAAGGGCATGTCTCTGATCGTCACCGCAGAGACCAACCATGGGGACGCCGCTCCACGGCATCCCATCTGCCGTCGTCCGGAGTGCTGGAGGACGAACCGATCGTCCGGCCTCCAGCAACTCTGGTCTTCTAGGGATCAGGTCATGCACCACCCGGAGTCGCAATCACCATCACCGGCGTCCTCGGCTTCCTCCTTCGTGCCGCACGCTGGTATGGCCTCAGCGAGGGGACGGCCATACCGCGTTAGGTACGCGGCGTCCCGGCCGAGTGCTGCTCGTCGCTCGTTGATCGCCTCTTCCAGCCGGACGGCCGCGCTAAAGAGTTCCGGCTCGTCCCTCCGCTGGCGACGCCAGCCATCAACGGTACGAAAGGGGCAGAAGAAGCAGGCGCTCTTCGGTGGGACCGGAAGTCCCGCATCTTCGATGATGCGCTCGCAGTCGCTTCTACGCAGTTGAAGATCGAGGAGGGGGTACTCGATCCGCTCGTGCGACTCAGAGCGCCGACGGTTGGCCCTGTGGATTTCATCCAGCGATATGCCGATTGCCACAGTGGCTGGAGTGAGCGCTGTGGCCCCGTGCTCGCGCAGCCAGCGGCCCACGACCTTGATTTTGAAGTCGGCGGTGCAGGATCGACGCCCCGGGGCTCCATTGGCCATACGGATAGGAATCGGGATCGACCGGATGTCCGGCCTGTTCAGCCTTTGCATCAGCGTCTCGGTAGAACCGTCCCGACGGCGTCGCATCAGTTGCTGCATGTCGAGGCCGGCGCGCGTGGCGTACGGCAGGGCTACTTCGCGCACGTAAGCCAAGGTCGAAGGGTGTTCGCTGTCGTCGCCCACATTCGCGAACAGGAAGGTCGGATAGTCGATCTCTCGCCGAGCCGCGAGAACCAACAGGGCCGTCGACTGGACGCCACCGCCGTACGAGACGACCTTCATGCGGCGATCTCCCAGCCGGGTAGGTCCTTCATTTGACGTTGCAGGCCATGGAGTCGAACGTCCGACATGCGGGCTCCGATCAGTCGAGAGGGAGGGAATCTTCTATAGACGGAGCCACTCCCATCAACTGTTTATTCCAACCTGGGTAGCACGGTACGCCTGTCGCGATGCACCGGTCGAAGGACCCGCCTGCCAGCCGCTCTTACTAGGGCTTCTGACGCAGGGGTCGGATCACGACTGAGTGGCCCTGAGCGAAGACGGCAGCGAGGAAACTCGCGGCTTCGCCGGCTTGTTCTCTGGTGAACGTCCGAGCTCCGGGCAGTGACTGTTCCCGGGGACGAGTTACCTGGGACGCGCTTCGACGTCCTCGAGGCTTCTGCAAACCACGCGCTCCCGCGCGCAGGCGCTCTACCTCTACTTGCACCACGTGACGGCCACGGGCAGTCGCGTCCGCCAGAACGGTGTCGATGAGCCACAGGGGCGATCCGGACAACTCATAGTCAGATGCCGCGATCTGCTTGCGGTGACGCCATCGGGAGATCGCCTGCTTGTCTTGACCGAGGATCTTGGCCACTTCCAGGATCCCTACGATGACCGGGAGTTGCTCCCCTGGGACGGCGCGATATCCGCCGGGGATGCTGGCTTCGTACTCAGCCAGACGTTGCTCCGTGACCTCCCGGGAGCCGTCGTGGCTGAGCTGAAGCACCGTGGTCAGGAGCCAGTATGGGTTTCCTGAGATCACCAGATCGGGTTCTGCCAGCGTCCCGTCGACCTTCCACTTCTGCGAGGTCTGGCGTTCCACTCCGTACAGGGCTGCGATCTCGGCGTGCCCCAGTAGATACGGCTTGCGAACCGCCACCATGCACAGCACCTTTTCGATCATCGTGGCAGGCGAAGGCCCCGAGGAAGCGTACGAGATCCGCTAAAGATATCGCTCACCCAACTAACGCGGCCGATCCCGGCGCCCCACGCACACGGTCGCATTGGTGGCCGGGGAACACCGGACGCGTCCACCGGCCCGCCAAAGGGTCTCCGGTAGCCAGCGTGCCCCCTGGTTGGACCCGCCTTGATGTCGACTCGAGAGTCAATCGGTCCGGATGCGGAGGCTCCGCACCAGGGTGGGATCACCAGCGTCGCGGGGACGAGGTGTAGCCCGAGGAGGGCGCTGGTGGTGGCGTTTGCACCGGAGAGGAGGGGCGGGACCAATGAGCTCGCGGTCAGCGACATTGCCGTCCACACACGAGGCGCTTGGCGGGGCGAGCGCTACAACGAAGAAGAGCGACGGCAATGACGCTGCCCACGACCGATAAGGCTCCTCGCTGGCCAGGCCACCGCCTCCAACGGCAGTGTCACCTTCGTCGCTCTCGCCGCCGAGGCCGGCGTCCACCGCATGGCCCTGCTCAAACGACACATCGACCTGAAGAACGAGTCTTACAGCGGCTAGCACAATGAGGTGTGTCAGGCCTGGTGGCCGCGTCTATGACGGGAGTTGAGCGTTCAGCCGGCTGTGGGGGGCATCGCCATGGATCGTGCCAGATGAGTTGTGGGACCGCCTGGAGCCGCTGCTGTCACAGCGGCCTCACAGGTCAGGTATCCAGGGCGGAAGCCGTGCCGGACCGGGAGGTACTGTCCGTCGCTGCTGACACGGCCCCCGACCGGCTCGCCGATCCGCACGACCCGGGGTCCGCAGCCGTGACCCGATCGCGTCTACCGTCCCGGAGATCCGCCACCTACTCGCCGCGGTGTCCACCCCACCGCTCGCATCCACGGCAGGCTGCTGCACTGGTCCATCTGGCGCAGACGCCACCAGGCAACGGCCCGTCTCAGTCACTACCGACGACGGTTGCTCGACGAAGTTGCTGGATATGCCACGAAACCGGACTGGAGTACTAGATGATGTTCTTGCTGAGGTCGGTGGCGCGACGCTTGCCTCGTATGCCACATCTCATCTGAGCGAACCTGCTGGACGAAAACGGGACTACGCATGCCTACGCAGGCCAAAGAAATATTCGAGGCGCAGAGCAAGAGTTGCCGCGAGCTGCTGTCTGACAACGGCCTGGGCCTCTACCTACCGCCCTACCAGCGTCCGTACGGCTGGGGCAAGGACAAGGTCGAAAAATTGCTCGACGACACACTGCATGGCCTCAAAAATCTAGGTAAGGCGCCGGACAGCTTCACCTTTTTGGGTACCGTCATCACCATCCATGATGTCAATCACGTCACGGTGAAGCCAATCGTCAAGTCCGAGGTCCCGTCCAAGGTCCTTACCGTGATCGATGGGCAGCAGCGCTTGTCGAGCCTTCTTATTCTGCTGGTCGGCCTGCACAACCTCATTCGTCAGCGTGCATGGAAGGTCTTCAAGGGCAAGACGCCGGATCCGACCGACAGCGCTCGGACTCACCTCTACTCGGAAACGAGCGACATCCTTCAGATGCTTGGGGCGGCGTTCTACGAGCGAAAGAACTTCGGATCTACGCCGATCTACCCGCGCCTCATTCGAGCCTTCGTGGATCAGTGGGCCAGGGACGAGAAGCTCAAGCAGTATGAGTCGCCGATCGCCAACCTTATCTACCAGTACTCATTGCTAGCCGATAGCGAGCTGGCAACTTCTAAGCCGACGGACTACAGGCCGACGGCTCGACAGAATGCGGGTGAAGGTGAAGGCGACCTCATCAAGAGGTTCAACGAGATCCGTATGGGGTTGACCAAGCTGTCGCAGCGAAAGTCCATCGAGGAGCTGGAGGATCTGCCGCCGCTAGCAACCCTTGCCACCAACACCGAGTTTCAGCGTGCGCTCTTCAACCACGAACTCGACCCCGAGCTCTGCGCTTGGTTGGAGGAGTTGCAAGAAGAGCCCGAGGCTGAGCTGATGCGACTCGTTATGTTTGCCGCCTATGGCTTGAACCGCATCGCTCTGACGGTCGTGCAAGGCAAGGACGAGGACTACGCCTTCACGATCTTCGAGTCGTTGAATACCACGGGCGAGCCTCTGACCGCCTTCGAGACCTTCCTCCCTCGGGTGGTAATGGCAGAGAAGATCCAGGACTACCAGGACTCGGACGCACACGCGTACATGAAGGCGGTTCAGGGCTACCTGGACCGTTTCGACGTCGGAGACAAGCTTCAGAACGCAACTCGAGATCTGCTGGTCACTTTCGCGTTGGCAGAGACGGGGGAGAAGCTCTCCAAGCGCCTCCCGGATCAGCGGGTCTACATGCGCGATACCTTTGAGCGCCACAAGGACTCGGCCGATGATCGAAGCGCGTACTTGCGTCACCTACGCGACACTGCGGCCTTTGTCGGGAATGCCTGGGAGCCCGCGAACAACTCTCCTCGCGCGCTACCCGGGCTAGAAGCGACCGCCATGACAGACACCGTGAAGTTGTGTCTGGCCTTCCTCAATTCACTCAATCACACCATTGCCATCGCGCCGCTCGTGCGTTTCTACTCCGAGGCTGTCCACGCGGACGAAGGGGAGGCGAGGGAAAAGCGCATTGCCGAGTTCGAGAAGGCGATCAAGGCAATCACTGCCTTCACAGTCTTCTGGCGAGCAACCCGCCGCGGCACGGGCAACATCGACAGCCAGTACCGGGCGGTCATGGCCGGGACGGACTCGCTCACAGGCATTGGTCCGCTCGCTCGCCAGTGGGCAACGCCCAGTGCATCGAAGCCTGATCCGATCGTCGACGCCGAGGCGCTGAAGAAGGAACTTGCGGCGCGCTTGTCGCACCCTAAGCACGGCGCCATCCCAAACTTGCCCTCGTTCCTGGCAGATGCTTCTGCGCTGCCGCTCTACAAAATTGCCCGCCCGCTGACGCGTTTCCTTCTTCTGGCTGCATATCACGACACAATTGAAGATCCGGAGAATCCGGGGCTGATCATCCAAGGCAAGACGGGGGTCGCCTCGTGCTTCACCGCAGACGGTTGGGCGGACGAGAAACACCTCACGATCGAACACATCGCGCCACAGCAGGCCACGAGTGGATGGGATCAGAAGTTTTACAGCGAGAAGGAGACCGTCCACAAGCTGGGCAATCTGGTCCTGGCACCCGGTGCTGCCAATACGTCCCTCAGCTCGCGGCCTTGGACCGAGAAGAAGGTCCTGTATGCGGCACTCGGTGCCCCGACGGCCGACGACGCCAAGTCGATCCTCAACAGTTCTGGCTTTACGTTCGCGCAGACGACTGAAGATCTAGCGGCCATGTCGCGCTACCTCCCGCACCTGCGAGCACTGGGTCAGCGTGAGGACGAATGGAATCCGACGTTCATGGATCAGCGTGCTGACGTCCTCCTACGCCTGGCCTACACACGACTCAAGGGCTGGCTCGGCCTGGAGCTGTCTGACTCCAGCAGCGATCCGGTGGTCAAGGTCGATGATGCGGAGATCGAGAACGATGAGCTCGACGAGAGTGGGGATGCCGGGGGAGCTGTTGCAACGGCGTAACGCCACGAGACAGTTGGGCGGCACTACGACCTAGATTCCGTGCGGGACTCCCCCGCTCGTATTCCAGTCTGGCTTCGCCATCTTGCGGCGGTTCCCGGCTGGGAACGGGTACGGCTACGGGTTCGCGTGGACTCAGTCCTGTTTGCGCTGCCAGAGCAGCATCATGCTGGCGCGTATTTGCGCAGGTGCAGCGACGCGGTCGAAAGGCTGAGCAGCCCGGTTCACCCGCCGGCCTGCAGAGTGAACAGTTAGGACTTGCAAGGGAAGCGTCCAAAGGGTGCGGGCCGCAGCCATCGGGCTGCGGCCCGCACTCGAAGCCGGGGTCAGTTACACCGTGCCAATCCGGCGCTACATCGGCGGTTTTCCTCAGAGATGGCAAACCGCGCAGGCAGCATCGTCATCGTCGTCGTCCAGAGCGTTAGACAGAATCTCCAGCAACGGACGGTTCGGCTTCTGTCGCTTAGCCGCACGCTCAAGTGCCGCTTGATGCTTGGCTTCGATCTCCTCGCGCCTCTCTATCAACTCGTCGAGAGATTCGCCCTGCGACCAGGTGTACTTGCGGCCTTGCATGGCGGTGTCTTGGTGCTTGACCTTGTTCTCGTAGGCTATGGCCCTCTCGAAGAGCTCTGGATGCCGGTCCTTAAGCCCAACCCACTCGTGCTTGCGCTGGAAGAAGCAGAAGTAACAGCCGGATCGAGTGCGCCACTCGTAGTAGTCCGGGAGGCCGATGCCGGCCTCTTCGAGGATCCGGTCCACTCCCTCGCGATCAATGCCGTCCTCACGGAAAGGGAATACTGCGGTGATATTCGGTTTGGTGCTGACGTAGCCCAACCGGTTCTCGTCCGCCCGGATGGCTACGTACGAGATGGCCTCGTCGTCGCCGATCCATTCTTCAAGTGGCTTGATCTTCAAATTCTTTGTGCACCAGCGCATTTGAGGACTGGGCAGTGTCCCCTGGTAAACCTCAAGCCAGTGATCGAAGTCCCGGGAGGAGTTGAGTCGCTCAATCGGCTTGCCGAGGGCGCCTTCGAGGCGGTTGAGGTACTCGTACGTCTCCGGAAGCTCGGCGCCGGTGTCACAGAAGAAGTACTCCATCTCTGGTACGCGATCTCGCATGTAGATCGCCAGAGACGAGGAGTCCTTGCCTCCCGAAATCCCGAGTACATGGCGCTTCTTGCTGTTGGAGCCGTCGGCGTCGGTCACAGCTGCTCCTCCTTCTCGGATGCGTCGCTGTCCTGCCCGGACAGGTGCTCGGCCAGGGCGGCAAGCAGGATGCGCGCGCCGTCGGGGCCCAGTGCTTCCTCAGCTTGCCTGATGACACTGACAACGAGCTTGTCCGCGGCATTCCGCGACTTCTTCGGGACGTGGATGAGCGTGCGCTCCTCCGTTCCCTGGGGAGTGGTGAGGGTCAGCAGATGAGTGTCGATCTGTCGCTGCTTCGGCCTGCTGCGCTTGCCGCTCTCCTTGGCGGCCTCGTCGACCGGCTCCTCCTCCACGGCGTCGTACAGGTGGCTCACGCGATCCAGCGCGCGCGCCCTGTCCCGCACGACGCGAGGGAAGGCATCCACGTCACGGTCGGTCCAGTCACCGAGGGCCTGGTTGACGAGTTGGACGACGACGGTCCCAAGCCAGTCGTCATCGGGAAGCATTTCGTTGAGTACCCGGGTCACGAAGCCATGGAGGCTGACTTCGAGCGACGCGTCGGCGAAGCCACGCATACGCTCAGCCAGACCGGCCCGCAGCTCACCGATACTCGATGCGGAGAGTCGAAACTCCCGAGCCAACGTCTCCACCACGTGCTGAGCCAAGTTCGCGCTAGCGTCCGCGAGTTCGTTCAGCGAGGCAGTGAGGCGTGCAACGTATGCCTCTGCTGCATCAGAGTCCTTCCGCGTGCCCGGGGTGATCTTCTCGAAGCCGAGTGCCTCGGGGAGCTCTTCGAAGACCAGCCGATCCGGGTCGGTCGCTTCGGACAGCACCTTACGGACCACGGCGGCGTAATCGCTGAGCCGACGAGTCTTCTTTGAATACTCGTCTAGCTCCCACATCGGTTCCAGCAACCCGCGAGTGACCGCAAGTAGTGCCGGATTCCGGTTTGCTCTGCTCCGAGGGATATCGACGCCGAGTGACGTCACCAGCTTGTCGAGAACAAGACTGCGCTGGCCTCGATCAGCCGGAGTCACCTTCACAGTGAAACGCTCTGGATTGACATTCAGGCGCTCAATGATGGGGGCGGTGAGGCGCGGGCAATAGTTGCCTTCTTCGAAGAGGGCCACGTCGTTGCCCCGCAGAACGAGCGCGGCGACCACCAGGATCGGGACGACGCCGGCCTTGACGCCGTACGGAGGCGCCATCAGGCGCTCGTAGATCTCTACAAGGTTGGTTGACTCCGTAGCTTCACTCAAAGCCTCCTCAAGCGCCTCCCACACAGGCATGACGCTCGCGTTCGTGGCAGCGTCCGGGCGGGACATCCCGTGCGTGTGGATACTGCCTTCAGAGTTCTGGCCGCCGGTGACCTCGCCAGCGGCGCGGTGCAGTCCGAGGTGCTCAACGACTCCGTCATACAGAGCGCGTTCTGCCGGGAACGTGTCCTGGGGCCAGCCAAGCAGCGGCAGCCCGGTCTTCTCGATCATTGACGTGAGGACTTTGCGGCGTGTCCGAGCAGCATTGCTCGTCAGCTGGTGCCGTCCGACCATCTCGTTTCGGACGTGCGGGGTCTGGTGGTAGACCACATTGCACGCTTCGGATACGAGCCCCGCGTAACTGCGGGCGTTGAGCTGTTGGGCGGGGTCGCCATCGGTGTCCTCGCCGCTCTTCCACAGGTACCAGCTCGACTCATCGCTTCCCGGGCGGAACGCCTCTGCGAGCATGGCCGTAATACGCTGGGAGAACTCACCGGCCCGTTCGCTAATCTCCCGCCGGGCGACGTGGTCCAAGTCCTCATCACTCATGAGGTCCTGGAGCGCCACAAGGGTGTTCCCGACATCCAGCACAGTTTGGGGGTTCTTCGTCACACCGACGACGACCGGAAGCGGTGAGTCGACCCGAGGGGTGCTCTTCAAGTCGCCGAAGTGGAAGACAAGCACCCCGTCGGCCGCGTCCTGCACGACCTTGGGGCCCCGCAGCTTCTCGGTCTGATGGCTGACGGCAGTCACGAAGTGCCGCTGCATGCCTGTGAGCTGGCTGTGCGCGCCAGCCGCGACCGCGTTCGGGAGGACATTCGTCCCGAGGTGCTTATTGAAATAGCGCACAACGTCATCGGGCTGCAGTTGGGTGGCGATCTCACGCACCCGGGCGTCGATATCGACATCAGTGCCCTGCCAGATCCGGTACTCGTCGCTGTACGACCGGTGTACGACGAGTCCGTCCTCCACCAGCTTGGCCAGACGCTTCTTCAGCTGGTCGAACCGCTTGGCGTCGGTGGCGTCGATCGGATCGTTCAGAGCGAACTGGATCATGGCTGGCGTAGCGCGCAGCAAACCGTCGGCGTCGATGAGGTTGAGTACGCCGATCGCCTTGAGTAGCTCCTGATCAGCTTCGGGGAGCCCGTGGGCTTCTTCAAGGCGGGCATTGATCTCCAGCCACCGGCTTGACTTAGAGGAGGCGAGGATCGTGGTACGCCCTGCAGAAAAGAAGAAATCGTACAGCTGGGGGATGCGGATAGTTGAAGCGCGCTTCGGTGCCTCGTCCGCACAGGTGTCGAGAGTGCGCCGCACGGTGAACGGTTCGTCGTTGACGAGGAAGCCGCTGAGACTCCGGTCGTTCTGGCCGATCTGCGCTGCCATGAGGGGAGCTGCCACGGCGGTGAGAGGGTGCAACGGATACAGGTTGGCGAACGACTCAGCCGAGATGTCGACGACCGAGTGCAGCGACCGCTCCCGCCAGATACCAAAGGCCGCTTGAGCCTGAGCCTCGATCAGCTTGCGCCCCTGCTCCGGGACCGCAGAGTGCGCCAGCTTCCGCTGAAGGAGGTACACCGCGTCGCCAAGGTTGGGGGCAAAGGTGACGTCCTCGAAGCGCCCTTGGATCTTGGCCCACTCCTGCGTCTGGACGGTACTGGATCGGGAGGCGTAGTCCGAGAAGGCCAGGTGCTGCAGGGTGAACATGAAGAGCGGCAGCCCCTTGGCGCCGGCGCCCTTCTCCGCTAGCAGTTGCAGCAGGAAGACGTCGCTATCGGTCTGAGTTCCCTCTCCGCTGGAGACCAGATACTCCAGCGTCTTGCCAAACTCGTCGATGATCAGCAGGAGCGGCGCCTTGCCGCACAGCGTAGTGACCGCGTTCAGCAGAGAGTCAGTCGTCGGGGCGGATGTCTCCGCGCAGGCCGCCATGACAGTGGAGACGTCGTTCGGGACGCGCTTCTTCCACTTGCGCTCCACCGCGGTCTGCAGGGCGCGGTGGATGGTGACTGCCAGTGGCTCCCTACGTGCAGTGGTGACAGCTCCCAGGAAACCGTCTGCCGCGAGCGCCTGACGGTTCTCGGCGATCTCCTGGGCCAGAGCTGCGTTGGTCGCAGCGACCGCCTCGTAAGCGTGGGTTCTGCGCTGGGGGTCGTGGCCAAGGAGGGCGTCGATCAAGTTGGAGAGGGTCGACTTGCCGGAGCCGTAAGGACCGGTGAAGGACCAGGCGCGAGTGCGCTTTAGATCGCCTAGGGCGTTACCCACACGGTCGAGAACGTCGAGAGCGCGTACACCGACGTACGGAGAGTGGAGGTCCTGGGCTCGGACGTCGCGTTCCAGGTTAGTGGAACGAAACTCCGTACCGACGAAGCTGATCCCAGAGGGGATCTGGACATCCGCGCCCTGCCCCTTGGTGCCGGAAGATGGCTTTGTGGCCGTGGTCACGCGAACTCCTGGATCATCTCGGGCTGGTGGGGGATCTGTCCCTGCGCGGCTTCAACGTCGACTGTTGTCTTCTTCAGGCCAGGGTTCTGCCGCGCCCACTCCGCGGGAGTCGGGAAACCGTCGCGCTCACGAACACGGCCGTACTGCTCGTCGAGGATGTCCCAGGCGATGGTCTCCGGGTTGTCCGAAAAGCGGAGGCTTCGCTGCCCAAGCGACTCCACGATCTCCAGCTGTGGGTGGTTCTCGACGAAGGCTTCAATCGACCTGGCGAGCTCCGGCTCACGCATACGGAATGCGCGACCGGGGGCACCTGGCTCGCTGGCGAGGCGAGCCAGGGAGATGGAGTCTGGCTTGCGGCTGAAACGGGCCGCGTAGTCGAGGCAGGTGTGAACGAGGACGCTCGGCGGCAGGTTCGGACGGATGCCGCTGGTGAACCGGTATGTACGCTCCTTTCCACGGCCGCCCTGGAACTCCAGAAGCCCAAGCTCACGGAAGGGGCAGAGAAGGGAGTCCTCGAAGCTGCCTGGTGAGAGGGGGTTCGCATCGGGGTCCGGCGCGTACATCTTGATGAAGCACTCGGCGTCTCGGCTGATCGACTCGGGTGCCGGCCACTTTTCACGCTTGAAGCTGTTGTGCACTTCGCGTGTGATGAAGGTGGTCATCTCCTCGACCGTGACGCGCGCCAGCGGTGCGAGGTGGAACATCACGTACCAACTCGGGACGAGGCACTTGGCTTCTTCATCTCCGGAGACAAGCCACCAATGCAGCAGCCACAGGCTGCCGGTGTCCTCGAGGTACGGGTCGGCTCCGTCCTCGTCCAGCAGCCACCGGGCACGCCATGTCGGGGCGGCTGCAAGAGACCGTGCCTGCGGTGTGGGCTGGTACTCATGGGTGAGCTTGAACGCCTGCGACCAATAGCGCATCGAGTAGACCATGTTCTTACCCACACCCAGGCGCACAAGCGCATCCGGAGCGTGGAAGAGCATCTCGTCGTTCTTGACCTGCAGGTATGCCTTGTGCAGCCAGCCGAAGCGCGGGGGAAAGCTCTCGTGCCTGTTGAATTTCGGTGCGACGACGTCGGTGGGGAGGCGGCCTTCTGGCATTGCGGTCGTACCCTTCAGTTCAATATGAGTGCGAAGTCTTAAAGGTGCCGGTCAAGGGCTGTCGGTAGCTCCCATGACAGCCCGGACATGGGTAACAGCTCGCACGATGGCATCGGCGGCTCGGCCGATTTCCTGCTCCGTGGTGGCGTAGCCCAGCGAAAAGCGAATGGTGGAGTCGGCGTCCTCCCGGCTAAGCCCCATGGCGAGCAGAACATGGCTAGGACTCGGTGCTCCTGCGGAGCAAGCACTGCCGTCGGACGCGGCTACGTCAGGCATCGAGGCGAGGACCGCATCGGCGGGTGCTCCCGGGAAGGTGACACTGGTGACGCCCGGAAGCCGTGAGGTGGCTGCGCCATTGATGTAGCTGCCTGAAATCCGCGTGAGGAGCTCTCCCTCAAGGAGATCGCGCAGCTTGGTAACACGCGGGGCCTCTTCATGAAGCTGTCGGTGTACCGCCTCGGCTGCAGCTCCCAAACCGGCGATCCCTGGAACGTTGAGCGTCCCTGCGCGCCAGCCTCGCTCTTGCCCACCGCCAAAGACCAGTGGGCGCTGAGCAAGCAGAGTGCCGCGCCGAATGAACAATGCACCGACACCCTGCGGGCCACCGAACTTATGGGCGGACAGCGACAGCAGGTCCACCTCGAGAGCGCCCAGGTCGAGAGGTAGCCGGCCAACGTATTGCGTCGCATCCGTGTGAACCAGTGCACCGGCTTCGTGTGCGGCCTCGATCATTGGCGTGAGATCGGTGATCACGCCGGTCTCATTGTTCGCCAGCATGATGGATACAAGGCCAACGCCATGCTGCTCAACTGTTTCCCTGAGCGTGCCAGGATCGGTCCGCCCCTCATTGTCGACAGGTAGGACAAAAAGGGCGCTTGGAGTATCGCGTACGAGCGCTCGAGCAGTTTCCAGTACCGCGGGATGCTCAACAGCCGAGGTGATGATCAAGTCTCGCTGCGCGTAAGCGGCCTGCAGCGCAAGGTTGTTGGCCTCAGTCGCACCCGATGTGAAGATGAGCTCGCCGCGAGAGCAGTTCAGCATGTCGGCTACCTGTTGCCGCGCGTGATCCACCCGAGCCGCGGCCTCTCGCCCGTGGTCATGGATGCTGGAGGCGTTGCCTACGGTCTGCAGCGCGTCGTACGTGGCCTGCAGCGCTTCCGGGCGCATGGGAGTGGTTGCGTTGTAGTCGAGGTACACCGCCTGCGCGGCGTAAGAGCCTGAGTTCATGGAGTGCCCCCGCCTGCCGAGATTGTCTCCTTACGGCGCTCCTGGTTGCTGCTCTCGCAGCTTCCCCATGGTCCACCAGGAGTGCCCTGAGATCCTAACGGACTCGCCCACCCCTTGAGGCAGGCTCGAAGGAACCACGACTTTCAGCCACTCCGACCCAGAACTTCAGGAGCATTCCCGACTGTCACCGCTCAGGGCTACCCTTGATCCGGTGTCGCGAACGCGCACGCCCGCCGGTCCTGAGCCGTCGGCATCCGTCTTCAGTAGCGGCCAACACAGCACGTAGCGTGGCTGCGAACGGAGGGCGAGGCACGATGAACGGAAGACTGGCCACGGCACTTCGTGGAGCTCTTCCGATCTACGAGATCCCAGAGGACGACCTCGTCGGAGAAGTCCTCATTCCAGCAATCAAGGTTTCGGATGACGTTCGGATCGCTGCCGGCTTCTTCAGCTCGCAGTGCCTCGCGCAGATTGCACCGGGCCTAGCGGACTATCTACGCCGGGACAATGGCACCCTGCAGCTCCTGATCAGCCCTTCGGTCGACCCAACCGACCTAGCAGCAATGGAACGCGGAGTCCGAAGCCCTGAACAGGTCATCGAAGCCGCTCTGGAACGTCTGCTTGATGAAGCGGCCCTCTCCGAACATGCTCTTGTTCATCACACCCTCGACTGTCTCTCCTACCTCGTTGCCGCAGGACGCCTAAAGATCCGCTTCGCCCTCATGAAGTCCGGTATGTACCACAAGAAGCAGTGGCTATTCAGGGCCGGCGCGGAGTGGGCTGCCGTGCATGGCTCGGGCAATGCCACGGCACGGGGACTGCTCGTAAACGGCGAGCAGATGACAGTTGACCAACCCTGGCGCGATGGAAACGTCGCCTCCGACCGAGTCAGCAAGCTCCTGGCAGGTTGGGAGAGGCAATGGCACAACGAGAGCCCACACGTGCTGGCCGTAGACCTCAGCGACGGACTCCGGCTGGCAGGGCGCCAACGCGGGACTGCGCAAGCGCCGACGATCGATGACTTCTGGCGGGCATGGCATGCAGATCACGCGCGGGGTCTGGAACCGCCGCTCCCTCCCGGCGTGAGCATCGCTCAGCCAAGACTGCTGTCGATCCCCGCTGACGTTGAGTGGCGGAGTGGCCGCTACGCACACCAAGCAGCAGCAGTCGAAACCTTTTCAGTCAACGGATCTCGGGGAATTCTGGCTATCGCCACTGGTGGAGGAAAGACACAGACATCTCTAATTGCCGCGGTTCAGGAGCAAGATCGGCACAAGGGGCCAATGATCGTCGTTGTGATCGTCCCGAGTGCCCCGCTGGTGCGGCAATGGGCCGACACGGTCAGGCGCTTTGGGGTCGAGCCGTTCCTGCCAAGCGGCAGCTCTGGGCCTAGACGAGAGGCTCGGCTCGAAGAAATCAAGGCGGGGCTTACCACGCAAGGGTCGTACACATCGGTCATCGTGTGCACGCAGAAGCTCTTCACAACGGACGTGTCTTTCCGGGACTTCATCGATACTCTCCCCCCGTCGGTCCTCACAATGATTATCGGCGACGAAGTCCACAATCTCGGCTCAAAGAGCTTTTTGGCGCAGAAGCCTGAGCGCTTCAACGTGCGCTTGGGTCTCTCAGCAACCCCGAGCAGACAGTATGACCCAGAAGGCACCGCAGAGCTCTTTGGCTACTTTGGTCCCGAACTATTCGAGTTCACACTGAAGGATGCCATCCGGGCCGGCTGCCTGAGCCCCTATAACTACCATCTCCATGAAATCCCCCTCTCAGAAGACGAGATGGCAGAGTACGAGAACTTGACTCGCCAGCTACAGCGAAAAGGGTTCCAACAGGCAGACGATGGCAAAGACTCGGATCTGCAGGCACAGATTGAGCATCTCCTTCGTCGTCGGCGGGCTCTTCTTGAACATGCCGAAGCTAAGATCCCGGCTCTCCGTCAGCTCCTGACTCTGCACGGAGTGCGTGATGTGAGCAAGACGCTCATCTATACCTCGGCGAAGCCACCTGTACTTACCCGCGAGCGTCAGATTGATGCCACGAATCGAATGCTCAACGAGTTGCGCATCAGTTTTCACCAGTTCACTCATGCAGAGACTGCTAAGCGCGGATCAGGGAAGTATCTCGAAGCCTTCGGTAGGGGAGAGTACCAGGTTCTCACAGCCATGGAGGTCCTGGATGAAGGCATTGATATTCCGCAGACAGATACTGCCTACCTGCTGGCATCTAGCACCGTGCGCCGCGAATGGGTACAGCGGCGAGGCAGGATTCTTCGGCGTGCGGAAGGCAAGGAGATTGCTAATCTCCATGATTTCTTGGTAGTTCCGCCGACGCTGAGGACGAAAGAAGGACGCGCACTCTTGATCGGTGAACTGACGCGGGCGCGCGAATTCGCGAGTGCAGCCGATAACGAATACGACTCGGATGGGCCCCGGGCCATCATCGACAGGCACGAGCGAACGCTCTGAAACGGGGAGGGAAAGATGACTACGTCGCCGCGGATAGGTCAGGTTGCACACGAGGAAGTCGTCGCGTTCAGCGAACGGTATCCCGGATATCGCGACGATCTCGTTTCGGCTCTCAATGGCCTGGTCCGCCAACAGGCACACACGAGCCCTCGGCAGCGCCAGGAACATCTCCAAAAGGTCATCGAGAAGCTAGGGGCACAGGCAATCAACCTCGGAAGGAACGATGCCTGATGAGGCTGCACCGTATCCACGTGCACAACTTCAAGTTGCTGCAGGATGTCAGAATTGACCTATCGGTGGACCCTCAGCGGCCTCTGACCGCCATCCGAGCCGAGAACGGGTCGGGTAAGACATCCCTGCTTTACGCGGTCCTATGGGGACTCTATGGCGTTAGCGGACTTCGAACAGTTACAGGCGCGCAGAAAATCCGCCTTACCTCTACGGCTAGCCCAGTAGGGGTCCCCGTTCTCGTCGAGGTCAGCCTTGAGTTCGAAGTCGAGGACGATGGTGGACCAGCACGCTACCGACTTCAGAGGACGGTGAACGAGACCCCAACGGAGGGGGACGAAGTCGAGCGTGGCAACGAAGCCCTTCGCCTGAGTCGGCTCACTGAGGCTGGAGGAGAGCCGGTGGCGGTGCCCGATCGATGGATCGCGCAGCGATTGCCCGAACGCCTCGCGGATGTCTTCTTCACGAATGGTGACGACGTTCAGAGGTTCATTAGCGGCCGGCAGCATGCACACGAGCGCCAGGAGAAGGTGCACCTGGCCATCGAGAGTCTTCTTGGCATCGGCATGCTCCGGCGAGCCGTGGAGGACAGCGAAGCTGTATATCAGATCTACGAGAAGCGTGCCGCGAAAGATGCCGGTTCCAAGGTCGAGGCACTGGCAGATCAGAGAGATGCACTGAAGAAGAAAGTCGATGATCTCAACGCCAGGATTGACAAGGTCGCGTCGCGCCAGAAGAACATGGAAGGCACTCAAGCCCAAGCGCGGCGCGAGCTTGAGGCAATCAAGGGAATCGGCGACCTCGAAGCTCTAAATGTCCAGATTAGTGATCTTGAGCGCGATAGTGCAGCACTAGAATCCCGCAAGAATGAATGCCTGCGGGAAATGTCACTGCTCTTGCGCAGTGAGGTTACCTCCTGGTCTTTGATGAGTGAATCCCTCTCTGATGGGCTCGGCCTACTCGACGAACTTGCCGATAGGCGAATTATCCCTAGTCACTCGATCCAGGTGCTTCATGACTGCCTCGGAAGCGGCCAATGCATCTGTGGAGAAGCGCTAGATCCGGAGACACCTCGCCGTAACCACGTGCAGAGTCTCCTCGACGAGCAGCGAGAGAGGAGTGAAGTAAGCGAATATCTCTCCGACGCGAGGTATCGTGCACGCGCCCTTCGCGACATGGGAGACCAGCCAGATAGGTTTCCCGAACGACGGGATGAACTCCTGCGAGAGTACGCAACGATCACTCAAGAGATCGAGCGCAAAGGCGGCTTGCTTAACGCAGCGAAGGAACGTCGGGGTCGGATTGATGACGAAAAGGTCCGCAGACTTCAAGGCGACCTCACCGATCTGGAAGAGAAGATCAAAGAGGCCATCTATGAGCACGGCAATCTAAGCAATCAGCTCGACACAATGCAGCAGGATCTGGCCGTCAAGCAGAAGGCATTGGAGAAGGCACAGCGTGATGCTCAGATCAGTGCAGATATTGCCACAAAACGAGATGTCGCTAATGATCTGAAGACTCTGGTGACTTCCGTTCGACATCGCTTGGAAGGCGAATACGTCGACCGGGTCTCCGCCAGGCTACAGAACATGTTCCACGAAATTATCGGCACGGACAACTCTGCTACGCAGGGTGTCTATACAGGGGTAATGATCACCCCCTCATTTGACATTAAGGTGATGAGCCAGGGAGACACCAGCCTCGACCCTGACTTTGAGGTCAACGGCGCCTCACAGCGTGCACTGACTCTGTCATTCGTGTGGTCTCTCATGGAAGTTGCAGGCGTCGTCGCTCCAAGATTTATCGACACCCCTCTCGGGATGGTGTCTGGCGATACGAAACGCCGCATGGTCGAGGCGATCACCCGCCCACCAGGCCCGTCGGAGACACCTTTCCAAGTTGTCCTCTTGCTCACAAGGTCAGAAATCGCCGGTGTCGAGGACATTCTGGATAAGCGGGCCGGTCAATTCGCGACGCTCTCGTGCAGCCATCACTACCCGCAAGATTTGGCGAACAATTGGCTTGCTGACTCTCCGGTATCACGGACGTGCGCATGCACGCATCGACAGATGTGCGACGTGTGTGCCCGACACAGTGACGGTGAGTACCTTCAGTACCGCGAACAGGGGGTTTCGCAATGACCGTAGCAAGGTACGCTGGCATTGATCTCTACATGCCGGAAGATACTCATCGGATCATTCGCAACTACACCGGGCAAGGGAAGATCTTCAGTCGCCAGATCGATGGATGGTGGCTTGGGCTATGCATCGGCGTCAGGAAACGTGAACGCCTACCGTTTCCGTCAGACTCTCAGCGCGTCAAGTTCATAGACGGATCCATCTTCAACAGTGACCCATGGCGGGTAACTCACCTGGAATTGTTGGCTCTTTCAAAAGAGGGCGCCGATGTTTTGGGTGATCCACGGAGGGTTGTTGGGCTCGCCATGGAATATGCGAATTTTGGACTTGAGTGGCTAGGAAATGAGTGCCTGCTCAAGACTGAGCCGACGTTGTCCGTTCTTAACCGCCTCAACTTGAACGCGCTCGAAGCAGGCTGACGACAACTCCTGCACGACTTTCCCCTCGTTTCAAACGGCGCCTAGGACAAAGGCCCGGATCACACGGGCAGTTCGCCCTTCCTCGGACCTGATGAAGGCGAATTACCAGTATCAGTGGACGAACTGCCGGGTGCCCTGCCAGCAGAGGACGTGTGACTCCTAGGGGCTGCCGAACCTATCAGGGTCCTGAGCCCATCGCCATCGGTTCACGGGGAGAAGGCGTCCCCCACCTTGCTGCGCCGGATCGACGTCCACGTGTCGGGAATAGCCCCCTCCACGTTTCGATTATGCGACTCATGGGTCGCAACGAACGTGGAGGGAGGCACGTGAGCAACCTAAAGGTCTTCAAGGTGAGAGACGGGCAAGCCACCGAAGTATCCGGGGCGTCCGTGGCTGTGGAGCGCGAACTACAAACTCTCATCGAGGCCAATATGGAGGCGATGCTTGGTATCCGTTTTCTGGTGACTGAGTACCGAACCGGTCGTCATCGGGGCCGGGTTGACTCCCTTGGTCTGGACGAGAGCGGGACGCCAGTCATCGTGGAGTACAAGCGCTCTCGCGACCAGAACGTCATCAACCAGGCTCTCTCGTATCTGTCATGGCTCCACGACCATCACCACGAGTTCGAGAGCCTGGTTAGGGAGAAACTCGGCATCAGGGCGGTAGTTGCCCGCGAGAAGAACAGAGGAAGACGAGGTAGCGGCGGCCTGCTCCGGTAAGGAGGTACAGACCGAACGCGACCCCGAGGGAAGGTCGATTTCGAGTCCGTACAAGAGCCAAGACCACAGCGCGTAGACGAACCCGATCGAGGGCCCGAACCAGAGGGCCGGAAGTCCTATTACGAGCCCGATCGCGGGGCCCACCGCGAGCCCGACCGCGAGATCGTCCCGAACCGGATGGCGAGGGTCGGACGGTGCGACGTTGCCCGTCCGCCGCTCCGTGAGCCTGATGGTGAGCCCGATCGCGAGCCCGTACGGGAATCCGAAAAAGAGCCCGATCGTGAGCATGCCTTCGAGCCCGTCTTGGACCCCGTACGTGAAGTCGACCGTGAGCCCGTATGCGCCCCCGATCACAAGCCCCACCACAAGCCCGATGACGACCACGAATACGAGGTGCGCTGCTAGCTGACGGGGGTGAGAACGGCTCCAGAGTCGGTGGAGTTGGACAGTTCTGGGCGTGGGAACGGTCGCACGGCTGGCTGCCCAGACAGCCGCGACGCAGGACAGCGCCAACATGCCGCGTAGCAGCGTTGTTTCGACGCCGGTGTAGTCGGTTGGAACCAGGTGCAAGAGCAGGGTGGTGAATACGAGGGCAACGAGGGTATCGGTGAGGCGAACGAGGCGGGAGCCAGCCATGGGCCACAGTTCATGCAGGGTGATGTCGGCGCCTGCCGCTGCCCTCGCGGGCGTGGCGGTGGCGAGGTGGGTGGCAAGCGCGGCCAGCCAGCGGTGAGTTGCGTCCGGCGGGTAGCGCCCAGGACATGTGGGGTGCTGGTGGGTGGCTGCGGGCAGAAACAGAGCGAGGAGATGGTCGCGGACAGCGGCAGGAGAAGCCAGGGAGAGCAGGTCGGCGGGATTGCGCAGGTAGGCGAAAGTGTCGGGGTGGCGCTCTTCGTAGGCCGTGGCTGCGAGGTTGAGCCGCCAGGGTGTGCCCAGGCCCAGGGCCAGGGGGCCGCCCGAGGCGGCGGTCAGGTTGTCCAGGACAGCGGTCCAGCGAGCCGCGTTCGTGCTGCGGGCAGCGAGATACGCGGTGGCTTGGGCGGGGGTGACAGGGCTGAGCTCGATGCGGGCGGCCTCGCGCATCCGCACATCCAGGGCGGCCAGCTCGGCGTACTGGGTTGTGCGGCAGGTCAAGACGATGGGGGCGTTGCCAGTGGGGTCTTGGTAGGAGTTGAGCTCTTGCAGGGCGCGCAGGGCGCGGCGGCGGCCGACTGGCGTTGTGGCGGTGTCCATCTCGTCCAGACCGTCGAGGACAGGCAGGATGTGGTGCCCCTGGACCAACTGCCGGGCGTCTGCGCGGCTGATGCCGCGGCCGCGGAACCGCTCGTGGACCTGGTCTGTGAGCCAATCAGGGAGGGGGCGGCTGGTGTCCCAGCTCGCCAGGGAGAGGCGGACCGGAACCATGTCGGCCTGGTTACGGTCGGGGTGCGTGAGCAGACCGAGGATGAGTTCGACGGCAAGCAGCGTCTTGCCGGCACCTGGTTCGCCAGTGATCACCAATCGGGCAGGGCGCAGATTCTGGTAATACGAGACGATGTCGATGAGCGAGCCCTGGGCATGGGCGCCACTGGCGTTGTTGGCGGGTTCGGGCCGGTGGGTGAAGGTCAGGTCGATGCGGTGGGCGCCGGGGCCGATTAGTTGAGCTCGCTGCCGGGCCTCGTCGACAGCTACGGCGGCGGCCAGGCTCTTGACCTTGGTGTCGGTGTCTGCCGCAGCCTCGGTACGGTCGGCCCGGTAGGCCGCCCAGGCCAGGTAGGCGCCGGGCAAGCTCGGCGCCAGTGCAACGGCTGTGGCGGCTAGGCGGGCCACACCGAACCGTTTGGACAGCCACAGCGCCAGTGCCGCGGCAGCAGTCTGCAGGATGAAATAGACAACAGCGACCCGGCGTGTGCGTGATGCCCCCATGCGAGGCATCTTCCGGGTTCACGCCTCCGTCGAGTAAGAAATCATCACAATCCGCGCTGAGTCGATCGAAAGCGGGCGGCACGCCTGCACCTGGGGACTGAAGCCGAGCAACTCTGGGTCCATTCAGAGCCCGGGTGGGGAGATTCAAACATCCCCATCAACCAGCTCCTCCGTAAGCCAGCGAGGCCGCGACGCACGCGTACCGCGCCGTCGCCGAACCCATCGACCAGCGCCGCCCCGCGACGTCCGAGACCTCGGCACCCAGGTCTCTAGGCGCAGAGCTCACTGCCAGCGGCGAGCTCTGCCGGGTCTATGCCGAGAAGCCGGTGCAGTTCTGCGGTAACCACTCGGTACGCGTTGCCGAGCTTGAGAACGGTGACCGGGTACTCATTCCTCTTCGCCAGGGCGTAACCCGTGCTGCGCCCGATCGTCAGTGCCTTGTTGGCCGTGTCGAGGTCGACGGCAACGGGCAGAGCGAGCAGCTCTTCGCGGGTCATCCCCCGACCGACCTTTGGTGTCGCCATGATGCATTCCGATCGCCAAGATGTGCGGTGACGGCAGAATGAGTACCATGGATGTTGCAGCCACTCATTTTTGCGACGTAAGTTGTAGCCATGACGAACGCAGACTGGTCGCCGAGCTTCACCGCCCGCGTCGCCGAGCAGATGCGCCAGGCCCGCAAGGCGGCCGGCCTCACCGTGGCAGAGGCCGCAGAAGCGTGTGCGGCGCTGGGTCTGGCGGTCCCCAAGACGACGATCACAAACCTGGAGACCGGACGCCGCAGTTCGATCGACCTGGCGGAGTTTCTCGTACTCGCCGAGGTCTACAAGGTCCCGCCGATCAGTCTGCTGTTCCCCTTGGACGCGGAAGCCTCCGTCGCCGTACTTCCCGACCGGGAGGTCCCGACCTGGGAGGCGGTGGCATGGTTCACCGGCGAGACGCCGCTGACCGAACCCGCGCCTCAAGGGTCCGCCCGGGAGGTACTGGACACGTTCCGCGCCCACAGCGACTCCGTGGCTACGGCCATGGCATCCACCCGCCTGGCGAAGGAGCGACGCCGGAAGGCCAGCATCACGCTCGACTCGGGTCGGCGCGAGACGCTCCTGGAGGCCGCGGCGTCGTACGAGCAACTCGCCTTTGACGACTGCAGAGAACTGCGGGAGTTCCGCCAGGCGATGCGGGAACGCGGGCTGGTTCCGCCCACCCTCCCCGCCGATCTCTCGTTCGTCGACGAACCCAACCCCCAGGACTAGCGTGACCAGCACCACCTCCTCCGGCGGCGCGACCACCCGACGCTGCTCGTGCCGCAACCCGGAGACCGGCAAGAACTACGGCAAGTCGTGCCCCAAGCTCGCCAATCGGCGTCACGGCACCTGGTCTATACGCCATGAGCTGGCCAACCGGACCGACGGCACGCGTCGGGAGTTCCGCCGCAGCGGCTTCGAGACCTCGGCCGAGGCAACCAAGGAACTGAACAAGGTCCGTGCGCTGGTCGCCATACCCGACGAAGACGACGCCGTCGGCCATCTCGTGGTCAGCGACATGCTGGAGACCTGCGCCAAGAACAAGGAGCCTCTGCCGGACTACGACGAGACTCGTCGGCGGCTCGCTGCCGGGCAGGCCCTCAACCCCAGGATGTCGGTGTCCGAGTGGCTCGACCTCTGGTTGGGCGGGAAGAAGCGCCTCCGCGTGAGCGGCCAGAAGCGGTACGAGAGCGACATCCGGGTTCACCTCAAGCCCCATCTCGGGGACGTGCGACTCGACAAGCTCAACGTCCCGCACCTGGACCGGATGTTCGATGCCATCAACGAGGCGAACATCGAGATCCAGGAACAGAACGCCCAGAGGCGTGCGGCTCTCGCCGAGCTCAAGGCCATCCCCTGGAAGGGCGCCGAGAACCGCGCCCGCCGCAAGTGGCTCAAGGCCGCCATCGATCAGATGCCGCCCTTCCGGCGGGTGACCAGCGTCAACACTCAGCACCACATCAGGGCCACGCTTCGCGCCGCCCTCAACACCGCCATAGCGCAGCGGATCATCCCGAACTACAACGCGGCCGAGCACGTCGAGTTGGAGCCGGGCACCAAGCCCAAGGCGCTCGTGTGGACCGAGGAGCGGGTGGCTCACTGGCGGGCTACGGGCGAGAAGCCCAGTCCGGTGATGGTCTGGACTCCGGAACAGACCGGCCAGTTCCTGGACTATGTCGACGGGGACCGTCTGGACGCCATGTGGCGCCTGATCGCGTTCCGCGGCCTGCGTCGAGGCGAGGGATGCAGCCCTCGCTGGATCGACTTCTCGAAGAGGACCCGCTCCCTGGAGATCGCCACCCAGCTCGTCCAGGACGGCTGGGAAGTCCTCGAAGGTCTTCCGAAGACCAACAGCGGCATCCGGTCCGTGGCCCTCGACGAGGAGACGGTGGGCGCCCTGGAACGACGTCGGCTCCTCCAGCAGGAGGAGAAGCGTCGGTGGGGAGACGCGTGGAAGGACACGGGGCGCATCTTCACCGAAGAGGACGGCTCCCTGCTCCACCCGGGCAAGATCTCCGATCTCTTCGAGCGG
Source organism: Streptomyces sp. NPDC049627 (assembly GCF_044465645.1). Taxonomy (NCBI): domain Bacteria; kingdom Bacillati; phylum Actinomycetota; class Actinomycetes; order Kitasatosporales; family Streptomycetaceae; genus Streptomyces; species Streptomyces sp. NPDC049627. The sequence continues at coordinate 801,967 of NZ_JBITLW010000002.1, read as the reverse complement.
CTCGTCGCCGAAGCCGGACTGCCGCCCATCCGCCTACACGACCTACGTCACGGCGCCGCCACCCTCATGCTCGCCGCAGGCGTTGACATCAAGGTGGTCTCGGAGACGCTGGGGCACAGCGACAGCCGCATCACACGCGACATCTACCAGTCCGTCCTCGATGACCTCGCGCGGGCGGCGGCGGAGGCGGTCGTGAAGCTCGTGCCGCGCGCGCCGCGCGCGATCCGTTCGGTGATCGAGCAGCGTGCGGCCCGCCCTACCCTCGCTGCCTCTCCCCGCTGTACGTGTAAGTGCACGTGCGGTGCCACTCCGGACGCGGGACTGACGGCGTAACCGAGGCGGCCGACCGTTGGTTCCGGCCCTACGAGTTCCTCAAGTTGATCTGTCCGCACTTCTGTTGGGTACCACCTGCGAACCCATCTGCCGTTAAGGGCTCTTACTGTGACGGGGTGGACGATCTGCAGTGGGAACTTGCACGCATCAAGACGCGCCGAGCTGAACTGCGTTCGGCAGAGTTCACCCTGGCCAAACAGGCCAGGGAGGTTGCAGCACGCGCACTCGCCGCCAACATGCCACCGGAACTTGTGGCCCAGAGGCTCGGGTACAGCGTGACAGTCATCAAAAAGTGGCAAAAAATGCCCATACCGGCAATGGAACCAGCTCCGTCCCATGAGCAGCGATGGACCACCGCAGAGCGAGCACACGACCGGAAACTGGCGCGCAGGCAAGCCCGGATGCGTCGCGCATCGTCGCGCGGCGGAAGGGACGGGTGGAAAAGGCGCTCACCTCTCCGTGAAGACGAGTGGGTTGGCGACTGCAACATGTAACAAAGGTCACATTTATCTGCCGTGATTTTATGTTACGCGCGCACGCGCGCACGCACACGCGCCCGGGCGCAACCAGGAGCTCAAGCCTTGAGCAACTCCCGTACGACGGGGTCGATTTGTCGCTTATGGGAATGCCTAGACTCTGGGAACACCGAGGGCCCCGCCCGACCAGCGCCTCCTACAGCAAATGGTCTTGCGGAGCCCTCGCACGAGTCGCCGTTCATCATCCGATTTGGGAGACCCGAATGCTTCGCAAGCGTAAGCGACCAGTTCCCGAGCTGCCCAGCGCTGTTCCCCGGTGGCGGCAACTGATCACCCGGCGGGAAAAGGTCGCCAAATTTGTCGCGCGGCATGCTGTCGCCGGCTTCCTGACCGGAGCCGGGAGCGCTGTGGGCATGTTGGTGGTGAAGCTATGGCTTCAGTGACTCCTCCACATGCGCTGTTACGCCATACGTCGTTACACCACCTGCTCACGGCGCAAGGCAACAGTTGAGATGTGACAGTCGTGCCGAACCAACTGGGCTGTCGGGTCAAATAGGGGCCTTGTTCGGGAGGCCTCGGACCGGTCGGGGCACGCCTGAAGGGGCCCGATGGCCCTCACGTCGACAGCCCCCGAAACCTACTGACAGCGCGCATCATCAAACCCCCGGGACTGCTCGCCCGCCGTCGCTTCGACCGCGGCGAGCAGTCCCGGAGGCGGGTGTCATGGACAGAACCTTGCCGCTCTCGGCCTCGCCATCTGGTTGTCGGCCACTGGTCGCTGACACGCGAGCTGACCGGAGACGGCGGCCTACATTCCTCGTTCGTGTTCCCGGACATAGGTGTAGCCGCGCGGGAGCTCATGAGGACCGGCAAGGCCGGCTCTCTGATGGTCGTGTCGGTAGGCAGCCCGCGCTTCCGCACTCGCTTCCTTCCCGAGGTGACCGATGCGCATCAGATGTCCTGCAACGCGGTGAGCGCTCGCGCTATGCATGCCGTGTCCGTTCGCAGCTGCAAGATCCTCGCGCTCCGCCACACGCAGTGTGGGGGCGTAGCAGAGCAGTTGAACCGGCTTCTCTCCGCGGCGAGTTGGATAGTGGAGCATCCCTCCTCGGCCGAGGCTGCCTTGCTCCCACGTGAGTATCCCGCGTAACAGGAGCCGCTCGATCGCCCCACGGATCTGCTTCGTTGACGGTCGTTCCGGCACACCGCGCTCGATGGTGTTCCGGATCAACGCCTGGTGCGGAAGGAGCGCGCGGCCCTGCTCATCGAGGTATCCAAGCTCACGGAGCGTAATCAAGACCAGCTCCTCGACCCCATCCACTCGCGCGCCGAAGGCAGCGAGGTCGCGGGTCATGATCCGCGGATCGTAGGCGTAACGCACCACGGTGCCAGCGACGACCACGGGCCTACCCAGCGAGGTGTAGGCGAACCGGAGCTTCTTCCACCGGTCCCAGCGCGCCGAGACCCGCGTCCCGGGAAGGACGGCGGATTGCCACGAGATGCCTGTAAGGAGTGACTGCTTGCTGTGACGCTGGAGTTTGGCTCTCTGCTGCTCGGCAAGGGCTCTGCTGTGGTGACGGGCAACATGCACGAAAGTAATGTCGAGTGATGCCTGCGAGGCTCTGCGGGCCATCTCGGCCGGAACGGGGCACGTACCGTTCAGCAGGTGCTCTGCCCGCACGTGAAACTTCCATTGCAAGGTCAGGCCGGTGTCCACAACCGAGTAGGGCAGCCCGCCATCGGGTTCTTCAACCCTGATCCGGGTGACCTCCTCTACGCCAGAAGCCAGCGGCTCGACTTCCCGCACTGCCGACGATGGCGCGGAACCGAGCGATGACTGGTCGGGCCCCCCAAGTGAGATGTCGTCATATGACTGGAGCTCCGCCACCGAACGCCCGTAACAGCCATTGCAGAGCAGGGCGTTGCCCTGTACCGCAACGAGGCTTGCTGTCTTCGCCTTGCCACACCGCGAACAGGTGAAGGGCGCAGCCGCTCCCAACCGGACCAGCTGCAGATCACCCCGAAGTGGATATCTCTTCGTGATCTTCTCGCCGAGAAGCGTCCCACCGACGTTCATGACAACCGCCCCCCGGATGCCCTGCCGTTCGCCCCCCTTCCCAGCTACGACATCGCCCCGGGCGGAGTGCGAGTCAGATCCCGGGAATGCCGTTCCATAAAGGAAAGAGAGGATCAGCGTAGGTGGACCGCCAGAGCCGAGCAAGCGATCTCCCCCAAGTCGCCCGCACCGCCCTGTGATCACGCCTACGGTGATCTCTCATGCTGACCGATGAGCGATTCGCCGCTGTTTGCACCGAGACCAGGTGGCACGTGAGGCGTCCTCTGGACCTGATCTTCATCCACTCGGAACGGGACGTTAGTGGCCGGCAGCCGCGCGCCACCCTCAACCCGTTCACAGTCCTCGCCGCAGCGGCTGCCTGGGAACGGTTCCTCAGCGATCTCGTTGGCGCAGTGAAGTATCCGGACGACGTCTGGGGCACGAAAGGGAAGAGCGGACTCGGACGGTTCCAGATCGCGAAGAAAAAGAGGGGCGACGGTAAGGGGTGGATCTCACTCCCCTGGGAACCTGTGCACCTGGACTCCTACCTCCGTCAGCAAGGAGTTCTTAGCCAGGACCTGTCCGACGGATGGTCCGCATGGTTGTCCAACTCTTGGATCGGCGCCACGCCGAAGGGATGGTCGTTCGAGGAGTACGCGACGAATCCCGACGCCTTTCACGTGATCCTCAAGGAAGCCCAGCGGATCCGGAACGGCGCTGCCCACTACGCACTCCCTCAGGATCCTGATGATGCCGTCGAAACCAGCTATACGTGGTTCAACAACGCTGAGTCCGTCACTATCCAGAGTGGCCACGCAAGAGGCATCACCGCGGTCTTCCTACAGCTCATTGACGCGAGCATCGTGACCATCGCCCGTTCTAACGGCTGGCCTCCAAGTCGCTTCCGGCTGCCGGCCACATGGTTCGAAGCAGTGATACCCGACAGTGACAGCCGTTACGGGGGTAGCCAGTTCTGGGGTGGCACCAAGCTGCATCGCGTCAGCTGAATGCATCCGCGTCCACGCAGACTCTCTACCCGTCAACCTGTTCACGGAGATCGCGGGCCAATGCAGCGTGATGGCGCATAACCGGGACCGTCCCGGCATCCACCGCGTGCTGACCATGGTCATCGCCACAGGGACAGATGCTCCATCCGCTCGTCTCGACTTGGTCAGCCACGGCGCCGACCAGCTCAGCCAGTTCGTCCAGCACGCCCGCGGAGATCTCTACCGCCCCGTCGGCGTGGTTCTCTACGAGGGCCGCGCCAATCTCGGTAGCGAGATCCAGGAGGTGAGCTGCAGCCGCCCCGTCGTCGTTGAGGCCCGCGTATTTGCCGGCCTGCGAGGCGGCCATGACCAAGTGGCCGAGCGACTCGACGGGGGCACTGACGGTGCGGTCCTCGATCCGGACCGGCCGCATGGCATGCGGGCTGGAGACGCCTTGGTCCTCTTCTCTCGCCGCTTTCATGATGATCTCCGCGACGGCTTCTGGGGTCACCAGATGGACGGCTTCTTCCTGGTCCATGCCGATCCGCTGAGCCATGACTTCTACGAGGTGCGCCGCGACGCCGCGCACCGACGTCGCCTCGACCTCGACTCCGTGGGTCAGCAGTACAGCGCCCGCCTGCGCCACCAGGGTCTTGAACGGGAGAGTGTCCAATGGATCCGCCACGGACCCAGCCTAGAAGTGCCGGTTGGAGCGTTTCCACAAAACCGTCCTGCTCGCCAAGAAGCCTCGCTGGGCGCTTCGACGGCGCTGCCGCACTTTCCCTCGCGCAGCCGCATGCACAAGCTCTGCGCCCATGCGCTCCCCTCGCGCACCCCTTGGATTCGGTGGCACGGACCGACTGGGCAAGTGAGGCGACACCGACGCCCGAGAACAGGAAAAACCCCAGGTCAGGTGCGTCTGACCCGGGGTTTAGGAAGAGCCGCCTTCGGGATTCGAACCCGAGACCTACGCATTACGAGTGCGTTGCTCTGGCCATCTGAGCTAAGGCGGCGCGCCGTCCGCACTATGGTGCGGTCAGCAACGTCGGTAAGTCTACACAGTTTCTGGAGTGCTCCGTACCAGCCCCTCCGGGGCCCCGGAGAGCAAGCGCAGGGCCCCGGAATCGCGTCCTCCGGGGCCGGCCGGGGCCGTCGGGGGCGGCTGTCAGCAGCGTTTGTCCCGGGTGGGTGGCGTCCCGCGGAGGAGATAGGCGTTGATCGTCCGGTCGACGCACGCGCTGCCCCGCCCGTACGCGGTGTGCCCGTCGCCCTCGTAGGTGAGCAGGCGGGCCGAGGAGAGCTGGCGGGAGAGGGCCTGGGCCCAGCGGTACGGGGTCGCGGGGTCGCGGGTGGTGCCCACGACGACGATCGGGGCCGCGCCCTTCGCCTCGATGCGCTGCGGTTCGCCGGTCGGGGCCACCGGCCAGTACGCGCAGTTCAGGGTGGCCCAGGCGAGGCCCTCGCCGAAGACGGGGGACGCCTTTTCGAAGGCGGGGAGGGATCGGCGCACCTCGTCGGGGGTGGAGAAGGCCGCCGGGAGGTCCAGGCAGTTCACGGCCGCGTTGGCGAACATCAGGTTCGTGTAGCGGCCGTCGGCGTCACGCTCGTAGTAGCTGTCGGAGAGAACGAGCAGGCCGGCGCCGTCGTCCTCCTGCATCGCCGCGGACAGGGCGTCGCGCAGTTGCGCCCAGGCTCCCTCGTCGTACATCGCCGCGATCACGCCGGTGGTGGCGAGGGATTCGCCGAGCATCCGGCCGTCCGGGTCGCCGGTCGGGATCGGCTTCGCGTCGAGCTTCGCGAAGAAGGACTTGAGGTTCCTGCCCACATCGGCGGCCTTCCTGCCCAGCGGGCAGTCCCGGTGCCGCACACAGTCCCGGGCGAAGGCCTGGAACGCCGTCTCGAATCCCGCCGTCTGGTCGAGGTTCATGCGGCGGGCGGGAAGGGAGGGGTCCATCGCGCCGTCCAGGACGAGCCTGCCCACCCGGTCCGGGAAGAGTCCGGCATACGTCGCCCCGAGGAAGGTGCCGTACGACGCGCCCACGTACGTCAGCCTCCGGTCCCCCAGCGCTGCCCGCACGATGTCCATGTCCCGGGCCGTCTCGGTGGTCGAGAGGTGGCGCAGTACGCCGGCCGCGTCCGCTCCGCACCCCTCCGCGAACTTCTTGTACGCGCCGACGAGCTCCTCGGTCTCCTTCTCGTCGTCGGGCGTGAAGTCGGTCTGCGTGTACCTGTCCATCGCCCGCCCGTCGAGGCATTCGACAGGCTCACTGCGGGCGACTCCGCGCGGGTCGACCGCCACCATGTCGTAACGGGCGCGCACCTCGGCCGGGTAGCCGATCCCCGCGTACTGCTGGAGGTAGCCGACCGCCGAGCCGCCCGGTCCGCCCGGGTTCACGAGCAGCGACCCGAGCCGCTCGCCCGGCTCCGTCGCCTTCTTGCGGGCCACGGCGAGCCGGATGCTCCCGGCGTCCGGCTTCGCGTAGTCGAGCGGCGCCCTGATCGTGCTGCACTGGAAGCCCGGTGTCCCACAGCTGCGCCAGGTCAGCTTCTGCCCGTAGTACGGCGCGAGCGCGGCCGGCGTCGAGCGCGGCAGCGGCGCGAGCGCGGCCAGGGCCGCCTCGGCCGCCGGGTTCCCCGAGTTCGTCGAGCCACCGGAGGTGCAGGCGGAGACGATCATCGATGCGGCGGCGAGAAAGGCGCCGACCGTGCGGGTTCGCCGGGGGCTGGAGCGGCGGGTGCGTTGGCGGCCGGGCCCGGTCGGGCTCGGGTCGGGGTTGACTGAAGAGCTGCGCCTGGTGTGCATTCACCGAGCGTAACTCTGTGCAGTGGCTTGGATGCCGTGCGTGCCCATCACGGCTCGTACGGGTTACATGGTCAATCTCCTGTTGATCAGTGCCGGTGGGGTGGAGGTGAGGGCAGATGCGGGATACGTCTCAGCCCGCTCTGAGTGCCATGGTCATCGCCTCCACCGCCAGCAGTGGCGCCACATTGCGGTCGAGGGCGTCGCGGCAGGCGGCGATCGCCTCGATACGGCGGAGCGTGGACTCGGGGGCGCTGTCCCGGGCCAGGCGCTCCAGGGCGTCCTCGGCATCGGTGTTGGCGAGGGCGACGCGGGAGCCGAGCTGGAGGGCGAGGACGTCGCGGTAGAAGGCGGTGAGGTCGGTCAGAGCGAGGTCGAGGCTGTCCCGCTGGGTTCTCGTACGGCGCCGCTTCTGCTTGTCCTCCAGTTCCTTCATCACTCCCGCCGTGCCGCGCGGCATCCTGCCCCCCTGGGCCGCGCCCAAGGCGGCCTTCAGCTCCTCGGTCTCCTTGGCGTCGACCTCCTCAGCGAGCTGTTTGGCGTCCTCGGCGGCGGCGTCCACGAGTTCCTGGGCGGCCTTGAGGCAACCGCCGATCTCACCGAGGCGCAGGGGCAGCTTCAGGACAGCGGCCCGGCGCTCGCGCGCGGCCGCGTCGGTGGCCAGGCGGCGGGCCCGGTCGACGTGTCCCTGCGTGGCGCGGGCCGCCGCGGCGGCGACCTCGGGCTCGATGCCCTCGCGCCGTACGAGCATGTCGGCGACGGCGTCGACCGAGGGCGTGCTCAGGTTCAGGTGACGGCAGCGGGAGCGGATGGTGGGCAGGACGTCCTCGATGGAGGGGGCGCAGAGCAGCCAGACCGTACGAGGAGCGGGCTCCTCCACGGCCTTCAGAACGGCGTTGGCGGACTTTTCGTTCAGCCGCTCGGCGTCCTCGACGAGGATGATCTGCCAGCGGCCGTTCGCCGGTGAGGTGAACGACTTGCGGACGGTGTCCCGCATGTCGTCGGCGAGGATCTGGGTGCCGACGGCGGCGACGGTGGTGACGTCGGCATGCGTGCCCACGAGCGCCGTATGGCATCCGTCGCAGAAACCGCAGCCGGGGGACCCGCCGAGGGCGCGGTCGGGGCTGACGCACTGCAGCGCCGCCGCGAAGGCCCGCGCCGCCTGATTCCGCCCGGCCCCGGGCGGCCCCGTGAACAACCAGGCGTGCGTCATCTTGGACGCCTCGGGGAGCGGCGCGTCGGCAGCGGCGGCGGTGACGAGGGCGTCGGCGTCCCGAGCGGCAGCGTCCAGCTGCTCACTCACCTTCGCCTGCCCGACCAGGTCGTCCCATACCGTCATGGGTCACGCCGCCCTTCCGTCACATCTCGCGTCGCGGATTCCATTGTGGGGGGCGGCACTGACAATCGGGGCGCGTCATCCGTAGCTGCGGGCAGCCTCAGCCGCGCCGGCCCCGCCCCCGGCCCCCCTCGTCGTCGTACTCGTCCTCATGCGGCCCCAGCAACTCGTCCGCCAGCGTCGGCAGATCATCCAGGGGCGTCTCCTCGGCCCAGTCGGACCGCGCCCTTCGCCGGGGCGCCCCCGCCTCGTCGACCTGAGGCAGCTCACGCGTGCGTTCCTCGTCCCGGAAGAACCCGGGCGGAACCCGATCCGAAGGCCCCTCCGCCGACACCGGAGGCAGCACCGCCGTCTCGTCCGCGGCACCCGGAGGAACCGGCGGCAGCACAGCCGTCTCATCGGCGGCACCCGGCACCACCGGCGGCAGCACCGCCGTCTCGTCCGCCGCCCCCGGCGGCACCGGCGGCTGCGGCAGCTTCGTCGTCACCTCGGAGTCGGACTCCCCGGCTGCGCGGCCGCCGGAAGGCCGCTCACCGCCGCGCTCGTCATCGCGCACCGGCCGCAACACGGTCGTCTCGTCCGACGCCCCGCCCGGCGCCTTCCCCGGCGTCACCACCGGCGTAGGAACCGTCGCCGCGTCCCCCGAGGCAGCCCCGGTCCCGGGTCCCGCCGCCTTCGGCCCCGCCTCCGCGGCGGCCGCCGCCTGTTCCGCGAGCCGACGTGCCTCCTCGGCCCGCAGCAGGGCCTCCTCCGCCTTGCGCTGCTTCTCCAGGCGGAGCGCCTCCGCCTCGGCCCGCAGTCGCGCCTCTTCCTCGGCCTGCTTGCGGCGCCGCTCCTCCTCGGCCTTGCGGCGCGCCTCTTCCTCGGCGCGCGCCTTCTCCTCCGCGAGGAGGCGCTGGCGCTCCTCCTCGGCCCGGCGACGCGCTTCCTCGGCCCGCTGCCGGGCCTCCTCCGCCTGGCGTTCGGCCTCGCGTCGCTGCGCCTCCTCCAGCTCGCGCCGCTTGCGCTCCTCCTCCTCGGCACGCAGCCGGGCGAGCTGCTCCTGGCGCTCGCGCTCCAGGCGCTCCTCCTCGGCCTTGCGGGCGGCCTCTTCCTCGGCCTTGCGGCGGGCCTCCTCCTCGGCCTTGCGGCGCGCTTCCTCCTGCGCCTGGATCTCCGCCTCGGACAGCGGCAGCATCTGGTCGAGCCGGTGCCGGATGACCGTCGTCACCGCCTCGGGCTCCTGGCCGGCGTCCACCACCAGGTACCGGCCGGGGTCGGCCGCGGCCAGCGTCAGGAAGCCGGACCGCACGCGCTCGTGGAACTCGGCCGGCTCCGACTCCAGCCGGTCCGGCGCCTCGGTGAACCGCTCGCGCGCGACCTCTGGCGAGACATCCAGCAGGACCGTCAGATGCGGGGCGAGGCCGTGGGTCGCCCAGCGGTTGATGCGGGCGATCTCCGTCGGGGAGAGGTCACGGCCGGCGCCCTGGTAGGCGACCGAGGAGTCGATGTAGCGGTCCGAGATCACGACCGCACCCCGCTCCAGCGCGGGCCGGACCACCGTGTCGACGTGCTCCGCGCGGTCCGCCGCGTACAGCAGCGCCTCGGCCCGGTGTGACAGACCCGCGCTCGACACGTCCAGCAGGATCGACCGCAGCCGCTTGCCGACCGGCGTCGCCCCCGGCTCGCGCGTGACGACGACCTCGTGCCCCTTGCCCCGGATCCACTCGGCGAGCGCCTCGGCCTGGGTGGACTTCCCGGCGCCGTCGCCGCCCTCCAGGGCGATGAAGAAACCGGACGTCGCGGGCACCTGCTCCGGGTCGTCCCCGCCGAGCACGGCGTCCCGCAGGTCCTGCCGCAGCGGCACGCCGGAGCGGTCGTCGACCTTGGCCAGCACCAGCGCGGCCACCGGCAGCAGCAGCGCCCCGACCAGCATCAGCGTGAACGCCGCACCGCCGTGCGCGAAGACGAACTTCCCGCTCTCCAGCCGGTGCGGCCCGATGAGCGCGGCCACCAGCGGCGCGATCACCGCACCGAGCGCCACACAGACCCGTACGACCGCGTGCAGATGCTCCGTCGTGCGCGGCCGCCGGAATTCCTCGGCCTCCTGGTCGAGCAGGGTGTGCCCCGTGTTCGCGGCCATGCCGGCGCCGATCCCGGCCAGCGCGATGATCAGCAGCACGGTGGTGACGTCGGGGACGAGTCCCGCGGCCAGCAGCGCGATACCGGTGAGGGCGATGACCAGCGCCAGCAGCCGGCGCCGCGACAGGGCGGGCAGCACGGAGGGCGCCGTACGGATGCCGACGACCACGCCGCCGGTCAGCGCCAGCACCAGCAGGCCGTACAGCACCGGTCCGCCGCCGAGGTCCTTGGCGTGCAGCACGGCCACGGCGACCGCGGCGGACACCGCCCCGGCGACCGCGGAGCAGGCGAGGACCAGCAGCGGCATCGCGCCGGTACGGCCCTTGTCGACGCCCGAGCCGGTCTTGGGCCGGCGCAGCCCCTCGAGCGGCGACCGCGCGCGCGGGGTGCGCGTGTCGGGCAGCTCCAGGAAGGTCAGCACGGACAGGGACGCGGCGAACAGGCCGGCCGCGACATACGACCCGAGGGCCGCCTGGTGCTGCTCGAACCAGTCGAGTCCGGCACCGAGCAGGTTGTTGAGCAGGGCGGCGACGACGAGTGCGGCGGCGGCCAGCGGAATCGCCACGAAGCCCGTGCGCAGCGACAGGCGGCGCAAGGCGTCCATGTGGTCCGGCAGCGGTCGCACCGTCGCGCCCTCCGGCGGCGGGGGCGGCAGCAGCGCGGGCGCCGCGCTCTCCCGGCACACCGTCCAGAAACGCTCGGCGACGCCGGTCACGAAGACGGTGACCAGGAGGACGGCCAGCGCGTTGTCCGGCGTCCAGTCGATCCACAGGGGCGCGACGATCAGCAGGGCGGCCCGCAGGCCGTCCGCGCCGACCATGGTCCAGCGCCGGTCGAGCGGGCCCTCCTGGGAGGTGAGCGAGGTCAGCGGGCCGAGGAGTACGGCGCCGAAGAGCAGGGTCGCCAGGATGCGCACGCCGAAGACGGTCGCCACTGCGAACGCCACGCCCCGGTACCCACCGCCGAACGACCCTTCGGCGATCGCCGCCTGAAGGGCCAGCAGAACCAGCACCAGGAGCGCGAGAATGTCGCCGACACCGCCCACCAACTGCGCGCTCCACAGCCGCTTGAGCTGCGGTCGGCGCAGCAGGGCGCGGACGGCGCGCTCGCGGGAGTCCGCGACCAGGGCGTCGTCGGGGGCGGGGCTGGAGGCCGTTTGCTGCTCGGCTCGGGTCATGCTTTCAGCCTATCGGGACACACTGACAGCCCGGCGCGCCGCCCGAACGTACGCCCGCCCCGACACCAAACTGATGCCGAGGCGTTCGTTTTGCGAAGCGGAGGTGAAGAAGCCGGGCCGTCAACCGGCCGCCGCGAGAGCCCGGTTGGCCTTCACGGGACCGGTCGGCCCTCGCCGGGAGGGCGGTTCAGCCCCCGCTCGGAAGGGAGTTCCGCTCCCGCTCGGGGGGACGCGGTTCAGTCCTCCGCCGCCGACTTGGAAGCCGTCGCCTTCTTGGCGGTCGTCTTCTTCGCCGTCGTCTTCTTCGCAGCTGTCGTCGTCTTCTTGGCCGCGGTCTTCTTGGCGGCCGTCTTCTTGGCCGGGGCGGCCTTCTTGGCGGTCGTCTTCTTCGCGGTGGCCTTCTTCGCCGTCTTCTTGGCGGGCCCCTTCGCACGCTTCTCGGCGAGCAACTCGAAGCCGCGCTCCGGGGTGATCGTCTCGACGCTGTCGCCGGAGCGCAGGGTCGCGTTGGTCTCCCCGTCGGTGACGTACGGCCCGAAGCGACCGTCCTTGACGACGACCGGCTTCTTGCTGACCGGGTCCTCGCCCAGCTCCTTCAGCGGCGGCTTGGCGGCGGCCCGGCCCCGCTGCTTGGGCTGGGCGTAGATCGCCAGCGCCTCTTCGAGGGTGATCGTGAAGAGCTGCTCCTCGGACTGCAGCGACCGCGAGTCCGTGCCCTTCTTCAGGTACGGCCCGTAGCGGCCGTTCTGCGCGGTGATCTCCTGGCCCTCGGCGTCGGTGCCGACGACCCGCGGCAGCGACATCAGCTTGAGCGCGTCGTCCAGCGTCACCGTGTCCAGCGACATCGACTTGAACAGCGAGGCCGTACGCGGCTTGACGGCGTTCTTGCCGGTCTTCGGCGTGCCCTCGGGGAGCACCTCGGTGACGTACGGGCCGTAGCGGCCGGCCTTGGCGACGATGGTGTGACCGGTGGCCGGGTCGGTGCCCAGCTCGAAGTCGCCGCTGGGCTTGGCCAGCAGTTCCTCGGCCAGCTCGACGGACAGCTCGTCCGGCGCGAGGTCGTCCGGGATGTCCGCGCGCTGGTGCTGCTCGGTGTCCTTCTCGCCGCGCTCGATGTACGGGCCGTAGCGGCCGACCCGCAGCACGATGTCGTTGCCCACCGGGAACGACGACACCTCACGCGCGTCGATCGCGCCCAGGTCGGTCACCAGCTCCTTGAGGCCACCGAGGTGGTCGCCGTCGCCGTTGCCGGCGTCGGCCGCGTCGCCGTTGCTGGTGCCCTCGCCGAAGTAGAAGCGCTTCAGCCACGGCACGGACTGCGCCTCGCCACGGGCGATGCGGTCGAGGTCGTCCTCCATCTTGGCCGTGAAGTCGTAGTCGACGAGTCGCCCGAAGTGCTTCTCCAGGAGGTTGACCACGGCGAAGGACAGGAAGGACGGGACGAGTGCCGTGCCCTTCTTGAACACGTAGCCGCGGTCGAGGATCGTGCCGATGATCGACGCGTACGTCGACGGGCGGCCGATCTCGCGCTCTTCGAGCTCCTTGACCAGCGAGGCCTCGGTGTACCGGGCCGGGGGCTTGGTGGCGTGCCCGTCGACCGTGATCTCCTCGGCGCTGAGGGCGTCGCCCTCGTTGACCTGGGGCAGCCGGCGCTCGCGGTCGTCCAGCTCGGCGTTCGGGTCGTCGGCGCCCTCGACGTACGCCTTCAGGAAGCCGTGGAAGGTGATCGTCTTGCCGGACGCGCTGAACTCGACGTCCCGGCCGTCGGCCGCCGTGCCGCCGATCTTGACCGTGACCGAGTTACCGGTCGCGTCCTTCATCTGGGAGGCGACCGTCCGCTTCCAGATCAGCTCGTAGAGCTTGAACTGGTCGCCGGTCAGTCCGGTCTCGGCGGGCGTGCGGAAGCGGTCGCCGGAGGGGCGGATCGCCTCGTGCGCCTCCTGCGCGTTCTTGACCTTGCCGGCGTAGGTACGCGGCTGGGGCGGCAGGTAGTCGGCGCCGTACAGATGCGTGACCTGTGCCCGCGCTGCGGCGACGGCGGTGTCGCTCAGCGTGGTGGAGTCGGTACGCATGTACGTGATGTAGCCGTTCTCGTACAGCTTCTGCGCGATCTGCATGGTCGCCTTCGCGCCGAAGCCGAGCTTGCGGCTCGCCTCCTGCTGCAGCGTCGTCGTACGGAACGGGGCGTACGGCGAGCGGCGGTACGGCTTGGACTCGACGGACCGCACCGAGAACCGGGTGTTCTCCAGGGCGGCGGCGAGGGCGCGGGCGTTCGCCTCGTCGAGGTGGAGGGTGTTCGCGCTCTTGAGTTGTCCCAGGGAGTCGAAGTCGCGGCCCTGCGCGACCCGCCTGCCGTCGACGGTCTGCAGGCGGGCGACCAGCGACGACGGGTCCGACGGATCTCCCGCGCGGCCGGTCGCGAAGGTGCCCGTCAGGTCCCAGTACTCAGCAGAACGAAAAGCGATGCGCTCGCGTTCCCGCTCCACGACGAGCCGGGTGGCGACGGACTGGACACGGCCGGCCGACAGGCGTGGCATGACCTTCTTCCACAGGACCGGCGAGACCTCGTAGCCGTAGAGGCGGTCGAGGATGCGGCGGGTCTCCTGGGCGTCGACCAGCTTCTGGTTGAGCTGGCGCGGGTTGGCGACGGCGGCCTGGATCGCGGCCTTGGTGATCTCGTGGAAGACCATCCGCTTGACCGGGACCTTGGGCTTGAGCACCTCCTGGAGGTGCCAGGCGATGGCCTCGCCCTCGCGGTCCTCATCGGTGGCGAGGTAGAGCTCGTCGGACTCCTTCAGCAGGTCCTTGAGCTTCTTGACCTGGGCCTTCTTGTCGGCGTTGACGACATAGATCGGCTCGAAGTCGTGCTCGACGTCCACACCGAGGCGGCGGACCTCGCCCGTGTACTTCTCCGGCACCTCCGCGGCGCCGTTGGGGAGGTCGCGGATGTGCCCGACGCTCGCTTCGACTACGTAGCCGGGGCCCAGGTAGCCCTTGATCGTCTTCGCCTTGGCAGGCGACTCGACGATGACGAGTCGGCGGCCGCCCTGTGCGGTCTCGCTGGTCGGGGACAACTTCGCTCTTCTCTCCGGTCGACGCTGGGGCCTCCCCAGGCCTACATCCCGGGGTCAGGTAGGTGACGCTGCGGAGTGTGACGGTACATCCCGCCCCGTTGTCAAACGGGAAAAGCCCGCAACGGCCACTCGAACGGTAACCCGACTTCCGCCATTCCTGCCGCCCGGAGTGCCCACCGGCCTTTTCGAGCCTTTCCGGAAGACAGGCTCCCAATTATCGGTCCCGCAGCTCGTGGGCCGTTCTCAGAGGCGGGTGAAGCACCAGGTTCCGATGATCAGCGCGATCACCGAGACAAGGCTCGCGAGCGTCGCCGATGCGACAGGGCTCACACCGTGAGCGACCGGCTGACGCTGCCGTACCCGGACCGCCGTCCACACCAGCAGTCCGCTTCCGAACAGGGCGAACACAACCCCGGCGAAGATCGCCGGTCCCCTCTCCATGGTTCCGCTTGCCCCTTTTCTCCGGTCCGCGAGTGCCCAGCCCGGCGAGGTTGACACGCGCGGGCGGCGCACAGGCGAACCCCAGGTGAACGCGGGGCCGACAGGGCTGGCGGCCTTCAGAACCCCGCGGGCTCAGCGGCCACGGCAGCCTCAGCGGTCCCGCCGCCCTCGCGAGCCTCCTGGGCCTCTCACCTCTCGGAGCGGGTGTTTTTTCGGTCGTCTTCTCGTCGTCGGCCCGAGCGACCGTGCAAGCGATCTTGATGAAGATCTCTTCCCTGTCCTCGTCGGATTCCCTGTCTTCTTCGAACACGGTCCTCTTCGGACGCGATCCAGCCATCGACGGTCCGCTCCGGACGCCGGGCAGGACCGACGCTTTTGCTGCCGCGACGGCGGATGCGTTTCCGCCGACTCCGGCTCAGCGTGGCGCAGCCCTTCTTTTGACCTTCTTCATCAACCCTGTGCGAGAAATCTCCCTCTGCGGTCGCCCTGAACGGCCGTCAGCGACGCCGAACTCCGGGGGGCCGCCGGGAGATCCACTTGGCTCAGGCCGGCTCCAGGAACCCCTGCTCCACCAGCAGCCGGATCTGCGCGGGCGTGCGGTCGCGCAGCACCACCGGGTCCTCGCCCATGAGTTGGGCGATCGCGTCCAGGATGCGGCCCGCACTCAGCGAGCCGTCGCACACGCCCGCGAACCCCGCGCCGACCGTGTCCACCTGGGTGGCCCGGCGCATGCCGCGGTGCTGGCGCAGCACGACGTGCTCCGGGTCCTCGGCGCCGGGCAGCCCGACCTGCTCCTGCACGACCTCGCCGATCAGCTTGAAGTGGTCCTCCAGCAGGGCGGCGTCGTCGCGGGCACGCAGGTAGTCGAGCCGACCGAAGTGCGCCCGGACCGTGTCCCCGAGCGGCTGTTCGACCGGATGCGGCCATTCCTCCACCGTGATCGAGGGCACGGCGGCCGACGTCTTGCGCAGGGTGATCCACCCGAACCCCACGGCCTTCACCTTGCGCGCCTCGAACTCGTCCAGCCATGCGTCGTACCGCGCCTGGTACTCGGCCAAATCCCCCCGGTGGTCACCGGCGTCCCTGAGCCACAGCTCGGCGTACTGCGTGACGTCCTGGACCTCGCGCTGCACGATCCAGGCGTCGCACCCGCGCGGCACCCACGACCTGAGCCGGTCCTGCCAGTCCTCCCCTTCCACGTGCTGCCAGTTGGCGAGGAACTGCGCGAACCCGCCCTCGCTCAGCCGCTCCCCCGCTCCCTGAACGATCGAGCGGCACAGATCGTCCCCGCCCATCCCGCCGTCGCGGTACGTCAGCCGCGCGGCCGGCGAGATCACGAAGGGCGGGTTCGACACGATCAGGTCGTACGTCTCGCCGTTCTTGAGCGGCTCGAACAGCGACCCCTCGCGCAGATCGGCGGCCGGGGCGCCGGACAGCGCGAGCGTCAGCGCGGTGATGTGCAGCGCGCGCGGGTTGAGGTCGGTCGCCGTCACGCGCGTGGCGTGCTGCGCGGCGTGCAGCGCCTGGATGCCGGAGCCGGTGCCGAGGTCGAGGGCGGAGGCGACGGGCGTACGGACGGTGATGCCGGCGAGGGTCGTGGAGGCGCCGCCGACGCCGAGGACCACTCCCTCGTCCTTGCTGCCGATGCCGCCCGCTCCGCCGACCGCGCATCCCAGGTCGGACACGATGAACCAGTCCTCGCCCCCGGGCCCGCCGTACGGCCGTACGTCGACGGTCGCGGCGAGGTCGTCGGCGGAGTCGTCGCCGGCCCGCACCAGCCAGCCGCTCTCCAGGCACGCGTCGACGGGCAGAACGTCCGCCACGCGCGCGTGCGGCACGGGCTGCTGCAGCAGGAACAGCCGTACGAGCGCCTCCAGGGGCGTGTCTCCACGGGTGGCCCGGAGCGCGGGCACGGTCTCGCTCCGTGCGAGCGCCGCGTACGCGGGGGCACCGAGCAGTTCGAGCAGCCCGTCGGCGGTGAAGGAGGCCCCGAGCAGGGCATCGCGCAGCCGGGCGGCGACATCGGGGCGATCGGAGGCGGGCAGGGCAGGCAGGCCGGAGTTACTCACGCCCCTCATTGTGACGCGTGTCCGCTCCCGCCCGCCCAATGAGGCAGCTCAGTTTGTCGCCCCGCGCGGCGTTCAGTTGTCTCCCCGTGAGGCGGCTCAGCTGTCGCCCCGTGAGGCGGCTCAGCTGTCGGCAGCCGACGCGGACGCCGAAGCCGCCTGCTTGCAGCCCTCCTGCGACGTCAGCGCCTTCTTGGTGTCACCGGACTCCAGCTTCTTCAGCGCGTTGACCGCGCTCTTGCGCTGCGTCTCCACCTGCTTCATCTCGGCCGAGACGTCCTTCAGACCGGACGCGAACTTCCCCTGGTCCTTGGTGTTCAGGCCGTCGACCCGCTTCTTCAGGTCGGCGTAGGCCGCAGAGAGGTCGGTGAGCTGCTTGACGACATCCTGCTTGATCTTCGCGCCGCCCTCGACGCCGGGAGGCGCCCCGGCGGTGTCGATGACGCCGGCGCGCGCCTTGTAGCCGTCGGCGAGGTCCTGGAAGGCCTGGGAGTCGGCCTGCTGGAGCTCCTTGGGCGTGCTGGTGGTGTCCTTGGCCGCCTTGGTGATCGCGACGTAGGCCGCCGAGATCTTCGCGTTCTGCGCGGGCACGGCGTCGCAGACCTTCTTGGCCCAGGCGTCCAGCTCCGGGTTGCCCTCGTCGCTCGTGCATCCCGTCAGTGCCAGCGCCAGTACCGCACCGCCGGACAGTGCGGCCGCGAGCTTCTTGTTCACCGGATCGGTCCCTTCCATGGCTCTCGGCCCCCGGACTTTACACACCGGGCACAAGACAGCCACACGCCGAATGCTCCTTGTAATACTTTTCGCGGCCTTTGCACCATGTGAGAGAAGCGTCACGGCGAGGGCGTGAACAAGCGCGAGGCGGGCGGGTGGCACGTCAATGCGCGCCACCCGCCCGCCCGTTGAGCAGGGCTGTCGTAAGACCGCCTATGAAACCACCGCGGGGTCGACGGGTTTGGCCACCCTCTCGGCGTTGTCTTCGTCACCCATGGCGATACCGCGCCGCTTGGAGACGTAGACCGCGCCGACGATCACGAGGAGCGACAGTACGGCGATCGTGACCCGTACGCCGACGCTCTTGTCCTCGCCGTAGCTGAACTGGATGACCGCGGGCGCGATGAGCAGCGACACCAGGTTCATCACCTTCAGCAGCGGGTTGATCGCGGGACCGGCGGTGTCCTTGAAGGGGTCGCCGACCGTGTCGCCGATCACCGTGGCGGCGTGGGCCTCGCTGCCCTTGCCGCCGTGGTGGCCGTCCTCGACGAGCTTCTTGGCGTTGTCCCAGGCGCCACCGGAGTTGGCGAGGAACACCGCCATCAGGGTGCCGGTGCCGATCGCGCCCGCCAGGTAGGCGCCGAGAGCTCCGACGCCGAGCGTGAACCCGATGAAGATCGGCGCCATCACGGCGAGCAGACCGGGCGTCGCGAGCTCCCGGAGCGCGTCCTTGGTGCAGATGTCGACGACCTTGCCGTACTCGGGCTTCTCGCTGTAGTCCATGATCCCGGGCTTCTCGCGGAACTGCCGCCGCACCTCGTACACCACGGCGCCCGCCGACCGCGACACGGCGTTGATGGCGAGTCCGGAGAAGAGGAAGACGACCGCCGCGCCCGCGACCAGGCCGACGAGGTTGTTCGGCTGCGAGATGTCCATCATCAGGTTCATCGGCGCGCCTTCGCCGCTGAGCTTCTCGCCGACGTCCCGTGCGCCGGTGGTGATGGCGTCGCGGTACGACCCGAAGAGCGCCGCTGCCGCCAGGACGGCGGTGGCGATGGCGATGCCCTTGGTGATGGCCTTGGTGGTGTTGCCGACCGCGTCCAGGTTGGTGAGCACCTGGGCGCCCGCGCCTTCGACGTCGCCGGACATCTCGGCGATGCCCTGCGCGTTGTCGGAGACCGGACCGAAGGTGTCCATGGCGACGATCACACCGACCGTGGTGAGCAGACCGGTGCCGGCCAGCGCCACCGCGAACAGCGCCAGCATGATCGACGTACCGCCGAGCAGGAACGCCCCGTACACGCCGAGCCCGATCAGCAGGGCGGTGTAGACGGCCGACTCCAGGCCGACGGAGATGCCGGCGAGGACGACCGTGGCGGGACCGGTCAGCGAGGTCTTGCCGATGTCCATGACCGGGCGTCGGTTGGTCTCGGTGAAGTAGCCGGTCAGCTGCTGGATGACGGCGGCCAGCAGGATGCCGATCGCCACGGCGACGACCGCGAGGATCCGCGGGTCGCCGTCCTTGGCGGCGATCGCCGCGTCGGCGACGCCGTCGAGGTCGGCGTACGACGACGGCAGATAGACGAATACGGCCGCTGCCACGAGCGCGAGCGAGATCACCGCGGAGATGAAGAACCCGCGGTTGATCGCGGACATGCCGCTGCGGTCGGCGCGGCGCGGGGCCACGGCGAAGATGCCGATCATCGCGGTGATCACGCCGATCGCGGGCACGATCAGCGGGAAGGCGAGCCCGGAGTCGCCGAAGGCCGCCTTGCCGAGGATCAGCGCGGCGACCAGGGTCACGGCGTACGACTCGAACAGGTCGGCCGCCATACCGGCGCAGTCGCCGACGTTGTCGCCCACGTTGTCGGCGATGGTCGCGGCATTGCGCGGGTCGTCCTCCGGAATGCCCTGTTCGACCTTTCCGACCAGGTCGGCGCCGACGTCGGCGGCCTTGGTGAAGATGCCGCCGCCCACACGCATGAACATCGCGATCAGTGCGGCGCCGAGTCCGAATCCTTCGAGCACCTTCGGCGCGTCGGCTGCGTACACCAGCACCACACAGGAGGCGCCCAGCAGACCGAGCCCCACCGTGAACATGCCGACGACGCCGCCCGTGCGGAAAGCGATCTTCATGGCTTTGTGCGAGACGGCGGTGAGATCCTTTTCCGGCTCTCCCGGCGCCGGGGTCGCTTCCCGTGCGGCCGCGGCGACCCGCACATTGCTGCGGACGGCGAGCCACATGCCGATATAACCGGTGGCCGCCGAGAACGCGGCGCCGATCAAGAAGAACACCGATCGGCCGATGCGCTGATTCCAGTCGTCCGCGGGCAGCAGCATGAGCAGGAAGAACACCACGACGGCGAATACGCCGAGGGTGCGCAACTGGCGGGCCAGATAGGCGTTCGCGCCTTCCTGGACCGCTGCCGCGATCTTCTTCATGCTGTCGGTGCCCTCGCCCGCCGCGAGCACCTGGCGTACCAGGACGCCGGCGACCACGAGGGCTGCCAGCGCGACGACACCGATGACCGTGATGATGATCCGGTTGTCGTCGGTCAGCACCGCCGCTGCGAGGGTTGTGGGGTGGTCAAGCTGATGAGGGGTAGAAAGCCCCGCCATTCGTCCTCCTTGACGCTTGGGCTGAGCTCAAGATGTGGACGGATTCTAGGTACCGGAACCTGATCAAAACAGATGGCGGTAAACGGAATTGGCCTTCACGTGCCGTTCAGCAAATGATCGACATCGCGCCACTGAACCCGAAAGCGCTAATGCCCTAAAACCGTTGACGCCCACATTGACGCTTGATCAAATGATGGAGCGCTTGATCAATTATCAGAAGATCGATCGTGAATTCCTTCACGAATTCCCTCGCGCCGCCCCGATAAACGCGAAGGGGCCCTGCTCAGCAGGGCCCCTTCGCGATGAGATTGTCCGGCGGGTCGTTCAGGAGAGCATCGCGGCCGGCGGTGTGGTCGGCCAGGTCATACGGATCAACCCGCCGTGCTCTCCCGCGGAGACCTCCACGTCGTCGACGAGGCCGCTGATGACCGCGAGGCCCATCTCGTCCTCCTCGGCCTCCACGTCACCGTCGTCGCCGACGGCGCCGGGTGCCCGCTCGCCGGGGACGGCGTGCGGCGCCTCGTCGCCGACCTCGATGGAGAACTGTTTCTCCTCCTCGATCAACGACACCTTCACCGGCGCCGTGATGCCGACGCTCTGGTGCAGTCCGACGGCACGGCTGCAGGCTTCACCGACGGCGAGGCGCACCTCGTCCAGTACGGCCTCGTCCACTCCGGCCCTGCGCGCCACCGCTGCCGCCACCAGCCGGGCGGTCCTGACGTGCTCGGGCAGCGCACTGAAGCGGAGTTCAACGGTGGCCATGCATCCCCCTCCGAACTACGGGCGTGCTGTCCGAAGGACCGGGCTGCCGAAAGCCCGGTCCCCCTTCACTTCTTCACCTTCTGCCGCCCCGGGCACGCTCTGCGGCGCGCCCGGTCCGGTGGTCAGTCGGTCGCCGCCACCGCTTCCTCGACCGAGGTGTGGATCGGGAACACCTTGGTGAGACCGGTGATGCGGAAGATCTTCAGAATGCGCTCCTGGTTGCAGACCAGGCGCAGTGAGCCCTCATGGGCACGCACCCGCTTCAGGCCGCCGACCAGCACGCCGAGCCCGGTGGAGTCGAGGAAGTCCACGCCCTCCATGTCGACGACGAGGTGGAAACTCCCGTCGTTCACCAGCTCGACCAACTGCTCGCGCAGCTTGGGCGCGGTATATACGTCGATTTCGCCACCGACCTCGACGACCGTACGATCGCCGACGGTACGGGTCGACAGGGACAGGTCCACGGATCCTCCAGCACCTTGCTATCGAGCGGTCGCCCCTCGGGACACCTCGGCTTGCAGCCCCCAGGACGGTTCGCCAGCCGCGATGGCATTCAATCACTTACCGGCAGGCGTGCACGACGCCTTGGTCCCATTGTCCGTCACGCCAGTGACACACTCGGTGCCGATGGCCAAGAATCACCGATCCGATCGATCCCCGACGGGCCCCGTATCCCGGGCGGATCCGGGCACAGTGCTGGGCCGACTCGCCTCGGGGCCGAGTCGGGCTTCGCGCATCACTCATACGGAGCATGTGCCCCCGCGCGAGGGCCGCCATGCCGTCTGGCCGGACCGGATCCGCGCGGAGGTCATCGCCGCGGTGCAGACCGCGGGAATCGAACATCCCTGGGCTCACCAGGCACGCGCCGCCGAGCACGCCCTGGACGGCGACTCGGTGGTCGTCGCCACGGGCACGGCGTCCGGCAAGTCCCTGGCCTACCTCGCGCCGGTCCTCTCGACACTCCTCGACGGCTCCGAGGCCCCGAACGGCCGTGGCGCGACCGCCCTGTACCTGGCCCCCACCAAAGCTCTTGCGGCGGATCAGTGCCGCTCAGTGAAGGAACTTTCACATCCGCTGGGCAATTCCGTACGCCCAGCCGTGTACGACGGCGATACGCCATTCGAGGAACGCGAGTGGATCCGCCAGTACGCCAACTACGTCCTCACCAACCCCGACATGCTGCACCGCGGCATACTCCCGTCCCACCCCCGCTGGTCCTCCTTCCTGAAGGCCCTGAAGTACGTCGTCATCGACGAGTGCCACACCTACCGCGGCGTCTTCGGCTCCCACGTCGCCCAGGTCCTGCGCCGCCTGCGCCGCCTGTGCGCCCGCTACGGCGCCTCTCCCGTCTTCCTGCTGGCCTCCGCGACCGCCGCCGAGCCCGCGGTGGCCGCCCGCCGCCTCACCGGGCTCCCGGTGGTGGAGGTCGCCGATGACGCCTCCCCACGCGGTGAGCTGGTCTTCGCCCTCTGGGAGCCCCCGCTCACCGAGCTGCAGGGCGAGAAGGGCGCCCCCGTCCGCCGTACCGCCACCGCCGAGACAGCCGACCTGCTGACCGACCTCGCCGTCCAGGGCATCCGTACGGTCGCCTTCATCCGCTCCCGGCGCGGCGCCGAGCTGATCTCGGTCATCGCCCAGGAACGCCTCGCCGAGGTAGACCGCTCCCTCGCCCGGCGTGTCGCGGCCTACCGCGGCGGCTACCTCCCCGAGGAGCGCCGCGCCCTGGAACAGGCCCTCCACTCCGGCGAACTCCTCGGCCTCGCCGCCACCACCGCACTCGAACTCGGCATCGACGTCTCCGGCCTGGACGCCGTCCTGATCGCCGGCTACCCGGGCACACGCGCGTCGCTGTGGCAGCAGGCGGGGCGGGCCGGCCGCTCCGGGCAGGGCGCGCTGGCCGTCCTGGTCGCCCGTGACGACCCGCTGGACACCTACCTCGTCCACCACCCCGAGGCCCTGTTCGACCGGCCGGTGGAGTCGACGGTCCTCGACCCCGACAACCCGTACGTCCTGGCCCCGCACCTGTGCGCGGCGGCCGCCGAAATCCCGCTGACCGACGAGGATCTGGCCCTGTTCGGCCCCGAGACCGAAGGGCTGCTGCCGCAGCTGGAGGCCGCGAAGCTGCTGCGCCGCCGCACCAAGGCATGGCACTGGACGCGCCGGGAACGGGCCGCCGACCTCACCGACATCCGCGGCGGGGGCGGCCGCCCGGTCCAGGTGGTCGAGGCCGGGACGGGGCGGCTGCTCGGCACGGTCGACGCGGGCGCCGCGCACAGCACGGTGCACGAGGGCGCGGTCCACCTGCACCAGGGCCGCACGTATCTCGTCCGCTCCCTCGACCTGGAGGACTCGGTCGCCCTGGTCGAGGAGGCCGCGCCGCCGTATTCGACGGTCGCCCGCGACACCACGTCGATCTCCGTGCTGGAGACGGACGTCGAGATCCCGTGGGGGGACGGCCGCCTGTGCTACGGCTCCGTCGAGGTCACCAACCAGGTCGTCTCCTTCCTGCGTCGTCGGCTCATCACGGGTGAAGTACTGGGCGAGACGAAGCTCGACCTCCCTCCTCGTACGCTGCGCACGCGCGCGGTGTGGTGGACGGTCACCGAGGACCAGCTGGACGAGGCCCGGATCAACCCCGAGATCCTCGGCGGCGCCCTGCACGCCGCCGAGCACGCGTCCATCGGCCTGCTGCCCCTCTTCGCCACCTGCGACCGCTGGGACATCGGCGGCGTCTCCATCCCGCTGCACCCCGACACGCTCCTGCCCACGGTCTTCGTCTACGACGGCCACCCGGGCGGCGCCGGCTTCGCGGAGCGCGCCTTCCACACCGCCCGCGCCTGGCTCACCGCCACCCGCCAGGCCATCGCCTCCTGCGAGTGCGACGCCGGCTGCCCGTCCTGCATCCAGTCCCCCAAGTGCGGCAACGGGAACGATCCGCTGCACAAGAGGGGAGCCGTGCGGTTGCTCACGGTGCTGTTGCGGGGGGCGCCGGAGGAGAAGGGGCAGGAGGAGGGGAAGGAGCAGGCCGAGGGAGAGGCTGGACCCGGCGAAGAGGGCGAGCATGCTCCCGTGGGGGATGTGGGTGGTCCGGCGAGAGGCGGGGGCGGTGGGGGTGCCACCGCGGAGCATGCGCACGGCCCGGCTGGGGACGACGGGCTCGGCCCGGCTGGGGACGGGGCTGACCCGGCTGGGGACGGGGCTGGCCCGGCGAGGGACGCGGTTGCTCCATCTGGAGACCTGGTTGCTCCGAATAGGGCACCGGAACCGGTCAAGGGCCCGGCGTCGACCGATCCGTCTCCGCAGGGCGGAGCGGCGGAGGCCCCGTCGGCAGGACCGGGCCCGCAGTCCCCGCCCGCGCCCTGACCTCCGCGGCGAACGGCCCCCGGCCCGACGCCGCCGTCACGTCGGAGACCTCGCCCACGACCTCGCACCGCACGAGCCGCACGTCCTGCGCCCGGGCCACCCGCTCCGCACGGGCGCAGGCCGCCGCCGCGCCATCAGCCCAGTGGTCGGCCGCCGCAAGTGCCGCGAGATCCGCACCGCGTGCCGCCTGGTGCCGGGTCACGACGGCTTGCCCCAGGGCGAGTACGACGCCGAAGACGATGCAGAGCACGGTCATGGCGCCGACACTCCAGACCGTGGCCGAACCGCGGTCGGAACGCAGGTCGGCGGCGAGCTTGCGGAGCGCATACCGGCCGGCGGCGGGTCTGCGGCCGGACTGCGAGCCAGTGAAGCGTCTGCGGACGGATACTTGGCCGACGATGCACCTGTGCCAGGCGACCTGCCGGTCGGCGGCGGGCCTGATGCCGGCGCGCCGCCCCGTGCCGATGCCACGACGCCACCCGGCGTCAGAGGAGGGCCGGTCAGAGCCAGCACGCCGACCACCCGCCGCCCCACGCCCGCGGCGTCGCCCGGCGACGGATCCGCAGCCCACGGCGAAACCCCCACTCATGTGCCCGCCCCCACCATCTCCTCCGCCGACGCCACGGCTTCCTCGCGCACCTCGAAGGGGAGCCCACGCAGCAGCGGCGGCTTGGCCACGACGACCACCCGAACCTCGTCCCCCTCCCGGCCGACGGTGACCGTCGCGCCACGCGGTGCCGCCTCGCGAGTCACCTCGACGACCGCGTCGGCCGGATCCTGCCGGGCTGCCGCGCGGGCGCCTGTCCGCGCCGCATCCACGCACTGAATCTGTGCGGCCACAACGAGCAGGCCCCACACCAACGCCATCGCGAACATCACCAGCACGGGCAGCACCACAGCCGACTCCGCCGTGACGAACCCACGGTCCGACCTCCACGCCGGTAGACGGTCCGGCGCCCGATGCGGCCCATGCGGCACCCGCACAGGCGCCCGACCCAGCGTCCGGTCTGGCGCCCGGTCTGGCGCCCGATCCGACTCCCGCTCGCTCTTCCGCTCACATCCGCGCATCAAGGGCCCGCTTCACGATGGCCTGCAGCTCCGCGCTGACCTGCCCGCTCGTCACGACCTTGTAGAGCACCACGGCAAACGCCACCGCCGCGACGATCCCCATCGCGTACTCGGAGGTGACCATCCCCGCGTCCCTCCGCGCCCCGCGCACCCTGGACACCAGCCGGCGCATCCGCGCCCCTACCGCCTTGCACATTTCAACCCCCGTAAGGCTCGGACTCGTCGAAACCCAGCTGCCGAACATCGGCTGCCGATCGTCTGCTGCTGAACATCTGTCGCCGAACATCTGTCGCCGAACGTCTGTTGGCGAACGTCTGTTGGCGAACGTCTGTTGGCGAACACCTATTGGCGAACTCCGGACTCCATCCACTGACCTGCGGCCGTCGCCGCCCCTCACCCCGTCATCCACCACCCCCTCCCAGCACCCCACCCGCAAGCCCGACCACGACCGGCGCCACGCCGACCGCGATGAACGCGGGCAGGAAACACAGGCCCACCGGCGCGGTGACCATGACGGCCGCCCGCCTGGCCCGTTCCGTCGCGGTGCGCGCCCAGTCGGCACGGGCCTCCACCGCGAGCCGCGCGGCCGGACCGGCCGCCGGAAGCCCCGACACGTCGGCCCGTTCCAGCAACCGCGCCAACGCCCCAGCCCGCGGCATCGAGGCCAGCCGCTGCCACGCCTCACCCGGTTCACCACCGAGCCGCACCTCCGCCGCACCTCGTGCCAGCGCGTCCCCGACGGGACCGCCCAGGGCCTCGCCCACGGCCTGCGCCGCGATCACCGGCCCGGCACCCGCCGCGATGCAGGCCGCCAACAGATCAGCGGCCAGCGGAAGTTGCCGAGCCACCTCACCGGCGTCGAGCTCTTCCTCAGCACCGATGGCTCTCTGCCGACGTCGCCACAGCCACAGCCCACCGGCGACGAACAGCCCCACCACCGGCCCGGCGACACCACCGACCAGCACCCAACCTGCGCCCACGACCGCCACCATGGGCAGCCCTTGCCGCGCACCCTGCCGGACGTCGCACCGTCGGCGTTTCGACGTCACATCGGTGGTCGTCATCAGCTCGGCCGTCCGGCGCCGGACTCTCCGCTCGTGCCGTGCCGTCACGAACGACCGCAACAGCCACCCGGCGACCAGCACCGCCCCCAGGGTCACCCCCAGCCTGTGGACAACTTCCGCGTTCACCCCGTCACCCCCCTCTCACGCCCCCGCCTCACGCAGGTCCTCACGCCATCCCCCTTCTCGGAATCCGGATCCCTGCCATGGCTCCCATGCCCGCACTGGCTCCCACGCCTGAGCTGCGTCCCTCGCCGCACCTCCGCCGGACTCGAGTCCTCACATCGCTTCCGCTCCCCGCACGATCCGCACCGCCCACCACATCCCCACCCCCTCCAGCACTCCGCCGACCACCAGGCATGCAAGACCGGCCCCGGTATGCAGGAGCACATGCAGCGGATCGGCCCCCATGGCGGCCCCGAGCAGCAGCCCCAGGACCGGCAGCCCGGCGAGCATCACCACCGTCGAGCGCGCTCCCGCCAACTGAGCGCGCAGGTCGGCGCGTTGGTCCCGTTGAGCCCGCAAGGCCCCTTCCAGCCGGTCGAGTCCGGCCGCGAGCCCGGCGCCCTGGTCCACGGCGACCCGCCAACACGCCGCCAAGCCCCTCAGGCCCTCGGCACCCGGCTGCCGTGCCGCAGAGGCGAGCGCGCCCGGCACATCCCCGCCGAACCGCGCCGCAGCCAGCACCGCGGCCTGCGCTTCACCGAG
The DNA here is from genome assembly GCF_044465645.1 of Streptomyces sp. NPDC049627. Classification (NCBI taxonomy): domain Bacteria; kingdom Bacillati; phylum Actinomycetota; class Actinomycetes; order Kitasatosporales; family Streptomycetaceae; genus Streptomyces; species Streptomyces sp. NPDC049627. The sequence goes on along the minus strand of NZ_JBITLW010000002.1, from coordinate 774,806 downwards.
CCCGTCGGAGTCCCGCGCCGCCCGCAGCAACGCCGGACCCGGCTGCCTCCCGGCCCGCACCTCCCCGGCAAGCGCCCCGCACAGCGCGATCACCGCGTCCCCGCGACGCTCCCGAGCCCGCCGCGCCTCCCGGGCCAGCCGCACTCTCCGCAGCAACGGCACCCCGGCCGCCCCCGCGACGACCGGCAGCACCGACGACCCCAGCACGGCCAGCACCAGCCCGACGGCCGGCGCCCACCACTCGACCCGCAATCGTCCCCGCAGCCGCCGCAGTTCACCGGCCACCTGCCGCCAGTCGGGCGGCCCGGCTCCCACTACCCCACCGCCCGCGAGCAGCAACTGCGCCCGCCGCGCCCCGGAGTTCCGCCCGCCCAGCAGCCAGACCGCGGCCCCGAGACACGCCACGGCCGCGCCCAACGACATCTCACCCATTCAGCTCACCGAACCCATCAGGACCACCGCGCCGCCGACCGAACCCACCGCGATCGCCACGCCGCCGACCGAACCCACCACGATCACCGAGCCGCCGACCGAACCCATCTCAATCAACCCGCCCCTCACCGCTCTCATCCCGAAGCAGCTCCCGCAGCCGCTCCCACCCCCGCTCGTGGGCGAATGCCTCCGCGCCCCACCGCAGCGCCGGAACCGTCCGCACCAGCCCGGACGAGTCCCGCTCCAGCACATGGATCTCGGCGATCCGCCGACGTCCGGTCCGGTCGCGTACGAGGTGGAGTACGACCGACAGAGCGGCCGCCAACTGGCTGTGCAAGGCAGCCCGGTCGAGCCCGGCCGCAGTGCCGAGCGCCTCCAGTCGGGCCGGCACGTCGGCTGCAGTGTTCGCGTGGACGGTTCCGCAGCCCCCTTCGTGGCCGGTGTTCAGGGCAGCCAGAAGATCGACCACTTCGGGTCCGCGCACCTCGCCGACGACCAGCCGGTCGGGCCGCATGCGCAGTGCCTGCCGCACCAGGTCCTCGAGGGTGACGAGCCCGGCGCCCTCCTGGTTGGCCGGTCTGCTCTCCAGCCGTACGACATGCGGATGGTCCGGCCTGAGCTCCGCCGAGTCCTCGGCCAGCACGACCCGTTCGCCCGGTCCGACCAGCCCGAGCAGCGCGCTCAGCAACGTCGTCTTGCCGCTGCCGGTGCCTCCGCTGATGAGGAAGGACAGCCGCGCGTCGACCAGCGCGCGCAGCACCCGGTCCCCGCCTGGTGGCACCGTGCCCGCCGCCACCAGTTCGTCGAGCGTGAACGCCCGCGGCCGTACGACCCGCAGTGACAGGCAGGCGCAGCCCACGGCGACCGGGGGCAGTACCGCATGCAGCCGAGTCCCGTCGGGCAGCCGGGCGTCCACCCACGGCCGTGCGTCGTCCAGTCGCCGACCGGCCACCGCGGCGAGTCGTTGTGCCAGGCGCCGTACGGCCGCCGCGTCCGGGAAGGACACAGAGGTGAGCTCCAGGCCGCCGCCCCGGTCCACCCAGACCCGGTCCGGCGCCGACACCAGCACGTCCGTCACGGACGGGTCGGCAAGCAGTGGTTCCAGCGGCCCGCTCCCGACCAGCTCGGACCGCAACTGCTCGGCCGCCCCCAGGACTTCGGCGTCTCCCAGCACTCTGCCCTGCTCCCGCAGCGCCTGCGCCACGCGCGCGGGCGTCGGCTCGGCCCCGCTCTCGGCCAGCCACTGCCGCACCCCGTCGAGCAGCCCCGCCGGCATACCCGCCCCGGCAACCGTCCCGCCCGGGTCCCATCGCGCAGCCGAAGAACCGACCCGATCGCCCGGGTCCGACCGCGCAACCGAAGAACCAGCCCGATCGCCCAGGTCCCACCGCACAGCCGAAGAACCAGCCCGATCGCCCAGGTCCCACCGCACAGCCGAAGAACCAGCCCGACCGGCCGCCTCCTGCCGAGCAGCCGCCGAACTCACCGCACGGTCCGCATCCCGCCGCGCAAGAGCCGGACTCGAAACCCGCCCCGAGTCCCGCCTGACAACCGCCGAACGCACCACGCACTCCGACAACCGCCCCATAGCTGCCGAACTCGAAACCCGACCCGAGTCCCGCCCCACAGCCTCCGAACTCGCCACTCGCCCCGACTCCCGCCCCACAGCCGCCGAACGCACCACACGCCCCGACACCCGCCCCACAGCCGCCGAACGCACCACACGCCCCGACACCCGCCGAGCAACGGCATCACTCGCCGAGCCGTCCAACGCCCATCGCGGCGCCGCCCTACGCGCTCTGCCGGCCTCCGTCCCGCCCGACCTCCACCGCTCGGGGGCTGCCCGCACCGACCCAGGCGCGCTGCCGCTCACCCAGTCGAGCCCCGAAGCCGTACTCATGCCGCCCTCGCTTCGAGCACCGCACGCTCCCAGAACTCCCGGCAGAACCGTGCCAGCGGCCCCCGTCCGACCGCGCCCGGCGGAATCCTGTTCCCGTCCGGCCGCAGAAGTGCCGACTCGACCGGCACCTCGCCCACGAGCGGCAGCTCCAGGAGCCGGGCCACCTCGCGGTCGTCGAGACCGGGTGCGTACGGCCCGCGTACGGCCACCCGCAGGTCCCGTAGGACCATCCGGACCGCGGAGGCCACCTGCCGGGCCGCAGCGACGGCGCGCAGTTCGGCGGGGGCCACGAGGATCCCGACGTCGAGCTGGGCCAGGGCCTCCGCTACCCCGTCGTCGATACGGCGGGGCAGGTCGACGACGACCGTGCCGCCCCGGCGCCGGGCCGCGGCGAGCACTGCTCGCATCGCCTGCGGCGGGACGGCGAGGCACTCGCCGCGATCCCAGCTCAGGACCCGCAGGGAGTGCAGTTCCGGCAGGGACTCCTCCAAGGCACCGCTGCCGAGCCGCCCGCGCGAGCCGGCGAACGCGGGCCAGCGCAGGCCCTCGGTCGCCTCGCCGCCGAGGAGGACGTCGAGTCCGCCGCCCAGCGGATCGGCGTCCACAAGCAGCGTGCGCAGCCCCTCACGCGCGGCGGTGACGGCGAGGGCGCACGCGAGCGTGGACGCTCCGGCCCCGCCGCGGCCGCCGATGACTCCTACGGTGAGGGCGGGCCGGCCGACGCCCTCGGCGACGTCGGCGATGCGGTCGACGAGCCATTGCTCGCCGTCCGGCAGCATCAGGACGTGATCGGCGCCGATCTCGACGGCGCGGCGCCAGACCCCGGAGTCGTCCTGGTCCCGGCCGACAAGTACTACTCCACGCCTGCGTCCGGCCCCGCGCACGCGGCGTGCGGCGTCGTCGCCGACCAGGACGAGCGGCGCGGCCTCCCAGCTCCCTCTGGGCTCGGGCACTCCGTGGTGGACCTCGGGTGTGGCGCCGGCCGCCGCGCACAGGCGCAGCAGGTCGTCGAGCAGTTCGGCGTCTTCCGTGACGATCAATGGTTGGCCCGGCCGCCCGGAGGCGGTGGGCGGTGGATCGTGTGTGACGGCTGCGGCCACGGTTTCCATCCCCCTTCGCTGCATCACTCGCGAGCCCTGCGGCCCCGCGAATCCCAAACGTGTGAAGAACCGGCAACCGGCCTCCATATGAACGGCCGATACGAACCGGCCAAACACGCCCGACTAACCGGAACCGGCCACGAAGTCGGCCCGAGCGGGACGCGCTGGAATCACGGTGCAGCGATCCCGGAAATCGTGTGGATCTTGGTCGATAACTGTGGACAACTCGGCAGTTGTGAATATCGCCGTCACCCATACCGGTGACGCCCACACCGACCCCTGTGCGACTTCCGCAGAGCAGCGCGACGACTACACACAGTCACGGATCATGAGCATGTCGAAAAGGCGGGCCTCAGGGCCTCGCCCCGGCGCTGCGGCCGCGTTCGAAAGAGAGAAACCACCCCGGACATGCGACGACCCCCGCCGGGGGGGAGAGCGGGGGTCGTCTCCACGGCCGACTCGGGGGGGGAGGAGTCGGACCGGGTTAGCACGGTCGCGAACGATCCGTGACTTCCATGGTGTACCCGAGAGCCCTCTCAGGCAAACCCACGCGCCCACCTTACGCCGAATGGGCTCCGCCTATGCTCAGGGTCGTGGAAAACCACTCCTTGCCCCGCACAGCCGCCTTCTTTGACCTGGACAAGACGGTCATTGCGAAGTCGAGCACGCTCACGTTCAGCAAGTCGTTCTACCAAGGCGGTCTGATCAACCGCAGAGCTGCCTTGCGGACCGCATATGCCCAGTTCGTCTTCCGCGTCGGCGGTATGGACCATGACCAGATGGAGCGCACGCGCGAGTACCTCTCCGCGCTCGTCCGCGGCTGGAACGTCCAGCAGGTCAAGGAGATCGTCGCCGAGACACTGCACGACCTGATCGACCCGATCATCTACGACGAGGCCGCCTCCCTCATCGAGGAACACCACACGGCCGGCCGCGACGTCGTGATCGTGTCCACATCGGGCGCCGAGGTGGTCGAGCCGATCGGCGAGCTGCTCGGCGCCGACCGCGTGGTGGCCACGCGCATGGTCGTCGGCGACGACGGCTGCTTCACCGGGGAGGTGGAGTACTACGCCTACGGCCCGACGAAGGCCGAGGCGATCAGGGAGCTGGCCGAGTCCGAGGGCTACGACCTCTCCGGCTGCTACGCCTACAGCGACTCGGCCACCGATCTGCCGATGCTTCGGTGCGTCGGGCACCCGCACGCCGTGAACCCCGACCGTGCGCTGCGCCGCGAGGCGCTCGCGCGCGGGTGGCCGATTCTCGACTTCCACCGCCCGGTTCGGCTCAAGCAGCGGATCCCCTCCCTCTCGGTCCCTCCGCGTCCCGCCCTCCTCGCGGTCGCCGCCATAGGAGCGGCCGCGGCCACCGCGGGTCTCGTCTGGTACGCGAGCCGACGTCGTACGACACTCGCCTGACCTGCACATCGCAGGTTTCGTGTGCATTGTTCGAGATATTGGCGCCCGTTTGGCACCTTTTTGAGGCTAAACGTAAAGAACTGCAGCCAGGGCTTCCGCTTGGTTGGGTCCTGGAGTACAAAGGACTCAACGGCCCGCGAGACCAAGGACATCCGAGAGGATCACCTTTAATACGCATTTGGCCCCACGGACCGAGCATGGACACCGGGCACCCACGCGACGTCGACCCGTCGATTACGGGCCAGCCGCACCAGGTAACGGGCAAAGTCCCCGACCTGATGGGCAACATATCGAGGACGCTTGGTAACCCGGTGAACATGCCAGCGGCGGTACGAACCCTCGTACCGCCGCAACTCGTATGAGCCCCCGCGCGGGGCTTTTTTCGTGCCCGTGCTCAATCCGCGTCGTACGGCGCTTCACGCACGCTTACGCTGCGCCTCACGCGCGCGTGGGTTGCGCCTGACGCACGCATGCGTCACGCCGCGCCGCGCTGCAGCGCCTCGCACACCGCCGTCGACTCGCGCGCCCCGAGCTCGATCGCCTTGCCGCAGTGGGCGATCCAGGCGGCCATGCCCTCGGGCGTGCCGGACACATAGCCGTCGAGAGCCGCCAGATAGGCCGCGCGGCCCAGTTCGGCGTGACCGACCTCGGCAGCGCAGACCGACTTCGGGTCGAGGCCGCTGCCGACGAGGACGATGCGCTCGGCCGCGCGCGCGACCAGGCCGTTGTGGGAGGTGAAGGGACGCAGCGCGATCAGCTCACCGTGCACGACGGCGGCCGTCACCAAGGCGGGCGCCGAACCACCGGCGATGATCAGCTCGGACAGGCCCTCCAGACGGCCGTGCACTTCCGCCGCGCTCGGCGGCGGCAGTTCGACGAGCGGCTCGTCGACCGGCTCGCCCTCCTGGCGCGGGCGCCCGACCGTGTCGTCGTTGCTCGCCGCCGCCACCAGGTGCAGCCGTGCCAGCACTCGCAGCGGGGACTGCCGCCAGATGGACAGCAGTTGGCCCGCCTCGGCGGTCAGCCGCAGGGCCGCGCCCATGACGCGCGCCTCGTCGTCCCCACTGAAGTCGGTGCGCCGCCGGACCTCTTCGAGGGCCCAGTCGGCACCCGACAGTGCAGCGGAGCCGCGGGCGCCGCGCAGGGCCGCCTCGGAGGTGATCTCGTTGCTGCGGCGCCGCATGATCCGGTGCCCGTAGACCCGGTCCACGGCCTTGCGTACGGACTCCACGGACTCGGGCACACCGGGCAGCGACCCGAGGGTCGCGAGCGGATCGGCGGTCGCGCCTGTCGTACTCATGAGTACGACACTACGCGCCCACCCGTCACGCGGCCGCCGGACCCCCAGCGGGCTTCGCCCTCTTCGACGGCCCGCACCCCACGATCGGGTGGCCTTGCCCACCCACATCTGCCACATACAGCTACTTCACGACTACGCTTCGTGAACATGAAAATTGCTTTCGTAGGCAAGGGCGGTAGCGGCAAGACGACCCTGTCCTCCCTTTTCGTCCGCCGGCTCGCCTCGACCGGGGCACCGGTCGTCGCCGTCGACGCCGACATCAACCAGCATCTGGGAGCCGCGCTCGGGCTCGACGAGGCGGAGGCCGCCGCACTGCCCGCGATGGGCGAGCGGTTGCCGCTGATCAAGGACTATCTGCGCGGTTCCAACCAACGGATCGCCTCCGCCCGGACGATGATCAAGACGACGCCGCCCGGCGAGGGGTCACGGCTGATGCGGGTGTGCGAGCACAATCCGGTGTACGACGCCTGCGCCCGGCCGGTGGAACTCGACGGCGGCGCTGTCCGTTTGATGGTCACCGGCCCCTTCACGGACTCCGATCTCGGAGTCGCCTGCTACCACTCCAAGACGGGGGCGGTGGAGCTGTTCCTCAACCACCTGGTGGACGGTCCCGACGAGTACGTCGTGGTCGACATGACGGCGGGCTCGGACTCCTTCGCCTCCGGTATGTTCACCCGCTTCGACATCACGTTCCTCGTCGCCGAGCCGACCCGGAAGGGGGTCTCCGTCTATCGCCAGTACAAGGAATACGCCCGCGACTTCGGTGTCGTCCTGAAGGTCGTCGGCAACAAGGTTCAGGGCCAGGACGACCTCGACTTCCTCCGCGCGGAGGTCGGCGACGACCTGCTGGTGACCGTCGGGCACTCGGACTGGGTGCGCGCCATGGAGAAGGGCCGCCCCCTGCGGTTCGAGTTCCTGGAGGAGGCCAACCGTCTGGCCCTGCGCCGGCTGCACACGGCTGTCGACGCGACCTACGAGCTGCGGGACTGGGAGCGCTACACAAGCCAGATGGTGCACTTCCACCTGAAGAACGCCCAGTCCTGGGGGAACGAGCGCACCGGGGCCGACCTGGCGGCGCAGATCGACCCCGGTTTCATCCTCAGCGAGGGCGCCACCGCCCGGCCTGCGGGCAACTCCCGTCTGACTCCTGCTCCGTGAGCGCTACTGCTTGACCGCCGGCGCTCCGGGCACCCCCTTCGGAGCCGGAGCCGGGTGCACCGACAGGAAGGACGCCCAGCCCTGCCTGGGAGCCTCGCCCACACCCAGGGTGCGCAGCTTCTTCAGGGTCGCCGGATCCTGTGCGTCCAGCCAGTCGGCGAGCTGCCGGAAGGAGACGCACCGCACGTCGGGCTTGTTGCAGACGGCCTCGACGACCTCCTCGACGGCGCGCATGTAGGTGCCGCCGTTCCACGACTCGAAGTGGTTGCCGATGATCAGGGGCGCGCGGTTGCCGTAGTAGGCCCGGTAGAAGCCCTTGAGCAGGCCGTCGCGCATCTGGTCGCCCCAGAAGGCGTGCTTGGCGGGGTCGCCGTGGGTGTTGGTGCCCGACTGGTTGACCATGAAGTTGTAGTCCATGGTGAGCTGCTCGTAGGAGTGCCCGGGAAAGGGCACGAGCTGCATCGACAGGTCCCACAGGCCCCCCTTCTTCGTGGGCCAGACCTGGTTGTTGACACCGCTGGAGTCATAGCGGAAGCCCATCTCACGGGCGGCCCTGACGAAGTTCTTCTGGCCCTCCAGACAAGGCGTGCGGGCGCCGATGAGTTCCTTGTCGTAATCGAAGGGCAGGGGTGCCGCCCGCGTCATGCCGGTGTTGGTCTTCCAGGACTTCACGAACCTCTTCGCCTGGGCGATCTCCTCCTTCCATTCCTCCACCGACCATTCGCCGACTCCGCCGCCGCTGCCGCAGAAGTGGCCGTTGAAGTGGGTTCCGATCTCGTTGCCCTCCAGCCAGGCCAGCCGCAACTGCTTCACGGTGGCGGCGATGCCCTCGTCGTCGTTGAAGCCGATGTCGGAGCGGCCCGGGGAGTGCCGCGGCGGGCGGTACAAGTCGCGTTTGTGGTCCGGCAGCATGTACACGCCGCTCAGGAAGTACGTCATCGTCGCGTTGTTCGCCTTGGCGACCTCGCGGAAGTGGGAGAACAGCTTCTGGCCGTCCTCGCCGGCGCCGTCCCACGAGAACACCACGAACTGCGGGGGCGTCTGTCCGGGCCTCAGCCGTTCGGGTCTGGGCAGGTGTGGCTGGGCTCCGGTGTACGCGGTGGACCCGTCACCGATCAGGCGGACCACATGCCCGGGCGCGGGCGCCGCCGGCTTCGGCCTCTGGGGTCCGGGCGCCCCCTGCCGGGTGGTGTGCGCGCCGCTCGCGCAACCGGCGAGCGATGCGGCGCATACCGCAGCGAGCGCGGTGCCCGCCGCGATCCTGTGCGTCCCGACGAGCCTGCGCGTCCCCACGAGCCCGGGCGTCGCGGCGATCGTGCGGGGGGCGGCGAACCTGCGGGTGGCGGCCATGTTCCGTCCACCTTCCTTCTCTCGGGTGCCGACAGCGCCGTCAAGGTCGCACGGGACCGAGAAGGAATTAGTACGACAAGCCGACTAATTGCCTACTTCACTCTTCAGAGGGATTTATTAGTCCATTTGCTCGGAAAACCTATTCCGGCCCTTTACTCTGCATTACGATCCGTTTACCGACTGTTGATGCATCCCGCCGCTGCATGCCGTGACCACACGGCCGCGACCCGACCCCTCGCCGACGAGCGGGGGACCACCTGATCCGCGACCGCGCTGCCCCGGAGGAGACGGGAAAACATGTCAGCCTGCGTACCCACCCGCGCCGACGACTCGAGTCGAGCGGAGCACACCCACGAGCCCCACAGCCCACCCCCGACCCGGCCCCGTCGTCACCGCATCGCGGGCGCCGATGTGTCCGCCTCGATCGCGGTCTTCCTGATCGCACTCCCCCTGTCCCTGGGCATCGCCCTCGCCACCGGCGCACCCCTCCAGGCCGGCCTTGTCGCCGCCGCCGTCGGAGGGCTTGTGGCCGGATGGCTCGGCGGTGCCCCGCTCCAGGTCAGCGGCCCCGCCGCCGGCCTCACCGTGGTCACCGCCGACCTCATCCATCAGTACGGCTGGCGGACGACCTGTGCCATCACCGTCCTCGCCGGAATCGCCCAACTCGGCCTGGGCTCCCTGCGCGTGGCGCGCGGTGCGCTCGCCGTCAGCCCCGCCATCGTGCACGGCATGCTGGCCGGCATCGGCGTCACCATCGCCGTCGCCCAGCTGCACATCGTCCTCGGCGGCACCCCGCAGAGCTCCGTACTCGACAACCTCCGTGCGCTGCCCGCCCAGTTGGCCGAGCTACGGCCCGCCTCGGTGTCGGTGAGCGCGCTGACCCTGGCCCTGTTGTTCCTCTGGCCGCGGATCCCCGGCCGCGCCGGACGCCTTCTGCGCAAGGTCCCGGCCGCTCTCGTCGCCGTCGCCGGTGCCACGTCGGCTGCCTCGCTCGCCGGCCTGACCCTGCCCAAGGTGGACCTGCCGTCCTGGCGCAGCCACGCCCTGGCCGGAATGCCGGAAGGCCCGACGCTCGGTCTGATCGCCGCGGTGCTGACGACCACCCTGGTGTGCAGCGTGCAGTCGCTGCTCGGCGCGGTCGCGGTGGACAAGATGGTGGCCGCACGCCCCGGCCTGCCGGCCCGCGTCGGACGCTCGGACCTGGACCGGGAACTACTCGGGCAGGGTGCAGCCAACATCGTCTCCGGCACGCTCGGCGGACTGCCCGTCGCCGGAGTGGCCGTGCGCAGTTCGGCGAATGTGCAATCCGGTGCCGTCAGCCGGAACTCCACGATGCTGCACGGCGTTCTCGTAGTAGTCGCCGCGCTGCTGATGGTCCCGATCCTCGAGTTCATCCCGCTCGCCTCGCTCGCCGCCCTGGTGATGGCCGTCGGCATCCAGATGGTGTCCCTGCACCACATCCGCACGGTGACCCGCCACCGAGAGGTGCTGGTCTACGCCGTCACCACCCTCGGCGTGGTGGTCTTCGGCGTCCTGGAGGGCGTGGCCCTGGGGATCGCCATGGCCGTCGCCGTCGCCCTGCACCGCCTCACCCGTACCCGGATCACGCATGATGAGAAGGAAGGAGTCCATCACGTACACGTGCGAGGACAGTTGACGTTCCTCGCGGTGCCACGGCTCAGCCGGGCCCTGCATCTCGTACCGCAAGGCACCCACGCCGTCGTGGAGTTGGACGGGTCGTTCATGGACCACGCGGCGTACGAGTCACTGCAGGACTGGCAGAACACGCACACGGCGCACGGCGGCTCCGTCGAGCTCGTCGGCCGCAGAGCCGGGGTCCGGATCGGCGAACCCACCACGCCGATCGGCCTCCATCTCGACGCCACGAGCGCCACGGCCGAGTCCGCCGACTGCCGTTGCCACCCCTGGACACCCTGGCGCAACCACCAGTGCGAGATCCCGGAGTCCATCGCTCCCCGCGACGAACGGGACGGACACACGGGGCAAGCCCGGGCGACCGGAACTGCCGGCACCGACGCGTCGGACGCACCTCGCACCTCCGAGGAGCCCGGCCCGGCTCCCGACAGCCCGGGTGTGCCCGCCACGGACGAGGTGTCGGGTCCCAGTGGTGGCGGTAGGACCGCCAGCACCGTCGGTGAGGTCGGCGACTCTGACGGACCCAGCGGGACCAGCGGGCTCGACAGATCCGACAGTTCCGGTGGGCCCAGCGGCTCAGGCAGCACGGGCCGCCCCGGCGAGGGCAGAGCCAACAGGTCCGGCGGAGCCGAGGCAGGACGGCCGAGGGCGCATCAACTGGCCCGCGGTATCAGCGCGTTCCACCGCAACACCGCACCCCTGGTGCGCGGCGAGCTGGCACGGCTGGCGCGTGAGGGGCAGCAGCCTTCCCAGCTGTTCCTCACCTGTGCGGACTCACGGCTGGTCACGTCGATGATCACCTCCAGTGGTCCCGGCGACCTGTTCGTGGTGCGCAATGTGGGCAACCTGGTCCCCCTGCCCGGCCAGGAGAGCGGGGACGACTCGGTGGCGGCGGCGATCGAGTACGCGGTGGACGTGCTGCAGGTGCGGTCGATCACGGTGTGCGGGCACTCCGGGTGCGGGGCCATGCAGGCGCTGCTCAGCTCCGAGCCGGGCGGCGCGCAGACCCCGCTCAGACGGTGGCTGCGGCACGGGCAGCCCAGCCTGGAGCGGTTGTCCGACGAGAGCCGGCCGTGGGCCCGACTCGCCGGGCGGGCACCGGCCGACGCGGTGGAGCAGCTCTGCCTGACCAACGTCGTCCAGCAGTTGGAGCATCTGCGGGCCCACGAGTCGGTGGCCCGGGCCCTGCGGGCGGGGGCGCTGGAACTGCACGGGATGTACTTCCACGTGGGCGAGGCACAGGCGTACCTGCTCGCCGAGGGGGACGGGGACGAGGTGTTCGACCACGTGGGCATGGCGGATCTGTCGGCGTGAGATGAGGGTGCGGTGGGGTGGGAGCGCGGCCCCGTCCGGTGCGGGGCCGCGCATCCCATGGCGGACTGCGTTGCTCCTGGGGCGGCGCAAGGGCTGAAAAGGGGGGTGTTGCGCCCGGGTTCGGCGTCTCACCTGCGCCAGGACGGAATGTGAAAGGGATAACAGACCTGAACCGGGTCCGTCCGGTGTCCGTGGGAACGGATGACCCCGACGCCGAGCAGCAACTCCGGACCACGCCGACAGGTCTAAACCAATTTTCCGTCGACCCTTGTCATCGGACCCCCGGGTCTGATGAGCTGTGGCCTGGGACACAACGGACACCCTGGGAAAGGGAGATGTCGTGAGCAACGAAAGCCTGGCCAACCTGCTGAAGGAAGAGCGCAGGTTCGCACCCCCCGCCGACCTGGCCGCAGGCGCCAATGTCACCGCGGAGGCGTATGAACAGGCCAAGGCTGACAGGCTCGGCTTCTGGGCCGAGCAGGCCCGTCGGCTGACCTGGGCCAAGGAGCCGACGGAGACGCTGGACTGGTCGAACCCGCCGTTCGCGAAGTGGTTCAAGGACGGCGAGCTCAACGTCGCGTACAACTGCGTGGACCGGCATGTCGAGGCCGGCCTCGGCGACCGGGTCGCCATCCACTTCGAGGGCGAGCCCGGCGACAGCCGCGCGATCACCTACGCCGAGCTCAAGGACGAGGTCTCCAAGGCGGCCAACGCTCTGCTGGAGTTGGGCGTCCAGAAGGGCGACCGGGTCGCGGTCTACATGCCGATGATCCCGGAGACGGCGGTCGCGATGCTGGCGTGCGCCCGGATCGGCGCCGCGCACTCCGTGGTCTTCGGCGGCTTCTCGGCGGACGCGCTCGCCACCCGCATCCAGGACGCCGACGCCAAGGTCGTCATCACCTCCGACGGCGGCTACCGGCGCGGCAAGCCGTCCGCGCTCAAGCCGGCCGTGGACGAGGCGATCTCCAAGGTCGACAACGTGGAGCACGTGCTCGTCGTCCGCCGTACCGGCCAGGAGGTCGCCTGGGACGACAGCCGGGACGTCTGGTGGCACGAGATCGTCGAGCGGCAGTCCGCCGAGCACGCCCCCGAGGCGTTCAACGCCGAGCAGCCGCTCTTCATCCTGTACACGTCGGGTACGACGGGTAAGCCGAAGGGCATCCTGCACACCTCCGGCGGCTACCTCACCCAGACCGCCTACACCCACCACGCCGTCTTCGACCTCAAGCCGGAGACGGACGTGTACTGGTGCACCGCAGACGTCGGCTGGGTCACCGGCCACTCGTACATCGTGTACGGGCCGCTGGCCAACGGCGCGACGCAGGTCATGTACGAGGGCACGCCGGACACCCCGCACCAGGGCCGCTTCTGGGAGATCGTGCAGAAGTACGGGGTGACGATCCTGTACACGGCGCCGACCGCCATCCGTACGTTCATGAAGTGGGGCGACGACATCCCCGCGAAGTTCGACCTCAGCAGCCTGCGGGTGCTCGGGTCCGTCGGTGAGCCGATCAACCCCGAGGCATGGATCTGGTACCGCAAGAACATCGGCGCCGACAGGACGCCGATCGTGGACACCTGGTGGCAGACCGAGACCGGCGCGATGATGATCTCGCCGCTGCCGGGCGTCACCGCGACCAAGCCCGGTTCCGCGCAGACGCCGCTGCCCGGTATCTCCGCGACCGTCGTCGACGACGAGGCGAACGAGGTGCCGAACGGCGGGGGCGGCTACCTGGTCCTCACCGAGCCGTGGCCGTCGATGCTGCGCACCATCTGGGGCGACGACCAGCGGTTCATCGACACCTACTGGTCGCGCTTCGAGGGCAAGTACTTCGCCGGTGACGGGGCGAAGAAGGACGACGACGGGGACATCTGGCTTCTCGGGCGCGTCGACGACGTCATGCTCGTGTCGGGCCACAACATCTCCACCACCGAGGTCGAGTCCGCCCTGGTCTCCCACCCGTCGGTCGCCGAGGCGGCCGTCGTCGGTGCCGCCGACGAGACCACCGGGCAGGCGATCGTCGCCTTCGTGATCCTGCGCGGCACGGCCGCCGAGACCGACGACCTGGTCGCCGAGCTGCGCAACCACGTCGGCGCCACCCTCGGCCCGATCGCCAAGCCGAAGCGGATCCTCCCGGTGGCCGAGCTGCCGAAGACACGCTCCGGCAAGATCATGCGCCGTCTGCTGCGGGACGTCGCCGAGAACCGCCAGCTGGGAGACGTCACCACGCTGACCGACTCCACGGTCATGGACCTCATCCAGGCGAAGCTCCCGGCGGCGCCGAGCGAGGACTGAGTGCAGGCCGAGGACTGAGTGCAGGCCGAAGACTGAGGTCGACCTTCGAGGGCACCCGGCGACAAACGCGCCGGGTGCCCTTCGTGTTCGTACGGTGGAGCTGACAGATGCACTTCGGCGCACCCTTAGGTAAGCTAAACAAAACAAACTCGTCCTCAGGTGCGCCGGGAAGTCTGGTCGGCATGTACTCCGTCCTGCCCACCGACCGGAGGTCCCTCCCGTGGCCGCGCCCCGCACCCCCGCTCCCGCCCGCAAGCTCCTCGGACGGCTCTCCCTCCCGGAGCGGAACTTTGTCGCGGACGCGCTGCGCACCGAGACCGTCGGCGGCGTGCTGCTCCTCGTCGCCGCGATCACCGCGCTGATCTGGGCGAACGTGCCCGTGCTGCACGACAGCTACGAGACCGTCAGCCACTTCCACCTCGGCCCCGAGGCCCTCGGACTGAACCTGTCCATCGAGCACTGGGCCGCTGACGGACTCCTCGCGGTCTTCTTCTTCGTCGCCGGTATCGAGCTCAAGCGTGAGCTGGTGGCCGGTGATCTCAAAGACCCCAAGGCGGCCGTGCTGCCGGTCGTCGCCGCGCTGTGCGGCATGGCGGTTCCCGCGCTGGTCTACACGCTGACCAACATCACCGGTGGCGGCTCGCTGGAAGGCTGGGCGGTCCCGACCGCCACCGACATCGCCTTCGCGCTCGCCGTCCTCGCCGTCATCGGCACCTCCCTGCCGAGCGCCCTGCGCGCCTTCCTGCTCACGCTCGCCGTGGTCGACGACCTGTTCGCGATCCTGATCATCGCGGTCTTCTTCACCCACAAGATCGACTTCGCGGCGCTCGGCGGTGCCGTCGTCGGCCTGGGCGTCTTCTGGCTGCTGCTGCGCAAGGGCGTACGCGGGTGGTACGTGTACATCCCGCTCGCCCTGGTGATCTGGGGGCTGATGTACAACAGCGGCGTCCACGCCACCATCGCCGGCGTGGCGATGGGGCTGATGCTGCGCTGCACCCGGCGCGAAGGCGAGGCGCACTCCCCCGGTGAGCACATCGAGCATCTCGTACGCCCCCTGTCGGCGGGGCTCGCCGTCCCGCTGTTCGCGCTGTTCAGCGCCGGTGTGGAAATCTCCGGAGGCGCGCTCGGCGACGTGTTCACCCAGCCGGAGACGCTCGGTGTCGTCCTCGGGCTGGTCGTCGGCAAGACGCTCGGCATCTTCGGCGGCACCTGGCTGACGGCACGTTTCACCAGGGCCTCGCTCAGCGACGACCTGGCGTGGGCCGACGTGTTCGCGGTGGCCACCCTCGCCGGCATCGGCTTCACCGTCTCGCTGCTCATCGGCGAGCTCGCCTTCGAGGGCGACGCCGCGCTGACCGACGAGGTCAAGGCGTCCGTGCTCATGGGCTCCCTCACCGCGGCGATCCTGGCGACGGTGCTGCTGAAGATACGGAACGCCAAGTACCGCAGGATGGTCGAGGTCGAGGAGCGCGACGAGGACGCGGACGGCATTCCGGACATCTACGAAGAGGACATGCCGGAGTACCACCTGCGGCTGGCCGCCCTCTACGAGCGCAAGGCCGCCGAGCACCGCCGTATCGCCGCGGAGAAGGCCGCCGCGCGCCACGCGCTTGCCGAAGTGCCGGGCGGGGCAGGCGAGGAGGAGCAGCGTCGGGCATGATCTGACGGGACGGTACAAAAGACGGAACCGTACGCAGTCAGGCAGAAGACGGAACCGTACACACGAGGGAGACCCGCGATGAGCGCACCCGACGGCAGCCCGGTCGGCGCCGAACGCAGCATCGGCCAGCTGTTCGCCTCGGCGACGACCGAATTGTCGGCGCTGGTGCACGACGAAATCGCGCTGGCGAAGGCGCAGCTGAAGCAGGACGTCAAGCGCGGCGCGACGAGCGGCGGCGCGTTCTCGCTGGCCGGCGCGGTGCTCGTGTTCTCCCTGCCAATGCTCAACTTCGCCCTGGCGTACGGCATTCGGACCTGGAGCGACTGGAACCTCGCGATCTGCTTCCTGCTGTCCTTCGCCGCGAACGTCCTCGTCGCCGCGGCCCTCGCGCTGATCGGTGTGGCCTTCGCGAAGAAGGCCAAGAAGAGCAAGGGCCCGCAGAAGGTCGCCGCTTCGATGAAGGAGACGGCGGGCGTCCTGCAGAAGGCCAAGCCGCACCCGCGTTCCGAGTCCGCGCCGGAGCTGGAGGACCGGGCGCCCGCGGCCATCGAGGCTGTGGCACGCTCGTCGTCATGACGGATCCCGCCACCCCTTCGGCGCAACCTGCTTCGGTCGTACGACTCGATGGTCCCTGGACGCATCGGGACGTGGCCGCCAATGGTGCGCGCTTCCACATCGCGGAGATGGGCGACGGGCCGCTGGTGCTGCTCCTGCACGGCTTCCCGCAGTTCTGGTGGGCCTGGCGGCACCAGCTCGTCGCGCTCGCCGACGCCGGCTTCAGGGCCGTCGCGATGGACCTCAGGGGGGTCGGCGGCAGCGACCGTACGCCGCGCGGGTACGACCCGGCCAACCTCGCCCTGGATATCACCGGCGTGATCCGCTCCCTCGGCGAGCCCGACGCCGCGCTGGTCGGTCACGATCTGGGCGGATATCTGGCGTGGACGGCAGCCGTGATGCGGCCCAAGCTCGTACGGCGACTCGCGGTCGCGTCCATGCCGCATCCCCGGCGCTGGCGCTCCGCGATGCTCTCGGACGTCAAGCAGACGAGTGCGAGTTCCTACATCTGGGGGTTCCAGCGACCCTGGATCCCCGAGCGGCAGCTCACGGCCGACGACGGGGCGCTCGTCGCCCGGCTGGTCCGGGACTGGTCTGGCCCCCGCCAGCCGGAGGACGACGCGGTGGAGACGTACCGCCGCGCGATCTGCATCCCGTCGACGGCGCACTGCTCCATCGAGCCGTACCGCTGGATGGTGCGCTCGCTGGCCCGCCCCGACGGCATCCAGTTCAACCGGCGTATGAAGCGGCCGGTGCGCGTCCCGACGCTGCATCTGCACGGCTCCCTCGACCCGGTGATGCGGACGCGCAGCGCGGCCGGCTCGGGCGAGTACGTCGAAGCGCCGTACCGCTGGCGGCTGTTCGACGGGCTCGGGCACTTCCCGCACGAAGAGGATCCCGCGGCCTTTTCCACCGAGCTCATCAACTGGCTCAAGGATCCCGAACCCGATCGGTGAAACGCCGCTGCGCCAAACCCTGCCGGGGGTCCGGGGGTCGCCCCCCGGGACAGCACAGCCCGCACGAAGAGGATCCCTCGGCCTTTTCCACCGAGCTCATCAACTGGCTGAAAGATCCCGAGCCCGATCGGTGACCGCGCCGATGCGCCCGGTATCCGGAACTGAACACCTGTCCTACGAACAGCCAATTGCCCGGCGCATAGGCCAATTGGGGGCGCGTGAGGCGGTTATCGACCATGGGGCAGGGGCAGACGTCGGGGTATGGGCTGGACGCACGACTACAGTGACGCAGCACGCAATCGCCGCTCGGCCGGCGGGCTGAGCTCCCACCAGCGAGGCACCGCCCCGCAGATAGCGGGCGCCGACCCCCGGGTGGGCATTCCGCGCATTCTGCGCCGCCGGGCCCGCTGGGTCTCCGTGCGCCTACGCCACCCGCGCGGCTGACCTCGACCGACCGTCAGAGCGCGCAGCTGTCGCTGTCCACCTGCTGGTTCGCGGTACGCCCCTTGACGATGTCCTCCCGGATCTCGTCCGCGGTGAGCGCGTAGCCGGTGTCGGCGTCGTCCAGGGACTTCGCGAAGACCACGCCGTACACCTTGCCTTCGGGCGTGAGCAGCGGACCGCCGGAGTTGCCCTGGCGGACGGTCGCGTACAGCGAGTACACGTCACGGCTCACGGTGCCGCGGTGGTAGATGTCCGGACCGTTGGCCGGCAGGCGCCCCCGCACGCGTGCAGGGCGGACGTCGTACGACCCGTTCTCCGGGAAGCCCGCGATGATCGCGCTGTCGCCGCTGCGGGCGTCGGTGGACGTGAACTGCAGCACGGGCGCTCGCATGTCCGGCACGTCCAGTACGGCGATGTCGCGCTCCCAGTCGTAGAGGACGACCGTCGCGTCGTACTTCCTGCCCTCGCCTCCTATCTGGACGGTGGGTTCGTCGACGCCGCCGACGACATGCGCGTTGGTCATGACGCGGCGGTCGGAGAAGACGAAACCGGTGCCCTCCAGGACCTTGCCGCAACTCGTCGCCGTGCCCATGACCTTGACGATGGAGCGCTGGGCGCGGGTCGCCACCGGGCTGCCCGCGAGCGTCGGGTCGGGCGGCTCGACCTCCTTGATCGGCTCGTTCGCGAAGGGGCTGAAGACCTGCGGGAAGCCGTTCTGCGCGAGGACCGAGGAGAAGTCCGCGAACCAGGTGTTCGCCTGGTCGGGCAGCGCCTCCGAGACACCGTGCAGGACCTTGGAGTTGCGGACCTCCTTGCCGAGCGTCGGCAGCGTCGTCCCCGCGAGGGCGGAGCCGATCAGCCACGCCACGAGGAGCATCGCGACGACGTTGACGAGGGCGCCGCCGGTCGCGTCCAGGGCGCGGGCCGGGGACCAGGTGATGTACCGGCGCAGCTTGTTGCCGAGGTGCGTGGTCAGGGCTTGGCCGACGGATGCGCAGACGATCACGACGACGACCGCGACGACGGCGGCGGTCGTGCTCACCTCGGCGTTGTCGGTCAGCCAGTCCCAGATGACCGGGAGCAGGTACACGGCCACGAGGCCGCCACCGAGGAAGCCGATCACCGACAGGATGCCGACGACGAAGCCCTGGCGGTAGCCCACGATCGCGAACCATACGGCGGCGACCAGCAACAGGATGTCCAGCACGTTCACTGCTTCAGGCTCCGCCTCGTCACTTTCCGATCACGCCCGGTCGGCGCAGGGTCCGGCCCGCCGCGACGCGGCAATCGGACACAGCGGCCCCCGGAGGAACACAGCACCGCAGACACCCTGTCATGACCGCCAGTCGAGCGGGACCTGCTTCCCGCGGTCCCAGGGGCGCTCCCAGCCCGAGAAATGGAGCAGACGGTCGATGATTCCGGCCGTAAAGCCCCAGACCAGGGCCGATTCGACCAGAAATGCCGGTCCTCGGTAGCCGCTGGGGTGGACGGTCGTGGCCCGGTTGTCCGGGTTCGTGAGATCCGCCACGGGGACGGTGAAGACCCGGGCCGTTTCGTTCGGATCGACTACGTCGACCGGGCTGGGTTCACGCCACCAGCCCAGCACGGGCGTGACGACGAAGCCGCTGACCGGGATGTACAGCTTGGGCAGCACGCCGAAGAGCTGGACGCCGCTCGGGTCGAGCCCGGTCTCCTCCTCGGCCTCGCGCAGAGCCGCCCGCAGCGGCCCGTCGGCCTGCGGGTCGCCGTCCTCGGGATCGAGGGCCCCACCGGGGAAGGACGGCTGCCCGGCATGCGACCGCAGGGAACTGGCCCGCTCCATGAGCAGCAGCTCGGGCCCGCACTCACCCTCGCCGAAGAGGATCAGTACGGCCGACTGGCGCCCCGCGCCGTTCTCCGGCGGCAGGAAACGGCTCAGCTGCAGCGGCTCGACCGTCTCCACCACCCGCACCACCGGGCCCAGCCAGTCGGGCAGCCCCTCCTTGCTCAGCACCACCGGCCCGTCCTGGGTACCGCTC
Source organism: Streptomyces sp. NPDC049627 (assembly GCF_044465645.1). NCBI lineage: Bacteria > Bacillati > Actinomycetota > Actinomycetes > Kitasatosporales > Streptomycetaceae > Streptomyces > Streptomyces sp. NPDC049627. The sequence continues at coordinate 755,252 of NZ_JBITLW010000002.1, read as the reverse complement.
GCACGCGTCATCGCCACCCCCGTCGTCCTGCCGAGTCCAACGCCTGACGGCACCTAGATCGTTCCGCCGGGACCGTACGACCCCATGCCGGCCGTCGGGCGGCCCGTCCCGCCCCGGCCGTACGCACGCGTACCCCTGCCCCGGCCTCTCCCGCTCGCCCCGTCATCCGGCCCCCAGCGGCGGGGCCGGCCTGCCGCCCGCGTCCAGGTAGGACTGCGGAGGGTTGAGGCGTTGGCCGGGGAAGCCGCCCTTCTCGTACTTGAGGAGCTTCTTCGCCTTCTCCGGGTCCGTCTCGCCCTCGCCGTACGCCGGGCAGAGCGGCGCTATGGGGCAGGCGCCGCACGCGGGCTTGCGGGCGTGGCAGATGCGGCGGCCGTGCCAGATCACATGGTGCGAGAGGTCCGTCCAGTCGCTCTTGGGGAACAGGGCGCCGATCTCGGCCTCGATCTTGTCGGGATCCGTCTGCTCGGTCCACTGCCAGCGCCGCACCAGCCGCTGGAAGTGCGTGTCCACGGTGATGCCGGGGCGGCCGAAGGCGTTGCCGAGGACGACGAAGGCCGTCTTGCGTCCGACGCCGGGCAGCTTGACCAGGTCTTCGAGCCGGCCCGGGACCTCGCCGCCATGGTCCTCCACCAGCGCTTTCGACAGGCCCATGACCGACTTGGTCTTGGCCCGGAAGAAACCGCACGGACGGAGGATCTCCTCGACCTCCTCCGGGTTGGCCGCGGCCAGGTCCTCGGGAGTGGGGTACTTGGCGAAGAGCGCGGGGGTGGTCTGGTTGACGCGCAGGTCGGTGGTCTGGGCGGACAGGACCGTGGCGACCAGGAGCTGGAAGGGGTTGTCGAAGTCCAGCTCGGGATGGGCGTACGGATAGACCTCGGCGAGCTCACGGTTGATACGGCGGGCCCGGCGGACGAGGGCCGTGCGGGACTCGGCCGTCGGAGGCTTCGCGGTCACGGTCTTGGCCGGAGAGGCACCCTTGACCGAGACGGTGGCCTTCTTCGGAACGACGGCGGGTTTCTTGCCGACCACCTTTTTCGTGGCCACGGCGCCGGCGGCCGTCTTCACGGCAGCCGTCTTCTTCACGGCAGCCGCCTTCTTCGCAGGAGCCGTCGTCTTCTTCGCCCCAGCCTTCTTGGCAGGCGCGGCCTTCCGCGCGGACGCCGACTTCCTCACCGCAGCTTTCTCGCCATCTGCGGCCGTTTCACCCGGCGCCTTTTTCGCCGCTTTTGCCGTTTTCCGTCCGCCACCAGGGTTCTGTTCGCCCACAGCGGAATCGCGACGTACAACCACCCGCCCAGCCCCCTTGGCCTGTGCTCTCACCGGCGATTTGGACACTCGGCCAGCCTAAAGCCCGGCACCGACATCCGCCCCGGACCCCGAAGATCGGCCCCCAATTGGACCCCTGCCGCTTACCTCGGGACACCTGTGCGGCATCCTTGTGACAGATCACACTGTTTGGACCGTCCGGCAAAATGGGGAACACGGTCCCCTGGTACGCAGGGGAGTGATCCCCTGAGCAGGTCGACAAGGAGAGAACTCGTGGACGACGTTCTGCGGCGCAACCCGCTCTTCGCGGCGCTCGATGACGAGCAGTCCGCGGAGCTCCGCGCCTCCATGAGTGAGGTGACCCTCGCGCGCGGTGACTCACTGTTCCACGAGGGCGACCCCGGTGACCGGCTGTATGTCGTCACCGAAGGCAAGGTCAAGCTTCACCGCACGTCCCCCGACGGCCGCGAGAACATGCTGGCCGTCGTCGGCCCCGGTGAGCTCATCGGCGAGCTGTCCCTCTTCGACCCGGGTCCGCGTACGGCGACGGCGACCGCGCTGACCGAGGTCAAGCTGCTGGGTCTGGGCCACGGCGACCTCCAGCCCTGGCTGAACGCCCGCCCCGAGGTGGCGACCGCGCTGCTGCGCGCCGTCGCACGCCGCCTGCGCCGCACCAACGACGCGATGTCCGACCTCGTCTTCTCGGACGTCCCCGGCCGCGTGGCCCGCGCGCTCCTGGACCTCTCCCGTCGCTTCGGCGTGCAGTCCGAGGAGGGCATCCACGTCGTACACGATCTGACGCAGGAGGAACTGGCCCAGCTGGTCGGCGCCTCGCGTGAGACGGTCAACAAGGCACTGGCCGACTTCGCCCAGCGTGGATGGCTCCGCCTGGAGGCCCGCGCGGTGATCCTGCTGGACGTCGAGCGGCTGGCGAAGCGCTCGCGCTGACCGAGCGTCTGGCCATACGACGCCGAGGCCCCGTCTCACTATGAGGCGGGGCCTCGTCGCCGTTGGGCCCTTCACCCCCGCGGGCCCGCGGTCGCGTACGGCGGGAGGGGGACGTGCCGGGGGTCCGCCCGCAGTGGCCGGCGTCAAGAAACAGCACCTCCCTGCCCGACCCAACAGCCGGTCCGAGGACGGACACCCCCCCGGCGCGGCCCCGACCCGCAAACCACCCGCAGGCGCTACGCGAACCCCCACCGCACCCGCACAGGCCGCCGCAGGCACCCCCCGCGCGGCCGCCGGAGGCCCCCGCAGGCATCCCCGGCCCCACCGCCGGAGGCAACGGCCACCCCTCGAACATCCGCGCACCAAGAGATAGCCTCCGCCCATGGCAAACGGGCAGTGGTACCCACCGGAGTGGCCGGACCGTATCCGTGCGCTGGCGGACGGAAGCCTCACCCCTGTGGCTCCGAAGCGTGCGGCCACCGTCATGCTGCTCAGGGACACCGACGCCGGTCCTGCCGTGCACATGCTGCGCCGCCGGGCCTCCATGGCCTTCGCCGGTGGGGCGTACGCCTACCCGGGCGGCGGCGTCGACCCGCGCGACGAGCACCCGGTCCGCTGGGCGGGCCCCACGCGCGCGTGGTGGGCGCAGAGGCTGGGGGTCGACGAGGCGACGGCCCAGGCGATCGTCTGCGCGGCCGTACGGGAGACGTACGAGGAGGCGGGCGTCCTGCTCGCCGGGCCCACCGACGATTCCGTCGTCGGCGACACGACGGGCGAGGACTGGGAGGCGGACCGCGCCGCCCTGGTCACCCGGGACGTGTCGTTCGCCGAGTTCCTGGACCGCCGGGGGCTCTCCCTGCGTTCGGACCTCCTGGGCGCCTGGACGCGCTGGATCACCCCGGAGTTCGAGCCCCGCCGCTACGACACGTGGTTCTTCGTCGCCGCCCTCCCGAAGGGCCAGCGCACCCGGAACGCCTCCACGGAGGCCGACCGTACGGTGTGGATCCGCCCCGCGGACGCCGCCGCCTCCTACGACAAGGGCGAGCTGCTGATGATGCCGCCCACCATCGCGACCCTGCGCCAGCTGACCCCGTACGACAGCGCCGCCGAAGCCCTCGCCGGCGCCCCCGATCGCGACCTGACCCCGGTCCTGGCTCAGGCTCGCCTCGAAGACGGCGAGATCGTGCTCTCCTGGCCGGGCCACGACGAGTTCACCAAGCACATCCCGACCGGCGGAGCCCCCGCATGACCGTGCCCGCACTGCCCGAACCGCTCACAGTGCCCGCAGCCCTGGAAGGCCCCCTCGCATGACGGACGCAGCAGCCCTCCCCGGCCAGCCGCGAGGCGGGGTCGCCTCCGGCCCCGCCACCCCCCGCGCCGTCAACGTCCTCGCGCCCAATCCCTCCGCGATGACCCTGGACGGCACCAACACCTGGATCCTCGCCGAGCCGGACTCGGACCTGGCCGTCGTCGTCGATCCCGGCCCGCTGGACGACGGACATCTGCGCAATGTCGTCGCCATGGCCGAGAAGGCCGGCAAACGCATCGCGCTGACCCTGCTCACGCACGGCCACCCGGACCACGCCGAGGGCGCCGCACGCTTCGCCGAACTGACCGGCACGCGCGTGCGTGCCCTCGATCCGGCGCTGCGGCTCGGCGACGAGGGGCTCGCTGCCGGGGACGTCGTCACCGTCGGCGGCCTGGAGCTGCGGGTCGTACCGACCCCAGGCCACACCGCCGACTCCCTCTGCTTCCATCTCCCGGCCGACCGCGCCGTCCTGACCGGCGACACCATCCTGGGCCGCGGCACGACGGTCGTGGCGCACCCCGACGGCCGCCTCGGCGACTACCTGGACTCGCTGCGCCGGCTCAGGTCCCTCACGGTCGACGACGGCGTGCACACGGTTCTCCCGGGCCACGGCCCCGTCCTGGACGACGCCCAGGGCGCCGTCGAGTTCTACCTCGCCCACCGCGCCCACCGCCTCGCCCAGGTCGAGACGGCGGTCGAGGACGGCTACCGCACACCGGCCGAGGTCGTGGCCCATGTGTACGCGGACGTGGACCGCTCCTTGTGGCCGGCGGCCGAGCTGTCCGTACGGGCACAGATGGAGTACCTGGAGGAGCACGGCCTCATCGAGTCCGCCTGACCTCATGACTGGCCGGCTGATCCGACCCTTCCCGGCGCCGCTCAGGACGATGTTCAGCCTGCCCGGGCCTCCCGGACAGGCTGCTGCGGCACTGCGGCCGTGGACGACGACCGGCTCACGAGGACCGGCTCACGACGACGGCGGCACAACGGCCGCCGCACGACCACCGGCACACGACCACCAGCCGACGACGACCGGCCCCACGACGGCCGAACCGCCGGAGGCCTACGCCTCCGTCAGCTCCACCTGGACCTCGACCTCCACCGGCGCGTCCAGCGGAAGCACGGCCACGCCCACGGCGCTGCGCGCGTGGACGCCCTTGTCGCCGAGGACCTCGCCCAGGAGCTCGCTCGCGCCGTTGAGGACGCCGGGCTGGCCGGTGAAGTCCGGGGCCGAGGCCACGAAGCCCACCACCTTCACCACACGCGCGATGCGGTCCAGGTCGCCCGCCACCGACTTCACGGCCGCGAGGGCGTTCAGGGCGCAGGTACGCGCGAGCTCCTTGGCCTCATCGGCGGTGACCTCCGCGCCCACCTTGCCGGTGACCGGAAGCTTGCCCTCCACCATGGGGAGCTGGCCGGCGGTGTAGATGTACACGCCCGACTGGACCGCCGGCTGGTAGGCGGCCAGCGGAGGCACGACCTCCGGAAGTGTCAGGCCCAGCTCGGCGAGCTTCGCCTCGACCGCGCTCATGCCTGCTTCTCCCGCTTCAGGTAGGCCACGAGCTGCTCGGGGTTGTTCGGCCCGGGCACGACCTGGACGAGCTCCCAGCCGTCCTCGCCCCAGGTGTCCAGAATCTGCTTCGTGGCATGGACGAGCAGCGGCACGGTTGCGTATTCCCACTTGGTCATGTGGCCGACTTTATCCGCTGCCCGACGAAGGCCATGAGGGGCCATGCGGCCGACCGCGGTCACGTTGTCCACAAGCTGTCGCGTAGCCGGCGCGCCGACTGGTTAGGCTCGAAGGCGTGAGCAGGCTCCAGGTCGTCAGCGGCAAGGGCGGGACCGGAAAGACCACGGTCGCCGCCGCGCTCGCGCTCGCCCTCGCGACCGAGGGGAAGCGGACGCTTCTCGTCGAGGTCGAGGGCCGGCAGGGCATCGCGCAGCTCTTCGAAACAGAGGCGCTGCCCTATGAGGAGCGGAAGATCGCCGTCGCTCCAGGGGGCGGGGAGGTGTATGCCCTCGCCATCGACCCCGAACTGGCCCTTCTGGACTACCTCCAGATGTTCTACAAGATGGGCGGCGCGGGCCGGGCCCTGAAGAAGCTCGGCGCCATCGACTTCGCCACCACCATCGCACCGGGCCTGAGAGACGTACTCCTGACCGGCAAGGCCTGTGAGGCCGTCCGCCGCAAGGACAGGAGCGGGCGGTTCGTGTACGACTACGTCGTCATGGACGCGCCGCCCACCGGGCGCATCACGCGCTTCCTGAACGTCAACGACGAGGTCGCCGGTCTCGCCAAGATCGGCCCGATACACAACCAGGCGCAGGCCGTGATGCGGGTGCTGAAGTCCGCGGAGACGGCCGTGCACCTGGTGACGTTGCTGGAGGAGATGCCCGTCCAGGAGACGGCGGACGGGATCGCCGAGCTGCGGGCGGCCCGGCTGCCGGTGGGGCGGATCATCGTGAACATGGTGCGGCCGGAGGTGTTGGACGCGGCCGATCTGGAACTCGTCCGCAGTGTCCCGCGGGCCGCCGTGGCCAAGTCGCTGTCCTCGGCCGGGCTCGGCGGAGCGCGGCGCGGCGGGAACGCCGAACGGCTGGTGGACCCGCTCCTGGCGCAGGCCGACGAGTACGCCGAGCGGTATGCGCTGGAGCAGGAACAGCGGGCGGTGCTGGGCGAGTTGGGGCTGCCCGTGCACGAGCTTCCGTTGCTGGCCGAGGGCATGGACCTGGCGGGCCTGTACGAACTCGGGCGCGAACTGCGGGAACAGGGTCTGACATGAGTTCGTTCACCGGGTGCGAGCGGTACGCGGTACGTCGGAAGCAGGGGATGTCATGAGTCGTCCGGAACCGGCCCACACGCACGACGCCGCTCGCCAGCCCCACCACCCCCAGCACCTGGCCCCCGCGCGCGTGCTGGACCTCGACCCGCTGCTGGACGACCCGAAGACCCGCATCGTGGTGTGCTGCGGCTCGGGCGGCGTGGGGAAGACGACCACCGCGGCCGCTCTCGGTCTGCGGGCCGCCGAGCGCGGGCGGAAGGTGGTCGTGCTGACCATCGACCCGGCCCGCCGGCTCGCCCAGTCCATGGGCATCGACTCCCTCGACAACACCCCGCGCCGGGTGAAGGGCGTCGAGGGCGACGGCGAGCTGCACGCGATGATGCTCGACATGAAGCGCACCTTCGACGAGATCGTCGAGGCGCATGCGGACCCCGACCGGGCGGCCGCGATCCTGGGCAACCCGTTCTACCAGTCGCTCTCGGCGGGCTTCGCGGGCACGCAGGAGTACATGGCGATGGAGAAGCTGGGGCAGTTGCGGGCCAGGGACGAGTGGGACCTCATCGTCGTCGACACGCCGCCGTCCCGCTCGGCGCTGGACTTCCTGGACGCGCCCAAGCGGCTCGGCTCGTTCCTGGACGGCAAGCTGATCCGCGTGCTGCTGGCCCCGGCGAAGGTCGGCGGACGCGCGGGAATGAAGTTCTTGAACGTCGGCATGTCGATGATGACGGGCGCGCTGGGCAAACTGCTGGGCGGGCAGCTGCTGAAGGACGTACAGACCTTCGTGGCCGCGATGGACTCGATGTTCGGCGGGTTCCGCACGCGCGCGGACGCCACGTACAAGCTGCTTCAGGCGCCCGGGACGGCGTTCCTGGTGGTGGCGGCGCCGGAGCGGGACGCGCTGCGGGAGGCCGCGTACTTCGTGGAGCGGCTGGCCGCCGAGGACATGCCGCTCGCCGGTCTGGTGCTCAACCGGGTCCACGGCAGCGGCGCCGACCGGCTGTCGGCCGAGCGGGCGCTCGCCGCCGCGGAAAATCTTGAAGAGCCCCGCATTGTGGATCAGGAGGGAGGGAAAGCTGGACTTCGTAACTCCCCCGACACGTACGGCAGTTCAGAATCAGCCACTTCCGAGGTACCGGCTCCTGACGAAGGCTCCCCCGCCGTCACGGACGCCGCCACGGACAGGGAGCGCACTCCAGCCACGGACGCACCGCAGTCCGCCGCTCCGCATGTCGAGCGGTCCGTCGACCAGCTCACCGCAGGCCTGTTGAGGCTGCATGCGGAGCGTATGCAGCTGCTCTCGCGCGAGCAGCGCACACGTGACCGCTTCACCGCGCTCCACCCCGAGGTGGCGGTGGCCGAAGTGGCCGCACTGCCCGGCGATGTGCATGACCTCACCGGTCTGCGGGACATCGGTAACCGGCTCGCGGCCCATCGGCCGGAGCTGCCTGATCCTGCGGTCGGTGCCTGAGGGAGTCCCGTCGGGCCGAAGCCCTTCGGGTCCGCCTGCGGGGAGCCCCTTGGGGCCCCTCAGCTCACCGCCGCGTAGTTCTCGTACACCTCGTCGTCGTCGAGCGGCAGGATGCCCACCCCGCGCTCGTACTCCGTACGTGCCGTCTCGAGCAGCCGGCGCCACGAGGTGACGGTCGGCCGCCTGCGCAGCAGTGCGCGGCGCTCCCGCTCCGTCATGCCTCCCCACACGCCGAACTCGACGCGGTTGTCCAGCGCGTCGGCCAGGCACTCCGTGCGCACCGGGCATCCGGTGCACACCGCCTTGGCCCTGTTCTGCGCTGCTCCCTGAACGAACAGTTCATCCGGATCGGTAGTGCGGCAGGCCGCCTGCGCACTCCAGTCGACTACCCAGCCCATACCGGCGCCGTCCTCTCCCGAATCGAGGCTCCCCCACGGCGGCAGCGGCATATTCACCGCCGCCAGTTGAGGACGTTACGGAAGGTGGGCACAGCGCAACACCCCCAGCGGGCCCAATCTTGAATGGCCCGAACGGACTATGCGTAAGCGGCAGATCACCCGGGGGAGTGAGCTGGCGACATGCGTGACCTTCCCGGCAAACCGGGACAGTTCTGTTGAGTCACAACGGACGCCGGATGACACACAAGGCGGATTCGGACACGTGCCCAACAAAAAAGTTGGGGAACCTCCGGAACGATTCGGGGTCGCCGGACGTATTGATACGTGGCCGCACTGCTGTGACAGTTGAGAGCAGCTTAGGCCAAGGCCTGCGTGCCTGTCCGGCGAATCGGGATGGCCGACATCACTTCGCCGTGCCGTGCTCACGCACGGTCGGCCATCGGTTCGCTCATCTCTACGGTTTAGGCTGCCCTCATGCCAAAGAAGCGCTCGGGCGGTGGTCTCTCGCCAACGCAGCAGGCCGCCAAGTTCCTCGGTGTCAGTGTGCTCGCGGGAGCCGTGCTGGCGGGTATCGCGCTACCGGCCGTCGGCGCACTGGGACTTGCGGCCAAGGGTTCGGTCGAGAGTTTCGACGAGCTCCCGGTCAACCTCAAGACCCCGCCGCTGAGCCAGCGCACCAAGATCCTGGACGCCAACGGCGGTCTGATCGCCTCGGTCTACTCACGCGACCGTACGGTGGTCGACCTCAAGGACATCTCGCCGTACATGCAGAAGGCGATCGTCGCGATCGAGGACGCCCGCTTCTACCAGCACGGCGCGGTCGACCTGAAGGGCGTCCTGCGTGCCCTCAACCGCAACGCCCAGAGCGGCGGCGTCGCCGAGGGCGCGTCCACGCTCACGCAGCAGTACGTGAAGAACGTCTTCGTCGAGGAGGCCGGCGACGACGCGACGAAGGTCGCGCAGGCCACCCAGCAGACCATCGGCCGCAAGATCAAGGAGCTGAAGTACGCGATCCAGGTCGAGGAGGAGCTCGGCAAGAAGAAGATCCTCGAGAACTACCTGAACATCACGTTCTTCGGCCAGCAGGCGTACGGCGTCGAGGCCGCCGCCGAGCGCTACTTCTCCAAGTCCGCCAAGGACCTCCAGCTCCAGGAAGCGGCCCTGCTCGCCGGCATCGTCCAGTCGCCCAGCCGGTACGACCCGATCAACGACGAGGCCGAGGCCACCAGGCGGCGCAACATCGTGCTGCAGCGCATGGCCGACCTCGGCGACATCTCCCAGGCGGACGCCGACAAGGCCAAGGAGACGCCGCTGGGCCTGAAGGTCAGCAAGCCCAAGAACGGCTGCATCACGGCGGTCAAGGGCGGCGGCTTCTTCTGTGACTACGTGCGCAAGGTGTTCCAGACCGACCCGGTCTTCGGCAAGACCAAGGAGGAGCGGGCCAAGATCTGGAACCAGGGCGGTCTGACGATCCGGACCACCATGGACCCGCAGGCGCAGAAGTCGGTGCAGCGGTCCGTCAAGGAGCACGTCTACCAGAAGGACGACGTCGCCACCGCCGCCACCATCGTGGAACCCGGCACCGGCAAGATCCTGGCGATGGGCCAGTCCCGGCCGTACGGCAACGAGGTCAAGAAGAACGAGACGGTGCTCAACCTCTCAGCCGACCTGAACATGGGCGGCGGCGCGGGTTACCAGCCCGGCTCGACGTTCAAGCCGATCGTGGCCGCGGCGGCCCTCGAGGGCGGTATGGCTCCGACGCAGGTGTACTCCTCGCCGTACGAGATGGAGTACCCGAGCCCGGTCCAGGAATGCGACGGCAAGGTCTGGAACGAGAAGGGCGTCAAGCTCACCAACGAGAACGAGTCCGAGGTGGGCCCGTACGACATGAAGGAGGCGACCGCGAAGTCGGTCAACACCTACTTCGTGCAGATGATCTCGGAGATCGGGATCTGCCCGGTGACGACGATGGCGAAGAAGATGGGCGTCGAGCGTGCCGACGGCGGCGAACTCGCCCAGGCCCCGTCCATCGCCCTCGGCACGATGGAGATGTCTCCGCTGACGATGGCGGCCGGGTACGCGACGTTCGCCTCACGCGGGATGTACTGCACGCCGGTCGCCATCGAGTCGGTCACCCAGAAGGTCGGCGGTAAGACGCGGTCCCTGGAGGTGCCGAAGTCGACCTGCCGGCGCGCGATGTCCGAGACCACCGCCGACACCATCAACACCCTCCTGAAGGGTGTGGTCGAGGACGGTACGGGCACGGAGGCGGGCCTCGGCAGCCGTCCCAGCGCCGGCAAGACCGGTACGACGGACGAGCGGTACGCGGCCTGGTTCGTGGGCTACACGCCGAACATGGCCGGCGCCGTCTGGGTCGGCGACCCCGCCCACAAGCGGAAGATGCAGGGCATCAGCATCGGCGGGGTCTGGCACGAGAAGGTGTTCGGTGGCGAGGTGCCGGGCCCGATCTGGCGCGACATGATGACGGGCGCCCTGGACGGCAAGGAAGTGCTGCCCTTCAATCTGGTGGACATCCCGGACCGCAAGCAGGACAAGGGCCGCGACGATGACGACGACAAGGGCGACGACAACGGGAACGGCAACGGAAACGGCAACGGGGGCCTCATCGGCGGCCTGACCGACGGAGGCATCACCGGCGGTGCGGACGGCGGCACGGACGGCGGCACCTTCCCGTCGCCTTCGTTCTCGATCCCGGAGGGCTGGTGGCAGGGCCAGACGAACGGCAACGGCAACGGAGGCCGCGGCTGACTCTCCCAGGGCCCGGGCGTAATTGCGCCAGTTGAGCAGGATGGGCATTCTCCCGGCGGACGCCGTGACATATTCACGTGCAGCCCCGCCAGAGGGTGCCCATTTTGCTGCCCGCCGTTTCACATGGAGGGGAAATGAAACTCCGGTCACGCATCGGCCTCACGCTCGGCATGGTGCTCAGTGCCCTTGCACTCGCCGTTCCGAATTCCGCCTCGGCCGCCGCCCTGGCCTGTGACAACTTCGGTTGTGACGGCCACGACCCGAACATCCAGAGCTGGGACACCGGACCGGTCACGCCGCACGGCCCCTACGACCTCGGCAACTCGTTCTCGTACGAGCTGCGGTGGGGGAAGACGGACGGCGACCAGTACAGCTGGGGGCGCTTCAAGTTCATCAGCGGCTCGGGCGAGCACGACTGGTCGGTGTACGTCCAGCGCTGCACCAAGGACCACTCCACCTGTTACTGGAGGCTCGGCCTGAAGGAGGGCGGGGCATCCGGCTGGACCACCAAGGTGTCGGGCACGGCGAATTTCTACCAGACCCGTACGCCGATGTATTACAACCCGTCGACCCACGAAATGCGCGCCTGCGTCGAGAACCCCTCGGGCAGGGAGTACTGCACGCCCTGGTACTGAGTCGCACTGGTACTGAGTCGGCCCAGACGGTTCAGTAACCGGACGTTCAATAATCGGACATACCGTCGGCGGGATGGCGTGATTACGCCATCCCGCGCGCCCCTTTGCTGCCCTTTGGTGACATTTATTCGGCTGTTCATGGTCACAAGCCCTTCCTAGACTGCTCTGCGAAGTGGCTGTGCAAACAGCGTCACAGGGGGAGGCGAAATTGACCATTCCGCCGAAATCCGAAACCGGCGGTGCGTCTGGTGTGGATACCGATGAGCGAAGAATCCTGAATCTGCTCTACACGGGGTTGAACGACGCATCGATCGCCCGGCATCTGGGGGTGGGACACCGGACGGTGCAGCGCAAGGTGCAGCGCCTCATGGAGCGGTTACAGGCCAACGGACGGGTGGCCCTGGGCGCGCGCGCCCAGGAACTCGGGCTGCTGCCTCCCGCCGGGCTCACCTCAGGGGATGACGGCGGCGGCGACGGCGGACGGCGGGAACACCACGGCCGCCGCCATCAGCCGGCCCACCTTCCGTGAGGACTTGGCGCGAGCCCGGGGTCGCCGACGGCGGCCCCGGGCTTTTTCGTTCCGTCCGCCCGACGAGCGCTGCGGGGCGGGCCGGGCCGCGCTCAGCCGGCGAGCAGCTTCTTCACCGCGGCGGCAACCCGGCCGCCCTCCGCCTGGCCGGCCACCTTCGGGTTCACGATCTTCATGACGGCGCCCATGGCCCGCGGACCCTCGGCGCCCGCCGCCTTGGCCTCCTCGACGGCCTGGGCGACGATCCGGTTCAGCTCGTCGTCGCTGAGCTGCTTCGGCAGGTACGTGGCAAGCACCTCGCCCTCGGCCTTCTCCCGCTCGGCCTGCTCGCTGCGGCCGCCCTGCGCGAAGGCCTCGGCCGCCTCACGGCGCTTCTTCGCCTCGCGGGTGATCACCTTCTGCACCTCGTCGTCGGAGAGCTCGCGCTTCTCCTTGCCCGCGACCTCCTCCTTGGTGATCGCGGCGAGCGTCAGCCGGAGCGTCGAGGAGCGGAGCTCGTCGCGCTCCTTGATCGCGGCGTTGAGGTCTTCCTGCAGCTTCGACTTGAGCGTGGTCATGGGGTTGATTGTCGCAGGTGTGGGGAGCGGAACGCCCGTTGATTTCAAGGGGCCTGCGCACAGGCGTCGTACCGAAGGGGTCGACCGCGGCCGGGCAGGGGGCACTTCCGCGGTCTGACACGATGGTCGTATGCAAGCGCGATACGGAGTACCCCTGGGCATCACGGCGGTTGGCGCCGCCGGTCTGCTGTATGCGGCGGGTTTCGAGGCCCGCTCCTTCCGCCTGCGACGGGTGACGGTCCCCGTCCTGCCCGCCGGAATGCGCCCGCTGCGCGTGCTCCAGGTCTCCGACATCCACATGGTGAGCGGCCAGCGCAAGAAGCAGCGCTGGCTGCGCTCACTGGCCGGCCTGCGCCCCGACTTCGTGATCAACACGGGCGACAACCTGTCGGACCCGGAGGGCGTGCCCGAGGTGCTGGACGCGCTGGGCCCGCTGATGGAGTTCCCCGGCGCGTACGTCTTCGGCTCCAACGACTACTACGGCCCCAGGCCGCGCAACCCTGCCCGCTACCTGCTGGAGAAGGTCCAGGGCCGCCACGGCCTGAACGGCAACCCGCCCGTCGTCGGCGCGATCCACAACCCCTGGGAGAACCTGCGCGACGGCTTCGACGCCGCGGGCTGGCTCAACCTGACGAACACGCGCGGGACGCTGAAGATCGAGGGCATGTCGGTGGAGCTCACCGGCCTGGACGACCCGCACATCAAGAGGGACCGGTACCAGCAGGTGGCAGGCGGTCCGTCGGACGCCGCGGACTTTTCGATGGGCGTGGTGCACGCACCGTACCTGCGCGTTCTGGACGCGTACACGGCCGACGACTACCCGCTGATCCTGGCCGGCCACACCCACGGCGGCCAGGTCTGCATTCCCTTCTACGGCGCCCTGGTCACCAACTGCGACCTGGACACGGACCGTGTGAAGGGCCTGTCGACACACGCGGCGCAGGGCCGTACGTCCTACCTGCACGTCTCGGCGGGCTGCGGCGCGAACCGCTACACCCCGTTCCGCTTCGCCTGCCCGCCGGAGGCTACGTTGCTGACGCTGGTGGGGCGCGAGTAGGGACGCGAGCGGGGGGGGCCGTCGGCGGGTCAGCGGGTCAGCGGGTCAGCGGGTCAGCGGGTCAGCGGGTCAGCGGGTCAGCGGGTCAGCGGGTCAGCGGGTCAGCGGGTCAGCGGGTCAGCGGCGTGATGATGCACGGGCGACCCGCGGCCCGGGTAACCCGCACGGATTACCCGTATCGCCCCATTTGCCCATCCTGCTTAGCGTGAGGGCATGACCGCCCCGATACCCAGGGACATCCCGGATCTCCCCGCGATACCGGGCATGCCCGTGCTGCTGCCCTCCCATGTCCCCGCCGCGGCGGTGATGAGCCCCGTACCTCGCCCCTTCGCCGCCGCGTACCGCCTACTGGTCGCACTGGCCGCGGCCGCGGCAGTGACGGTCGAGCTGGCCCTCGGCAGTCCTCTGCGCACCCTGAGCCTCTTCGCGATCCAGAGCAACATCCTGCTGGCCCTGGTCCTCGCCGCCGAGGCCCGCCGCGCCTGGACCGCCCGCCGGCCCCTGCCGTCGACCCTCACCGGCGCGACGCTGCTCTACGCGGTGGTCACCGGCCTCGTCCACCACCTGCTGCTGGCCCACGGGACGAGCCCCCACGCACTCCCCGGCGTCCTCACCGGCGAGGCCACCGCCCCGACCGGCTGGCACGCGCTCACCAACCAGGTCCTGCACACGGCGACGCCCGTGGCGGCCGTACTGGACTGGCTGCTCCTGAGCTCCCCCGGCCGGCTGCGCCTGCGCCAGGCAGCGACCTGGATGCTCTACCCCCTCGCCTACCTGGCGTTCACCCTCGTCCGAGGCGAGCTCCTCCCCGGCAGCCCGGCCCGCTACCTCTACCCGTTCCTCGACGTGGCCCGGCACGGCTACAAGAGCATCCTGGGCAATGCCCTCCTCATCGGCCTCGCCATCTACGCCCTGGCGATCCTCCTCGTGGCCCTCGACCACGCCCGCCCGAACCCGATCCGCCGCCGCATCCGTCGCCGCGCGAAAACCGGATTTCGTCTCCAGCCACCAGTGGGCTAAAGTAAACGACGTCGCCGCGACAAGCAGTGACATCGGGGTGTAGCGCAGCTTGGCAGCGCGCTTCGTTCGGGACGAAGAGGTCGTGGGTTCAAATCCCGCCACCCCGACAGTGAAGTACCAGGTCAGGGGCCTGATCCAGTGAATGGGTCAGGCCCCTGAGTGGTTTCTGGAGATCGTTCGGGAGAAAAGCAGGGCGTTGTTCAGACGTCACGTCGCAGGGTCAGCACGAAGGCGTCGGAACCGCTGTGGTGGAGCCCTGGGCGGCGTCGTCGGAGACGGGGCGGGTGAAGCGGTAGCACTGGTCGACCGTTGTGTCCGGACTGGAGAGCAGGATGGTGACGGTCACCGTGTCTGCCTTGCGCAGCGCGCTCTTGACGTCGTAGGAACGCAGCCGTCCCGTGGGATCCAAGGCCTTCTGCACTCCGGCTCGCGTCAAGTCCTCGGCATGCATGTGGGAGATGCGCGTGCGCGCGAGGCGTACCAGACCGCCGATCTCGGTGCCCGGACGGCATGCGTCGTCGTCCCGCTCGGAAACCCTCGGCGTCCACGCCTGACCGGGGCGGTGGGTGTAGGTGAAGGCGAAGCACCGGGTCACCTCGACGGGCCCGCCACCGGGGAGCATGACCTCTTCGTCGTACAGGGTGGATCTCGCGGCCATGGCGGTGAACTCGCGGCGGGAGGCGTCGTAGGTGATCACGGGGGCTTCTGTGTGCCGCCAGATCACGCCGGTGAGAGCGTCGGGGTCGGTGGCGCCGCTCGTGTCGAGTGCGCGGGCCGTGTCGTCCGCCGTGGCACGGGCCTGCTTCAGGATCGATGCGAACGCCTTGTCCCTGCGCTCACTGTTGACGTTCCCGTCGTGCCAGTGCCGGTACCACAACCAGGAGACGAGGACGCCGAGAACGGTGATCAGCCCGACCAGGATGGTCAGGCAGCCGGTGGTCACCAGACGGTTCGCCCGTCTCGTGACCACCGCGCTGCCAGTCTCGTCAGCTTCCACTAACTGCCCTTGTACCCCAAGTCGGCCAGTGCCTGGTCCATGACCCGAGCGTAGCCCGTCGTACCGGCGTTCTTCGGGTGGAACGACTCGAGGCTGGCACAGACGTTCTCTCCGGGCCAGGGCAGGCAGGGAGCCTGGTTGGCCGGGTCACCGTCGTGGAAGTCGCCGTCGCCGTTCGGGCCGGCGACGACACGGTTGATCCACTCGTCGCCGTCACAGATTCCGTGTCCCCGGAAGGCAGGTATCGGGTCGGCGAAGGCCACCTTGGTTCCGGCCCTGTTCAGCTCGGCCACCTTTGCCTTCTGCTTGTCCCGGACGTAGTCGGCCAGCTGGTTCAGGGCGTCGAAGTCGGCTGTCACGCATTGCTGGTCACTGACCAGGCGTGGGTAGCCCATGAGGACTATCTGTGCGTTCGGCGCGGCAAACGAGATGTCACTGATCAGGCTCCCGATGGCCGCGACCGACTGGTCGACCTTGCCCGTGTAGTCGGCCGGGTCGCATACCCCGATGATGTAGCAGTTCTTGACGGCGTTGGTGAAGTTGTCCCCGTCGTTGCCGCCGATGGTCAGCATGACCAGCGTGGTGTCCGGGCTGAGGACACCGGAGTCGATCTGGCTCTTCTCGCGGTAGTTGCCGATCCTTCCCCATGGGGTGGGGTCTCCCATGGTCAGCTGCGAAGTCTTCGCCCCGGAGCAACTGACGTCCAGGAAGTCGACTGTGGCGCTCCTGTCGTTCGTGAGCCGACCGAGGCTGGAGCTCTGACCGGGCAACACGACCTTGCGCGGCCAGGAGTTGTCGCTGCGTCGGCAGGCGTTCCAGGTGCTCGTCCCGTGGTCCCTGTCGGACTCGGGCGAATAGGCCCCGGAACCCTCACCGGAGGTGTAGGAGTCGCCCATGGCGACGACCATGTGCTTCGGCTTGCCCGACAGCGGCTGGAAGGCGACGGCGTCCCAGGCGACATCCTCGTCCGCGGTGCCGTCGTCCGTGGTGTTGGTCAGCTCCACCCGTGGAGTGCCGGTGAAGCGGTAGACGCCGAGTTCGACCCAGGTGTTCTTGCTGAAGTGGGTGTTGACATAGCGGTCACGGTCAGCGCCCGCGACTCCCTTGATCACATAGTGGGCCTGCTGGGTGTGCGCCCCGGTGTCCGGCAGGTGAGCGAAGACGCGGGCCCATTCGACGTTGCGGCCGAGGGTCCAGGTGCCGTCGACGGTCATCCGGCCGCCGGCGCCGCCGAGATGAGCGTCGTCGCGGGTGTGCGCGTACCAGAAGTGGCCGCCGTGCCCACCGCCGATCTGGTGCAGGTCTCCCTTGGCCTCGAACGGGCCCAGACCCGGCCCGGTCGCCGCCGGGTTGGGGTGGAACGTGAACTGGAAGCTCCCGGCGTCGGTGCCGGACGATCCGCAGGAACTGTAGGTGTCGACGTTGTCGGGCACGGACTCCACGATCAGCGCCCCGGCGGGAGCGGGGTCGCACTCCGGGGTGCCGTGCTTCAGCCGGTAGCCGCGGCCCGGTTCCTCCCGCAGCGTCACGTACTTGATGTTCTCGTTGCCGCAGTCGTTGGCGCAGTTCGCCTTCCACGTCACGTTCGAGCCGCGCCACCAGTACTTCTCGTAGCACTTGGCGTCGGGGCAGTCCGGCGGGTTGGCGGCGTCGCAGTTGTTGGTGGAGTTGCAGAACGCGTCCAGCGGCGGCTTCACCCGGTCGCGCTGCCCGGGGTTGACCCACCAGGCGGGCCGGAACCCGGCGGTGGAGTACCCGGAGTCGCCGGGCCAGTCCTGCCGGCCGTCGGTGGCGTAGGAGTAGCCGGTGTCCATGGAGTAGGCGGACCAGCCCATCACCTTCTCCTCGTACGGCCAGTTCTGAGGCTTCGCGGCGTCACGCGGGTCGGACATGAACGGGTGCCGCGACGGCGGGTAGAACGGGTTCGCGGGGTTGTTGTACCAGCCCAGGCCCCACGGCTTGCCGTCACCCTTGTTCTCGTTGAAGCCGAGGTTGTAGTTCCACAGTGCGGCGAACCAGTTCTCCGGCTTCGACGGGTCGTCGTTGTTGACGGTGATGGTCTGACCGGCGGTGTGCACCTGGTTCCACTTGTCCGCGAGGATGTACATCGACGCGGCGATGTTCACCGCGTAGTCCAGCGCCACGGCCTTCTGCTTCGCCGGGGACAGGGACGTCTCGCCCGGCTTCTCGTGCCCCGCGAGGCGCATGCCGTCGGTGACCTGGCCGACGCCGTAGCCACAGTCCGACAGGTTCCAGTTGATCCGCCAGTACGCCTCGGACGTATCACCCTTGTGCCCGTAGAAACCGGCGATCGCCGCCAGCGGGTTGCCCATCTGGCCGGGGATCGAGCCCCCTTCGGCCTGCCACAGGTTCGACTCCTGCGCGAGCACACCCAGCAGCACCTGCGCGGGGATCCGTCCGCCGCCCTTCAGCGTGGGGGGCGGGAACAGGCCCTGCGGGTCTACGGTGCCCAGACCGGCCTGGGCGCGCCAGTCGCCCTGCTTGATCCACCTGGCGCGCAGCTCGCCGCGGATCGCCATGTCGACGGCCCACTCGACCTGGTTCGGGGTCGGTTGCAGGGCGAGCGCCTTGACGTCGTTGCGAGGGACGGAGCACCAGCGGTCGGTGTCGACCGGGTTGTGCGCCCGCTCGTCGTCGACGAGGGCGGCCCGCCCACTCTTCTCGGGTGTCCGCCCGCTCTTGCCGGCCGTGCGCAGGGCGGGTGAGAAGGACTCCTTTCCCGAGTCGCTGGTCGTGTCGGCGACCGTTTCGGTGATCTTCTCCCCGGTGCTGGTCGCGACACTGGTGATGGTCAGCGGCGCGGCATTCTTGTCCGTGGGGTCCGTGGGATCCGTGGACGTGCGCGTCCGGGGCGAGGGTTCGGCCTTGGTGAACCCCTGCCCCGCGTTCCTGATCCGGTCCAGGCCCGTACGCACGCCGGGCATGAGCACCGGGTCGACGGCCAGTCGCCCGTGGCTGGACACATCCGTATCCGCCGGAACGTTCAGGCGGGCCACCGCTGTGCCTGTGAGCTTCGCGTTCGTCGTCTTCCCGGTGAGGAATGCCCGGCCCCCGGTGCCCTGCTCGAGGGCCACGTCTCCGAGCTTTCCCGACGCGAGGGTCGACGGTGTGCCCTGGCCCCTCCACAGCTTGACGCGAGCCGCGGTGCCGCTGCGGTCGAGGAACGCGATCCCCTTGCTGGTGGGGCGAATGTCGAACGGCACACTGTCCGCGGCAGCCAGCTTCCGCAGCTTCCCGTCCGCCGGCTCGACGTGCACCAGGTGACGGCCGTGTGCGGCGACGAGACCGTCCCTCGTCGGGACGGCCGAGGTCACCTGACCGGTGACCGCGGTATCGGTGGTCGTTCTGCCCCTGGTGTCGACCGTGACGAGCCGCGTCTTGCTGTCGCGGAACGCGGTGAAAACGGCCGTACCGGTCTCGGGGTTGCACGACGGGTCGAAGTAGGCCAGCGAGCCGGTGAAGGGCAGTTTCGTCACCCGGCCGGACTTCAGGTCGACGACTGCCGTGAACGCCCCGCCCTGCATCAGGTCCGGCTTGTTCGTGAACGTACGCGGCGCGTACACGACCGCCGCGTGATCACGGTCCATGACGCAGGAGTTGCCGATCCACGAGTCGGCCGGCATGCCGGGTTCCGCCAGCGTGGCAACGGTCCGCCACTGGTAGGCGTCCTTGCTGTCCGCCACGAGGACCTTGAAGCCGCCGCTGTCCGCCGCGGTGGTCACGGCCCGGTCCGCGGAGGTTTTCCAGCCCTTGCCGAGCCTCTTGCCGGGATCCCGCACACGCGTCGGCGGATCGGTCGACGGATCAGCCGACGGCTGGCCGGAGGGCTTCGGGGCGGGAGGGCTGGTGTCGGCGAACGCCGGTGCGGCTTGTATGAGCCCGGTCAGGACCGCGGTGGCCGCAAGGCCCGCGATCCCGGCACGGGCCGGTCTGCGTACTCTCAACTGCTCTCCTCCAAAAGGGGTTTCCGGGCATGGATGAGAAACCGACGCAGCATTCAGGGGGACAAGGGGCTGCGCGGCCGACGCCGCCTCCGCTGGAAAGATCGACCCCGGCGGTGGCGCACCTCGGGGCTCCAAGGCCGTGCTGGAGAGGCAGTCGCGGCCATCGCCCAATCCCGCCGATGGCTGGGTTCGGGCTCAGCACGGCACCGCGAGGCCCTCACGGACGTCGCCGGGGGTTGCCGCCGATCACGTCACCGCGACGGCGCTCATCGGTCTCGCGGTGGAAACGGCACCCAACGGGGACGGCGGTCCCGTGCGGAGACGCTCTTGCCCAGCCCCTGGACGTGCAGCACTTCGGAGATGCATCGCGGCACAACGAACTCCCCCCGTAGCGACGCTGGTTTCCCGGTCGCTGACTGAAAGCGCTTGAGCGGGGTGGTCACGTCCCGCCGAGCACGGCAGTCACCATAGACACAGGCCACCAGCGAGCAACAAGGGATAACTGCAGGCTCAACCGCTGGTTGACCTGAAACGGTCGCAGGGTGCCGCCCGCAATCCACGGGCTACCTGAGCGTTTCCTGTGAAGCCGGGTGATGGGTCGACCGAAAATCGCCTACGAAGTGAGGAATCCGCCTGCCGCGCCCGACAGCCCTCGGCATGGCCGAGTCCCCTCACTCCGCGCTTGGGTAAGGCGTACTAACAGCTTGACCGCGTCGTCCGGTACCGGTCCCTCCCCTCGTGGGGACCGGTACCGGACGGCGGAGCGGGGTCGATCCGGGATCCGACGGGCCGGTTCGGTGGGCGGCGGGTCAGTGGGGATCGAACGAGTGTGGGGGGTGACGGAGAACGCGCGGCGCCACGAGTGGTCTCCCGGGCTCCGGGCCGACGGCCTGTCCGGGCGACGCGCGAGGGTTGTGCACTTGCGCCATGATCCTGCCAGCTGGAGGGGGCCCGCGAGGAGGTTCCGGTCTCCGGACGAGGCCTTCATCGCAGGTCAGCCATATAAAGTGAGTTTTCCGGTCCGGATGTCCGGGTGCGGCGGACGTAGCGGAAGTGAAGGAGTGGAGGCCTTGAGTTCCGACTCCGGGGCGCGGACAGCCTTCGCGGAACGGCTCGCGCTGCTGTACAAGGAGGCCGGCAACCCTCCGCTCAAGAGCGTCGCCGAAGCGGTCGTCCGGCTGCAGCGGGTCGACGAGCGAGGGCGGCCCGTACGGGTGTCCGCTCAGCGGATCAGCGACTGGCGGCGGGCCAAGAACGTGCCGGCCCAGTTCGCCGCCCTCTCCGCCGTACTGCACGTCCTGATCCCCCAGGCGCGGCGCGCACGCCCCACTCCCGTGTCCACCGGTTTGTACGACCTCGCCCACTGGCAGCGCCTGTGGGAGCGTGCGACCTCCGGGGAGGGGGAGGACGGGGAGCCCGGGGCGGTCGAGGTCCCGGCCGTTTCCGGTGGGGTGTGCCCGTATCGGGGGCTGGCCTCGTACCGGCAGGAGGACGCCCGGTGGTTCTTCGGCCGGGAGCGGAGTACGGACACCCTGGTCGGGCAGCTCCGCGCCGTGGAGAAGACCGGCGGCCTGGTCATGCTCGTCGGCGCCTCCGGGGCGGGCAAGTCGTCCCTGTTGAACGCCGGCCTGGTGCCTGCCCTGCAGAGCGGTGCGCTGGGCGGCGAGGAGAGCGACGAGCGGCCGAGCACGGTCGTACAGCTCGTTCCGGGCAGTGATCCGCTCGCCGAGCTGACCCGTCGCGTTCCGGGGCTCGCAGACGTCGTTCCTGCGCTCGCGGACGCTGTTCCGGAACCCGCCGACGCTGCCCTTCAAGCCGCGCGCGACGCCGTCCATGCCTGGGCCCGGCGCGAGGCGGCGGCCTCGGGTGCTCCCCCCGTCGTCATCGTCGACCAGTTCGAAGAGACGTTCACCCTCTGCCCCGACGAATCAGCCCGCCGTACCTTCGTCCAGCTCCTGCACGCCGCCTGCACGCCTCCCGGACCCGGCGACCCCGCCCCCGTCCTCGTCGTCCTCGGCATCCGCGCCGACTTCTACGAGCAGTGCCTGGCGCACCCGGAGCTGGCCGACGCGCTGCAGCACCGGCACATGGTGCTCGGACCGCTCACGACCCCCGAGTTGCGGGAGGCGGTGACCGGGCCGGCCAAGGCGGTGGGGCTGGAGCTGGAACCGGGGCTGGCGGAGCTGATCGTGCGGGAGGTGAGCGCGGACGGACCCCGCGGTGGGGGTACCTCCCACGCCTTTCGGGCAGTGGGGGAGCATGACGCGGGGGCGCTGCCGCTGCTCTCGCACGCGCTGCTCGCCACCTGGCAGCGGCGGAAGGCCGGGCGGCTGACGGTGGCCGGGTACCGGGCGGCCGGGGGCATTCAGGGGGCCGTCGCCGCTACCGCCGAGCGCGCCTGGTCGGGGCTGGACCCGGCGGCGCGTACCGCCGCGCGGCTGCTGCTGCTCAGGCTGGTCCGGCTGGGCGAGGACACGCAGGCGACCCGGCGGCGCGGCACGCGGCGGCAGCTGGCGGCGGAGTCGGCGGATCCGGGCAAGACCGAGGAGTCGCTCGAGGCGCTGGTGCGGGCCCGGCTCGTGACGCTGGACGCGGAGACCGTGGAGATCACGCATGAGGCCCTGCTCCATGCCTGGCCGCGGCTGCGGGACTGGATCGACGAGGACCGGCAGGGCAATCTGCTGCGCCAGCGGCTGGAGGAGGACGGCCGGGCCTGGGAGGAGTCCGACCGGGACTCCTCGCTGCTGTACCGGGGCTCCCGGCTGGAGCAGGCCCACGGCTGGGCGCGCTCGGCCGGTGACACGTTCCTGACCCGCGGCGCGGTGGAGTTCCTGGCCGCTTCGGTACGGCTGCGCAGGCGCACCGTCTGGATCATGCGCAGCGCGGTCGCGGCGCTGGTCGCGCTGGCGATGGTGGCCGTCGGTGCGGCGGTGGTGGCCTGGCAGCAGCGCAACGACGCCAGGTTCGCGCAGGTGCTCGCCGAGGCCGACCGCTTCCAGTACACGGACCCCTCGCTGTCCGCCCAGCTCGACCTGGTGGCCCACCGGCTGCGCCCGGACGACGCGGACGCCAGCAGCCGGCTGATCTCGATCGTGAACGCCCCGCTGGCCACGCCCCTGCGCGGCCACACCGGCGCCGTCTACCTCACCACCTTCAGCCCGGACGGACGGCTCCTGGCCACCGCCAGCTACGACCGGACCGTACGGCTGTGGGACGTGGCGGACCGGGCCCGGCCCGAGCCGCTCGGCAAGCCGCTGACCGGACACGAGAGCTGGGTGAGCAGCGCCGTGTTCAGCCCGGACGGCCACACCCTGGCCAGTGCCGGCGACGACGGCACGATCCGGCTGTGGGACGTACGGCAGCCGAGCCGGCCGCGTCCGCTCGCCGCGCCCCTGACCGGGCACGAGGGCACGATCTACCTGATCGCCTTCAGCCCGGACGGCCGTACCCTCGCCTCCGTCAGCGAGGACCGCACCGTACGACTGTGGGACGTGGCCGATCCGACGCGGCCGAAGGCGCGCGCCACGCTGGGCGGCGCCGAGGCCGCCGTGCGGTCCGTGGCGTTCAGCCCGGACGGCCGCACGCTGGCGGCCGGGGGCGACGACGACACGATCCGCCTCTGGGACGTGGCCGAACCGGACCGGCCGAAGGCGCTTTCCACGCTGACCGGGCACACCGATCTGGTGCACTCCGTGGCCTTCAGCCCGGACGGCCGCACCCTCGCCAGCGGCAGCGCGGACGACACCGTCCGCCTCTGGGACGTCTCCGACCGGCACCACGGCACCCAGCTCGGCGCACCGCTCACCGGGCACACCGGCCCCATCTGGTCGGTGGCCTTCAACCCCGCGGGCACGATGCTCGCCGCCGCCAGCGCGGACAGCACCGCGAGCCTGTGGAACGTCAGCGACCCCGCGTATCCCTCCCAGGTCGGCGAGCCCCTCGCGGGCGCCAGCGGGGAGATGTACGCGCTCGGGTTCAGCCCGGACGGCCGCACCCTCGCCACCGGCAGCGGCGACAGCAAGGTCCGGCTGTGGTCGATCCCGACGTCGGACATGATCGGCGGCAACGGGGCGTTCCGCCCGGACGGCAAGGTGCTCGCCACCTCCGCGCGCGACGGACAGATCCGGCTGTGGGACGTACGGGATCCCGCCCGGCCGGTGGCGCTGAGCAGGCCGTTCCTGCCCGGGGACACCGGCCAGCGCTCCCTGGTGTTCTCGCCCGACGGCCGCACGCTCGCGGTGACGACGGGCGAGAAGAGCGTGCGCCTGTGGAACGTCGGTGACCCGTCCCGCCCGGTCCCCTACGGCTCCCCCATCTTCCTGCGCACCCGGTTCATGGGCCCCGACGCGCTGGCGTACAGCCCGGACGGGCGCACACTGGCCACGGCCTACGACGACCGCACCCTTCGGCTGTGGAACGTCAGCGACCCCGCCCATGTCGTTCCCCTCGGCGCACCGATCGCCGGGCACGCCGGATACATCAACTCCCTCGCCTTCAGCCCGGACGGCCGCACCCTCGCCAGTGGCAGCGCGGACAGCACCATCCGGCTGTGGGAGGTGACCGATCCCCGCCGCCCCACCCTGCTCGGCGCACCGCTCACCGGTCACACCGGCCCCGTCAACGCGCTCGCCTACACCCCGGACGGCCGGACGCTGGCCAGCGGCAGCGACGACGACACCGTACGGCTGTGGGACGTCACCGACCCCCGCGAGGCGAGGCCGCAGGGCTCCCCCCTCATCGGGCACACCGAGGCGGTCGTGTCCGTGACGTTCAGCAAGGGCGGCCACACCCTGGCCAGCGGCGGCAACGACAACACGGTCCGGGCCTGGGACGTCACCGATCCGTCCGACGTCTCGCCCATCGGCCAGGCAATGAGCCCCAACGCCAAGACGGGCAACTTCCTGTCGTTCAGCCCGACGAGCCACATGCTCGGCGTCTCCAGCGGCACCGACACCGTCCGGCTCTGGAACCTGGACGTCGACGAGGCGGTCCGCCGCGTCTGCTCGACGACGCACGGCGTGCTGACGCGGGAGAAGTGGCACGAGTACTTGCCCCGGTTGTCGTACGAGCCGCCCTGCGCACAGTGACGGAGCCGGGACGCAAGTGATATGGCGAGGGCTTGGCGGACAGCGTTTTCCGTGATCCCGATCACAACCCCCGCCCACACCCGATCAGTCGACTCCCGCGAGGCAGGCAGCCTTGTTACTGTTGGGCACAGCCCGATCGCTGGTGCATCCCCCGTCGCCAGCGATCGGGCCTTCGCATGTCCGCGGCTGCGAGCATGTCCGCGGCTGCGAGCAGTCGTACGCTGATCCTGTGCCCGAGCCCCGCACCCCGATCCTCCGCGACAACCACCGGCACCAGTGGGAGAAGGACCGGGCCCGCTGCCCGCTCGACACCCGGGCCGCGACCGGGGCCACGGAGCACGAGACCGGCCTGGAGCCGCGGGACCTCGTCTTCCACGCGCGGTACCGCGAGGTCCCCGCGCCGCCCGACCTCGCGGACGCCTTCGGGGTGCCGGAGGGGACGACGCTCCTGGAGCGCACCTACCGCACGCGGTGCTCCGCCGAGAACGCCCCGTTCAGCCTCGTGACGTCCTACCTCGTCCGCGACATGGTCGCCGCCAACCCCGAGCTGCTGGACGAGGCCAACGAGCCCTGGCCGGGCGGCACGCAGCACCAGCTGCACACGGTCGGCATCGAGGTGGGCCGGGTCGAGGAACGGGTCACCGCGCGGCCGCCGACGCCGGAGGAGGCGCGGGAGCTGGACCTGCCGCCGGGGACGTCGGTGATCCTGCTGCGCAAGACGTCGTACGGCATCGACGGCCGCGTCGTGGACGTCTCCGAGGCCACGCTGCCCGGCGACCGTACCGAACTGCTCTTCACGACCCCTCTGGAAAGGTGGTGAGTCCCGCCGTGACCCGGCGCGTCATCATCGTCACCGCTGTCCACGGCCCTTCGGCGGCGTTCCTGCCGGAGGCCTACAAGTCGCTGGAGCAGCAGGAGTTGCCGGCGGGCTGGGAGTGGCAGTGGGTGATCCAGGAGGACGGCAGGACCGAGGAGGTCCGCCCGTACGTCCCCGATGACGTGCGCGTGACCTTCCGTCAGGGCCGGCCCGGCGGGCCGGGCGTGGCGCGCACCTTCGCGCTGGCGCACGCCGAGGGCGCGTACGTGAAGATCCTGGACGCCGACGACCAGCTCACGCCGGGGACGCTGGCCCGTGACCTGGCCGTCCTCGAAGCCGACCCCGGCATCGGCTGGACCACCTCCCGGGTCCTGGACCTCCTGCCGGACGGCTCTACGGCCGGTTTCCCCGGCGACCCCGACGACGGGCCGATCGAGCGGGGCGCCGTGCTCGACTTCTGGAAGGCGAACGACTTCCGCGCCCAGGTCCACCCGGCGACCCTCTGCGTCCGCCGCGACCTGCTCCTCGGCCTCGGCGGCTGGATGGCCCTCCCGGCATCGGAGGACACGGGCCTGCTGCTCGCCCTCAACTCGGTGAGCCGGGGCTGGTTCTCGGGGGAGGTGGGCCTTCTGTACCGGAAGTGGGAGGGGCAGGCGACGGGGCAGGCCTCGCATGTCGACCCGGCCGAGCGGGAGGCACGGATGGCGGTGGTGGAGGCGAGGGCACGGGCGCTGGCGGCGTTCGGGTGGCGGTATCCCTGCGCCGCTCGGTGAGGGAGGTACTCATCCCTCCTGGTCGGGTGCTCATCCCTCCTGGTCAAAGGGCAGTTCGAGCATCCGGATCGCGTTGCCGCGCAGCAGCTTGTAGGCCACGTCCTCGGGCAGCCCGCCCACGTGCTCCTCGGCCACCCGCTTCGTCTCCGGCCAGGTCGAGTCGACGTGCGGATAGTCCGTCTCGAAGGTCGCGTTGTCGACGCCGACCGTCTCGATGGCCTCGATGCCGTGCTTGTCGCGGAAGAAGCAGCAGAAGATCTGGCGGTAGTAGTACGTCGACGGCGGCTCGGGGATCAGGTCCTTCACGCCGCCCCAGGCCCGGTGCTCCTCCCAGACGTCGTCCGCGCGCTCCAGGGCGTACGGGATCCAGCCCATCTGCCCCTCGCTGTACGCCAGTTTCAGCCGCGGGAACTTCACCAGGACCCCGGAGAAGAGGAAGTCCATCATCGACGCCATGGCGTTGTTGAAGCTCAGGCTGGCCTGGACGGCGGGCGGGGCGTCGGGGGACGCGGCCGGCATCTGGGAGGAGGACCCGATGTGCATGTTGACGACCGTGCCGGTCTCCTCGCAGGCCGCGAAGAACGGGTCCCAGTAGCCGGAGTGGATGGACGGCAGGCCCAGGTAGGTGGGGATCTCGCTGAAGGTCACCGCGCGCACCCCGCGCGCCGCGTTCCGGTGGATCTCCGCCACCGCGAGGTCGACGTCCCACAGCGGGATGAGGCACAGCGGGATCAGCCGGCCGCCGCTGTCGCCGCACCACTCCTCGACCATCCAGTCGTTGTAGGCGCGCACACAGGCGAGGCCGACCTCCTTGTCCTTGGCCTCGGCGAAGGTCTGGCCGCAGAAGCGCGGGAAGGTGGGGAAGCAGAGCGAGGCCTCGACATGGTTGATGTCCATGTCCTCCAGCCGCGCCTTGGGGTCCCAGCAGCCGCGCCGCATCTGCTCGCGGGTGATGCCGTCGAGCGTCATCTCGTCCCGGGAGAAGCCGACGGCCGCGATGATGCGCTTGTACGGGAAGAGGTCGCCCTCGTACTCCCACCAGTCGGTGAGCTGGCCGTCCGGGTCCGTGGTGAACCGGTACTTCCCGCCGACGTAGGCGAGTTCGCCGATCCCGGCGGTGAGGGGCTTCGGGCCCCGGTCCCGGTACTTGGCCGGGAGCCAGGTCTCGAAGAGGTGCGCGGGCTCGATCACGTGATCGTCCACGCTGATGACCTTGGGCAGGTCCTTGGTGCTGCGGTCGGTGGTGCTTCGGTCGGCGGTCGCCACGTCTTGCCCCCTCGTCCCTGCCGGCGGACCGTCACCACGAAATCTGACGGTCCATCAGATTTAGGGTTCAGGTTAGGGGCCTCCCCCGAGGACGGCAAGGGCACATCCGGTCGGCGAGCCGCGCCCGGACCGGAGTCGGGCGAGAGGGCTGCCGGGCCGCGCCCGCACCGCTAACATCCCGGGAGTGATCGAACTCGCAGAAATGATCCGGGAGTTGCGCCACGAGCTGACCACGGCGCTGGCGGACGGGACGGCCGCGCCGCTGCGGTTCGAGCTCGAAACGGTGGAGATCGAGGCGACGGTCATGGTGGGACGCAAGGCCGGAGCAGGAGGGAAGGTGCGGTTCTGGGTCGTCGAGGCGGGCGGCGACGCGCAACTGGAGTCGTCACGGACCCACCGGATCAGCCTCACCCTGCAGCCCAGGCTGGTCGCACCGGACGGCACCCGCCGCACTGTGCTGATCGCCGGGGACGAGGCCGGCACGGAACGCTGACCCTGACCGCTTCCGCCCCCTGACGTCGCCGGACGGGGAGCCGTACGCTGGGTCGACGACTGTCCGTAGGAACTCGATGACGACTGGTGGCGATCGGGAGGTCACGGGGGTGGAAGGGCGCAGCCCTGCGCGGGTTCGCAACGAGCTGATGGCCGAGGTCGTCGACGTCCTCCAGGAATCGGCCACCATGCGGCAGCCGAACAGTGCCGACTTATTGGTGACCATGCTGAGCCAGGAACTGGGCTCATCCGTAGAACCCCTGCGCAACGAGACACTGCGTCCGTGGCTGCTGCACCTCGTCGAGCGGTGCACACAGCTTCCCGACGGACTGCCGTGCCTGGTGCGCTGCCTCGGCTACATCGAGCAGGAGTCCGTCGCCGTGACGACACTGCGGCCCCTGGTGGACGAGTGGGAGGCCGTGGACTTCTTCGACGGCGCCGACCTGCATCCGCTGCGGCCCGTCCTGCGCGAGATGCGGTCCGCCTCCGCTCTCGCGGCCATGGCGCGCCGCGCCAGCCGTTCCCGCACCCAGGAGCTGCCCGCGTGGTGCGACACGGGCTGGACGGTGTTCCTGCGGCTGGCCGGCGACAACTCCGCGGCGAAGGACCTGCCCGTGAGCATGGCGTTCCTTTCCCTGGCCGCCGACCACCTCATGGAGGACGGGCAGGCCGGCGCGGCCGAGGAACTGCGCCGCTGGGTCCGCCGGCAGGCGCGCGCCTGGGAGCTGGAGGACAAACTGGCGCAGTGGCAGCGCGGCGGGGTCGCCCAGCCGCCCCCTTCGCTCGTCCCCGCCTACCTCATGATCCAGTTCGAACCCGACGGGGTGGATCCCGACCGGTACTACCTGTCCCACTGGCGGCAGTCGGACGCGGAGGGCTGGCATCCCGTCCCGGGCGAGACGCTGCACCTGCACCGCGACCAGCTTCCCTCGGAGGTCGAGCTCCTCATCGAGCAGACCGAGGAACGCTGGTCGGACCTGCGCCAGCCCGTGGTGCTCGAATTCATCCTCCCGTGGGAACTCCTCGGGGAGCCGGTCGAGTGGTGGCACAAGGAATCGAGTTCGGACTCGCCGACCCCGCTCGTGATGGACTACGCGGTCCTCGTGCGCAGCTTCGAGCGGCTGCGCAAGGCCGCCTGGCACCGCCCGTGGCACAACAAGTGGCGCCAGTTCAAGGAACGCCCGGCCGACACCCACTCGCACTGGAACCGGCCGGGCCGCTCCCACTTCCATCTGGAGCGGGAGTTGAAGGAGGACGAGCACGCGGTCTGTCTGGTCCTCAGCGAGCCGCCGGGCACGGACTCCCTGTCCAGCCGTCAGGAGTACTTCGCGGGACTGCGGTCGGGTGTACCGGCCATGATCTGGCACCGGGGCGACTGCTCCGATCCCGCCTTCAAGGAGGCGGTGGCCGACCTCGTGCAGGACCGTGGACTGGCCGGCCTGGTGGAGCGGACCGGAAAATGGCGCAAGGAGGCTCTGGCCATGGGTCCGGAGGGCTGGGACAACCACGTGGGACGCCATCTTGCGATCCTGCTCGACGATCCGGAACGCAGACCCGGCCCTCCGGGTCCCGCCCATTCGCCGGTGAAGCCGTGAACGGGGGCGGGTCACGGGGGGCGCGGGTCCACGGTCCGCCCGCTCGCGGCGAGAGGGGCTGCCCCGACATGCAGCAGTGTGCATCCGCTGGTCCCCGCCGGTTTCGGACCGGCATTCCTGCCCCTACCATGCTCATGCGCACACCGTGCATGTGCCTCCGTACGCACTTGCTTCGGGAGTGCACGCACTGCAAGGCTTTGCCCGTGGATGTCACGCATGCCCGCGGTCTGCGCGGCTCCTCAGCACTCTCACCGTCACTTCGACGCCTTGAGAGCACCTATGCACGATGACGACGGACGGCGACCGGCACGTGCTGCGCGCGCACGTCGTGAGGCCGCTCAGGTCCTGAGCCGGCTCGGGCAGCCGGACGGGCCGGAGCTCGCGGAGGCGGTTCTCGTCATCGACACCCACCCGACCATGCGGGTGTGGGACTCCGAGGTCGACGACCTGGTCGACGAGCTGCGGCGGGCCGGAGGGTTCTCCCGGGTCCGGGTCGTACGCCTGCTCGGGACCGACGAGACCGACGCGGCGCGGGTGAGCACCGAGGAGCCGCTCGCCCCCGCCCCCGCGGACGTACGCCGGCTGGTGCTGGTGCTGACCGACGCCCTGGCGGCCGGCTGGCGGCTCGGCGCCGTACAGCCGTTGTTGCGTGCGGCCGGGCGCACCACCCCCGTCGCCGTGGTGCACCTGCTCCCCCAGCGGCTGTGGTTCCGCACCGGGCTGGACGTGCACCGCGTGCGGGTGCGCGCCCCGCACGCCTGGGCGGCGAACCGGGAATGGGACTGGGTGGAGCGCGAGGTCCCGGCCGGATTACGGGATGCCGAGGAGTCCGAACCCGAGGCCGGCGCCGTGATCGTGCCCGTGCTCGCCCTGACCCACCGCTCGGCGGAGTCCCTGGCCCGTGTGCTGTCCGGACCGGAGCCCGACCGGCGGGACCTGCCCGCCATCCAGGCTCGGGAATGGAAGCGCAGGCCCGACGCGGCGCGCGCCCTGCCCTGGGCGGAGGACGTGCCCGACCCGCACAGCACCGTGCCCGCCGCGGAACGCGTCTCCGACTTCCGTGCCGCCGCCAGCCCCACGGCGTTCCTGCTCGCCACCCGGCTGGCCGCCGCGCCACTGAGCCTGCCCGTCATCCGCGCCATCACGGGGACCGCGCCGAACGCGGGCCCGGTCCACGTCTCCGAACTGCTGCTGAGCGGCCTCGTCCGGCCCACCCGGACGGAGGACGAGGGCCCGGCCGACGTGGCGTTCACCTTCGCCCCGAACACACGCGAGGAACTGCTGGCGCTGGGGCGCCGCAGCGCCACCGCCCGGGTCCTGCACGACGTACGCGCGTTATTCGCCGGGGACCCGGCGACCCGCTCCCTGCTGCCCGACCCCGCCGAACCGCTCGACACCCTGGCGATGCCGCGCGTGAACCTCGACAACATCGCCTTCCTCCGGGTGGAGCTGACCGCCTTGCGGGCCCTGTCCGGGCGCTACGGCCAGCGTGCCGCCATGTTGGCCAGGGTGCTGAGCTGGCACGATCGGCGATACGCCGTCAGCCTGGAGAAACCGCCCCGTACTTCCACGGGACCCGCAGCGTCCGGTTCGGCCCCGGCGGCGGTCGCACCCGGTCCTCAGTCCCGGCCCGCTTCCGAAGGAGCCACACAGATGTCGACAACACCCCAGCGGACCGTGGAGGAGGATCGCGCGACACGGCCGCGTGTCTGGGGGAACCTGCCGCCACGCAACCCGAACTTCACGGGCCGCACCGCCCTGCTGGAGCTGCTCGACCAGCGCCTGCAGGAAGGCACGACCACGGTGCTGCCCGAAGCGATCCACGGCATGGGCGGCGTCGGCAAGACACAGCTGGCGATCGAGTACGCCTACCGCCATCAGGCGGAGTACGACATCGTGTGGTGGATCCCCGCGGAGCGGCCGGGTCAGATCGGCCAGGCGCTGGTGGAACTGGCCCAGCGGCTGGGTCTGGTGACCACCACCGAGGCCAACATCGCCGGCCCCGCGGTGCGGGAGGCGCTGCGCGAGGGACGGCCGTACTCCCGCTGGCTGCTCATCTTCGACAACGCCGACAATCCCGAGCAGGTCCGCCACTACTTCCCCCAGGGCGGCAACGGAACCATCCTCGTCACCTCCCGCAACCGGCGGTGGGGGCAGGTGGGCGGGTCCCTGGAAGTGGACGTGTTCACCCGGGAGGAGAGCAAGGAGCTGCTGCGCCGCTCCGGGCCACCGCTGCACGACGACGAGGCCGACGCGCTGGCCGAGGCGCTGGGCGATCTGCCGCTGGCGCTTGAACAGGCCGCCGCCTGGCGCGCCGAGACGGGCATGCCCGCCTCCGAGTATCTGCGGCTGTTCGAGAACAAGCGCATGGAGCTGCTGGAAGTGGCGCCGCCGCCGGACTACCAACTGCCCGTCGCCGCGGCCTGGAACGTCTCCCTCGACCACCTGGAGACCCGCAGCCCCGCCGCGCTGCGCCTGCTGCAGCTGTGCTCCTACTTCGCCCCCGACCCGATCTCCCGCTCCATCTTCTCGGGCCTCGGCAACAGCAGCATCTTCCCGGAGCTGGACGCCGCCCTGAACGACCCGATGAAACTCGCGCGCGCGATAAGGGAGGTGAACCGCTACTCCCTCGCCCGCATCGACCACCGTACGAACTCCATCGAGATGCATCGTCTGGTGCAGCTCGTCCTGAACAACCGGATGACCTCCGAGGAGCAGTCCCGCATGCGCCATGGCGCCCACACCCTCATGGCCGCCGCCGACCCCAAATCTCCCAATGACCCGGCGAGTTGGTCCCGGTATGCGGAGCTCTACAGCCATGTCATCGCCGCGGAGGCGATCAAGTCCGACCAGCCGTGGGTGCGCCAGCTGGTCAGGAACATCGCCGAGTACCTCTACTACTGGGGCGACCACGAGGTGTCGCTCGACTTCTCCGAGCAGGCCTGGGACTCCTGGCTCACCATCTTCGGCGAGGAGGACCAGCAGACGCTGCTGATGGGGCAGTGGCTGTGCTGGATGTACATGGTGGTGGGCCGCTTCGACGACGCGGCACGGCTGGTGGCCCACCTCAAGGGGGTCTACGAGCGCACCGCCCCCGCCGGCCAGGAGGACACCCGGGAGGACGCGCTGGACGCCCTCCAGCTCGAAGCCGCCGTACGCCGTGTCGAAGGCAGGTTCGCCACCGGTGCCGAGCTGGACAAGATCGCATACGAGCGGGCCCGCAGGGCCTTCGGCGAGGACGATCCCACGACGCTCAACATCGCGCACAATCTCGCGGTGAGTCTGCGTCTGGTCGGTGACTTCCGCGAGGCGCTCGAACTCGACCAGCGCACGTTCGCGCTGAAACTGCGGCTGTACGGCCGTGACGACCGGCGGACCCTGATCACCGAGAGCGGCGCCGCCATCGACGTGCGCGAGAGGGGCGACTACGTCGGCGCCCGGTCGCTGCACGAGACCGTGCTGGCGGCCTACCGTGAGGTCTTCGGTCAGGAGAACCCCGCCACGATCGGCGCGATGCGCCAGCTCAGCGAGGCCTGCCGCAAGGAAGGCGACCATGTGCGCTCGCTGGAACTGGCCACCGAGGCGCATGCGATGTTCATCCGCCGCTACGGCGAGACCAACCCCCAGTCGCTGGCCTCCGCCCTGACCCTGTCGGTGGCGCTGCGCCAGAACGGTGATCTGCAGGCCGCCCGGACCCGTGGCCTCAAGGCCAGCGAGGGATACCGGCAGATCTACGACCCGCACCACCCGCACGTGCTCTCCGCCGATGTCGACCTCGCCGTCACGCTGCGCCTGCTCGGCAAACCCGAGGAGGCGCACCGCCTGGACGAGACGGCACTCGCCTCGCTCACCGACCGGCTCGGCGCGGACCATCCGCTCTCCCTCATCTGCGCCATCAACCTGGCCAGCGACCTGGCCGCGCTCGACCGGCACGAGGACGCGCGGCGCCGGGGTGAGGACGCGCTGGCCCTGTGCCGGGTCACCTTCGGGGAGGACCATCCGACCACGCTGGCGTGCGCGGGCAATCTGGCGATGGACCTCGTCTCCGTCGGTGCGGAGGCCCAGGGCACCGCGTTGCGCGAGGAGACCATGGCCCGCATGGAGCGCGTGCTCGACGCGCCCCGGCTGCGCGCGGAGCACGGCACTCCGCACCCGGCCACGGTCCAGTTCAGGGACCGCGAACGCGCCAACTGCGACATCGACCCGCTGCCGCTGTGAACGGGCGGGGCCACCGGCCCCGCCCCACCTGCCGAGCTGTGGAGCCACGGTGCGCCCGGCCACGTCCTGAGGCAGAGCGCGGCGCACCGATGCGAGCCCGCCCGCGCGGGGGCCGTCGAACGACGCACACGACCGTGTGTGCCGGACACCCGGTGGCGACGGCGTGCCACGCCCGGTCAGCTCGAGCGGCGGGCCAGCCAGGTCGCCAGGCCGATGGGGTCCGCGCCCCGTCCCGTCGTCGTCTCCAAGGCGTCCTGCACGGCTACGGCACGTTCCGGGAAGCCGAGCAGCAGGCGGGACGCGGCCGCGTGGGCCGGGTCGGCGGACAGGGCACGGCCGAGGCCGGCCCAGGCGGCCACCGGCGCTCCCTTGCCGGCCAGCCGGGCGGTGAAGGCGGCCCGCGCTGCGGCAAGGTCACCGCAGGCCAGCAGCACGTCGGCCGCTTCGGCGCCGTTGACGCCCCCGGCTTCCGGGCCGTACCGGGCGGCGGTGTGCCGCCAGGCCCCCTCGGGCTCGCCGAGCCGGTGCCGGGCGAGGACGGCCGCGCTGTCCAGGAACCGGACCTCGGTGTCCGGGACCAGCACGGGCTCTTCGGCGAGGGCGGCCGGCGGCCGGGCGTCGCCGCGCCGCCAGGCCTGTACGGCGTCCTCGACGGCCCCGGCCGGAGGGCGCAGGTGATGGGCCCGCCAGCGCGCGAAGTGGTCGTGCGCGGCGTCCTCGGCGAGCCGCAGCTCGGCCGCCGGCACCTCCTCGGTCATCCACTGCGCGCAGCGCTCGCTCAGGCACTCCACGACCCGCCGGCCCAGCGAGGTAAGGCGCTCGTGTCCGCGGATCCGACTCAGCGTGGCCCACACCTGGCCGCGCCAGAGCGCGAACTCGAAGTGTGCCAGCGGCGCGTACGCCGGATCGGCGGCGTGCCGGTGGGCGCGCCAGAACCGGGTCACCCCCAGGAACGCGTAGATGCCCTGGATCAGACCGCCCAGCGGACGTGGATCGTCGCGCCAGGGGGCGTAGAAGAGCTGTTCCGGCCCCTGTGAGTCCGGTGGCGGCACGGTCAGTGGTTCGAGGTGGATCAGGCCGCCCAGTTTGATGTGCTGCAC
The DNA here is from genome assembly GCF_044465645.1 of Streptomyces sp. NPDC049627. Taxonomy (NCBI): domain Bacteria; kingdom Bacillati; phylum Actinomycetota; class Actinomycetes; order Kitasatosporales; family Streptomycetaceae; genus Streptomyces; species Streptomyces sp. NPDC049627. The sequence goes on along the minus strand of NZ_JBITLW010000002.1, from coordinate 720,200 downwards.
TTCGTGCACCAGGGTCGCGGCGAGCTGGGCAGCGTCGTCCGGACGGGAGGCCACGACCCCGCCGAACGCGGCGGCGGCCGTGCAGCTGTACGGCCGAAACCTTTCTCTTGCCGGGGTGGGAGCCAGCGCGATCAACCCGTCACGCATCGCCCCGGCGCTCACCGGATCGTCGCGCAGCAGCACCTTCCAGGCATCGGTGAGGAGCGAGGCCCACGCCTCCGCCTCCGCCTCGGACAACGGCCGGGGCTCGCTGGGGCGGGGGAACGTCCGGTAGGGGTCCAGGTCCTCCAGCACCAGGGACTTCGCTGCCGGCGCCGCCCCCAGCGTCATCCGGCGCACCGGCAGCCAGTCCGGACCGCGCCGGTCCCATCCGGGTGCGACCTCCACCTCGCCGCCCGCACCCGTGATCCATAACCGGCCCTCGCGGCCCCTGACCCGGGCGGTGCTCCACGGTTCGGTGGCCGGCAGGACCGCGCATCCGAGGGTCGGCAACAGCACCAGCCCCTGACGCACGGGAACGGTGATCGAGAAGTCCAGTCCGGCCCGCGCCCCCGCGGCGGCGGCCAGCGCCGCCAGATGCCCCGTGACCACCCAGTGCGGCGCCTCTTCTTCGGCCGCCCATCCCCTGACCCTGCGGACCGCGAGTGAGGCCCACATGCCGGTACCGGGGGACATCAGGGCGTCCTCGAACGCCTCGGGCGCCTGCCGCTGGGCGCGCTCCAGCAGGGCCCAGGCCTCCGGGTACGGGGCCGGGTCCTTCGGGGCCGAAGCGGGACCGGGCCGGGACAGCTCGTTGTCGAGTGCCCGCAGCAGCAGGAGCCGGCGGCTGCGCTCGGCGCGGATCAGTGCCTTCACCACCGCGCTGTCGCCCTCGCCCCGCGCGAGCGCCTGAACGCCGTCCGCCGAGAGCCGATGGAAGGGCAGGCGATCCCGTGGGGTCGTGGCTTCAGCGGCCACGGACGCCCCACCGCACCGGGTCGATCACCTCGTCAGGCGTCGAAGCGGGACCCGTTGTAACCCCCCGCAGTGATGCCCTGCGGGCCGTCGATGTCGTGCACCACTTGCTCCAGCGACTCGCCGATGACGGTGCCGTCCATGGAACGCAGCGCTTCAAGAGAGACCCCCGAGAGATCGACGAGACCGGACTCGACGGCAGGCATCGTTTGCTCCACGGCTGCCAAGTCCCCTCCCGTGCCTACCAGTCAGCGCTGTCGGTGCCTCATCCATGATGACCCAGCAGGACACATGTCGAAACCCCGTATCCCGGCCGCGCCACTACATCAAGTCAGCCAATGGCCCACACCATGGGGGTTCCATGGGTCACCTTGCTGAAAGCACCCCGGCGTCACCCGTTGCGCCGCGCGAGCCCGGCCGCCGCACGGTCCACGCGTTCCACTTCCGGTGACGGCCCCTCCAGCAGACGCACGGCTTCCAGGAGCTGGTCGAGGGTGCCGGGGTACCGCAGGCAGGTGCGCACGATGCCGTACACGTCCATCCGCGGCCGGGGGTCGCGAGGGCTGTGGGCGGCGACGCGGGCGTCGATGCTCTCCAGGAGGAGGATCGTCCCGCTCCCGCCGCGCAGCATCGGAAGCGCCGTCAGGGCGTCGACGAGGCCCGTCAGTTCGCGCAGCGGCAGATCCGCGGGCAGATCGGCCAGGGCGGGGACCGGGCGGGCTTCCTGCGCTCCGTCGGCCGGGGCGAGCGCGGCGCGCGGGGGCAGGCCGCCGTGGCGCTGGAAAAGCTCCAGCTCGGTGGGTGCCAGCACGTCGTACCAGCGTTCCAACCGCCCGGCCGCGAGCCTGCCCAGCCCGTCCGAGCGGTGATGGGCGCTCACCACGCCGATCACACAGCCGCCGCACCACACCACGGCACCCGACATGCCCTCCCAGGGCGAGCGTTCCGGTTCGACGTCGGCGGGCGGGGCGACGACGGCCAGCTCCAGCGTGCCCTCACGGCGGTTGGACAGCACGGAGACCGTGCCCGAGACATGGCACGAGTCCCGGTACTGGCTGGGGGACCCGTCGTCGAGGCGGTGCGCGGTGTCGTCGCGGAGCTTGAAGCGGGGGAAGCCCATCGCGCTGAAGGGCAGGGTCACATCGGCGTCGGGCACCGCGGCGTAGCGGGGCGGACCGGCCGGGGGAAGGTCCCTCGGCACGTCGGCGATCTCCAGCAGTGCGACGTCGGCGGACTCGGCCAGCAGCACGACGCGGGCGTCCGCGCTCCACTCCCCCGGCAGGTCGGCGTCGAAGCGCACGCGGACCGATGCCGTCGGGCCCGCCACGACATGAGCGGCCGTCAGTACGCAGGCCTCGCCCACCCGGTATCCGGAACCGCGCCGCCCGGGCAGTCCGTCCTGCCTGCGCACCAGTACCTCGGCGACCCGCCCCGCTTGCAGTCCCTGTGCCCGCTCCCCCACAGCGGCCCCCATACCCCTCGGGTGCCGGAGGTACGCGGGGGCGGAGGTGAGGACGACTGGCGGAGGGCGGCGACCGGGTTGCCGGGCGGCGTCGGCGTCAGTTGTTCCAGCTCTCGTCGTACGGATCCTTCGGCGCCGCCACCGGCTTCGCCTCCGTGACCTCGATGAACGGGATGGGGCCGCCGTTGACCGGGTCCTTGGCGCGGCGTGGGGTGTAGGTGCCGGTGATCCGGAGCCAGGTGTCCGGCTGGAGGACGGGCGGGACGTCGCCGGTCAGGGCGACCTTGACCGGCTGGGCGTCGGCGGCACAGCAGTTGAGGGCCATGCGGACGAGGTAGGGGGTGCCGTCGCGGTCCAGGGCCAGGAAGCCGGTGAGCTGGATCCGGCGGTCGCGCAGGGTGCGGCCGTGGTCGTATGCGGCGCGGCCCGCGTAGTCGACGACGCTGAGGGGCAGGGGGTCGGCGGCCGGGAGGGCGGGGTAGGCGAGGGGTTCCTGCAAGGCCGTACCGGTGCGGGTCGCGCTGTAGGAGCCGAGGGCCGGTGGGGCGACCAGGATCAGGGCGAAGAGGGGGAGGACCAGGAGCCAGGAGATGCGGGGTTCGTGGTGGGGGTGGGCGTGGCTGTCCTGATGGTCGGTCTGCTTCTGGCGTCGGGCGCGCTTGCGTTCGTACCAGACCGTCGCGACCGCCGCCGCGATGAGCACCGCGCCGGACGCCAGCACCAGCGGGCGCAGGCCCTGCTTGACGTACCGCAGATAGAGGTCGGTGCTGCCGGCGTGCAGCAGGGAGGCGCCGAGCAGGAACAGGACGGCCGACTGGGCCTGGCGGTTCACAGGATCACCCACCCGGTCAGCACCGAGACGGCCACGGCCAGGGCGAAGGTGGCCGGTGCGAAGCGCAGGGCGAAGGCGCGGCCGAAGGTGCCCGCCTGCATCGCGAACAGTTTCAGGTCGATCATCGGACCCACGACGAGGAAGGTGAGCCGGGCCGTGAGCGAGAACTGCGACAGTGACGCCGCCACGAACGCGTCCGCCTCCGAGCAGATCGACAGCACGACGGCGAGGACCGCGAGGGCGAGCACCGACAGCACCGGGTTGTCGGCCGCCGTGCGCAGCCAGCTCTCCGGGGCCACCGCCTTGAGGGTCGCCGCGGCCATCGCGCCGACCACCAGGAAGCCGCCCGCGTGCATCACGTCGTGCCGGACGGAGTCCCAGAAGGCCTCGCCCTTGCTCTGGCCGTCGTGGGACGCGCGCGTTTGAGGGCGCAGCCAGTCGGTACGGCCGAGGCGCAGCCACAGCCAGCCCATCGCACAGGCCACGAGCAGGCTCGCGACCAGGCGGGCGAGGACCATCTCGGGGTTGCCGGGGAAGGCGACGGCCGTCGCCGTCAGCACGATCGGGTTGATCGCCGGGGCGGAGAGCAGGAACGCCAGGGCCGCGGCCGGGGTGACCCCGCGCCGGACCAGCGCCCCGGCCACCGGCACGGACGCGCACTCGCAGCCGGGCAGCACCGCGCCCGCGGCCGAGGCGACCGGGACGGCGAGGGCGGGGCGGCTGGGCAGGGCGCGGGCGAAGAAGGACGGCGGCACGAACACCGCGATCGCCGCCGAGAGCAGCACGCCGAGGACCAGGAAGGGCAGCGCCTGGACCATCACCGCGACGAACACCGTCGTCCAGCTCTGCATCACCGGTGCGGAGAGCGCGCGGCGGATGGGGCTCTGCAGGAGCACCAGCGTGAGGAGAAGCAGGGTGAGGAGGAGGGGGGAGGTGAGGTACCGGCCCTCGTCCTTCGGCTCCGGGTCCCTGGCCCGCTCCGGGTCCCTGCGGTCGTCGGTCCGCTGTGGGACGGTCTTGGTGATCGCCACGGGCGAGGTACCTCCGGTGGTGCGGAAGGGCGTTGGTTTCCCTCCCCTCTCATACGGCCGGACGGGCGCGGGCGTTCAGGTACCGAGGGGGCACCTGTGGAACCACCCGTCACGGTGAGGCAGTCTTGCCCCTTGTGGCGAGCGTTCCGAATCAGGCATTAGGGAGTGACACGACCGCGCACATGGTGGTGTGCGGCGACGACGGGCTCGCGCACCGGCTGGCCGCCGAGTTGCGCGGGGTGTACGGCGAACAGGTCACGCTTGTCGTGCCGCCCGCCGCGCGCACGGAACGGCCACCGGTCGTGGGCCGGGCCCGGGCCGTGTCGGCGGCACTGTTCGACCGGATGGTGAACGCGGCCGTCAACCGGGCGGGCGGCGCGGCCGGCGGCGCCGGTGAACCGGCCGGGAGCATCCGGGTGGTGGAGGCCGCCGAGGCCACGGAGGCCAAGCTCGCCGAGGCGGGCGTGGAACGGGCCGCCGCGCTCGCCCTCGTCTATGACGACGACGAGACCAACATCCGCGCCGCCCTCACCGCCCGCCGCCTCAACCCCCGCCTCCGGCTCGTCCTGCGGCTCTACAACCGCCGGCTGGGCCAGCACATCGAGGAACTCCTCGACCAGGCGGCCGCGTTGGCGACCGGCAGCGGCGACGCGGGCCTGGACGCCTCCACGACCGTCCTGTCCGACGCCGATACGGCCGCCCCCGCGCTGGCGGCCACCGCTGTCGCCGGCACCACCAAGGTCGTCCAGACGGACGGCCTGCTGCTGCGCGCGGTGGAGCGGCCGCCCCTGCGCCCGGGCCGCCCCGGGCAGACGGCCCCTTCCGGGCTGGCCACGCTGGCGCTGCTGTCGAGCAACGAACCGGCCGCAGCGAACGGTTCGGAGGGCGGCGAGGAGCAGGGCCCGCTGCTGCTGCCGGACGCGGCTGCGGTGCGGGGGGCCGGGACGCGGGGGACGGTCGTCCTGGAGCAGGTGTCGTACGCGGGCCCGTCGATGCCGTCGAACCGCGGCGGGCCGGGCGTCGTACCGGCGTTCGCCTCGCTGTTCTCACGGCGGCTGCGGTGGTCGCTGGCGGGCCTGGTGGGGTGTGTGGCGGCGCTGGCCGTGGCGCTGATGGTGGTGACCGGCGAACACCCGTTGTACGCCACGTACATGACCCTCCTCGACCTCTTCGCCATCAACGACCCCGCGCTCCACCAGTCCCTGGCCCGCCAGATCCTCCAGCTCCTGTCCGGGCTGGTCGGGCTGCTGCTGCTTCCGGTGCTGCTGGCGGCGGTGCTGGAGGCCCTCGGTACGTTCCGCACCGCGTCCGCGCTGCGCAAGCCGCCGCGGGGGCTGGGTGGCCATGTGGTGCTGCTCGGGCTGGGCAAGATCGGCACCCGGGTGCTGACCAGGCTGTGTGAGCTGAACATTCCCGTGGTGTGCGTCGAGGCCGACCCCGAGGCGCGCGGGCTGGCCACCGCGCGGCGGCTGCGGGTGCCGGTGGTGCTCGGGGACGTCACTCAGGAGGGGGTCCTGGAGGCGGCCAAGATTCACCGGGCGCATGCGCTGCTCGCGGTGACCAGTGCGGACACGACGAACCTCGAGGCCGCGCTGTACGCCCGTTCCGTGCGGCCCGATCTGCGGGTCGTCCTGCGGCTGTACGACGACGACTTCGCCACCGCCGTCTATCGCACCCTGCGCGCCGCGCACCCGCATGCGTCCACGCGCAGCCGGAGTGTGACTCATCTGGCCGCGCCCGCCTTCGCCGGGGCGATGATGGGGCGGCAGATCCTGGGGGCGATTCCTGTGGAGCGGCGGGTGCTGCTGTTCGCCGCGGTGGATGTGGCCGGGCATCCCCAGCTGGAGGACAAGACCGTCGGTGACGCCTTTCGGGCGGGGGCGTGGCGGGTGCTGGCCCTGGATCGGACGCCCGCGGAGGAACGCCGGGAGGAGACGGCGGTGGAGGAGGCGTACGAGGAGTCGCGGGCGGGTGGGGGGTCGGGGTGGGTGTGGGATCTGCCCGACTCGTACGTCCTTCAGAAGGACGACCGGGTGGTGCTGGCTGCGACGCGGCGGGGGCTGGCGGAGCTGCTGGGGAGGCGGTCGCGGGAGCGGGCGGGGGCTTAGCGCCTTCTTTTTCGCCCCCGCCGCCCCTACCCCGTCCCATCCTGAAGGGGCTCCGCCCCTTCGACCCCGGTTCCTGGGGGCTGCCGCCCGCAGACCCCCGCTTCGGCCCCGAAAGGGCCTCGTCCTCAAACGCCGGACGGGCTGGATTGCCTGGACCGACGTCGGGAGGTTGCTGTTATCCCTTCAAGTGGCGTTCCGCGAAGTCCAGTTCCAGCCTCACCTGCTTGATCCGCTCGTCCACGACCAGCGAACCGTGGCCGGCGTCGTACCGGTACACCTCGTGGACCGCGCCCCGGGCCTGGAGGCGCTTGACGTAGTTGTCGATCTGCCTGATCGGGCAGCGTGGGTCGTTCACACCGGCCGAGATGTAGACCGGGGCCCTGACCTGGTCGACGTACGTCAGCGGGGACGACGCCTCGTAACGCTCGGGCACCTCCTCCGGTGTGCCGCCCAGCAGGGTGCGGTCCATGGCCTTCAGCGCTTCCATCTCGTCGTGGTACGCCGTGACGTAGTCGGCGACCGGAACCACCGCGATGCCCAGCGTCCACGCGTCGGGCTGGGTGCCGAGGCCGAGCAGGGTGAGGTAGCCGCCCCAGGAACCGCCGGTCAGGATCAGGCGGTCGGGGTCGGCGAGGCCGGACGTCACCGCCCATTCCCGGACCGCCGCGATGTCCTCCAGCTCGATCAGGCCGACCCGGTGCTTGAGGGCGTCGGTCCAGGCACGGCCGTAGCCCGTGGAACCACGGTAGTTGACCCGTACGACCGCGTATCCGTGGTCCACCCAGGCCGCGGGGCCCGCCGCGAACGCGTCGCTGTCGTGCCAGGTCGGGCCCCCGTGGATGTCGAAGACCGTCGGGAGCGGGCCCTCGACGCCCGCAGGTCGCTGGACCAGTGCGTGGATGCGGCCGCCCGGGCCCTCCACCCACACGTCCTCGACCGGGACCGAGCCGGGGGACTTCATACCGGGCGGGTCCAGCACCACCCGCCCCGTCGTCGACCGCACCGCCGACGGCTCCGCCGCCGACGACCACAGGTACTCCACACTGCCGTCCGGCCGGGCCGTCGCCCCCGACACCGAGCCCGCCGGGGTCGGGATCCGCACCAGCTCCCGCGCGGCCAGGTCGTACCGGAACAGTTCGCTGCGCGCCTCGAAGCTGTGCGCGATCAGCAGACCGGTGCCGTCGGGGTACCACTCCGCGCTGACGTCACCGGGCAGCTCCAGACCGAGGTCCGTCTCCTTCCCCGTGGCCACGTCCCACACCAGCGGCTCCCAGCGGCCGCGCCTCTGGTGGCCGATGAGCAGACGCGTGTCGCCGTCCACCGGGGCGAAGCCCAGGACCTCCAGGCCCAGCTCCTCGGAACCGCCCTTGGTGTCGTCGAGCTCGGCGACCGCCGTGCCGTCGGGGCGCACCACGCGCAGGGCCGAGTGCATCGCGTCGCCGTGCTCGGTGTGCTCGATGGCGATCAGCGTGCCGTCGTGCGAGAGGTCACCGACGCCCGCGGACTCGCGGTGGCGGTAGATCTCCACCGGGGGCTCGCCGGTGCGGGCGAGATGGATCGTCGTCCCTTCCTCGTCCGTGGAGCGGCCCACGATCGCCGTGCGGCCGTCCCGGCTCAGGGCGAGGCCGGCCGGGTACGACGGGTCCAGGCCGGGCGCCGCGAGCTCGTCCTCGCCGCCGTCGAACCGCTGGCGGCGCCAGACGCCGAACTCGTCGCCGTCCTTGTCGTCGAACCACCAGATCCACGCGCCGTCCGGGGAGAGCACGCCGTCCGTCGTGCCGTTCGGCCGGTCGGTCACCTGGCGCTGCTCGCCCGTCGAACGGTTCCAGGCGTACAGCTCGTACGTCCCCGTGGCGTTCGACACGAACAAGGAGCGGTCCGGTGCGTCCTCCGCCCAGTCGGGCAGCGACACCCGGGGCGCCCGGAAGCGCCGCTCCCAGTCCGGCATGTCCTTGTCCTGCATGTGGTGATCCCGCGAATCGGACCCGTGGCTACCAGTCATGGCCCCATAGTGCCTGGCCCGACCGACAATCCGCTGGCGCGGCCCCCAGCCTGTGGATAACTCCGCAGACCTGCGTGCATCGCCCCCGCCGCCCCTACCCGTCCCATCCCTGACGAGGCCCCGCCCCTTCGACCCCGCGCCCCGGCCCTCCGCAGGAGCCCCGTACCGTTGAGGGCGTGTACCGGTTTCTGCTGACGCCCCGTTGGTGGGGGATCAACGTCTTCGTACTGCTCGCCATCCCCTTCTGCGTGTTCATGGGGTCGTGGCAGCTGAGCCGGTTCGAGGCGCGGGTCGAGGACCATCGCAGCGCCGGTGAGCAGGCCGAGGAGCACCAGCAGGAGCCGTACCGTCCGCTGACCGAGCTGCTGCCCGTGGACAAGGCGACGGTCGGCCGGCAGGTCACCGCGCGCGGACGGTACGGCGAGCAGCTGCTCGTGCCGGACCGGGAGCTGGACGGCAAGCGGGGTTTCTACGTCCTGACGCTGCTGCGCACCGACGACGGCAAGGCCCTGCCGGTCGTACGGGGCTGGCTGCCCGGCACCGCCGACCGGGCCGAGGCCCCGGCTGCACCGGCCGGCGAGGTCACGGTCACCGGCGCGCTCCAGGCGTCCGAGGTGCCGGGCGAGAACGGCGTGCCCGCGCAGGGTGGTCTGCCGTCCGGCCAGACGACGGCGATCAGCGCGGCGTCACTGGTGAACCTGGTGTCGTACGACGTCTACGACGCCTGGGTCACCCTCACCCGGGCCGACTCCGGCATGAAGCCCGTCCCGGTGACCGCCGCCAATGACACCGGCCTCGACCTGAAGGCGTTCCAGAACCTCGGCTACACCGGTGAGTGGTTCGTCTTCGCGGGCTTCGTGGTCTTCATGTGGTTCCGGCTGCTGCGGCGCGAGGTGGAGTTCGCGCGGGACGCCGAGCTGGGGCTGACGCCGGACGAGGAGCCTGTTCCCAGCCCGTCCGGCAGTGCCCCCTCTGCGGGAGTCTGAGTCCCGGGTCTGAGTCCCGGGAGCCCGAGGCGGGGCACGAGGCCCCCTACGCCCCGGCCAGCACGCCCGTCCAGTAGACGACGCCCGCGCACGCGTTCGACACCACGACCGTGGCCGTCGTACCCGCCGCCGACGTGTTGGTGATCGTGACGCTTCCGTCGGCCGTCGTGTCCTGCCTCATCAGCTGGGTGGAGGTGCCGGTGTCGCCCGTGGAGGTGCCGTCCGTCGTGCCGGAGTTGTTCTCGGTCGGCGTCGGGGTGGGCGAGGGGTCGGGGCCGCCGGTGCCGCCGCCGGTGGGGTCGCTCGTCGTCGGGCAGCCCTCCGAGGGGACCCAGGCGAACTTGACCTGGTACGACGCTCCCGGCTTGAGGACGAGTGAGGTGAGTTCCAGGGACGGGTCGGGCAGATTGGCAGCCGGGTCACCGGCGACGTGCCGGAGGTCGGTGATCTTCGTGCCGTCCGCCGCTCCGCCGGCGGCAAGGTTGATCAGGCCCGGGCCGCTCACCGTGCAGTCGGCCGTGGAGATGTTGCTGAAGCTGAAGGTGCCGTACACCGTGCCGGACGAGTCGGGGCCGTCGGTGGTGCCGCTCCCGCCGAGCTGCTCGGCGGTGCACGCGGCGACGCCGGCCGGGCTGGTCACCGAGGAGTCGCCGGAGCCCGAGGAGCCGCTGCCGGGACCGGTGCCGGTGCCCTTGTCCTCCTCCTTCTCGCTCCCCTTGCCCTTGTCCGAGGTCTTGCCCGAGGAACCGCCGGAGGTGCTGTCGCCGCCTGCCGTCTCCTTGCCCTGACCGGCCCCGCCCTGCGCCTGCTCGCCGTGGCCGGCGTACTCCGGGTTGACGCTGGAGTCGGTGGAGTTGGAGACGTGCACCAGGGCCGGGACGGCGGTGCCGACGAAGAGCGCCGCGGCCGCCATGCCGACGAGCGCCTGCCGCTTGCGCGCCCGCCGCGCGGGCACCGCCCGCCGCAGATGGTCCAGCGTGCCGTCGCGCGGCTCGATCTCCTCGACCGCCTCGTGCAGCATGCGGCGCAGTGCCAGCTCGTCCGAGTCGAACCCCTCGGGGCCCTGGTCTTCGGGGCCGTGGTTCACAGTTCCGTTCCCAGCGTGCGATTGCTTCGGCTCTTGCTTGTCCGGCCGGCCTGTCGGCTCGTGCCATGCGTACGGCTCATGCTCGTGGGGGACGTGCAGATGACGCCGCCCGTCGTGGTCCGTGCTCATGCCGGCGCCTCCATGGCGACCCGCAGCGCCGCGATGCCGCGCGAGCCGTACGCCTTCACCGACCCCAGCGAGATGCCGAGCGTCTCGGCGACCTGCGCCTCGGTCATGTCCGCGAAGTACCTGAGGACCAGCACCTCGCGCTGCCGCCGCTGCAGGCCCTTCATGGCCCGGATCAGCGAGTCGCGCTCCAGCTGGTCGTAGGCCCCCTCCTCCGCGCTCGCCATGTCGGGCATCGGCTTGGACAGCAGCTTCAGTCCGAGTATGCGGCGGCGCAGGGCGGAGCGGGACAGGTTGACGACGGTCTGGCGGAGGTACGCCAGCGTCTTCTCCGGGTCACGGACGCGCTTGCGCGCGGAGTGGACGCGGATGAACGCCTCCTGGACGACGTCCTCGCAGGAGGCGGTGTCGTCGAGCAGCAGGGCGGCGAGGCCCAGCAGCGAGCGGTAGTGCGCCCGGTAGGTCTCGGTGAGGTGGTCGACGGTCGTGCCGGCCGCCGCGGTGTTCTCGGCATGCTCGGCGCCGTCGCGCTGACTGGGAATGCGGGCGGGCCGCGCTGCGGGCATGGGCGCGATCACCGGCATGCCGCCGGGCGCGCCGGGCATGCGGGGTCTGCGGGGGCGCAGCGCAGTGCCGCGCGTCGCCGCTGTGAAGTCGAGTACCTCTGCCACGCCAGTTGGACACGCGTCCCCCCGTGAGGGTTGTACGTGCCGGACGTCACTTTTGCGTCAGTCCCCGCAGCCGGCCCTCCGGCCCCCGCAGCCGGCCGTCTCGTGCCAGGCAGTACAACTGACCGTGCGTCAAACGCCCACATGCCTACCCGCTCTTCCCTTATGTCCATCTGAACGGGCGTCCCCACGCCCTGCTCATGGCGTCCCCACGCCGAAAAACGCGCCTCACGCCCCGAAGGGCGATCGCAAAGACGCTCCCCGCCCTGCAAGCGGTTGCAGGGCGGGGAGGAAATCTTCTGCTGCCGCAGAGGTCCGCATCAAGTGGTCCGGACCATCGTTCGGCTCACACTGTTCACACAGATCCTACAAACGTTCCGGGGATGCCCCAGGAGATTTGCGGCGCCACGGGCTCCTCACGCAAACTCCGCCGCCACGAGCTCGGCGATCTGTGCGGTGTTGAGCGCGGCGCCCTTGCGCAGGTTGTCGCCGCAGACGAAGAGTTCGAGCGCCGTCGGATCGTCGAGCGCGCGCCGCACCCGTCCGACCCAGGTCGGATCGGTGCCCACCACATCGGAGGGCGTCGGGAACTCCCCGGCCTCCGGGTCGTCGTACAGGACGACCCCGGGCGCTGTGGCCAGGATCTCGCGCGCCTTGGCGACGGTGACCTCGCCCTCGAAGCGGGCGTGCACGGTCAGCGAGTGCCCGGTCAGCACCGGCACCCGCACACAGGTCACCGCGACCGGCAGCTTCGGCAGCCCGAGGATCTTGCGGGACTCGTCCCGCACCTTCATCTCCTCCGACGACCAGCCGTCCTCGCGCAGCGACCCGGCCCACGGCACGACGTTCAGCGCGACCGGCTCCGGGAAGGGCCCGGTGTTGTCCCCGACGGCCCGCCGTACGTCACCGGGGCTGGTCCCCAGTTCCGTACCGGCGACCAGGGACAGCTGCTGCCTCAGGGTCTCCACTCCGGCCCGCCCGGCCCCGCTCACCGCCTGGTAGGAGGAGACCACCAACGAGCGCAGCCCGAACTCGGCGTGCAGCGCGCCCAGCGCCACGATCATGGAGAGGGTGGTGCAGTTCGGGTTGGCGACGATCCCGCGCGGCCGCATCCGTACGGCATGCGGATTGACCTCGGGAACGACGAGGGGCACCTCCGGGTTCATCCGGAAGGCGCCCGAGTTGTCGACCACCACGGCGCCCTTGGCGGCGGCGATCGGCGCCCAGTGCGCGGCCACCTCGTCGGGGACGTCGAACATCGCGACGTCGACTCCGGCGAAGGCGTCCTCGGTGAGCGCCACCACCTCGACCTCCTCGCCGCGCACGGCCAGCTTGCGGCCGGCCGAGCGCGGCGAGGCGATCAGACGGATCTCACCCCAGATGTCCGCGCGCTGGGACAGGATCTGGAGCATGACCGAGCCGACGGCTCCGGTCGCTCCCACGACCGCGAGCGTCGGCCGGCGGGACTCCACGCCCGCCATCAGCGTCCGGTGCCTCCGTACACGACGGCCTCGTCGCTGTCGGAGTCGAGCCCGAAGGCGGTGTGCACGGCGCGGACGGCCTCGTTGACGTCGTCGGCGCGGGTGACGACCGAGATACGGATCTCGGAGGTCGAGATCAGCTCGATGTTCACACCGGCGTCGGAGAGCGCGGTGAAGAAGTCGGCGGTGACGCCCGGGTTGGTCTTCATCCCCGCGCCGACCAGCGAGATCTTCCCGATCTGGTCGTCGTAGCGCAGCGAGTCGAAGCCGATGCCGTGCTTGTTCTTCTCCAGGGCGTCGATGGCCTTGCGGCCCTCGGACTTGGGGAGCGTGAAGGAGATGTCCGTCAGACCGGTGGAGGCGGCGGACACGTTCTGCACGATCATGTCGATGTTGATCTCGGCGTCGGAGATCGTACGGAAGATCGCGGCGGCCTCGCCCGGCTTGTCCGGCACACCGACGACCGTGATCTTGGCCTCGGAGGTGTCGTGCGCGACACCGGAGATGATGGCCTGCTCCACCGGCTTGTCCCCTTGATCGATCGGCTCACTGCTGACCCACGTGCCCTGCAGTCCGCTGAAGCTGGACCGGACGTGGATCGGGATGTTGTAGCGGCGGGCGTACTCCACACAGCGGTGGAGCAGCACCTTCGAGCCGGACGCGGCCAGCTCCAGCATGTCCTCGAAGGAGATCCAGTCGATCTTCTTCGCCTTCTTCACCACGCGCGGGTCGGCGGTGAACACGCCGTCGACGTCGGTGTAGATCTCGCACACCTCGGCGTCCAGCGCGGCCGCGAGCGCGACGGCGGTGGTGTCGGAGCCGCCGCGGCCCAGCGTGGTGATGTCCTTCTTGTCCTGGCTGACGCCCTGGAAGCCCGCGACGATGGCGATGTTGCCCTGGTCGATGGACTCCCGGATCCGGCCCGGCGTCACGTCGATGATCCGGGCTTTGTTGTGGACCGAGTCGGTGATGACGCCTGCCTGGCTGCCGGTGAAGGACTGGGCCTCGTGGCCCAGGTTTTTGATCGCCATGGCCAGCAGTGCCATGGAGATACGCTCTCCGGCGGTCAGCAGCATGTCGAACTCACGCCCGGCAGGCATCGGCGATACCTGCTCGGCGAGATCGATCAGCTCGTCCGTCGTGTCGCCCATCGCGGAAACGACGACGACCACCTGGTGGCCGTTCTTCTTCGCTTCGACGATTCGCTTGGCGACGCGCTTGATGCCTTCGGCATCGGCTACGGAGGAGCCTCCGTACTTCTGCACGACAAGGCCCACGTGCGCTCCTCGCTCAGTCCGTGTGTGTCGGCTCAGTTTACCGAGCATCCGAAAACGACCTTGGGGTTCCCAGATGGTGAGATTCGGGCGCTCGGTCTGGTGCCTGCCCGGTGGAGGCGAAGCCATACGGAGAAGTGGTGCAGGTCACTGGGGAGGCGACCGGACGTCGAAAGATCAACCATTGACGCTCTCCGTAGTCGAACGCTAACTTCGCGTCGTCGTCGCCACACCAGGAGCACAAGGCTCCATCGGGACTTGCGACGCGAAGGATTCTCCTCCTTTGACGACTGCGACCGTTTCCGAGATCCAGCACGTCACTCAGATCTTCGAGATCCAGCCCTTCACACCCCACTGCGAAGTCATCCGCGCCGCCGGCGACCACGCCGTCATCGGCGTCTCCCCGGGCAACAGCTACTTCTCCGCCCAACGCGTCCACGACCTCGCCCGCTGGGGCCTCGCCCTCTTCGACCGGGTGGACTTCGTCTACACCGACCTGTACGTGGCCGAGATGTACGCGGCGTCCGGATATCCGCCCGGCGACGCCCGCCGCAAGGCGGTGAAGAACCTGCGCGGGGTGCGGGCGAAGGTCCTCGGCGCCGTACAGGCCGTCGACCCCGGCGGCACCCGGCTGCACGCCCACGCCATGTCCGACTTCCGCGGCAACACGGCGTACCGCGAGATCCACGACCATCTCCAGGCGCGGCTCACGACCGACGACGAGTTCCGCACGACCTGCGAGAAACTCGTCGACTCCTTCCTGGCCGGCAAGACAGGGCGGGTGACCGACGCGCAGCGCGAGGTCTGCCTCGCCTACGTCTGCGCCGAGGCGCCCCTCTTCCTCGACACCCCCGCCATCCTCGGCGTCCCCTCCTCCCTCAACTGCTACCACCAGCTCCTGCCGATGGCCGAGCTGCTCTACGCCCGCGGCGCCGGCCTGCGCGCCTCGCGCAACCAGGGGCACGCCATCGTCACACCGGCCGAGGACACCGGCACGGAGGAGGCCACCGATGCTCACTGACGACCTCATCGACTTCCCGTTCTCCTGGCGCGGCGACCAACTCCCGGAAGAAGTGGAGAAGTTGCGCGCCAACAGCCCGGTGCGGCGCGTGCGCACCATCGCCGGCGACGAGGCCTGGCTCGTGTCGTCGTACGACCTGTGCAAGCAGGTCCTCGAAGACCCGCGCTTCAGCCTCAAGGACACCTCCGCCCCCGGCGTCCCCCGCCAGTACGCGCTGACGATCCCGCCCGAGGTCGTCAACAACATGGGGAACATCACCGGCGCCGGGCTGCGCAAGGCCGTACTGAAGGCGCTGAACCCCAAGAGCCCCGGCCTGGCGGAGTGGATGCGGGCGTACGCCGCCGAGCTCGTCGACGGGCTGACCGGCGAGGGCGCCCCGGCGGATCTGCGCGGCGGCTTCGCCGACCCGTACTCGGCGGGCATGCACTGCCGGATCCTCGGCATCCCGCCGGGGGACGCGCCCAAGCTGATGCGGAGCCTGGACATCGCGTTCATGAACTCGGCCTGCCCCGTCGCGGGCGCCCGGCTCAACTGGGACCGGGACATCGCGTACATGACGGAGCGGCTCGACGACCCGGCGACGGCGGGCCTGATGGGCGAGCTGGCCGCCCTGCGCGCGGACCCCGACTACGCGCACCTCACCGACGAGATGCTCGCCACGGTCGGGGTGACCATGTTCGGCGCCGGCGTCATCTCCACCTCGGGCTTCCTCACCATGGCCCTGGTGTCGCTGATCCAGCACTCGGACCTGCAGGCCGAGCTGGTCGCGGACCCCGGAAAGATCCCGGCCGCCGTGGACGAGCTGCTGCGCATCAACCTCTCCATCGGCGACGGTCTGCCGCGCCTGGCCCTTCAGGACGTGCGGCTGGGAGAGGTGGAGGTGAAGGCCGGCGAGCTCGTCCTGGTCCTGGTCGAGGGCGCGAACTTCGACCCGGCCGCCTTCCCCGACCCCCACACGGTCGACCTCGGCCGCGAGAACGCCACCGCCCACCTCTCCTTCGGCGGCGGCCGCCACTACTGCCCCGCCACCGCGCTGGGCCGCAGGCACGCGGAGATCGGTCTGCGGGTCCTGCTGGAGCGGATGCCGGAGCTGCGGCTCGCGGTGCCGATCGAGCAGCTGGTGTGGCGGACGGGGTTCATGAAGCGGATTCCGGAGCGGCTGCCGGTGATGTGGTAACAGCCGTTTTGTCCGCTCATTGATCCCTCGCTGGCTCGGCGGCCGGTCGTCTTTAAAGTTCAAGCACTATCGTTCGCCTGTGCGCGTACTGCTGGTGGAAGACGACGAACCGGTCGCCGAGTCGCTCCGGCGAGGACTGCTGCGCTACGGCTTCGAGGTGGCGTGGGTCACCACGGGTGCCGACGCGCTGAGCCACGCCGACCCCTACGACGTCGTACTCCTCGATCTCGGTCTGCCCGACACCGACGGCCTCGACGTCTGCAAGGCGCTGCGCGGGCGCGGCGACGTGCCGATCATCGTGATCAGCGCGCGCAGCGACGAGACGGACCGGGTGGTCGGGCTGGAGCTCGGTGCGGACGACTACGTGTCCAAGCCGTTCGGGGTCCGTGAGGTCATCGCACGGATACGAGCGGTCATGCGCCGTGTGCAGCCCCGTACGCCCGCCGCCGAGGCCGGTCCGGACCGTTACGGCACCCGCCTCACCATCGACCGCAAGGCGGCCCGGGTCCGCCTGGACGGCGAGGAGGTGGCCCTCGCGCCCAAGGAGTACGACCTGCTGGCCTTCCTCACCGAGGAGCCCGGGGCGCTGATGTCGCGCGAGCAGATCATGGAGGCCGTCTGGGACGCGAACTGGTTCGGTCCGACGAAGACGCTGGACGTGCATGTGGCGGCGCTGCGGCGCAAGCTCGCCGGGGCGATCGCGATCGAGGCGGTGCGGGGGGTCGGCTTCCGGCTGGAGATCAGGGACGGTGACCGGGGCGACGGCGGTGGCGGCACGTCATGATCCGCCAGCTCACCCGCAGCTACGTCGCGCTCGTCGCCGGCGCCATCGCCTTGTTCACCGTGCCCGTGGCCTTCACGCTCACGGACCAGCTGCGGGACGACACCGCGGCGTCCGTCCGGCGTGAGGCCGACACCATGGCCCTGCTGCTCGGCAACGGCAACGCCCCGTCGTGCGCGGCGCTGAAGGAGATGGCCGAGGCGTACGCCGGCCAGACACCCGGCGCGGTCGAGGTGACCGACCGCTGTGGCACGGACATGGCGAGCCCGCACAAGGACGCGGCCCTGACCAGGGCCTTGGCGGAGGGCAAGTCCACGACCGACTGGGGCTCCTCCTTCATCTGGGGGCCGGAGCTGAAGATCACGGTGCCCGCCCGCGCGAGCAAGGAGGACCTCGACGGCCGCAACCGGGGCCCGGTCGTCGGCGCCGTACGCATCGTGTACTCGACCGACGATCTGACCAGCCGGCTGTGGACGATCTGGGGCTTCCGCGCGGGCCTCGCGGTGGCCGTGCTCGTCGTCGCCGCCGTGGTCGGCGCCGGGGTGGCCCGTCGGCTCACCCGCCCGCTGCGCCAGCTCAACGACACGGCGAGCAGGTTCAGCGACGGCGACCTGACGGCCCGTTCTCCCGTGACGGGTCCGCGGGAGACGCAGACCCTCGCCCGCACGCTCAACCAGGCGGGCGAGCGTCTGGACACCCTGATCGCCTCGCAGCGCATCTTCGTGGCCGACGCCTCGCACCAACTCCGGACTCCTCTCACCGCGTTGCGGCTGTCGCTGGACAACATCGCGGACGGCGTGGACGACGAGTTCGTACGGGAGGACGTCGAACAGGCCACGGCCGAGGTCGTCCGGATGAGCCGCCTGGTCAACGGCCTGCTGGTGCTGGCCCGGGCCGAGGCGAAGGTCACGGCGGCGGAGCCGCTGCCCCTGCTGGACATCGTGCGGGAGAGACTGGACGTGTGGAGGCCGGCCGCCGACGAGCGCGGAGTCACCATCGCGCTCAGGGGGAGTGCCGACGGCCGGCTGCTGGGGCTGGCCAGCCCCGGTCATCTCGACCAGGTGCTGGACAACGTGCTCTCGAACGCCCTGGAGGTGTCCCCGGACGGCGGCACGATCACCGTCCGGATCGAACCCAGGGGCGACGAAGTGGTGCTGTCGGTGCTCGACGAGGGCCCCGGCATGTCCGACGCGGAGAAGTCCCGCGCCTTCGACCGCTTCTGGCGCGGCCAGGGCCTGACCGGGAAGTCCGGTTCCGGCCTCGGCCTCGCCGTCGTCAAACAGCTGGTGACGGACGACGGCGGGACCGTGACGCTCGGGGACGCTCCCGGGGGCGGGCTGAAGGTGACGATCAGCCTTCGGGCATCTTCGAGGAGTGGTGGTTGACGATGAGCCACTCGCCGCCCCGCTTCTCGTACTCGTACGTGTAGCGGGCCTTGACGACGCTCTTCTCCCCGGTCCCGGGGTCGGTCAGCGTGAACTGGTAGACCCCCGCGTCCAGCGCGGAGTTCCCGTCGAGGACGTTGACATGCGTCTCGATCTTCTTGCCGACCGGCTTGTTCGCCAGGAAGTGCTCGAAGTAGTCGACGATGGCGGCACGGTCGGCGCGGACCTTGTTGGACACGGTCGGCAGCAGCACCGCGTCGCTCGCGTACAGGTCCGCGACCTTCTCCGGGTCGCCGGTCTGCATGGCTCTGTTCCAGGTGTCGAACAGCCCGGCTATCTGCTGCTCGGCGGGCTTGCCCGCACCCCATGTCGGGCCCGCGACCGCGGCACCGGCGGTGACCGTGCCGACGACGACCACTGCGGTGGCGGTGACAATGGCTGCGCGCTTACTGATGGACCTGCTTGCCCTACGAGTCATTGCGTCTCCGGTGCGGGTCTGGTGGGGAAGTGACTCCAGACTCGCTGTGCACCGGTTAGGGCCCGTGCAGGGGACGTACAGCCCCGGGACAACACCCGTCCAATTCACGCGGCGCGCCGACGGCGTTGAAGAGGAAGAGGAAGAGGAACAAGTGGGCTCCACCATGGCGGGCGACGCACTGCTGGCCGGCATCGTGCTGCTCGGCGCCTCGGTGCAGTGGCTCACGGGGATGGGTTTCGCGCTGGTCGCCGTACCGGCACTCGTACTGCTACTGGGCCCGGTGGAGGGAGTCTCCCTCGCCAACTGTGCCGCAGGGGCCATCTGCCTCGTGGGGCTCGTGGGCGGGTGGCGGTACGTGCGCCCGGCGGCGATGGTGCCGCTGTGCGTGGCGGCGGCGTGCACGGTCCCGGCGGGGACCTGGCTGACACGTCGACTCCCGGAACCCTGGCTCCTGTTGAGCATGGGCGGCCTGGTCACCGCAGCCGTACTGCTCGTCCTGCGCGGCGCCCGCGTACCGGCGCTGCGCGGCAGACGGGGCGCCGTGGTCGCGGGCGCGGCGGGCGGGTTCATGAACTCGGCGGCGGGCGTGGGCGGCCCGCCGGTGTCCCTGTACGCCCTCAACGCGGGCTGGACGGTACGGGAGTTCGTGCCGAACGCGATGTTCTACGGCGTCGTCGTGAACGCGTTCTCGGTGGCGTCGAACGGGGTGCCGGAGCTGGGCGGGGCGCAGTGGGCTCTGGTGGTCGGGGCGATGGCAGCGGGCGGTCTGATCGGCAGGGGACTCGCCTCCCGGATACCGGAGAAGCGAGCCCGGCTGCTCGTGCTGTTGCTGGCTCTGACGGGTGGGGTGACGGCTGTGGGGAAGGGGCTGTGGGGGATGTGATCAGTCCACGAACTCCTTCAGGGGCTCGGTGTCGAGGGTGATGTTCACGGGCTCCGGGAGCTTCACGGTTGCGCCGAAGGGGAGCTTCTCCTCGCGCCGGTAACGGCCGTCCTCCGGCTGGTTGAACACGACGACCGAGCAGTCGTCGCGGTCGATCAGGAGGTAGACGGGGATGCCGGCGGCCGCGTAGCCGTCGGGTTTCTCGACTCGGTCGCGCTGGTTCGTATCGGAGTCGTACGACGTCGTACCACCAGATGCTGGTCGCTTCCTTCTCGCGTTCCATGAAGCCTGCGCCCGCGGCGAGTACCGCTCCCGGTCCAGGAACTCCTTGGCCGCGCTCAACATGCCCTGTGCCCCGCACAGTTCGTCCGCCACGTCGAGCACGCGCGGCGTCGGCCTGCGTACGCCGCGCTCCATGGACTCGATGGTGTCCGGGGAGTAGTTGGCGGCGGAGGCGAGCTGCTCGCGGCTGACGTCCGCCTTGGTGCGCCGGCGTTTCATCTGGTCGCCGCTGTAACGCCACGCGACTGGCCGCTGGGAGTTGTTCGGACTCGGCACCGCGCCCACCTCCGGTCGATACGCCACAGCGAGTACCACCTGAGCCGCTACCGAGCGTAGCCAAGTGGATACCGCAGTGTGACCATTACGAACGCAATTCGCCCTCCTGACCGGATGCCGTCTCCGCGGCGTCCAGGGTGAGGAGGGTAGTGAGGAAGTCGCGGAGCTGGCCGCCGAGTTCGCCGACCAGTACGTGTTCCGTCTCTGCGAGGAGAGGAGCGGCCAGCTCTCGTGCCTGTTGGAAATCGCCTTTCTGGCAGAGGAGCGAGACGATTCGGTGGCGCGCTACGAGTACGCGCAGGTCGATGCCGTCGTTCGTCGCCCGGCGCTTCTCGATGAACTCCTCGGTGATACGGAGCGCTCCCGCCAAATCCCCCGCGTCCTGCCGGAGGCTGCCGAGCTCCCACATCAGGTCCAGCGCCGTTCGGCTGGACGTCCCTTCGGATCGGATCACCTTGGCCAGCAGCCGCTCGATCTCGGCGACTGCTCGCACAGCGTGCCGGTCGGGATCCGACGCGGCCTTCAGACGCCATCCCGTGGCCAGCACCGCTCGGGCCGTGCTTGTCTGCGGAGCGCCGTCACCCAGGACACGCTCGGCTCGTCGGACCGTCTTCGCGGCCAGGGACAGTCCACCGCCGAGATCACCGATCTCCAGCTTCAACTCGGCCAGGGCGATCTGCGCCTGGATCGTCTGCGGGGCCTTGCGTCCGAAACCGGCTCTGGCCGCGGCCAGTCCTTCGGTCAGCAGCCGTTTGGCACGGTCATGGTCGCCTGCCGCCTGACAACTCTGTGCGAGGGACCGGGAGGCAAGGAGAGTGATGTCGTCCCGCCATCCCAGGGTCTCTTCGGCGGCGGCCATCGCGGCCTCGTACACATCGGCGGCCCGGCTGGACAGATGCGCCTTGTACCAACCGCCGATGACGATGGTCAGCAGGATCACCGGTGCTGAAGGCGCTTCCCCACGGGCATGTTCGGTGAATGCCTCCGCGTGCGTGAGCCACAGGGCACTGGAGATGTCGGCACTTGCGACCAGCAGACGCGCGGCGGTGTCGCGCACCTCGGCGGCGGCGTCCCCCGCCCGCGACACCGCCTGTACCAGCCGGTGCACCGAGATGGTCCCGTCGCCGTGCAGGGTGATCATGCTGTGCGCGGCCAGGCGACGCAGCGCCTCCAGGACTTCCGGCTCATCCCCCAGCGACTCGATGTACGCCCGTGGAATGCCTTCGGGCGCCCACCACGCGATCACCCGCAGGACTGCCGCCGCGGCCGGCGTGTCCGCCAGCCGGTCCATGGTCACCTGCCACACCCGGGCGATCGTCCGCTCGGCGTCCCCGCCCTCGGTCGTGTTCGCCAGGACCTGGGCCGGGTGGTGCACGAGCAGTTCCTGATAGGCGTGGGGAGTGATGCGAGCCTCCGCGCAGTACGCGGCGGCCTGTTCCACGGCCAGTGGCAGACACCCCAGCTCGCCGCACAACTCCCCGATCTCTTCGGCCGTCCCACCGTAGATCCGTTCGAACAGCTCGACCGCCTGGGACAGTTCCAGTACGTCGAGCGACAACGGCTCGGCGATCCCGTGCCAGCCCGAGGCCCGACGGCTCGTGATCAGGAAGCGGCCGCCCGCCGTCCGTCCCAGCAGCGTCCGGACGTCCGCTGGATCGGCCACGTTGTCCAGGACCAGCAGCCAGCCTTCGTGGGCCGCCAGCCACTGCACCGCCCGTTCGGCCAGCGCCTCCTGCGACAGCACCTCCCGTAACGTCGGCTGAAGTGCGACCGCCAGGCGGGCCAGGCCCGACTCCAGCTCCACCGGCGTCTCGGCGGTGAGCCACCACACCGGGTTGTACGACGCCGTCCGTCCCGCCGCCCACTTCGCCGCGAGCGTCGACTTCCCGATGCCACCCAGTCCGTGCACCGCGTGCACGACGACCCCGCCCGCGTCCTCGAACGCCGCGTCCAGCCGCGAGAGTTCGGTCTGCCGACCGACGAACAGGTTCGTTCGCTCCGGCAGATTGATCATGTTGGGCGGAGCCTGCGGTGGCAGTTCGAGTGCTTCCGGCGGCAGTGTCAGGGACTTCTCCACGTGATACGCGACCGCGCCGTCCCCGCTGAGCGCCTGCCGGATGGACCCGGCCGCGGCGATGGCACGGTTCCCGGACGCCTCCGCGGACCCGCTCACGCGTCCCCCGTCGACACCGACCCGATGTCACCCCCGGCCGCCACGGAACGCTCCCCGGACGCGGTCACAGGACCGCTCGCCGGTCGCGTGGGCGAGGCGGGCATCGTGGGTGGCGGCGCCGCGGAGGTCCTGTCCCCGGTTGCGACCGACCCGATGCTGCCGCGCGCTGCGACGGAACGGGGGCCGCTCGCGGTCACGCCGGCCGTGGGTGCCGACGTGGGCGCCGGCCCGATGAGGGCGTAAAGCGTCACCGCCAGCCCGAGCAGTCCCGCCGCTCCCCCGGCCACGCTCGCCCAGGGATCCGCGGCGTCGACGTCCAGCACACCGCCCACGACCAACCCCGCGGCCCCCGCAACGCAAAGCCCGATTCCCGTCCACACCAACGCCTTTGAGCGAATCGCCATGCCACCATCATGGAGGAGTTCGGGCGTTCAGGGCCGCCGTACGGGGGCAGTACGCGGCACCGCCCGCGGGGCGGACAGCGGGCCCCCTGGAGCGGAGTCCGGAGCCGCCGCGGATCACACCCGCCCCCCGAACAGCGCCACAAGGCCGTGGTCCAGCTCCGCCTCCACGGTCTCCTCGCCCGGCGCGATCACGGTGTACGTGCGGGCCAGGAAGCGGTACAGGTCCGAGGTGGTGAATCGGAGCATGGCCGTGCCCACCGGTGACTGGAACTCGACATACGTGTGGGACGCCCCGCACGGCCGGACACGGACGCTGCCGAGACCGGCGGAGGTGCGCAGTCCAGCGCTGAGCAGCGCCCGCGCGAACGTCCAGGTCGTGACCTCGCCGTCGAGCGTGACATGGGGCGGGAAGTCGAGGTGCACGGCCAGCGGGTCGGCGGAGGTGTAGCGGAGGGTGGTGGGTATCGCGATTTCCTGGTCGGTGGCGGTGATCAGTCGGGCGCCGGTCGGCTGCTCCAGGGTGACGTGCATGGTCGGGCTCCGATTCGGGGGGCGGGGCAGCGGCCGGGTGCGGCCGTCGTGCCTGTGAGACCACCCGGGGGGCCCGAGCATTACGTCACTTCAGAAGCCATTTCCTGTAACCCGCGTCACACCGACTACTGAGCCGACCGCAGCCCCAACTGCTCCCCGATCTCCTGCTCCATGACCCGGCCGGCCTCGAACTCCAGCGTCTCGTCGCCCATCACGCCCTGGTCCGTGTCCAGGCCGTCCAGCTCTTCCAGGGGCTGGTTCAGGCGGACGTGGGCCAGGACCGAGTGGAGGGCGCGCAGGGTGGCGGAGGCCGTGGAGCCCCAGTTGGAGAAGTACGAGAACTGCCACCACCACAGGGCCTCGGTGGTGCGGCCGGCGCGGTAGTGGGCCATGCCGTGGCGGAGGTCGGTGATGACGTCGGCCAGGTCGTCGGAGATACGGGCCGGGACCGGGGCCTTGCGGGGCTCGTAGGGGTCGAAGACCTCGGAGTAGACGTCCACCGGGTCCAGCAGGCGGGCGAGGTTCTCGCGGAGTTCGTCGACGTCCGGCTCCGGGCCCAGGTCGGGCTCGTAGCGCTCCTCGGGGAGGATGTCCTCGTGCGCGCCGAGGCGGCCGCCGGCCAGGAGGAGCTGGGAGACCTCCAGGAGGAGGAAGGGCACGGTCGAGCCCGGCTCGTCGCCCTTCGCGACCTCCGTGACGGCGACCAGGAAGCTCTCGATCTGGTCCGCGATCTGTACCGCGAAGTCGTCCGGGTTGTGCTCGGTCGCGTGCAGCGTGGCGTCAGACATCTAGGAGTCGTCTCCCCTCGAAGGCGCGGCCGAGGGTGACCTCGTCCGCGTATTCCAGGTCGCCACCCACCGGGAGGCCGCTGGCCAGGCGGGTGACCTTCAGGCCCATGGGCTTGATCATGCGCGCGAGGTACGTGGCCGTGGCCTCGCCCTCGAGATTCGGATCGGTGGCCAGGATCAGCTCCGTGACCGTCCCGTCGGCCAACCTCGCGAGAAGTTCTCGTATACGCAGGTCGTCCGGTCCGACACCCTCGATCGGGCTGATCGCGCCGCCGAGGACGTGGTAGCGGCCGCGGAACTCGCGGGTGCGCTCGATCGCCACGACGTCCTTCGGTTCCTCGACGACGCAGATGACCGCCGGGTCGCGGCGCGCGTCCCGGCAGATGCCGCACAGCTCTTCCTGCGCCACGTTCCCGCACGTGGCGCAGAAGCGGACCTTCGCCTTGACTTCCAGGAGGGCCTGGGCGAGGCGCCGTACGTCCGTCGGTTCCGCCTGCAGGATGTGGAAGGCGATCCGCTGCGCGCTCTTGGGACCGACGCCGGGCAGCCGCCCCAGTTCGTCGATGAGGTCCTGGACCACGCCTTCGTACAACGGACTGCCGTCCTTCCTGGGGTTCCTTACGGTACGTACGGTAGTTGCCCGCGGCCCGTCTTAGAAAGGCAGACCGGAGACCGGAGAACGCCTGGACGTCAGAACGGCAGGCCCGGGATGCCGCTGCCGCCGCCCAGGCCCTGGGCCAGCGGGCCGAGCTTCTGCTGCTGGAGCGTCTGCGCGTTCTCGTTGGCCGCCTGTACGGCCGCGATGATCAGGTCGGCGAGGGTCTCGGTGTCCTCCGGGTCGACCGCCTTCGGGTCGATCTTCAGCGCCCGGAGCTCGCCGGAGCCCGTCACCGTGGCCTTCACCAGACCACCGCCGGCCTGCCCGTCGACCTCGGTCCGCGCCAGTTCCTCCTGCGCCCGCTGCAGGTCCTGCTGCATCTTCTGGGCCTGCTGGAGCAGCTGCTGCATGTTGGGCTGGCCACCACCGGGGATCACGATCAGCTCCTTGCGTCGGCTTTCCCGTTCAGCACGAGCCTACGTGGTCCGGGCAGCCGTCGCTCCAGCACTCTTTCGAGTGAGAGGAACTGGAGTCCTATACCTGACCAAGGCCCACTTCCGGGCGGAAAAGAGGCGAAAGGCATCTCTTCGCCACCCATTGGGCGGTAGGAAGGGTCCGGCGCGTCAGCCTCAGGTGTTGCGTGACGTTCCGTGCGCTGCGGGGGGTCATACCCGGACGTAGGTCGTACGTGATGTCACGCACCGTGACAGTAGGGAGTGCCGGGTGGGTCAGCCGGAGATGCAGCCCGAGAGGTCGCCTCAGGACGGGCGTGGCGGCGAAGGGGCGGCCGGACTGCGGCCGGGTGATCTGACGGGGCGGACGTTTCCGCTCGGGGACTGGGGAGAGCCGGCGGTGCGGCTGGACGAGCTGTACCGGTGGGTGGAGCGGGGGGCGCTGAACACGGCCGCGTGGTATCTCGCGGACCGGGTGTGGAAGCGGCGGGGGGCGCGGGCGTTGCGGGGTGGGGCGGCAGGTGGGGCGGTCGTGGGGGCGGCGCTGCCTCTCCTCGATCTGACGGGGGCCGCGGACGGGGTGGCGCCCTGGGGGTATCTGTCGCTGCTGCTGTCCGTGGCCTGCATGGCGATCGACCGGTTCTTCGGGCTGACCTCCGGGTGGATAAGGGACGTCGCCACGGCTCAGGCGGTGCAGCGGCGGTTGCAGGTGCTGCAGTTCGACTGGGCGACGGAGTGCGTACGGGAGATTCTGGGGCCGGCCGAGGGGACGGCCAGTGAGGCGGCGGAGCGGTGCCTCGGGGTTCTGCGGCGGTTTTCGGAGGACGTGACGGAGTTGGTGCGGGCGGAGACGGCGGACTGGATGGTGGAGTTCCGCAGCGGGTCCGCCCCCATGGGGATCCAGTCGGCGGTGGCCGGCGGGGCGCGGCAGGACGCGGGGGTGGGGTCGGGGCGCTTCTCTGTGCCACCGGCTAATGGGGCGCGGCCGAACATGCCTCGGCAGCGGCCGCCGGAGCCGCGGTGACGGCCTCGTCCTCAAACTCCCCCGGAGGGGGCACCCCCAGACGGGCTGGAGGATGCGGGCCCCGCATCCTCCCCGCACAGCTTCAGCCCCACCGGCGTCCCACAGGGCAGGTGTCCCTGGGTGCGGATCACCTGTCGGCTGCTCTCCTTGTCCAGGTAGGCGAGGAAACCGGCGGTGAGGGAGTCGAGGGGAGCGGCACCGTAGGTGTAGGCGTACTCGATGTCGCGGTACGGATAGGCGCTGTCGCCGCGCTCGATCTCGTCCACGTTCGCGCGGTCGCCGTCCAGGGGCACCGTACGCACGCCCTTGTGCCGGGCGGCGACGCCCAGCTCGCTGTATCCGAGGGCGCCGGGCTGGTCGGCGACCTTGTCCAGGACGTCACCGGTGCCGGGCAGTTCGCAGCGCGTGACCGCGGTCGCGGTGCCCCGGGGCGGCCGGCAGTCCAGTGACGTGCTCTGTGCCTGCTCCCACTGCCCCAGCACCCGGTCCTGGAAGACCTGCCGCGTCCCCGAGCTGTCACTCCTGCTGACGAGGACGATGGGCAGGTCGGCGGTCGCCTTGTCGGTCCCGGGGAGCACCTCGCCCCAGCGCTTGTACCGGCCCTTGTAGATGTCCCGCACCTGCTGCAGGGACAGGCCGTCCGGCCCGAGGTCGATCCCGTCGTTGACGACGAGCGTGAAGACGGACAGCGCGACCTTCTTCCCCTTCAGGCCCAGGCGGTCGCCCAGCGGACCGTCGGAGAACGCGATCACGGAGCGTGCCGACGACTTCGACCGGTCGGCCAGGGCGGCGAGTTCGGCGACCCCTGCCTCGCTGCCCCGCGCCTCCACGTCGATGTCGGCGCCCGCGCACTTGCCCTCGTACTGGTTCGCCAGCGTCGAGATCACCGGCTCGAAGGCGGTCGAGCCGATCACCGTCAGCTGACCCTGCTCGCATTCGATCGGATTGCCGTCGCGGAAGACGACGATGCCCGCGAGGGCGAGGACGGAGAGGGTGAGCAGGCCGGTGAAGATCCTGGCGGGAGGGCTGAACACCGGTGCCTTGTCGTCCGGGGTCGCACTGCGGTTGGGGTGCACCTCGCCGTCCCGTATGCCGCCGCGCAGCCGGATCTCCGCGCCCACGTCACCGCCGGACAGCAGTACCAGCAGCTTGTAGTAGTCGCCGGGGTTGAGCGGGACACGCGGGATGCGCAGCCGGTTGTCCTCGTAGCCGAAGCCGCGTTGCGCGGTGAAGTGGTCCATCAGGTGGTCGATGTCGGTCGGCTGGGTGACCGAGACGCCGCGGATGGTGCGGTCGGTGAACACCGCGGTGAGGCCGTGGGGTTCGGGGCCCGTGTAGTCGTCGCGGTCGATGCTCTGCGAGCCGTCGTTCTCGACGCGCAGCAGCACCAGGGTCGCATCGTCCATGTCCGCGTCGAACAGGCCGAGCCTGACGTTGGCCCGGCCCGACCGCACGTCGTCGCCTATGGGGTTGTCCATCTGGACGCGATAGCCGATGCGCTTCCTGCGCGGCACGCGCCGCTCGTACCAGACCATGACGCCGGACGCGACGACACCGAGCACCGCGGTGCCCACGGCCACGATGTTCTCTGCGCTCAACCACTCCACCGTGGTCACCGTAGGCACGTACGGCCTCAACCGCCTTACCGGTGACGGTACTTGGCGTTACCGCCTGGTGTACGTGAGCTTCTCCCCGCTGTCCGTGTTCACGCGCTCCAGCCTGCCGTCCGGCAGCAGCGTGACCTCGGTGGCGGCGCCCGGCGAACAGGCGGTCGCGGGCTCACCGGCCGTCACCGTGGAGGGGCCGAGCACCAGCGGGCCGTCCGCGCCGGGTGCTTCGGCCAGTTCCGCCGCGAACTCGCAGTGGTAGGTGCCGGTGCCGGCGGGGCCCTCGGCGACGAGGGAGAGGACCGTGTCGCCCACCTCGCCCTGCCGGATGGTCAGCCGGCGGGTGTTCTCGCCGGTGCCGTTGTCGATCGAGGCCGTCCAGGTGCCGAGGTATTCCGTGGGGACCGCACCGTCGGCGGGGGCGGGAGCGGGGGTGGAGGCGGTCGGACCGGAGGCCGGGGGGCCGGTCGTGGTGGTCGTGACCGTCGGGGTGGCGGTCGGATCGCCGCCGGTCCCGTCGTCACCGCCACCGTTCATGAGGGCGTACACCGAGCCACCGGCCCCGAGCGCGACGACCAGCGCGACGAGCACGAGCGCCGCCGTGGAGCGACCGCTGCGACGGGGGCCTTCGGGCGGGGTGGTGGGGAGGTAGGGAAGGGGCGGGTCGTAGGTGTCGTAGGGCGGGGTGGGGCCGTACGGGGGACTTGTGCTGTACGGCGGGTTCGGGCCGTACGGCGGGTTCTGACCGTACGACGGACCCGGGCCGTACGACGGACTCGGGCCGAACGGCGAGGGCGCGGCGGCCGGTGGGGGCGGTTCGGTCGGCGGACAGCCGTGGGGCGGCTGCTGCGGCTGTTGCGGGTGCTGCTGTGGGGAGGTCCGACCGTTCTGCGGGGCGGTCACGGTGGGGAGGTGATCCGGCGGTGTCACGCCGGCGGCCGGAGCGTGCTCGGGGGAGGCCGCGGGAGTCGGCTCGCTGTGGCCTCCTTCTGCTGCACCCGGAGCCGCATCTACCCCCCTACCGGCACCGGCGCCCGAACCGCCCTCCCCCGGCCCCACCGGATCCTCCGCGTCCAGCAGCCGCACCGCATGCCGCCCCAACTGCGCCACCAGCGCACTCGGCAGCCACGGATCGCGGGACCGTCCGCCGGAGACGGTGTCCTCGGCCCCCGTACGCTCCAGGATCCGGTTCAACGTCGGCCGGGCCCCCGGCTCCTTGCGCAAGCAGTCGCGCACCAGGTCGGCGATGCCCTCGGGCATCCCGTCCAGATCGGGTTCCTCCTGGGCGATCCGGAACATCACGGCGTGCGCGCCGCTGTCGAGGGACCCGAAGGGCAGCCTGCCGGTCGCGGCGTACGCGAGCACCGAGCCCAGGCAGAACACGTCGCAGGCGGGCGTGATCCGGTCGCCGCGCACCTGCTCGGGCGCCATGAAACCCGGCGATCCGATGAGCGCGCCGGTGCGCGTGAGCCCGCTCTCGCCGACCGTCTCCAGTGCCCGGGCGATCCCGAAGTCGATGACGCGGGGTCCGTCGATGGTGACCAGGACGTTGGACGGTTTCAGGTCCCGGTGCACGATGCCCGCGGCATGGATGTCCTTGAGCGCATGCGCCAGCCCCGCCGCCAGGATCCGTACCGAACGCTCGGGCAGCGCCCCGTGGTCGTGCCCGACGACCTGCTGGAGGCTGGGCCCCGCGACATACCCGGTGGCCACCCAGGGCACCTCGGCCTCGGTGTCCGCGTCGAGCACCGGCGCGGTCCAGAACCCGCCGACCTGCCGCGCGGCCTGCACCTCCTGCCGGAAGCGGGCCCGGAACTCCTCCTGCGCGGCCAGTTCCCGCCGGACGAGTTTGACGGCGACGGTACGGCCACGGTCCGAGCGGGCGAGATACACGTCCCCCATCCCGCCGGCCCCGAGCCGCCCCAACAGCCGGTACGCCCCGATCTGCGGTGGATCCCCCGCCCCCAACTGCTCCATCGCACGCCCCCCAACCAACCCCCGCCCAAGCCCTCGGCCCCACGATAGTGCGGCAAACGGGGAGGTGAACGGGTAGGCGTCTACGGTTCCGTAACAGGCGCGGCGAGGTCCGAGGAGCACGGCCCCCAGCACCCGCCACCCGGCCACCCCCACCCCGGCCGGGCGGACCGGAACTCGGCGACGACCGCTCCAGAACCCGCACCGCACCGGCAAGCTGCGCCTCACCGAAGGCATCCGCCAGCCGGTCGGCGATGCGCTGCACGCTCTGCCGGATGATGCCCATGGCGCGGGCGATCCCGGACACCGGGAGGGGTTCGCCGAGCACAGCACCCAGCACCCAGCACCCGGCCACCCCCACCCCGGCCGGGCGGACCGGAACTCGGCGACGACCGCTCCAGAACCCGCACCGCACCGGCGAGCTGCGCCTCACCGAAGGCATCCGCCAGCCGGTCGGCGATGCGCTGCACGCTCTGCCGGATGATGCCCATGGCGCGGGCGATCCCGGACACCGGG